>NZ_CP065053.1:3096835-3716202 GCF_015689335.1 Massilia antarctica | reverse complement strand
CGCCAGGACCGCACCGGCGCCCGCGCAGATGCCATCGACCGCACTGATCACCGGCTGCGGACAGGCGCGCATCGCCTTGACCAGATCCCCGGTCATGCGCGTAAACGCCAGCAGCCCGGGCATGTCGAGCTGCGTCAGGGGACCGATGATGTCGTGCACATCGCCGCCCGAGCAGAAATTCTCGCCCGCGCCGGTGATGACGACCACTTTCACATCGTCCGCATACGCCAGCGCGCGAAACAGGTCGCGCAGCTCGGCGTAGGACGCGAAGGTGAGCGGATTTTTGCGCTCCGGCCGGTTCAGGGTCAGGGTCGCGACCGCGTCCTCGACCTCGAAACGAAAGTGGCTGGCCTGGTACGACGCCAGCGCGCCGCGGTTGCCGGGCAATTGCTGCGCCTGGCCTGGTAGGTAACGCATGGTATTCCTTATTGAAGATGCTGTTTCATTTGCGAGAGCAGCGCGATAAGCTGCCCTTTGTCGTCGGGCGACATATCCTTGAGCAGGTCGGCGATCCACTCCTCGTGCACCACCGCCATTCTGGCGAACGCCGTATGGCCCTCGCTCGTCAGCTTGACCTTGTAGGCGCGCCGGTCCTTGGGGTCGGGCACGCGCACCACCAGCGCTTCCTGCTCCAGCTGGTCGGTGATACCGGTGATGTTCCCGCCGGTGACCATCATGCGCCTGGACAGCTCACCCATGCGCAGGCCGTCCGGATGGCGCTCCAGCTGCGCCATCAGGTCGAAACGCGGCAAGGTGATGTCGAACGTCGTGCGCAGGCGGCTGCGTATCTCGTTCTCGATGCGCACCGTGCACGAGAGCATGCGCAGCCACAGCTTGAGCGATTGGTGATGATCCTGCGTCAGGCGGCTGGCCAGGTCCAGCGCCGCGCCATCGTTTGGCGGCGTGAGGTCGTCCATCAGCCCTCCAGCAATCCGGCCGCGACCTGCTGCGGAGTCAAACCGGCGCCGGCGGCGGCCAGCTGGCGTTCGCGTTCCAGGTTGCGCTCCAACTGCAGCTTGGCCGGCCGGTACTGCTTCGGCCAGTCGATCGCGGAAAAGCCGATGCGCGCCGCCTCGGTAAGGGTCCACGCCGGATTGGCCAGGTGCGGCCGTCCCACCGCGCACAAATCGGCGCGGCCGGCCGCGATGATGCTGTTGGCGTGGTCGGCCTCGAAAATCGAGCCGACCGCGATCGTCGGAATCTTCGCCTCGTTGCGCACGCGGTCGGCGAACGGGGTCTGGAACATGCGTCCGTACACCGGCTTTTCGCGCTTGCTGACCTGCCCTGACGAGCAGTCGATCATGTCGGCGCCTGCATCCTTGAACAGGCGCGCGATGTGCACCGCGTCGTCGGGCGTGATGCCGCCGTCGACCCAGTCGTGCGCGGAAATGCGCACGCTGATCGGCCTGTCGGCCGGCCAGACGGCGCGCATCGCGCGAAACACCCGCAGCGGATAGCGGCAGCGGTTTTCCAGGCTGCCGCCGAATTCATCCTCGCGCCGGTTGGTCAGCGGCGAAATGAACGACGACAGCAGATAGCCGTGCGCACAGTGCAGTTCGATCCAGTCGAAGCCCGCGTCAAACGCCGCGCGCGTGGCGCGCACGAAATCGGCTTCGATGCGATCCATGTCATCGACCGTGGCGGCGCGCGCGGTCTGCGATACGCCCTCCAGATACTGTTCGCTCGACGCGGCCACCAGCGGCCAGTTGCCGCTTGCGAGCGGCTGGTCGATCCCGTCCCACATCGCGCGGGTCGATCCTTTCGGTCCGGCGTGGCCCAGTTGCAGCGCGATCCTGGCGTCCGAACTGGCATGCACGAAGTCGACGATGCGCTTCCACGCCGCCGTGTGCTCGGGCGCATACATGCCGGGGCAGCTTGGGGTGATGCGCGCATCGGCCGACACGCACGTCATCTCCGCGAACACCAGAGCCGCGCCACCGAGCGCGCGTGCGCCAAGGTGCACCAGATGATAGTCGCCGGCCACGCCGTCAAGCGCCGAATACTGCGCCATGGGCGAGACCACGATGCGGTTTTTCAAGGTCACCCCGCGCAGCTTGAAGGGCGTGAGCATGGGAGGCACGCGCGCGCCGGCCGGCGCTGCCAATCCGGCCTGCTCGCAGGCGCGCCGCGCGATCCAGGCTTCGAAGCCGGCCACGTAATCCGGGTCGCGCAGGCGCAGGTTTTCGTGCGACAGGCGCTGGCTGCGCGTGAGCATCGAGTACGCGAACTGCGGCGCCTCCATGGCGGTATAGCGCTCCACGTTCTCGAACCATTCCATCGAATTGCGCGCCGCGCTTTGCAGCTTGAGCACCTCGACCGCGCGCACTTCCTGGTAGGCCGCCAGCGCCTGCGCCGCATCCGCGTGCGCGCCGAAACAGCGCGCCAGCTCGATCGCGTCTTCCAGCGCCAGCTTGGTGCCCGAACCGATCGAATAATGCGCCGAATGGGCGGCGTCACCCATCAGCACCACCGGTACCGCGCCATTCCAATGCACCCACTGTGCGCACACCACGCGCGGAAAAGTAATCCACATCGCCGAACCGCGCAAATGCGGCGCATTGGACATCAGCGCATGCCCGCCCAGCTGGTCGGCGAACAGGCGCTCGCAGTACGCGATGCTCTCTTCCTGCGTCATCCGGTCCAGTCCCGCGCGGCGCCACACCTGTTCCGGCGTTTCGACAATGAAGGTCGAGGTGTCGCCATCGTACTGGTAGATATGCGCCTGGAACCAGCCGTGCTCCGTCTCCTTGAAGGCGAACGTGAACGCATCGAATTTCTTGCGCGTGCCAAGCCACACGAAGCGGCAGCGGCGCGCCTCGATCTCGGGCCGATAGGTGTCTGCATAGCGCTTGCGGGTACGGCTGTTCAAGCCGTCCGAGGCGATCACCAGGTCGGCCCCGTACATGCCGGCCAGCGCCTGATCGTCCTCGACCTCGTTTTCAAACACCAGTTGCACACCGAGTTCCTCGCAGCGCTGCTGCAGGATGTTGAGCAGGCGCTTGCGCCCGATGCCACAAAAGCCATGCCCGCCCGAGGTGACTTTCTCGCCCTTGAAGAAGATGTCGATATCGTCCCAGTGATTGAACGATTGCAGGATCTCGCGCGCGCTCGGCTCGTCGGCGTTCACCAGGTTGCCCAAGGTCTGGTCGGAAAACACCACGCCCCAGCCGAAGGTATCGTAAGGACGATTGCGTTCGACGACGGTGATCTGGTGGGACGGGTCCTGCTTTTTCATCAGCAGGCTGAAATACAGTCCGGCGGGGCCGCCGCCGATGCACACAATATTCATGAGGTTCGTCTTCGGTTTAGTTTGCGCGCAGCTTGAAGCGCTGCAGCTTGCCGGTTTCGGTGCGCGGCAGTTTGTCGATGAACCTGAGCGAGCGGGGATATTTGTAAGGAGCGATCTGCAGCTTGACGAAGTCCTGCAACTGGACGGCCAGCGCCTCGGTCGGCTCGAAGCCGGGTTGAAGCACGACGTGCGCCTCCACCACCTGGCCGCGTTCCTCGCAAGGGCGCCCGATCACGCCGCATTCGGCCACCGCGTCATGGCGCAGCAGCACCTCTTCGACTTCGGCGCCGGCGATGTTGTAGCCGGCCGAGATGATCATGTCGTCGGTGCGCGAGCGGTAGTAGAAATAGCCGTCGGCGTCCATTTCGTAGGCGTCGCCGGTGAGGTTCCAGCCGTCATGCACGTAATCGTTCTGGCGCTCGTCGGCCAGGTAGCGGCAGCCGGTCGGCCCCTTCACCGCCAGCCGGCCGATCACGCCCGGCCCCACCGGCAGGCCGTTCGCGTCGAGAATGCAGGCATGGTAGCCCGGCACCGGTTTGCCGGTCGCGCCAGGGCGGATCGCGTCGCCGGCGGCCGAAATGAAGATGTGCAGCAGTTCGGTGGCGCCGATGCCGTCGATCATGCGCAGCCCGGTGGCCGCCTGCCAGGCTTCGCGCGTGGCCAGCGGCAGCGCTTCGCCGGCAGACACGCTGCGCGTCAGGCTCGACAGGTCATGGTTCGCCGCCAGCGGCGCCATCTGGCGGTAAAAGGTCGGCGCGGTGAAGCACACCGTGGCGCGGTATTTTTCGATGGCGGCGAGCAGGGTGTCGGGCGTGAGCTTTTCGAGCAGCACGGCGGCCGCGCTAAAGCGCATCGGGAACAGCAGCAGTCCGCCCAGCCCGAACGTGAAGGCCAGCGGCGGCGTGCCGATGAAGATGTCATCCGCGCGCGCGGCCAGGGTATGGCGCGGAAAACAGTCGCAGATGGCCAGCACGTCGCGGTGAAAATGCATGGTCCCCTTGGGGATGCCGGTGGTGCCCGAGGTAAAACTGATCAGGCACACGTCATCGGCGGCACTGGCGTGCGCGGCGAACGGCACCGGATGGCGCGCCATCATGGCTTCCAGCGAGGCCGGATTATCGGGATCGTTGAACGCCAGCACGTGGCGCGGCAAGGCGGCGATGGCATCGATCTCTCCGCGCAGGCTGGCCGCGCACAGCACCGCGTCCACGCTGGCCTTGTCGACGATGGCGGTCAGTTCGCGCGCGCGCAGCAGCGGCATGCTGGGCACGGCGATCAGGCCGGCCTTGAGCACGGCCAGCAGGCAGGCCGCCATCATCGGGTTGTTGGCGCCGCGCAGCAGCACGCGGTTGCCGGTGACCAGTCCCAGGTCGGCGCGCAGCACGTGGGCGATGCGGTCGACCCGCTGCTGCAACTGCGCGTAGGTCCAGTTTTCGTGCTCGCCGATAATGGCGATGCGCTCCCCCGCCCCGCGCTCCACGGCCGCATCGAGCAGTTCGGCGGCGCAGTTCAGGCGCTGTGGATAGTGGAGCTCCGGCAGGTCGAACAAGAATTCGGGCCACTGGCCCGGCGGCGGCAGGTGTTCGCGCGCAAAGCCGTCCTGGTAGGCCGAGGCGCTCAGTAGCGATGCGGTCAAGCGTGTCATGGTCGCCCCGAAAAAAGTGTCAGTCGTCGAGAACCTCGAAAAACCCGCTACGCGGCGCAATTTTCGAGGTCCCCGTTCACCCGACGGATACTTTAGACTTAAACTATCACAACATCAAGCGCTTTCGCGAATCGCCGTCAGGAAGGGCTTCCCATGCGTTTGAGCGCTTCGCTCTGGTGCACCGCCGAGCGCACCACCTCGGCCAGCGCCAGCTTGACCTGGGCGCCATCGAGCGCGCCGGACGGCAGCGCCTTGAGCGCGTCGGCCGCGCCGTTCAGGCCCAGGGTGACGCAGCCGGTGTGCAGGCGGTCGATGCGCATGTGGGCCGCCGCGTCGTCGCCGCGTTCGAGCAGATCGGCGATATCGGTGCCGGCCGCCGCCACCTGCGACTGCAGGCCGCCCAGGTAAACCATCAGGCGCTCGCCGCCGATGCCGAGGCGCAGCAGGGTGGCCTGTACTTTTTCGGCGCGCAGCGCCACCGCGATCGGGGCGCTTCCGGTCAGGCCGGCCATGTGCTCGCGCACCTGCTCGCCCTGGAACGGTTTGACGATATAGCCCGAGGCGCCAAGGCCGCTGGCCTGGTCGACCGTGTCGCGGTCGGTGGCCGAGGACACCAGCACGAAAGGCATCGCGCCCAGGGCGCCGTCGGCGCGCACGCGCTGCAGCAGGTCCATGCCGGACAGGCGCGGCATGCGCAGGTCGCAAAAACAGATTGCCGGGCGCAAGCCCTGTTCGAGCTGGTCCCAGGCGTCGGCCCCGTCTTCGGCTTCGAGGATCTCGAATTTGCCGCAGGCGTCGATCAGGTGCATCAGCACCATGCGCGATACGATGTCGTCATCCACCACCAGAACCTTCATTTGGCCACCTCCCGTTTGCAGCAACGCCATAAAACACGCCTGTCCAGACACACCCGCGGATCATACCTCTAGCTTATACGCCAATATTACAGCATATGCATAACGGGTCGGCGCGGCAGCGGCTACGCGCCGTCGTAGGCCGACAGCAGTTCGCGCAGGCGCGGCATGGCCGCGGCGATCAGGTCCCAGCGGCGCGCGTCGGCCGCTTCTTCCATTTCACCCGACAACTGATGCAGTTCGGCCGCCTCCAGGTACGAGGAACTGCCCTTGAAGCCGTGCAGCAGGCGCCCCGCCGTTTCGGCATCGTGGGTGACGAGGGCTTCTTCCAGGTCGGCGCGGCGGCTCGGCAAGTCGCTGGCGAAGGCGGCCCGCATGCGCGCTTTCAGGTCGCTGGCGCGGCGCCCGGCGTGATGGGCCGCAGGTCCCGCCAGCGGCGCGGGACCGGTATCGACGCCGAACATGGCGTCCAGTTCGGCCGTGGTGGGCGCCCGTTCGGCGCGCGGCTGCCGCATCGGCGCCAGGCTGATGCCGCGCTGGAGCTGGCGCTCGATGGCGCGGCTCAGGTGATGATGCAGGGCCGCTTCGTCGATCGGCTTGGTCAGGAAGTCGTCCATGCCGCAGGCCAGGTAGCGGCTGCGGTCTTCCTCGCTGGCGTTGGCGGTCAGCGCCACGATCATCAGCTCCTGGTCGCGCACCGGCGCTTCGGGCGGGCCGCCGGCGCGGATCAGGCGCGTGGCGGTGGCGCCGTCCATCTCGGGCATGCGTCCATCCATCAGGATCAGGTCATAGCGCGTGCGCGCGCACGCCGCCACCGCCAGCAAGCCATTGTCGGCGATGTCGACCGTGTGTCCCAGGTCTTCCAGCATCATGCGGATGATGATCTGGTTGGTCGGGAAGTCTTCCGCGCACAGCACCTTCAGGCGGTGGCTGTGCGGCTCGCGCGGCACGTGCGGCACCAGCGGCGGGGCCACGCCGTCGGCCAGCGGCAGCACCACCGTGAAGGTGCTGCCCACGCCCTCGATGCTGTCGACCTTGATCGAGCCGCCCATCAGATCGACCAGCTGGCGGCAGATCGCCAGTCCCAGCCCGGTGCCGCCGTAGCGGCGCGTGGTGGTGCTGTCGGCCTGCTCGAACTTCTGGAACAGGCGTTCGACCGCGTCCGGGGCGATGCCGATGCCGGTGTCACTCACCGCGAAGCGGATGGTATTGATGCCCGGCGCGCTGTCCGGCGCGGGCGCCACCCGTTCGACCGACAGCCGCACCGCGCCGTTGTTGGTAAACTTGAAGGCATTGCCGACCAGGTTGACCAGCACCTGGCGCAGGCGGGTCGGGTCGCCCACCACGAAGCGCGGCAAGTCGTCGGCCAGCGCCACATTGAAGAGCACGCTTTGCGCGGCGGCCTGCTCCTCGAACAGGCTGACCACGTTTTCGACCGCGCCGGTGAGCCCGAAATCGATATTCTCGATGGTCAGCTTACCCGCCTCGATCTTGGAAAAATCGAGCAGGTCGTTGATGATGGTCAGCAGCGACTGCGCGTTAGCCTGCCCGCGCAGGATCTGTTCGCGCGTGTTTTCCTGCAGCTGGGCGTCGCGCAGCGCAAACCCGAGCATGCCGATCACACCAGCCAGCGGGGTGCGCATCTCGTGGCTCATATTCGCCAGGAACTCGGACTTCTGGCGCGTGGCGTCTTCCGCCTTGCGCTTGGCCAGGCGCAAGCGCTCGTCGTTTTCCTGGAGCGCGCGGTTGGCCAGCGCCAGTTCGTCGGTGTTCAGGCGCACCTGGCGCTCCTGTTCCACCAGGCGCGCCTGGGTTTCTTCCAGCTCGCGGTAGGCGCGCGCATTGTCGAGCGCCACCGCGGCGTGCGCGGCCAGGGTCTTGAGCATGTCGAGGTGCACGCGGTGGTAGGCGTTGACCTCGACGCTCTGCACGCACAGCACGCCCATCATGCGGTCCTTGACGGTCAACGGCACGTACATCATCGCCACCGGCAGCGAGCGCGGGCGGCCGTCCACGCGCAGCGGCGGGACCGGCACCGCGCTCTGTTCCGCGTCCAGGTAGCGGTGATATTCGGCGTCCAGATCGTTGATGAACACTTCGCGCCGGTGCTTCAGGCACCACACCGCGAACTGGTGCGGATCGTCCAGCGAGCGCGTATAGAACTGGCTGCGCACGCCCTGGTCCATCGCGAACGGGAACTCGATCACGCCCTTGTCTTCGCGATAAAAGCCGATGCCGAAGATGCGCGCATCCATCAGGTGGTGCACGTGGCGGTACACGGTGCCCATGATGGTTTCCATGTCGAGCGTGGCAGTCAGCTCGCGCCCGATCTCGGAGAGCACCGAGATGTTCCGGTGCGCCTGTTCCACGTTCTCCTTCTGGCGCTCGACTTCCTCCTTCTGGCGTTCGGCGTCGAAGCGGCGCTGCTCGGCCTCGGCGCGCTGGCTGTCGGCGTCGCGCCGCTGCGCTTCGAGTTCGCCCTTCTGGCGCTCCAGCAGGCGGTTCTGCTGCTCGATTTCCTCGGTGCGCGCGGCCACCTGGGTTTCCAGCATCTCCTTCTGGCGCCGCAGCCCGGACAGGCGCGCGCGGTAGGCCCACCAGGCGCTGCCCAGCACCAGCAGCACCGACAGGGTGCGGAACCACCAGGTTTTCCACACCGGCGGCAGGATCGTGATGGCCAGCGCGGCGCCCTCCTCGCTCCACACGCCATCCTTGTTGGCGGCGCGCACGCGGAAGGTGTAGGTGCCGGGATCGAGATTGGTGTAGGTGGCGAAGCGGCGGCTGGCGTCGGTGCTGACCCAGTTCTGGTCGAAGCCGTCGAGCCGGTACGAGAACAGGTTGCGCTGGGGCGCCGCGTAATGCAGGGCCGAGAATTCGAGCGAAAATACCGAATCGGCCGCGCCCAGGGTCACCGCGCGGGTCGATTCGATCGGCCCCTTGAACAGGCCCGGACGCGCCAGCGCGGCCGGCCGGTTGAAGATCTGGAAGCCGGTGATGACCGCGCGCGGAGGAATCCGGTTGTCGCTGATGGCCTTGGGATTGAAGGCGGTCACGCCATTGAAGCCGCCGAAGTACATGGTGCCGTCCGGCGTGCGCAGGGCCGAGCCGTCGAAATAGGCGCCTTCGATGGTGCCGTCGCCGGCGCTGTAATTGCGAAAGGTGCCGGTCAGGGGATCGAAGCGTGAAATGCCGGTGTTCGTGCTGAGCCAGAGCTTGCCCTCCTCGTCTTCCAGGATGGCGGCAATGGCGTCGTCGGCCACGCCGTCGGCCACGGTGTAGCGCCGAAAGCTCACCGCGCCGCCGGCGCCGATGCTCATCTTGTTCAAGCCGGCCGCGGTGCCGACCCACAAAGTGCCATGCTTGTCTTCGTGCAGAAAGTGCACCTCGTCGTGACTGAGGCTGGCCGGGTTGGCCGGATCGTGGCGGAAGTGGCGGAACTTGCCGCTGGCGCGATCGAGCATGTCGAGGCCGTCGAAGGTGCCGATCCACAGCTGGCCGCGGCGGTCTTCGAGCAGCGGGCGCACCACGTTGTCGGCCAGGCTGGAACTGTCGGCGGCATCGTGGCGGTAGGTGACGACGGCGCGCGTGGCCGGGTCGAGCCGGTGCAGGCCGCCGCGCGAGGCGATCCACATCACGCCGGCGCGGTCGGACAGCATGCCGCGGATCTGGTTGGCGTCCGGGTCGCCCTCGGCGAAGGACTGGCGCGTGAAGCTGCCGCTGGCCGGGTCGAAGCGCGCCACGCCGGAATGGCTGCCGATCCACAGCATGCCGTCGCGGTCGTGCGCCAGCGCGCTGGCCGGAATCCCGGCCAGGCTGTTGGGATTGTCCGGATCGTGCCGGTACAGGCGCGCCTGGCCGGTTTCCGGATCGAGCCGATTCAGGCCGCTGTTGGCGCCGATCCACAAGTCGCCCCCGGGCGCGGCGGCGATCGCGCGCACCTTGTTGTCGGACAGGGTATCGGGAATCTCAGCATGGCGTGCGATGCGCGCGAAGCCGCCGCTGTTCAGATCGACCCGGCTCACGCCGGCGTACCAGGTACCGACCCAGAAGGTGCCGACACGGTCGCGGTACATGGCCGAAATCTGGTTGTCGGCCACGCTGTGCTTGTCGCCGGGCAGATGGCGGTAGTTGGCGAAGCGGCGCGTGGCCGGCTGCCAGCGATACAGGCCGTCGGTATGGCTGCCGACCCACACGTTGCGGTCCTGGTCCTGGTACAGGGTGGTGATGTAGCCCGAGCGCAGGCCATCCGGCGCGCCCAGCTGGCGGCGCTGCGCCGGCCCGCTGCCGATCTTCCAGCTCTCCAGGCCACCCAGGCTGCCGATCCACAGGGTCTGGTCGGTATCGACCAGCAGCGCCTGCACCATATTGTTCTTGTGGTCGACCCCAGGCGCCGGATAGTGCTCGAAGGCGCGCGCGCCGATGGCCAGGCTGTCCACGCCGGACGAGGTGCCGACCCACACGCGCCCGCCGGCGTCGACCGCCAGCGCATTGACCTGGTCGTCGGCCAGGCTGCCTGGGTCGCCCGGCACGTGGTGCCAGACCTTGAATTTTCCGCTGACCATGTCGAAGTGCTGCAAGCCGTCGCTGGTGCCCAGCCACAGTCCCTGGCGGTTATCGCCGGCGATGGCGCGCACGTGCAGGTTGCCGTTGCCGCGCTTGACCGGTTCCTCCGGCGCGTAATGGGTGAAGGTCCGGGTGGCCGGATCGAAGCGGTCAAGGCCGCCGTCGGTGCCGACCCACAAGCGTCCGCCCTGGTCCACGTGCAGCACGCGCACCCAGTTGTTGACCAGGCTGCGCGGGTCGCCGACCACGTTGCGGTAGGTGGTGACGCGGTAGCCGTCGAAGCGCGACAGGCCGGCCTGGCTGCCGAACCACATGAAGCCCTCGGCATCCTGGGCCACCGCCAGCACCGATTCCTGGGCCAGGCCCTGCTCCACGCTCAGGTGCTCGAAGCGCAAGGTGCGCGCGGGCGCGGCCTGGCTGCCCGCGCAGGGCAGGCAGCACAACAGAAGGAACAGCGCGATAAATCGGATCGGGTTCAGGCAAGCGCTCCTTCGCCGTCGGCCGCG
Organism: Massilia antarctica; assembly: GCF_015689335.1. GTDB lineage: Bacteria > Pseudomonadota > Gammaproteobacteria > Burkholderiales > Burkholderiaceae_D > Telluria_A > Telluria_A antarctica. The sequence goes on along the minus strand of NZ_CP065053.1, from coordinate 3,705,345 downwards.
CCGGCGTGCAGGCGGCTTAGCTGGCGCCGCACCGATTCGCTCACCTCGGCCAGCACCACGGCCACGTTGCGAGGGTCGGGCAGGCCGCGGCGCGCCGTATCGAGCTGGGAGGCGACGTGCCACAGGCCGAGCGTCATGCAGCCGGTGTGCACCGAATCGATGCGCAGGCGGGCGTCGGCGCCCTCCCCGGCTTCGAGCAGCGCCACGATGTCGGCGCGTCCGGTCAGCAGCTGCTCGGCAAAGGCGCTCAGGTAAGCGCCCAGCCGGTCCGGCCCGATGTTCAGGCGCTTCATGGTGGTGGCCGGGTCCTCGGCCAGCTTGTCGAGCGTGATGCGGAAGATTTTTTCGAGGTGGGCGCGCGCTTCGGCCGCGTGCAGCGGTTTCAGGATGTAGCCGACCGCGCCCAGGGTTACCGCCTGCAGCACCGTGTCGCGGTCGGACGCCGACGACACCAGCACGACCGGCACGTCCGCCAGGTGCGGATCGCTCTTCATGCGTTCGAGCAGGGCGATGCCGGACATGCGCGGCATGCGCACGTCGCAAAAGCAGATCACCGGATGCAGGCCTTGTTCCATCAGGGTCCAGGCGGCGGCGCCATCCTCGGCTTCGATCAGGTCGAAAATGCCGTACACGGACAGCAGGTCGATGAGCGCGATGCGCGAGACCACGTCGTCGTCAACAATCAGTGCTTTCATGCATTCTCCATGGCGGTTACGGCGCGCGCGGCTCAGGAGCCGAAAAAAGTCAGTACGTCGGCGCGGCGCGCATGCGTGTCGCGCTGGCCGAGCTGGATCAGTTCACAGGTGTAGCTCGATTCGAACAGCAGGTACGAGGCCAGTGCCGAACCGCGCGCCTCGGTCGCGCCTATCCCCGAGAGCATGGTGCGGATCGGCGCCGGCAGGCTGGCCGTGTGGCGGCTGGCGATCACGTCGAGCCGTTCGGACGGCGCGATCACCAGCAGCTCCACCGGTTTGAGCGGCATCTTGTTGCGGTATTCCTCGGGCAGCAAGGACAAGGTCAGGTTGATGCGGTTCAGGCGCTCGATGTCGACCGCCAGGCTGTCGAGAAAGATCGAGGACATGGCGTGGCCGGCGATCTGCGCCAGGCTCGGATAACGCGCCTGGCCTGGTGTGTCGCGGTTCGGCTCGGACAGGCGTCCGGCGCCCACCACCAGCACCTTGGAGGCGCCCAGGTGGATCGCCGGCGAAATGGGCGCGAGCTGGCGCATCGAGCCGTCGCCGCAAAATTCGCGGTGGCTGCCCAGGTACAGGGGCACGGCCGGGAAGATGAAGGGAATCGCCGACGACGCCAGCAGATGCTCGACCCCGATCTGGTCCTGCAAGGCGATGCGCTGCATGCGCACCCAGGGCGCGATATCGGCGGCGGTCTGGTAAAAGGTGATGTGGTTGCCGGCCGTGTAGGACGAGGCGGTCACCGCCAGCGCATGCAGCAGGCCGTCCGACATGGCCGCGTCCAGGCGCGGCAAATCGAGCATGCGGTGCAGCAGGCCGACCAGCGGGGTGTTATCCAGCAGCGAAGCCGGCGGCGCGGCGCGCCATTTGCGCAGCAGCCAGCCGAACGACAGCAAGGAGAGCCAGCGCGCGCCCGAACGCAGCACGCCCAGCGAATCGGCGCGGTAGACCTGTTCGACGGTGAAGTTTTCCCACACGTCGAGCAGCTTTTGCACGCCCTCGCCGAAATTGTCGGCGCGGCAGGCCAGGGCCACGGCGTTGATCGCCCCGGCCGAGGTGCCGCAGATGATGTCGAAGGGATTGCGCGCGGGCCGCCAGCCGGCCTCCCACAAGATTTGCGAGATCGCCTGCAGCACCCCCACCTGGTAGGCGGCGCGCGCGCCACCGCCGGTGAGGATCAAGCCCGTTTTTTGTTCCGTTTCCATTCGCCAAGCGTATCAGGGTCTGCCCGCCTTGCGGGAGAAACTTAGGTCTTGTACACTTTTTACAATACCAGCCTAGTCGCCTTTGGCCACGCCTTCGCGGCGCGGATCGGCCCCGCCGAACCACCATGGTTCGCCGTGGATCAGGATGCGCTGCACGCCATGCAGGCCGGAGGTCATCTCGTAGCTGCGCAAGGTGTGGCCGCGCGCCTTGAGCTGTTCCTGCACGGCGGGACTGAAACGTCCCTGTTCCAGCTCGGTCGGCCCATTGCGGCTGCCGAAGTTGGGCAGGCTGATGGCCTGCTGCACATTCAAGCCCCAGTCGAGCGTACCGACCAGGGTCTTGGCCACGTAGTTGATGATGGCCGGGCCGCCGGGCGAGCCGACCGCCAGCACCAGTTTGCCGCTCTGGCGGTCGAACACCACCGTCGGCGACATGGCGCTGCGCGGGCGCTTGCCGGCCTGGACCCGGTTGGCCACGGGACCGCTAGAGTCGACCGAATCGAAGGAGAAATCGGTGAGCTGGTTGTTCAGGATGAAGCCATCGACCATCTGGCGCGAGCCAAACGCGTCTTCCACCGTGGTCGTCATCGACAGGCCGGCGCCCTTGCCGTCGACCACCACGAAGTGCGAGGTGGACGGCGTTTCGATGGCGTTGTCGAGACCCCACGCCACTTCCATGCCGGGCGGCGTGCCGGCCGCCGCGGTACCCATCGATTTGTCGCCGATCAGGGCGGCGCGCTGGCGCAGATAGGTTTTATCGATCAGGCTCGGAATGCCGCGCCCCGGCAGCGGCACGAAGTCGGTATCGGCCGCGTAGCGGTTGCGGTCGGCGTAGGCCAGGCGCCCGGCTTCGGTAAACAGGTGCACGGCCTCAGGCCCGATCACGCCATCGACCGGGGCGTAGGCACGCATGTCCTTCGTTTCCAGGATGCCCAGCATCTGCGCCACGGCGATGCCGCCCGACGATGGCGGCGGCATGCCGCACACGGTGTATGCGCGGTAGTCGCTGCACACCGGCACGCGCACCTTGGGCTGGTAGCCGGCGATGTCCGCCGCCGTCAGCAGGCCCGGGTTGCTCGGGTGGCCCGCCACCTTGGCCGCGATGTCCCTGGCGATGTGGCCCTTGTAGAAGGCATCGGCGCCGCCGGCGGCGATCTCGCGCAGGGTCGCGGCCAGCGCCGGATTGCGCAGCAGGTGGCCGATCGGCCACGGCTTGCCGTCCTTGTCGTAGAAATAGGCGGCGGCCACCGGGTCCTTGCGCAGGTGCTGGTCGAACATCAGCATGCCGTTCAAGCGCTGGCTGACCGGAAAACCCTTGTCGGCCATGGCGATGGCCGGCGCGAACAGCGCCTTCCACGGCAGCTTGCCGTGCTGGCGGTGCGCCAGTTCGAGCATGCGCAGCACACCCGGCGCGCCCACCGAACGCCCGCCCACCACGCCGGCCACGCGCGAGACCGGCGTGCCATCCTTGTTCTGGAACAGGTGTTCGTCGGCTGCCGCCGGCGCGGTTTCGCGGCCGTCGAACGCTTGCACGTTCTTGCCGTCGTAGTGCATCAGGAAGGCGCCGCCGCCGATGCCGGACGATTGCGGCTCCACCAGGGTGAGCATCAACTGGGTGGCGATGGCGGCGTCGATGGCGCTGCCGCCGCGGCGCAGGATCTGGTAACCGGCATCGACCGCCAGCGGGTTGGCGGCGGCGACCATGAATTTCCTGGAGGCCCAGCCGGCCTTGTCGGCATAGGCGGTGTGGATTTCGGGCGCGTCGGCCGGACGCACGGCGCCATCCTGGGCAAACACGGGGGCGCTGAAAACGAACAGCGCGAAAGGAAGGTACTTCAACCTGAGCATGGAATCTCCAATAAAAAACGCGCGACCACAGCCGCGCGTCCGATCCCGCTATCGTACAGTAATTGAATTACTTCGGCTGCATGCGGATCGCGCCGTCAAGACGGATGGTTTCGCCGTTGAGCATGACGTTTTCGATGATCGCACGGGCCAGGTGGGCATATTCGGCAGGACGGCCGAGGCGCTGCGGGAACGGTACCATGTTGCCCAGCGCGCCCCGCACTTCTTCCGGCATGCCCATCAGCATGGGCGTTTCGAAAATGCCGGGAGCGATGGTCATCACGCGCACGCCGCTGCGGGCCAGGTCGCGCGCCATCGGCAGGGTCATGCCGGCCACCGCCGCCTTGGACGAGCCGTAGGCCGCCTGGCCGATCTGGCCGTCGAAGGCCGCCACCGAGGCGGTATTGATGATGATGCCGCGCTCGCCGGAATCCATCGCCTCGGTCTTGCCCATGGCGTCAGCCGCCAGGCGCGCCATGTTGAAGGTGCCGACCAGGTTGATGTTCACGGTGCGCTGGAAGACTTCCAGCGGATGCGGGCCGTCCTTGCCCACGGTTTTCACCGCCGGCGCCACGCCGGCGCAGTTGACCAGCCCGCGCAGGGTGCCCAGTGCGACAGCGGCGGCGACCACGGCCTGGCCATCGGCTTCAAGGGTCACGTCGCATTTCACGAACTTGCCCTTCAGTTCAGCGGCCAGCGCCTCGCCCGCCTCGACCTGCACGTCGGCCAGCACAACCTTGCCGCCCGCTTCGACGATCATGCGCGCCGTCGCCGCGCCCAAGCCCGATGCGCCGCCCGTGATGATGAATACATTGTCTTGAATTTGCATGGTGTCCTCTTCTCTTATAAGTTCTTTTTGACGTTTACGTAAACGTCAACTAACCGGATTGTAGCGAACTTTTCGCGGAAAACACCAGTCGTGGCGCATTAAAAACACTGAATCGTACCGCCATTGGCAGTGCAGGAGCGGCCCTGCGGGCCGATCACGGTGTTGCCGGCCGCCCCGTTGTAGCGCGTGCCGTTGACGTCGGTGCAGCCGCCGGCGTCGCAGCGGTTGATCACCGCGGGCGGCGGCGCGACGGGCGACGGCGCGGACGATGGCGCCGCCAAGGCGCTCAGCGGCACCGGCGGCGGCGCGTTCAGGCGCGGCCCGTAAGCCGGCATGCCATCGACGATCTGCCGCACGGCGCGGCGTTTGACAGACGGCTTGTTCGGCGGCTTGTCGGGCGGCTTTGTGGGCGCTGCCGATTTGACCCGCACCGGCGCGGGCGCGCCTTCCGCGCGCGCCGGGACGGCGCCGACGGCCAGGGAAACCATCAGGACCAGGGCGATTTTCGGGACCAGCATCATGCACCTCGCAAGAGGATCGGCGAAGCGGCCAGCCTACCATTTTTGCCGCGAACGTGGCGCTGCGGACCGGCGTGGATGGTGGACAAACTGGAACCGACCATTTACATCAAAACAAGGTTTATTGTTGACCAAAAGTGTTGGGAAGACGATACTTCCGGCACACTAATACAGCACGCCAACCTCCATCGCCCCCATGCAAACCATCCACGAACCCCTCAGCGCCAGCCAGCTCGACGCCTATCTCGACCAGACCGAAGCCGCCCTCGAACAGCAGGACGACGCCGAACTCGCCCCCGAATTGATCCAGGCGGGCCTGAAGGCATCGCTGGAAGGCCAGCGCTTGCACGCCGACACCCTGTCGAGCGTGCGCCGCCTGTTCCGGCTGTGGCTGCGCGCCGGCGACCCGGTTGCGGCATCGCGCGTGATCGACAGCGACGGCCGGGAGGCGCTGGCCGCCCTGCCCACGGCCGAACGTCCCGACTGGGAATTGACCTTGGCGTTCTGGCGCCTCGAACCGCTGGTCGCGCAGCGCGACATGAGCGCCCTGCACGCCGCGCTCGACACTGCGTTCACGCTACTGACATCGCTGCCGGACGCCCTGCAGTACGACAAAGCCTGGGAGTATCTGGAGGAACAGGCCACGCAGGCCGGCGCGCATGCCCTGTCGCGCCGCTGCCTCGCCGCGCGCAACGCATTGCAGCACGCCGACCCGGAGCGCGCCGCCTATCGCGCCTGGGACGATGCGCTGATGGCCGCACGCGAGGCGCAAAGCTTCGCGCTGGAAGGGCAGGATGACGCGGCCACGCAAGCCGGCGCGCGCGCCATCGACACCCTCGCCAAGGCGGGGGCGAATCAGGATGTCGACCTGAACGACTGGCTGCGCATCGGACATGCGCTGTTTACCATTGTCCCCGAGGCGATTGCCGGCGTGGTGGGCCGGGTGCGTGCGCTCACTCCCGCCAGCACCGTGTTCTTCGCCCGGCGCGACATCGATGTGCGCGTCGCGCGGCTCGAAGCGCTGACCCTGCGCCACCAGGGCGCGCTCGATCAGGCGCTGGCGCGGCTGGTCCTGGGACGCACCATCATCACCGGCGACGCCGACGACCGCTATAGCGCCGTCATGCTCGACTGGCTGCTGGAGGCGGGAAAACACGAAGACGCCGCCCGGCTGGCCTTTGAATCGGTCTTCCACGAACGCCAGGTCTCGGCCGAACATGGCGCGCGCAGCGCAACGCGCGCCGTGAACGAGGGCCTGGCCGGCCAGCTTTACTGGCAACTGGCACTGGCGTACGCCGGCATGGCCGACGGCACCGTGGAGGTGCGCGGGGACGAGAGCGAGGCCGCCCATGTACGCCGCCATCTGGCGCTGGCGCGCGCCCACGCGCACGCGGATCCGGCCATCGATGCGGTCGAAGGCCTGTTCCTGATCAAATCGGCGGGCGACTACCATCAGGCCCTGCCCCTGCTCGAAACGGCGGCGCGCGACCCGGCGCTGGCCAATTCGACTGTGCTGTTCAAGCTGTGGGTGGCGCGCATCCGCGTGCACGGCGGCCAGGCCGCGCTGGCCGTGCCGTTCATGCCGGCGGCGAGCGCCGCCTCGTGCTACATCCTCGGCGTCGAACTCGGCTACAACCTCGCCGCGCAGTTGCCGGAAGGCGAGCCGGTGCCGCAAGAGGCGCTGGAGGCGCTCGCCGCGCGCTACTACGAAACGGGGCTGGCGCGCTACGAAGCGTTCGTCATGAGCGGCGAAGGCCACGCGCGCGACGGCGACGCGCATACCTACTCGATGCTGTGCAATAACCTGGCCATTCACTACCGTTGCGAGAAGTCCGACCCGGCCGCCGCGCTGGCGGTGCATCAGAAGGGCATCGCCGCCAGTCCGTTCTCGGAACACTACCAGGGCGTGATGAGCTGCCACCGCGATAGCGGCAACGATGCGGCCATGGTCGACAGCGGCGAACAGCTGTGGCACTACTCGGCCGACCATGGCTACAGCCGGCACAATCCGACCGATTACATCGACGATGTCGCCGCCGCCCTGCACCGCCTTGGGCGCGACACCGACATCGCCATCTGGCTGCAGCGGCTCGACGAATGGTGGGCCAGCGTGGAGCAGGACGAGCGCGCCGACTATGAGCATTCGTACGTACAGGCGCTGGCGTCGGTGCTGTACTACCTGGCGCATACCCAGCCGGACGACGCCATGCTGCGCCTGGAGCCGGTGCTGCCCCTGGTACGCGCGGCCGCCAGGCCTTACACCACCCGCATGGCGGCGCACGCCCTGCGCACGGCCGGCCAGTTCGAGCGCGCGCAGGCGATGTACGCGGAAGCGCTGGGTCACGTCAAGCCGGACGATGCGTGGCACGAATCGCAGCGCAAGGCGATCGTCGAGGGCGCGGCCGAATGCAAGCGCCTGCAGCGCGCGGCCCAGCCCTGGTGGAAGGTCTGGTAATGTCCGCGGCGACGGGCCGCGCCAGCGCTTACGGCGCGCGCGACGTGGTCAACGCCCCGGCGCTGAAACTGGCCATCGCCCGCCGCAGCGCGCAGCGCGGCGATGCGCCCGAGGTGGCCGAGTGGCTGGCCAATCACTTTTTCCGCTACGCCGTCGGCAGCCTCGATGCGCCCGAGCCGGCGCTGGTGCGCATCGGATCGAACGAGCAGGCGCGCGCGCTGTTCGGCACTGCCGCCGTGCCGCAGTGGGTCACGGCGCGCTTGGGCAAGGATGAGGGCGAATCCATGTGGTGGGTGGCGCCTGAGGGCCCGGAGCTGCTCGCGACGGAAGCGAAACTGGTCGAATTTTTGGGCGCGCGCCAGGGCACCGCGCTCGAAGGCAAGCTACAGCGCATCAACTGCCGCCAGGCGCTGGCGCTGTGGAGTACGGAACATGCCGCGTTCGAGGCGAAGAGCGCGGCCGGCTGGCGCGAACATCAGCCGGACGCGGTGGCGACGCGCTGGGAGGGCGAGGCCGGCCAGGTGGTCGAGCTGCTGGGATCGAACCCGCTGCTGCGCGCGGAGATGGCGTTCGAAAGCCAGGTGATGCGTCACTGCCTGGGCCAGTTCAGCGACCGGCGCCAGTTGCGCGGCGGTTACGGCGAACACTATGCGGCGGCCTGCGAGGCGGGCAAGATGCGCCTGTTCAGTTACCGCGGGCGCAACGGCCAGGCACACATCACCATCAGCGCCCACGTCATGGCCGACGGCCGGCTGCAGCTCGAACAGATCAAGGGCAAGCACAATCGCCCGCCGGTGCAGCGCTACCACGGCGAGCTGCTGGCGTTCTTGCGCAGCGTCGACAGCGACGTACATACGCCGCCGGACGCGCTGAGCATGGGCATGGTGCGCCTGCCCTCGGGCTGGGCGATGGTGGAGGACGCGCGCGACGAAGCCGACCAGCTGTTCGTCGCGCACCACTTCCCTGTCCTGTTCCAGCGACTGCCGGCACCCTCGGTGCTGGCCCAGTGGATCGCCGCCGCGCGCGCGCCAGAACAGTTGCAGGGCATGGCGCTGCACCCGCTGGTGGCGCACGCGGTGAGGAGCGCGGCATGAACTGGATCATCCTGCTGCTGTTCCTGTGGGCGATGCGGCGCGTGTATGTGCTGATCCGCGACAGCATCCTGTCCCGGAAGGGCCGCACGGTGCGGGTGCGCTACAAGTTCGAGGCCCGCCAGAACCGGGCGCTGGCCCTGGCACACCCGATCGCCAGTGCGCGCGCCATCGGCGCCTACGCCAATCCGAAAGCCCCGGCGCCGACGACAGAGCAGGCGCAGGCACTGCGCGCCAGCCTGCTGCATATCATCGGCCTGCGCGCCAATATGCAGGACGACGCCATCAAGGCCGCGCTGCCGGCACTGCTGCGGCGCCACTGGTTCCGCATCGACCTGGACCGGCTGCGGCCGGACGACGATCCGCGCGCGGCGCTGGCGTTCGCCTCGGCGCGGGTGGCCTTCGCGGTGCGCATGGCCAGCCTGCTCGGCTGGCTCGATCCGGCCCTGGAATGGGATGTGCTTTACCAGAACGCGCAGCGTGCCAGCGACTGTTTCGGCAGCTGGGAGGAGTTCGGCGCGGCGCTGGCGCGCGGGCGCCGGCAATGGATCGCGGGCGCGCGTGCCGACAGCCTCGGCGCGGCCTTCGACGAAGCGACCCTGGCGCAGTGGCTCGCCAGCCGCAGCCACCCGTGGCGCAGCATGCCCTGGCACGACCAGGCGCTGTTCGAGGCGCCGGCCACGTCATGAACATTCTCTACCATCCGCTCAAATGCAGCGGCTGCGCGCAGGAGTTTCCGTTTCCTTCGATAGCACGCGCGTACACCGATTTGCCGCAAGCGGAGGGACGCTCCGCCACGCATTTCAGCCAGATGCTCCTACTGCCGGTCTGGTGCCATCAATGCGAGGGCGCTTCCTGGGTCGAACGCATTCCCGCCGCGCGCGAATTTGCGCTCGCCGCCGGCCTGCGGCGCATGCTCGGGCGCGCGAGGCACGAAGGCATCGACGATGATTTGCTCGATCTCGACGATGCCGATTTCGCGTGGCTGTACCAGCACCTCGCCGAGCGCCAAGCACCGCCCTTCTGCGTTGAATGCGGCAGCACGCGCATTGCGCCGATCGACACCACGCAGCGCGACACGGGCTTGTTGCACGAGGCTTGCTGGGACAGCCCAATTCTGTTTCATGGCTTCCCGATCGGGAGCATCGGTTTTCGCAGCGGCAGGGAGTCGTACGCGCACCGATTTCATGACGTCACGGGCCAGATCGCCTGGACGAGACTGCAGGTCCAGGGGTTTCTTCAATACAGGCTCGGTGCCGTCCTTGAGGTGCGCCGTGACGATCCCTGTCATGCCGTCCTGACGTCCATCATCCGGTTGATCGCCAACGGGTGCAGTGAACGCGCCATCGCCGCGCTTGCGCCACTGGTGGACGCACAGGTTCCCGCCGCACTCGGCCTGCTTGGCGCGCTGCACGTGCTGGGTGAAGGCGTTGCGCACAGCGGAACCGCGGCCGCGCCGTTGCTGGAAAAGGCCAAGGCCCTGGGCAACGCCTGCGCGGCGCACAACCTGGCATCGCTGTACGCCACGGGCGCGCCTGGCCTCGCCCAAGACACCTCGCGCGCGCGCCAGCTATTTGGCGATGCGCTCGCGATGGGCGGGCAGTATGAGCCCGATGACTTCTATGCGCAGGACGATTACACGTCCATGAGGGGGCACTTTTACCGCCCGGCCTGATGCCCGCTTCATCACAGCGCTTGCAGTAAGCGCTCGGTCAGTTTCCCGGGGTACTATTTACCCATAATAAAGGAGACAGCCATGCAAACCCCGCACCAGCTTTATCAGCAAAAACTGACCACACCAGAGCAAGCCTTGCGCCTCGTACGCGACGGCGACATGATCGTGGTGCCGACCGGCGTGGGCGAGCCGCCCGCCCTGCTCACCGCCTTGTCAGCCCAGCGCCAGCAGTTCCACGACGTGAAGGTGGCGCAGATCCTGGCCATGCGCAAGTTCGGCTACTTCGACCAGGATACCGCCCACCACGTACGCCACGCCTCGCTGTTTTTCGGCGGCGCCTCGCGCGCGTCCGGCCAGGGCGGCTGGTGCGACTTCGTCCCGAATTATTTTTCCGAGCTGCCCGGCCTGATCGAGCAGGGCCTGATGCCGGCCGACGTGGTCTTCGCCATGGCCTCGCCCATGAGCGAGCAGGGTTTTTTCTCACTGAGCCTGGCGGTCGACTACACCATGGCCGCCATCGCCAAGGCGCGCGCGGTCGTCCTCGAAGTCAATCCCAACGTGCCGTTCGCGCACGGCCAATGCCATGTGCATGTGTCACAGGTGACTGCGCTGGTCGAGAGCGGCGATGCCATCCTGGAAGTGGGACTGCCGAAAATCGGCGCGGTGCAGGAAGCCATCGGCAAGTACGTGGCCGACATGATCGACGACGGCTCGACCCTGCAGATCGGCTACGGCGGCATTCCGGACGCGGTGGTGATGCAGCTCACCTCCAAGCACGACCTGGGCATCCACACCGAAATGATCGGCGACGGCATCCTGACCCTGATCGAGGCGGGCGCGGTCACCAACCGCAGGAAGACCTTCATGCCGGGCAAGATGGTGGCGACCTTCGCGCTCGGTTCGCAAAAGCTGTACAAATTCTTGCACCACAATCCGATGATCGAGATGCATCCGTCGAACTTCACCAACGACCCTTACCTGGCGGCGCAAAACGACAAGCTGATGACGATCAACGCGACCTTGCAGATCGACCTGCTGGGCCAGTGCGGTTCCGAGAGCATCGCCCACCTGCCCTATTCCGGCACCGGCGGCCAGGTCGATTTCGTCAGGGCGGGTAACCGTTCGCGCGGCGGCAAGTCGTTCATCGTGCTGCCGTCGACGGCCAAGGACAACACCATTTCGCGCATCGTGCCCATGCTCACGCCAGGCACCCACGCCACCACCAGCAAGAACGACATCAATTATGTGGTGACCGAGTATGGGGTGGCGCAGTTGCGCGGCAAGTCGGCCAAGCAGCGCGCGCAGGCGCTGATCGCGATTGCCCATCCGGACTTCCGCGCCTCGCTGCGCGCGGAAGCGAACCGGATGTGCGTGCTGTAGTGCGCCTCAGGCAGGGCGGCGGCGACGGCGCACCAGGCCGATGACCGCCGCGCCGGCGAGCAGCATGCCGTAGCTTGCCGGCTCGGGAACAGCCGAGGTATAAATCGTCAACATCGGGTTGGCGACCCGCAGGCTGGCGAAGGAATCAATGCCTGACGGATACTGCGGCGTGACGCTCGGGTAGGCCGACACCATGATCAAGCCTTGCAGCGACAGGTTGAAATCAGTGGTCAAGGATACATGTCCGCTGGACATCGTGAACGGAATCGCGCCGTCGAGCATGTCGACCCGCTGCGTATGCTCGCCATAGAACACGCCATAGGGGCGCGAGCCGGCGCTGAACTCGATATTGCCGGAGTTGAAGGCATAGCCGTTGCCCGGCGTGCCGTTGGGATTGCTCGCCACGTCGAGCGCGCCCTCGAAGGTGCCGGAAAACGCAAACCCGGTCACGTAATAGCCGGCATGGACGGTCAACTCGAACAGGCCGGCGTAAAAATTGCCTTCGCTGTAGCGCGAGGTGTAGGCGCCGAGGCTGCTGGCGGCCGAGCTCAAGCCGATCCGGGTCAGGCCGTTGCTGTTGTAGAGCAGCATATCGGGCGAAGCGCCCCACTGGTCGACGATCGAAAAGGCGACTGTGTCGATGCGAGAGGTGGCGTGGGCGGCGCTGACAGAGGCTAAAGCAAGCGCTGCCGTAACGAGCAGCCGTATCATCATGTTCATCATTCGTCCTTCCGGTCACGGTGGGAAGCGGCCTGGGATGCGGCCGGGATTCGTCGTCTCGCCGAATAATGAAGTGAATGAGCGTCAAGAACGACGAAAAGAAATACTACGTCGCTATTGCGAAAAAAATATTATCCCAACGATGATTTTTTGCAAGCGTAGCGCTAAAGCGTCAGCTTCGCGCCGTAACAAAACAATGGCCGTCCAGTCGGGCGACTGGACGGCCTGGAAGACGCACTGCGCCCCGGTTTACGGCAAGACCAGCTTGAGCACGCGGCCGTTGCCGCTCACGTACAGGGCGCCGGCGGCGTCGATGGCGAGACCGGCCGGGTTGGTGATCCAGTCAGCCGTCTTGAAGCGGGCATCGCTGCCGTTCGGATCGACCGCCACCGATACCTTGCCGTCCGCCGCGATCTTGCCGATGGCGCCGATGGGCCAGGTGCTCGGGCGGCCGCTGAACGGCTCGGTCGCGAAATACAGATTGCCGTTGGCATCGACCGCGATGGCTTTGATGAAGGCCTGGTCGTTGCCCATCAAGGTGAGCGGCAGGCCGCTGCCGTCGACGGTGCGGATACCCCTGTCGTCCAGCACGAACAGCTTGCCATTCCTGTCGACAGCCAGGTCGGTGATGGTGGCGACGACGGCGTGCGGGCCCAGGTTTTCGAACACGATCGTCACCTTGCCATCCGGGGCCACTTTGCGCACGATGCCGCGTTTAAAGCAGGAACTGCACTCCGGCTCGCCGGGGCGCGTGACTTCGCTGGCAACGTACAGATTGCCGGCAAGGTCGGTGGCCATCGCGGTAAACGCTGGCGGCGCGACGCCGGTGCCGGCCGGGTCGCCTGGCGTGACACCTAGCTCGATGGTGCTGGCCACGCCATCGGCGCCGAGCTTGCGCACGAGCGTCGACGCCGATTCATCGATGCCGTCGATGACATACGTCACGCCGTTGGCGCCAGCGGCGATATCGCGCGGGGAACGCAGTGCCGATGTGGTCGTCCCGCCGACGATGGCGGTGCTCACCACGCCGGCTTGTGTGATCTTGCGCACCGCCTTGACGCCTGTATCGACCAGCAACAAATTGCCGGCGCCATCGTTCACGACCGGCCCGGCGGCGAGAAAGCGCGCCTGCTTGCCGACCCCGTCGACCTGGGCACGGGTCGGTTCGACCGCGCCGCCGGCCAGGACACGCGCGCCGATGCCGTCCACCTGCAGGGCGACGGCATCGCTGTTGACGGTGCCGGCCTCGTTACGCACGACCACGCTGAGCACGTCGCCGCTGTCGGCCAGGGTGGCCGCCAGGGTGGTGTAGATGGCACTGGTGGCGCCGGCAACGGCCGCGCCGTTGCGCCACCATTGGTAACTGAGCGTGCCGGAGCCGCTGGCGACCACGGAAAACGTGGCTGGCTGACCGGCTTGCACTGCTTGCGTCCTAGGCTGGGTCGTGATGCTGGCCGCCGTCACCGGCTGCGGCGCGACCACCGGATCGGGCTGCTTGACTTGTGTGGTGTTGTCGTCGCTGCCGCAGGCAGTCATGCCAGCAAGGCAAAGCAAGCCACCGGCAAGGGTGCCGCTGCGCTTGAAGCGGGATGTCAAGTTACTCATACTGGCATTCCTCCCAAAAGAAATATTAACAAAGAAGGAACGTTACCCCAATAATAAGTTTTTTGCTAGAAATATCTGGCCCGGGCGGATGCCGGGCCAGGCAAGCGTGAGGCAGCTCAGGGCGCGGGTGCGGGCGCGGCGGCCAGGGTGGCTGGCAGCGGCGCCGGTGCCATATGGGCCACCGGACCCGGCACCACTGTATTGATCGGCGCATGCGCCGGCACCGTCACCGCGACCCAGCCGGCGGCCGGCAACAACGGCACCAACAGCAAGGCCACGATATTGATGATTTTAATGAGCGGATTGACGGCCGGGCCGGCGGTATCCTTGTACGGGTCGCCCACGGTGTCGCCGGTGACGGCGGCCTTGTGCGCTTCCGAGCCCTTGCCGCCGAAGTGGCCGTCCTCGATGTATTTCTTGGCGTTGTCCCAGGCGCCGCCGCCGGTGGTCATGGAAATGGCCACGAACAGGCCGGTGACGATGGTACCCATCAGCAGCCCGCCCAGCGCGGCCGGCCCGAGCAGCATGCCGACCACGACCGGCACCACCACCGGCAGCAAGGATGGCAGGATCATTTCCTTGATGGCCGAGGCGGTCAGCATGTCGACCGCCTTGTCGTATTCGGGCTTGCCGGTGCCGTCCATGATGCCCTTGATGTCGCGGAACTGGCGCCGCACTTCGACCACCACGGCGCCGGCGGCACGCCCCACCGCTTCCATCGCCATGGCGCCGAACAGGTAGGGAATCAGGCCGCCGATGAACAGGCCGACGATCACCATCGGGTTCGACAGGTCGAACGAGACTTGCTTGCCGACCGACTCCAGGGCGTGGGTGTAGTCGGCGAACAGCACCAGCGCGGCCAGCCCGGCCGAACCGATGGCGTAACCCTTGGTGACGGCCTTGGTGGTGTTGCCGACCGCATCCAGCGGGTCGGTAATGGCGCGCACCGATTCGGGCATGCCCGACATTTCGGCGATGCCGCCGGCGTTATCCGTAATTGGCCCGTAGGCGTCGAGCGCGACCACGATGCCGGCCATCGACAGCATCGACGTGGCGGCAATGGCGATGCCGTACAGCTGCGCCATCTGGTAGGACGCCAGGATGGCGGCGCACACGGCCAGCACCGGGTAGGCGGTCGACTTCATCGACACGCCCAGGCCGGCGATGATGTTGGTGCCGTGGCCGGTGGTGGACGCTTCGGCGATATGCTTGACGGGTTTGAAGTCGGTGCCGGTGTAGTACTCGGTGATGTAGACCATCAGGCCGGTGAGGACGATGCCGACCAGCGCGCAGCCCATCATCTTCATGCGCATGGCGTCGTCGCCCCAGACCAGCCAGGTGACGGCGGCAAAGCCGATCAGCGACAGGCCGGCGGCCCACCACAGGCCGGTGTACAGGGCCGACATGATCTTCTTGCCCGGCTTGGCCTTGACCAAGGAGCAGCCGACGATCGAGCCGATGATCGACACCGCCCCCAGCAGCAACGGATAAATGACCGCTTCGCCGCCCGGCGTCGCCATCATCAGCGCGCCCAACAGCATGGTGGCGATCAGGGTCACCACATAGGTTTCGAACAGGTCGGCGGCCATGCCGGCGCAGTCGCCGACATTGTCGCCCACGTTATCGGCGATCACGGCGGGGTTGCGCGGATCGTCCTCGGGAATGCCGGCTTCGACCTTGCCGACCAGATCGGCGCCGACGTCGGCGCCCTTGGTGAAGATGCCGCCGCCGAGACGGGCGAAAATGGAAATGAGCGAGGCGCCGAAGGCCAGGCCGATCAGGGGCTTGATGACGTCATGCTGGCTGGCGCTGCTGCCGGCCGCCTGGGCCGTCAGCATCCAGTAGAACAGGGTCACGCCGAGCAATCCCAGGCCGACCACCAGCATGCCGGTGATGGCCCCGCCCTTGAAGGCGACGTCGAGCGCTTCGTTCATGCCGCGCGTGGCGGCCTGGGCGGTGCGCACATTGGCGCGCACCGACACATTCATGCCGATGAAGCCGCAGGCGCCGGAGAGCACCGCGCCGATCAGGAAACCGATCGCGGTATTGAGATCGAGCAGCACACCGATGGCGATCAGCAGCACCACGCCGACCATGCCGATGGTGCGGTACTGGCGCCCGAGGTAGGCGGCGGCACCTTCCTGGATGGCCTGGGCGATGGCCTGCATGCGGGCGTTGCCCGGGTCCTGGCGCAGAATCCAGCTGCGCGTGACTAATCCATAAATCACGGCAATGACGCCGCACACAACTGCAAAGACAAGAAATTTTGCTGCCATATCGTCCCCTCGCTTTTTTATCAAGTAACACAACAACACATTTGAAAGACCGCTCCAACCACATGTGAAAGAGATGGGCCAAGCTCACTGCGTACTGCAAAACCTTGAATCTTAAAAAACCGGGAACGCCGGCCGCGCGGGGCGGCATGGCAAGACATTCAGTGCACGACATGGCCGCAGGGCGCGGCCATCAAAAAAGCGGACCCGAAGTCCGCTCTTGTACCGATTATTCCGACAGCGCCGCGAAAGCCGCCTCGCGGATTTGCTCCACAGGGCCGATGCCGGAGATGCGGCGGTATTTCGGCGCGCCGGGCAAGCCCGATTGCGCCCACTGGTTGTAGTAGCCCAGCAGCACTTCGGTCTGGTTATGGTAGACCGACAGACGCTGCTTGACGATGTCTTCCTTGTCGTCGTCGCGCTGGATCAGCGGTTCGCCGGTGAGATCGTCCACGTTATCCACTTTTGGCGGATTGTTCGTGATGTGGTACACCCGGCCGGAACCCGGATGGGAACGGCGGCCGCTCATGCGCTCGACGATGAATTCGTCGGGCACGTTAATTTCGAGCACGTAATCGACGTCGATGCCGGCGTCTTTCATGGCGTCGGCCTGCGCGATGGTGCGCGGGAAGCCGTCGAACAGGTAACCGTTCTGGCAGTCCGATTCCTTGAGGCGATTCTTGACCAGGCCGATCATGATGTCATCGGACACCAAACCGCCTGCATCCATCACTTTTTTAGCCGCAAGGCCCAGCTCGGTGCCGGCCTTGATCGCCGCACGCAGCATGTCGCCGGTGGAGATTTGCGGAATATTATATTTTTCCTTGATGAAGTTAGCTTGGGTGCCTTTGCCGGCTCCAGGAGCTCCTAACAGAATCAGACGCATGAACATTCCTAAAACAGATTTTAAAATTGGGGGCGATGCATACTTGACTACCTTGGTACGAAACTTACCACAAAAGTCGCGGAAAACGCCAATCGGAGGGCGTATTCGCCATTTTTTTGCTTGATCTGGCGCAAGCTATGCGTCGGTTACCGATGAGAACCGCTACAAGTGCTGCGCTGTAGCAAAGCTAATCCGGGTAATGCCGGCGTACTCGTTCGAGATCCTCGGGGGTGTCGACACCGGCCGCCGGGGCGCTGTCGGTCACGTGCACGGCGATCGGATAGCCATGCCACAGCACGCGCAATTGTTCCAGCGCTTCCATCGCTTCGAGCGGTGCCGGCTCCAGGGTCGGATAGGTTTGCAGGAAGGCGTTGGTGTACGCGTACAGGCCGATATGGCGCAGCGCCGCATACGCCGCCGGCAAGCTCTCGCGCGACTGCGCGAAGCCGTCGCGGTGCCAGGGAATCGTGGCGCGCGAAAAATACAGGGCGCGCCCGGCCTTGTCGAGCACCACCTTGACCACATTCGGATTGAAGGCGTCGGCGGCCTCGTGCAGCGGATGGGCGCAGGTGGCCATCGGCACGTCCACCCCGACCCTGGCGGCGGTGGCGGCCAGCAGCGCCGGGTCGATCAGGGGCTCGTCGCCCTGCAGGTTGACCACCACCGTATCCGGCGCCAGCTCCAGCGCGCGCGCCACTTCGGCGATGCGGTCGGTGCCGGACGGATGGTCGGCGCGGGTCATGCACACTTCCACCCCGTGCGCGCGGCAGGCGGCGGCGATGGTCTCGTGGTCGGTGGCGACAATGATGCGCGCCGCGCCCGAGGCCGCGGCGCGTTCGGCCACGCGCACCACCATCGGTTTACCGCCCAGGTCGGCCAGCGGCTTGTTCGGCAGCCGGGTCGAGGCCAGGCGCGCCGGAATGATGACGATAAACCCCATCGCCTACAGCGCTTCGATCTTGCGCGCCTGGTCGGCCCACATGATGGGAATGCCGTCGCGGATAGGAAACGCCAGGCGGTCGCCGCGGCAAATCAGTTCCTGGGCCTTTTTGTCCAGTTCGAGCGGACCCTTGCATACAGGGCAGACCAGGATATCAAGCAGTCGAGCATCCACGACATTTCTCCACAATTTGTTCGGCCAGCGCGGCATCGAGCTGCGCCGTCACCGGTACGACCCACAGTCTCGGGTCGTTTTTGAGATTTTCAATTTGCGCACATTTTACTGCATCCTTCTCGGTGATCAGGATGCAGTCCGCTTCAAGGGCGGCAAATGGCTGGTCGAGGAAATCGTGATGGTCCGGCAGCGCCAGCTCAAGCACCTCCAGGCCGGCGCCGCGCAGCAGGGCGAAGAAGCGCTGCGGATTGCCGATGCCGCAGGCGGCAACCAGGCGGCGGCCAGCCAGGCTGGCCAGCGGCACGCGCTCGCCCGGACGCGCCAAAGGCTCGGCGAACCCGCCCGCCAGCTGCATGCGGAACGGGACGCCGCCGACCGCCTGGCGCAAGGCCGGCGTCAGTTCGGGCGCATTGACGATGGTGAAGTCGCGCCGGCGCGACGGCGCCTCGCGCAGCGGTCCGGCCGGCAGCAGCCAGCCATTGCCGGTGCCGCGTCCATCGAACAGCATGATTTCGATATCGCGGCGCAGGGCGTAGTGCTGCAGGCCGTCGTCGGTGAGGATCACGTCGACCTCGGGATGGGCGGCCAGCAAGGCGCGGCCGGCGGCGCTGCGGTCGCGCCCCACCACCACCGGGCAGCCGCTGCGGCGCGCGATCAGGAGCGGCTCGTCGCCGACCTCGCGCGCGCTGGAGTCCGATGTGACCGCGCGCGGGGCGCTACGCGACGCGCTATGCGACGCGCTAGGCGACGCGCCATCAGCGCCGCCGTGGCCGCGCGAGATGATGCCTGGTGTGAAGCCGGCGCCGCGCAAGGCATCGGCCAGCCAGATCGTCAGCGGGGTCTTGCCGGTGCCGCCGATAAAAATATTACCGACCACGATGACCGGCACCGGCAGCCGGGTCGAGCGCAGCAGGCCGAAGCGATACAGCAGCGCGCGCAGGCCGCTCAGCGCGCGGAACAGCAGGGAAAGCGGCCACAGCGCGCAAGCGAGCGCGCCGCGGCGCTGCCAGGCGCGCTGTAGCGTCGTTTCGAGGGAGGAGGATGAGGGGGAAGCCATGAGGCGGCAGGCGAATCGCTTCGCCTGCGCTGCTTACTTCTTCTCGCCGGTCTGGGCGGCGAAGGTCAGCTTGTCGTAGCCTGCCATGCGCGCCGCTTCCATCACGTTGATGACCATCTGGTGCATCGCGAACTGGTCGGCGTTGATGACCACGACCGGGCTCTTCTCGCCGGCCGCCGCCTGGCCGGCCGCAGCGGCCGTTTTCAGGTCGGCCGCCAGGTTGGCGACGTTACTGAACGAGACCGGCTGGTTGTTGATCGTGTAGTTACCCTTGGCATCGACCGTGACGTTCAGTTCGAACGGCTTTTCCAGCGCCTTTTCGGCGTCGGCGGTCGGCAGGGTAATTTTCAACTCGGTAAACTTGCTGTAGGTGGTCGTGACCATCAGGAAAATCAGCACCACCAGCAGCACGTCGATGAAGGGGATCAGATTGATCTCTGGATCTTCACGTTTCTGGCCGCGGCGAAAGTTCATCATTTGCGGGCACCGTGCACGACGTCGACGAACTTCACTGCCTGCAATTCCATGTCGATGATGAAGCTGTCGACCAGGGCGCGGAAGTGGCGGTAGGCAACCAGGGAAGGCATGGCGATGGCCAGGCCGAAACCGGTGTTGTACAGCGCCACCGAAATCCCGTGTGCCAGTTGGGCCGGATTGGCGCCGGTCGAGCTGGTGGAACCGAAAATCTCGATCATGCCGACCACCGTGCCGAACAGGCCCATCAACGGAGCGAGGGAGGCGATGGTGCCCAAGGTGGTCAGGAAGCGTTCCAGCACGTGGGCCACGCCGCGCCCTGCTTCTTCGATCGATTCCTTCATCACTTCGCGCGGCGCGTCGACATTGCGCAGGGCAGCGGCGAGCACGGCGCCGAGCGGCGAGTTCTTTTCGAGCGACTCGACCACGTCCTTGGTGATTTTGCCGTTGTGATAGACGCGCACCACTTCATCGAGCAGCTGCGGCGGCAGGATTTTGGCGCGGCGCAGATAAATAATGCGCTCGACGATCAAGGCTAAAGCGACGAGAGAGGCGATCAGCAACGGCCAGATTGGCCAACCTGCAGCTTGAAGAATGGGCAGCAAAACAAACTCCTGAGTGAAAGGTAATTCTTGATAAGAACGAACCCCGGCAATGTAACGTGTTGCCAGTCACTCGGCAAGTCCACTTCTGCACACCTTCTGTGGATAAGATTGTGCGCAAGCGCCCCCAAGCGGGACGATGTGCTTGATTTCAAAGGGAAAATTTGCCGTGCGCAAAAATAAGGCATGTGGAAAATTAAAAATTCAGCCAGTGTTCTGAACAAAAACTGTGGATAAGATTGTTAGCAATACCGGGGGTGGAGGGTCAAGTCCCTGATTAAAAAGGAAAAAAGGTTCAAGCGCAAAAATAAGGCAGGCTGGCGCGCACATCTTCTGCACACCTTTTGTGGATAAGATTGTGAGCAAGGCCGCCGAAGTCTCCCCAATCCCTTGATTTCATTGAATAATACGGTCGTGCACAAATATGCGGCAAACAGGGATAAGCGGCTATTTGGGCGCCCGAAACGCCATCACGGGCGCCCATTTTCCCGGTATTGGACTGCGGTGGACAAGTCGGCGCGTTCTGCACACCTTTTGTGGACAAGATTGTGAGCAAGCCCGTCAACACTGTATCAACCCATTGATTTTAAACGATAATATCCCCATGCTCAAATGAATGGCAGGGACCGCGCCGGGACCGGACAGTGGATAAGCCGGGCAGTTCTGCACAGCTTCTGTGGACAAGATTGTGTGCAAGCCACTCCGGAAGCGCGTAAGCGCTTGATTACAAAGAGATAGCAAGCCGGTGCGCAAGCAGCAGGCAGTTGCCCGCGTGTACGTACAGCAAAACTTCTACACAATTTCTGTGGATAACTTTGTGAGCAACTCCCGCCCGGACCGCCAAAGTGCTTGATTCAGAAGGGATTTCCGCCATTGCGAGGAAAACCAGCACCTTAGCTTTTTCGTTTAAAATCATCGACTTAGAAAAAAGTCTTGTTGTTCTGCGCGATATGTGACATAAGCATGACCGCTTTAAAATTTTGTGGACAGTTATTCCGGAACTCTTCCCATGCACACCGATTTCGACCAAGATCCCCTGTTCGCTCCGCCGTCTGGCGCGTCGCCTGGCGCGTCGCCTGGCGCGCCGCCGGTGCTGACCGTTAGCGCGCTCAATGCCCAGGTGGCGCGCCTGCTGGAACGCTCCTTTCCGCTGACCTGGATCAGCGGTGAAATATCGAACTTCACGCGCGCCAGTTCAGGCCACTGGTATTTCACACTCAAGGACGACGCCGCCCAGGTGCGTGCCGTGATGTTCCGCGGCCGCGCCCAGTACGCCGGCTTCATTCCGCGCGAAGGCGACAAGGTCGAGGTGCGCGCCCTGGTGACCCTGTACGGCGCGCGCGGCGATTACCAGATCAACGTCGAGGCGATCCGCCGCGCCGGCGTGGGGGCCCTGTACGAAGCCTTCCTGCGCCTGAAGGAGAAACTGGGCGCGCAGGGCTTGTTCGACCGGGAGCGCAAGCGTCCCCTGCCCCTGTTCACGCGCAGCATCGGCATCGTCACCAGCCCGCAGGCGGCGGCGCTGCGCGACGTCCTCAGCGCGCTCAAGCGGCGCGCGCCGCACGTGCGCATCGTGCTCTACCCTGCCCCAGTGCAGGGCCAGGGCGCGGCCGACCGGATTGCCGGCGCTATTCAAACGGCGTCGCGCCGGGCGGAAGTGGACCTGCTGCTGGTGTGCCGCGGCGGCGGTTCGATCGAAGACTTGTGGAGCTTTAACGAAGAAGTGGTGGCCCATGCGATTGCCAACTGCGCCATGCCGGTCATTTCCGGGGTCGGCCACGAGACCGATTTCACCATCGCCGACTTTGCCGCCGACCTGCGCGCGGCGACCCCGACCGCCGCCGCCGAACTGGCCGCCACCCCGCGCGCGGACTGGATCGCCTCGCTGTCGGCCGACGCCGGCGACCTGCGGCGCGCGATGCGCCACACCCTGAACGACGCGCACCAGAGCCTGGACAACTGGCAGCGCCGGCTGCTGAGCCCCTCGGCACGCATCGGCCACCAGCGCCTGGAACTGGTGGCGCTGTCGACCGCGCTGACACACGCGCTGCGGGCGCCGGTGCAACGCCAGGCCTATGCTCTGGCGCAATTGCGCGCGCGCTGGGCCAGCCAGCGGCCGGACCTGCGCGCGCTGCGCGCCGAGATCGCGTCGCAGCAGCGCCGCACCGCCGGCAGCCTGGCCAATCAACTTGGCCAGAAGCGCAATGCGCTGGGCGCGCTGGCGTCTCAACTCGACCTGCTCAATCCCCAGCGCACGCTCGAACGCGGCTACGCCATCGTGCAAGATACCAAGGGCAAGGTGGTGCGCTCGCCCTTGCAGATCAAGCCGAACGAGGTGCTCACCGTGCGCCTGGCCGAGGGCAGCGCCGAGGTGGGCGTAGCGAGCGTCCAGACCCAGCTGGAGTGAGCGCCGACTGGCACCAAGGCAAGCGCGCTTTCCGGCACGAAGCAAATAAGCAACGAACGCCTATCCGAATTACAATAAGCACCGTTTCAGAATCATTGACGCTTTTCCAAACAAAAAGGACACAACATGGAACACACACTGCCGCCTCTGCCGTATGAAATGGACGCCCTGGCTCCCCACATTTCGAAAGAAACGCTGGAATACCACTACGGCAAGCATCACCAGACCTATGTGACCAACCTGAACAACCTGATCAAGGGCACCGAGTTCGAGAACCTGTCGCTCGAAGAGATCATCAAGAAATCCTCCGGCGGCGTCTTCAACAACGCAGCCCAGGTATGGAACCACACCTTCTACTGGAACGGCATGAAGCCGAACGGTGGCGGTGCGCCAAGCGGCAAGGTGGCCGACGCGATCAACGCCAAGTGGGGTTCCTTCGACAAATTCAAGGAAGAATTCACCAAGTCGTGCCTCGGCAACTTCGGTTCCGGCTGGACCTGGCTGGTGCAAAAAGCCGACGGCGGCGTTGACATCGTCAACACCTCGAACGCCGGCTGCCCGCTGACCACCGGCGACAAGCCACTGCTGACCTGCGACGTGTGGGAGCATGCTTACTACATCGACTACCGCAACGCCCGCGCCAAGTATGTCGAAACCTTCTGGGGCCTGGTCAACTGGGACTTCGTCGCGCAAAACGCGGCCTGATTGCACGGCAGGCGCGGCACTCCAGCGCGCTTGCCGGTGCCCCAAAAAAGAAGCCTCTGCGTTCAGCACAGGCTTCTTTTTTTATTGCCGCGTCAAATCTTGATGAAATTACTCATCGCCAGCGCGCCTGGATTGGCGCCCGCAAGGTGCCGCTGTCTTCGCACCCGCATGGATGCATCGATGTAGCCGTGCGGTTTTTTGCAGGCGCCGCGGCGCTGGCGGTAAAATTTGTGCGCGCTCCCTGAAACCGGGCAAACCCTGCACGGCCGGCGCGGCGGCCACACAAGGATATGCCATGCAGGCTCCCGACTTGCTCCCCATCGAAGAACAGTTGTTCACCCTGTCCATGGAATCGCTGCGGCTGTTCGCCGACCAACACCAGGACGAGCGCTTCCATGGCTTCGGGATCGACTGCGACGCCGAAATGGGCATCTTCCTGCTGTCCTTTGACAGCAAAGCGGCGTTGGCCGACAGCGCCAGGGAAGATGCCGACCGCTTCCATGGCGGCGCCGCCCGCCCGTCGCAACTGACAAGCAATATGGGCGACTGGAAATACCACGGTTTCAACCTGGATCAGGCACATTGGGACCCGGGCTGGGAGCCGTTCAGGGAAGCCATCGAGGCCTATCTGACGGATGAGGCGATGGAGGAGGAACCGGCCAACCTGTATATCGAGCAATTGATGCGCTGCGCTTGCCGCGTTTTGGTGCGGATCGAGCGCTCGGGTATGCTGGAATGCACCAAAATGGACCCCGGATTCACCACCTTGGTGATGGATCACGGCGAAGTTCACCAAGAAGCAACACTTCGATTAAAAACTATGCGTATTGAATCTTAACGGGTGATTGCAATTGGGATACAATACGATGAGTTCGTTCGTTGAAAACCACTTTTCACCACGTTAAATTAAGCATTTTTCGTGAAAACGCCGAATTTTCACCATGTTTACCAGTGTTGCTTTTCATGCACACAAATGTCCACAGATCAGTCATAATGTTCGGCAACACGGCTGATTTAACCCTTCCGGATGACCTGGCGTACCCGCGCTGTTGATAGGAAAGTGACTTGAAAAGAATGGACGGTGACATGAATTCCCCATACAAAGCCTGCTTGTTACGGACGCCTCGTTCAAGCCCGGGTATTTCTGCACTGTCTGGACGTCACATCGCCACCTTGCTGTTGCCGGCGGCATTGCTGCTGGGCGGTGCGGCGCAGGCGCAAACCGTCACCGCGGCCACCGCCGCCGTCTTCTCCAAGCCCGCCCTGCTCGGCGTGCAACTGTCGATGAAGGCGGGCGCCAAACAGGGCAAGGTGACCGCCGACCAGTTGAAATGCGTGCAGGGGCTCGACCCCGCCAGTTTCGATGAGGTCTACAAGCAGTTGCTCCTCGCCAATCTCGACAGCAAGGAATTGATCCGTATCCAATCCTTCCTGACGAAGTCGGTCGGCAAGAAGTTCGCCAAGCACGGTTACCTGGGCGTGTATGCGGCGGCCGGTGAGCCGCTGCCGGAAGCGCTGCCGCGCTTCACCGAGGACGAGATGGTCGATTTCGAGCAATTCCGTACCAGCTCGGCCGGCGAAAAACTGGTGACCAACCGGATCCTCGAAGCGCCCGCCGCTCGTACCATACTCAACGAGCGCATCGAAAAAGTGCTGGAAGTCTGTATTCCCCAGCAGTAAGGTAGGCAGAGTGTCATGAAAGTGTAGCAAATTGTCCGCGCTGTTCTGCAACTGACTTTTTTTGTAGTCGCTCTTATACAATGGGCGGCTAGGAGAAAATTCATGTTTCGTGTAATGCTGGTGGAGGACGATGCGCGTCTGGCGCAACTGGTCACGGAGTACCTGAGCGGGTACGAGTTCACGGTCGACCTGGTCACGCGCGGCGACGCCGCGCTGGACCGCTTCAAGGCGCTCACCCCGGACGTGGTCATTCTCGACCTGATGCTGCCCGGCCTGGACGGGATGGTGGTATGCCGCCAGATCCGCGAACTGAGCGAAACGCCCATCCTGATCCTGACCGCGCGCGAAGATTCCTACGATGAAGTGTCGGTGCTGGAACAGGGCGCGGACGATTTCGTTAACAAACCGGTGCAGCCGCGGGTGCTGCTGGCGCGCCTGCGCGCCCTGCTGCGGCGCGCCCAGGGCAAGCCAGGCGGCGACCCGGCGGCGCTCGAATTCGGCGCCCTGTCGATCATCGCCAGCGACCGTATCGTCACCTGGCGCGGCGAGCAATGCCTTCTCAGCAATACCGAATACAAGCTGCTGCTGGTGCTGGCCGAGTCGGCCGGCCGGGTACTGTCGCGCGATGCGCTGTTGAAAAAAATGCGCGGCATCGAGTTCGATGGGCTCGACCGCAGCATCGATAACTGCATTTCCAAGCTGCGGCGCAAGTTCGACGACGTCGATTCCGAAAAAATCAAGACCGTGTGGGGCGAAGGCTATCTGTTTTCGCCCTCGGCCTGGGCCTGACGCGCAACGGGGGGCCGCCACGGCGCCCCGTGTTTCCGGCTGGTGGTAGCAGGACCGCTGTGGCACTAACTCGACCGGAATGGCCGGGCGCTCCACCAGCGCCGCCGATGGATTCGGATCAGCGACAACGGCGCCAACACGGCGCCTGACTTTGAACGGCACGGGCACAATAGCCGATACGGAATGCTGGCGCGCTCGCAACGCCTTCGAGCGGCGTTCGATCCCACTCCGCATGACTTGGGGCAGACATGAAAATCCTAGTTTACGCGGCATGCCTGGTGTGCGCCGCCTGGTTGACGGACGCGCGCTGCGAGACGTTCAAGGTCGGCTTCTACAATTACCCACCCATGATGATCGAAAGCGGGCGCACGGGCATTTACCAGGAACTCCTCGACGAACTGGGCCAGATTACCGGCCATCGTTTCCAGATCGAGTACCTTCCCTACGCGCGTCTTGCCAAACGCTTCGACCTGGGGCAGATCGACCTCGAACCTGGCGTGTTCCCCGGCTGGGTAAAGCAGGAAAGAGTCCCCGGCGTGTTTTCAGTGCCGTTTGGCAAGGTGGTCGACGTCCTTGTGTTTGCCCCGGGAAAACATTTTAAAGTGAGCACGCCAAGGGATTTGAGTGGCAGGACACTGGGATTGGTCAGGGGTTATAGCTATCCGGAATTGCGCGAACTGTTCGACAGCGGTGTCGTGCATCGCTCCGACGCCGTGAGCGAGAAGCAGCTCATGGCCATGCTCGCCGCCGGGCGGATGGACCAGATCCTGATCAACAAGGCGGTCGCGCAATACAGCATGCTCCAAACGCCCAATTACAGTGAGTTCGTCATCGGTGACGTCCTGGGTTCGTACGATGTCTCGATACGAGTCCA
This sequence comes from Massilia antarctica, assembly GCF_015689335.1. Classification (GTDB taxonomy): domain Bacteria; phylum Pseudomonadota; class Gammaproteobacteria; order Burkholderiales; family Burkholderiaceae_D; genus Telluria_A; species Telluria_A antarctica. The sequence goes on along the minus strand of NZ_CP065053.1, from coordinate 3,678,469 downwards.
GCCCGGCAAGAAAGCCTTGTTGCCGAAACTGGACGAAGCCATCCTCATCATGAAACGCTCGGGGGCCATCACCAGAATCTACGGCAAATACGGCGTCAGTCTCTGAGTCGCGGGGATCCTGTCGGCGGATGCGGAACCTGTCTGGCTGGCCTGAGCTATTCCAGCAGCGGCGCGATCGCCAGCGGCGCGCTCTGGGTCACCAGCTGGCCCTTGTCGGCATGGTCGCCGAAACGGTAATTGACGACCCGGAAGCCCTCGTTGTTGTCATCCCCGAAAGTGGCGCCCTCGGCCACCGACAGCAGCGCCACGTCGCCGCTGCCGTTGCGCAGCTTGACCACCGGGTCCAGCCCCTTGCGCAGGTAACTCAGGCGCACCCCGCTGCACCGGCGCGTGCGCGCCGAGGCATCCACATGGCGCAGATACGTCAACGCCTGCTCGCAGGCCGCGCGCAGGTCGCTCGTTTCGTACACGCCGTCGGAACGCAACACGATCGATACGCGCGCCCGGAAGACATACTGGGCGGCGTTGCGGGTGAGCATCAACGTGGCGTTATCGTCATACGCGGCCTTGAGCAGCGGAAAGACGGTGCGCCCGGTCGGATCGAGCGGCAAGTTCACACTGCTGGCCTTGGTGAGCAGGCTCAACTGCAAACCGTCGGCCAGCACGCCCCTCTCTTTCAACATGACCTGGAAATGGTTCTGCAAGAAATTCTTGGGCCTGCCGTATTTTTCGAACACCACCATCGCGCGGTAAGCGTCGCGATAGCTGAGCCATTCACCGCCAACTTCATTGGCCGTCGCGCCGCCTGCTGTCAACAGCAAGGCAAACATGGCGCAAACGTGGCGTACAAAGGGCATGATCAGAATCGGTAAGCGAGTCCGGTGGACACGGTGACATTGTTGGGGCGCTCGACCAGCGGGCTGCGCCGCGCATCGCCCTGCAGGCGCGCGGCGCGCACGCCGCTGCCGAGCATCCAGGAAGGCGACAGCGCCCAGTTCCAGCGCGCGGCCAGCGCCACGTCCTTGAGGCCGCCTCCCGGCGCATAGGCGTCATTGCCGCTGCGCAGGCTCTCGGCCTCGGTCACGCCGAAATAGCTGCGGTTGTAGCTGCCGTTCACCAGGGTCAGGTCGGCCGACAGCGACACCGTATGGTGCGGCGAGAGGGCACGCGCCACGTGCTGCAGGCCCACGGTCCAGGTGGCGCCGTGGCGGTCCCTTCCCGAGCCTCCCAGCAAGTTATTGGTTATACGCAAGGATGGGCTCAGATAATAATGGAAAAACGCCCCACCTTGCAGGCGCGCGCCAATCGGGTCGGTGCCGCTGAGACGGTTGTCCCTGCGTTTTTCCGCCGCCGGCACCAAGCTTGGGCGGTCCGACTGGCCGGTCTTATCGATCACGCCGAAGGTCGGCACCGACTCACCCGCGACCGCGGCCACGGGCGCCCCCAACCAATCGCGGTCGCTGCCGGAATGGCTGCGGCGCGGCAGCAGCGCGACCAGGGGGCCATATTCGAGCACCGGATTGCTCGACAAGTGCATCCCCGCGCTCATGCCCGAGACAAACACGCCATTGCTCCACTCGACCTGCAGCAGCGGCAAGGCCGTCACGCGGCGCTCGTGGGCGCCCTGATAGCGTGGCGCCGAGACGGCGCCCAGCCCGACATACATGTCGCGGCTGCCGTCCGGCATCGGATTGGTGGCAGGAGTCTGGGCCCAGGCGGCAGGCACGAGGCCGGCCAGGACGAGGGCAAAAAGGGTTCTCATGAAGTTCGCCGAAAAGATGATCAGCCGCCATTTTACGGCCTGCCGTCAACATCGCCGAAATCGCTGAGTTTTCGTCAAGACCGCAAGCGCCTCGCCTGCGCGCCGCGGCATCCCACGATGCGCCGATGGCGAGCGCTTTCATGCGTCCCGCTGCACCGCCATCATGCTGTTGTTGCGAATAAAAAAAGCCCACGACACCGGAGAGCATCGAGGGCGAACGGAAAACCCGATGCGCATAGCTTAGGCGCTTCGTGCCGTCCTTTCCGCCTCGAAATGTCTGGCAATTGTCGTAAATGTGTATTCGACATCACCATACTGTTGAGCACGCTATTCGATCAGGGGCGTGATCGCCAGCGGCGTACTGCTGGTGATGAGCTGGTTCGCTTCGGCACCATGGCTGAAACGATAATTAACGATGCGAAAGCCCGTCTGTCCATCGTCGGGAAACGCGCCGCCTTGGGTCACCGGCAGCGCCACCGCCTCGGCCGCGCCGCTGCGCAAGCGCACCGGGGCTGGCGCCGCGGCGGCAGTGCCCTCGTGCGGATAAACGAAGCGCACGCCCACACAGGCGCGCGCGCGGGCACTTGTGTCGGTGTAGCGCAGGTAGTCGAGCGCCTGGCCGCAGGCGGCGCGCAGCTCGGCGCTGTCGTACAGGCCATTGGCGCGCGGCACGATCGACACGCGCGCGCGAAAACCGACCGGCCCGGCGCCGCCGCTGACCAGCAAGGGCGCGTTCTCGTTATAGGCCGCCGTACTGAGCGGAAATGCCGCGCGCCCGGTGGGATCGAGCGCAAGATACTGGTCGCCGTCGCGGGTCTGCAAGATCAGCCGCAAGTCCGGCGCCACGGCGCCCTGGCGCGCCGACACCAGCTGCAGCTGGTTTTGCAGATAGTGTTTCGGTCCGCCGTACTTCTGGAACATCACCATGGCGCGGTAAGCGTCGCGATAGCTGAGCCACTCCGGCGCAGGCGCGTGCGCCGTGCTGGTGCCTGCCGACAACAGCAGCGCGAGCAGGAGGGCGATACGGCGTGGGGCATTCATCATCAAAACCGGTAAGCGAGCGCGGTGGACACGACAAAGCCGTTGGGGCGCTCCACCAAGGGACTCTTTTGCGCCGCGCCCAGCACCCGGGTCGCTTGCACGTCGTTAATCAGCAGCCAGGATGGCGACAGGGCCCAATGCCAGCGCACACCCGCGCTGGCACCGTTCAGGCCGCCGCCGGGCGCATATGCCGGGTTGCCGCTGCGTAGAGATTCAGCCGCGCTGACGCCGAAAAAGCTGGCGTTGTAGTGGCGGTTGACCACGCTCACGCCGGCCGACAGCGACACGCTGTGATGCGGCGAAAACTGCTGCGCCACGTGCTGGATGCCGAGGTTCCACAGCAGGCCGTTGGCATCCCGCCCAGCGCCGTACAGCACGCTGTTGGTCAGGCGCAGGCTGGGACTGAGGTAGACGTTGACGAAGCCGCCCGCCTGCAGGCGCGCGCCGACCACGTCCATGCCGGCCAGGCGGTTGGCGCCGCTGCGCGCCAGTTTGCCGGGCTGGCCCGATGGCTGGGCCGGCGTCTCGCCGATGGGCGCCAGCGCGGAACCGTTGTCGGTCATGGAAGTGAGCGAGGCGCCGCCCAGCGCGGCGCCGTTGCCCGACTCGCTACGCCGCGCCTGGACCGACAGCAACGGCCCGAATTCGAGCGATGGCTGGTCCGACAGGTGCACGCCGGCATTCATGCCTGAAATAAACACACCATTGCTCCACTCGCCCTGCAGCACCGGCACCGCCATGCGGCGCGGCCGGCGCGCGCCTTCGTAGGCGGGCGCCGCTACGAAGCCGAGCCCGACATACATGTCGCGGCTGCCGTCCGGCATCGGATTGCCGGCCGGGGTGCGCGCGGTGGCGCTGGCGCAAGCCGCGCCCAGCACAAAGGTCAACAGGATTTTCATACATCGGGGTCCGGGCCCGGCGGCGCTTGCGCGCCACCAGGGAAACGGAAAACTGCCTTATCGTTGCCGCGATTGGGTCGAAAACTCGACCGTGTCATCCGAGCGCGCCAGCTTCACCAGATGCCCGGGGTGGGAGATCGCCGCCTGACACACGGTGCCGCTGTCGGGCTTGGGCGACCAGTTCACGCTGGACACCTCGATCTTGCCGCTCTCGCGGTAGATGCTCCCGATTTCCGTGGTTTCGCAACCGTTCGAGCCGCCACGGCCGAATACCCCGATCACCATTTCCTTGCTGAAATCGACAACCGGCAGGGCGTCGCCGCCGTGCGACTCGCTCCACACGGTGGCGAAGGTGGCGGCATCCTTGATCACGATATTGCGCGGCGCCTGCACTTGCGCGAAGGGGCTGTGCCACAGGTCGGTGAAGGCGATGGGCTGGGTCGTCACCTGCACGAAGTCGACCACCGCATCGATGCGCGGGACCGTGATCATGTGCATCTGATTGGCGATCACGGCGATGCATATGGTGCCCGGATCGGGCGGCTTGCGCTCGTAACGGATCACCAGATGGCCGTCGCCGGCGTTGGCGCGCAGTATGCCAAGGCTGCCGCAGGCCGAGCCGCCGCCGCCGAACACGGCGACGACCATCTCTTTCTTGAAGTCGACCTTGGGCTGTGCCGGCGGCGGGCTCCGGTTCGAGCCGTGCTCGGTCCACAAGGCATCGAACGCCGCCTGGTCGCGCACCACCACGTTGCGGGCCGTGCCCACGCCCGAGAAGCTATCGCTGGCGATGGTATTGAAATCCACGCTCACGCCGTTTGCGGGCAGGAACTGGATCTCTTCGACCACGTGGCCGGCGCCCAGGCCGAAACCTTCTTCATTGCGCTTCTCGACGATCGTGTTAAAGACGGGCAGCATTTTTTCATCCTTGCATTCCCGCTTGGGGCCGGCGATGGAATCACTCAGGCTGCATACTTTCGCCTCCGGCGTCAGGGCGAACAGTTCGGTGCTATAGCTGTTGTCGGGGCAGTCGCCCGACCGGTTCCACAGCACATATTGGTGGTCGATGACGAACAGGCGGTTGCTCGTCGTGGCGCAGGAGGCTTGCTGGGCGCGTGCGATGAAGGGGGTGATCACGGTGACGAGGTCTGGCGTTGGCGTCGGCGTTGGCGTCGGCGTTGGCGTCGGGGTCGGCGTCGGGGTCGGGGTCGGGGTCGGGGTCGGGGTCGGGGTCGGCACAACGATGTCAGGTTGCGTTTTCGGCGGGACGGGCGTGCCGCCGCCGTTGTCGCCGCCACCGCAACCGGCGAGTGCGACAGCGCCAGCCAGCGGGAGGCAGGAAAGTGCGCGAATCAAAACAGACATGGCAAATCCTTTCATAAGGGAAGCGATACCTGCCCACGCGCAAGCGCGGCGGGCAGACCTGGAATTCGAGTGAGGCCATGATATCGAGAATCGCGGCACACTTCCGCCATGAACTGTCCCCTATTTGTCACTTATTTGTAATACCCCGATCCGCGCCGCTCTTATACAATGCTGCGCAAGGAGAAGCGATGGCTATGGCAACAGTTATTGAACAACGTTGTGGCGGGAAACACGCGTGAACCGGATCTTCTTCCGCTTCTTTGTGCTGGTCATGCTGTCGATTACGGTCGCGACCTTTGCCATCTATTTCGCCACCAGCCGCCTGTTCGGCGATCCGCTGGACGATATCGCGCGGCGCCAGGCGGCCGCCCAGATTTTCCTGCTTGAACAATACATCGACAAAGCCCCGGCCGACGAATGGCTGGTGCGGCTCAACAAGGTACGCGAAGTATCGGACGTCAAGCTCGACCTGGTGCCGCTGACCAGCGTGCGCGCCTCCCTGCCGGCCCATCAGCACGCCGCGCTCAACCGTGGCGAACTGGTGCTCGACACCGCCAACAAAGCCTTTTACCGCAGGGTCGACCTGCATGGGGAAAGCTATATCGGCAGCGCCGAGGAAGTCATCCATGCGCAAGAGCTGCCGATCGACATCGGCCTGGCGCTGGAGATGGAAGCGGTGCGCTACGTGATCGTGGCGCTGTTCCTGCTGGTGCCGATTGCCCTGTGGTCGCGCTCGCACTGGCTGGGGCTGCAGGAACTCTCGCGCGTGGCCGACGAGGTCGGCGCCGGCCGGCTGTCGGCGCGCGCCCGCTTCAAGACCTGGGCCATCATTTATCCGCTGGCCGAGCGCCTCAACCACATGACCGGGCGCATCGAAGGCTTGCTCGACGCGCAGAAAAACCTGCTCCATTCCGTCTCGCACGAATTGCGCACCCCGATCGCGCGCCTCGAATTCGCGCTGGAACTGTTGCGCTCGGCAGCGGAAAATCCGGCGCTGGAACAGCGCATCGTGGCGATGGAAGGCGATGTCGCCGAGCTGAATGGGCTGGTCAATGAACTGCTGGGCATGATCCGGCTCGACAGCCGCCAGGCGCTGCAGGAAGCCAGCTTCGAGCTGGCGCCGGCGCTGCTGGGCTGCGTGGACTCGCTCGACCCGCTGGCGGCCCGGCCCCAGGTCCGGCTCGACAGCGCGCTGGGCAGCATGACCGGCGACCGCCGCCTGTTGCTGCGCGCGGTGGGCAACCTGCTCAGGAATGCCCAGAAATACGGCAACGGCCACATTGCGCTGTCGGCGCGGCGCGCTGAGGGGGTGGAAATCGTGGTGGAAGATGACGGGCCCGGCATTCCGGAAGCGGAACGGGGCAAGGTATTCGAACCGTTTTACCGGCTCGACCGCAGCCGCGACCGCAGTACCGGCGGCTTCGGGCTGGGATTATCGATCGCGCAGAAGGCCGTGGCCCTGCATGGCGGCACGATTGCGGTGGAACAGTCGGCGATGGGCGGGGCGCGCTTCGTGATCGCCTTGCCGGCCTGAGCGATGTCGTTCCCGCGCAGCGCCCGGTTTCAAGGAAACTCCTCAACTCTCTTGGAACCGTGCAAAGTCAGAGGCCGGTTTCAAATAGCGCTAACTTAAGCTCCGTCTTTCCCGCGCAGGCGGGAATCCATAGCACATTGGATCATCAAAGGTGCTATGGGCTCCCGCCTCCGCGGGAGCGACGGTTTCGAGATTTGCGGTCAAAACTGCTCAACTTAGTGGCAAAGGCTAGTTCCTGGAGAGGCGGGAACCCAATTCCGAAGCGCAGTCACAGGCGGCTCGACGAACTTGGATTGCCGTGGGGGCGCCTAGCCCTGCGCGGGAAAGACGGTGCTTAAGCTATCGGTATTAACCTCTGGACTTGCCTCGTTCCAAGGAATTGGAGGAGTTTCTTAGGAACTGGAGGCTGCGCGGGAAATCGGTTCCGCCACTGGCGGAACCGACGAGTCTACTTCTCCGCCGGCCTCAGATGCGTAATCCCGTACCACAGGTGTTCCCACCAGTGCGGACGCGAACTGACCACCTGCATGCAGCGCGTGTCGACCTCGCCCTTGAACACCGGATCGGCGCATTGCTTGGTGATGAGGGCATAGCGCTGGTTCTCGGCATTGACGATCGCAATCGACAACCACACCACGACGCTGCACAGCACCACCACCAGGCTCCATGCCAGCTGGTTGATCCAGTTGCGCTCGAACAAATCTTCCTCTACGGGGCGCGAGCCGTCGTAGATTTTGATGATTTTTTCTTCAGGATCGCTCATTTTCCGGCGGATTTAGCAGGTGCTGCAGGCGCTTTGGCGGGCGCTTTGGCCGGTGCGGCGCCAACGCCCTTCTCTTTCTGGATCTTGGTCACAAGCGCGTCGAGCGTCTGCTGGAACGCCGGGTACTCGGTGGCCTTGGTCAGGCCCGGATTGACTTCGGCAACGACCGATGGTGAGGTCACGATGCGGCCGTCGAGCACCACGGTCGGCGCGCTGTCGACCTTGTAGTTCTGGGTCAGCTGCGATGCGCTTTTCAGCTTGGTCAGCACGCCGAACGAATTCCAGTATTCCATGAACTTGGCCTGGTCGATGCCCTGCTTGGGAATCCATTCGAGAATGGCGGCGTCCTTGTTCAGGCGCAGGTGCTCGACATGAAAGGCTTGCAGCACTTTCGGATGCATTTCCTCGGACTTGCCCATCGCTTCGAGCGTCAGGTGCAGGTGCGCCTCCGGATCGGAAGCGCTGGAGGCGAAGTGCACGCGCCGGAACAGGACGTTGTCGCCCTGCTTTTTGACCCATTCGGCCAGATGCGGTTCAAGCGAAAAGCAATGCGGGCAGTGGTACATGAAAAATTCGATGACTTCGACTTTTTTGCCCGTCGCCTTGGTCGGCTGCGGCGCGGCCAAGGTCACGAACTCGGCGCCCTCTTTCGGTTCAACGGGCGACGCGAACGCCGTACTGGCGGCCAGACTGACGACGGCGAGAGCAATACGCAGGAAACGCATAAATATCCTTCATGTTAAGTTGAGACGACGATCGCGAGATTACCACTTTTTGCGGCAGGTCCCGGGCCAGGGACCCGCATTTTACATTGCGTTGCAAATGCCGGCCCAATGCTTGCGCAGTCACGATGTAAACGCAGGCTTACTTGCGGCGTTGACGCGCCAGGTCGAGTTTTTCGCACAGGATGGCGGCGCCATCGGGCAGGCGCGGCCCGGCCCGGGTCAGCAATTCCCCATCCAGGGTGAACAGATTGCCCTGGCGCACCGCCGACAGGGTTTTGTAAGGCGCCCACATCGCCAGCCCCCGTTCCGAGGCGTCGTGCGGTTCGCTGCCGACGATCGCTTCCGGATTGGCCTGCAACACCGCCTCGATCCCGACCGCGGGCGCCTTGACCGCCAGCGCGGCGAAGATATTCTCGCCACCGCACAGGCGGATGGCATCGCTGGCGATCTGCTGGCCATTGAGGGTGTACAGCGGCTTTTCCCACACCTGGTAAAACACCTTCACCGGCGCGCGCTTGCTGTAGCGCGCCGCCAGCGCCGCGATGCGGGCGCGAAATGACGCGGCCGCCGCCTGCGCCGCCGTTTCAGTGCCGAGCAGTTGGCCGAACCGCAGCATGCTGCCGGCCACCTGGTCCATCCGCGCCGGCTCGCTGTAAAACATCGGAATGCCGAGCTGGCGCAACTGCTCCAGCTGGCGCGCCGTGTTCCCGCTCTGCCAGACCACCAGCAGGTCGGGTTTGAGCGCCAGCACCCTTTCGATGTCGATCTGGCTGTTGTCGCCGACCAGCGGGATGCTGCGGGCGGCCGGCGGATAGTCGCTGTAGCTCATCGCCCCGACAATGCGCGCGCCGCCGCCGGCCGCGAACAGCAGCTCGGTGACGTGCGGCGCCATCGACACGATGCGCTGCGCCGGCGCGGCCAGCACCACCCTGCGGCCGGCGTCGTCGACCACCGTGATGGCGGCGCCGGCACGACCGGCCGTGGCGGCCAGCACGGCCAGCGCGGCGAACAGGAAGCGTTTGCGCATCAGAAGTCGTAGCGCGCCGAGACCTTGAGCTGGCGCCCGTCGCTCGGATAGATGCCGCTGTTGCAGCCGTAGGCATTGCTGGTGTAATGCTTGTCGGCCAGGTTCAGGCCCGCCACTGCGAATTCCCAGGTGCCGATCTGGCGCGCGTAACGCGCGTCGAACGTGGCGGCGGGCGCCATGCGCGCGCCGCAATTGTTGGCGAAGTCGGCGCCGAAGCGCTGGCTGCCAGCCCACTGGACACCGATATCGGCACTGTGGCCGGTGCCCGGCACCCAGGCCAGGCGCGCCGAGACCACGTTCTTCGGTACCAGCACCATCTCGCGCCCGGCGTTCGGGCCATCGGTAAAGCGGGCCAGCACGTGCTGCCAGTTGGCGCTCACGCGCCAGTCGCGCGCGATGAGGGCGTGAACGTCGACTTCCACGCCTTTGCGCTCGGTCGGATCGAGATTGGTGTTGGCGCCGTAGCCGCCGTTCACGGTCGGGTCGTAGAAAATCTCATTGCGCAGCTGATGGCGGAACAGGCGCGTCGTCGCGCCCAGGGCCGCATCACCGTAGACCATGCCCAGTTCCAGGTCGCGCGAGGTTTGCGGCGCCAGCACACCAGGCGTGGAACGGTAGCCGTTCTCGTCGACGTTGGCCACGCGGTAGCTGCGCCCAGCCTTTGCGTACAGGTTCACCAGCGGCATCGCGTCAAAGCTGCCCTGCACTTCCCAGGCGTTGAGCGTGGTCTTGCTGGCATACGGCGCGGCGAAGGCGCGCACGTCGGTGGCATCTTTTTCGAAGCGCTCGCGGCGCGCGCCGACGGCCACGCGGGCTTGGTGCGCGCCGTCGAACTTGAGTTCGTCGCGCACGTACAGCGCCTTCGATTTTTGCGTGGCGTCGGCGTCCGAATAGTCCGAATCGGTCACGCGCGTCCACTTGACCAGGTCCACGCCGGACACCAGCTCATTGAGCATGCCGCCGACGCGCGCCAGATGGCGCAGGCGCGGCGAGAACTGGGTCTGGGTGCTGTCGTAGGTCGCCTTGGAGGCCATGCGCTTGCCTTCGACGGTGTAAACATAGGTCGAACGGGCGGTGCGCTCGCGGCGCGACAGTTCGGCGGCCAGGTCGACACTGCCCACACGCTGCTCCACGAACGCGGTCAGGCGGTCCGAATCGAGCGAGCCCACATCGTCCGGGGTACTGGCCTGGCGCGGATTGGCGCGGAACTGCTGCATGGAGAGGGCGCCCGGCAGGTCCGAATCCTGGCGCGCGCGGTCGTAGCGCACACCGGCGCGGCCGCCCTGGTAAGCCCACTGGGCGCCGCCGCTGAAGGTATCGAGCGCGAAATCGTTATGGTCGCGGTAGTTGTCGGTGCGGGCGCTGCCGACCGAGGCGTCGAGCGCGAAGCCATTCCACGATTGGGCCATGGCGGCACGCAGGTCGCGCAGGCCGAACTGCCCGGCTTCGGCGCGCAGCATGCCGCGCCGGCCGTTGGCCTCGGGGCGGCGCGTGACGATGTGGATCACGCCGCCGGTCGCGCCTTCGCCATACAGCACGCTGGCGCCGCCGCGGATGATTTCGATGCGTTCGACCGTCTCGATCGGAATCGATGACAAGGTCGCATTGCTCAATTCACTCTCGGACATGCGCACGCCGTCGAGCGTGACCACCATGTTCTGGCTGCTGTTGGTGCCGAAGCCGCGCAGGTCGAGGCTGAAATCGGGCGAGCCGTCCAGGCTCTGGCGGCCGTACACGCCGCCGATCTGGCGGATGGCCTGGTTGACGTCGGCCGCGCCGGCGCGGCGGATGTCGTCGGCGCTGATGACGGTGGCGCCGACCGGGGCCAGCGCCGGGTCGCTGGCGAAGCGGGCGCCGGTCACGGTCACGGTCACGGCGGGCAGGGTCTGGGTTTCAGCGGCCAGCGCGGCGCCGGAGAGGAAACACAGGGACAGGGCGGAAACCAGCGCGAGCGGCCTGGCGGAGAGCGCGCGGCGCGGCGATACTGCAGAAATCATGATGTCGTCTTCAGAAAAAAGAGTCCTGGCCTGCGTCCCCGCAAGCCGGATTGCACGGACAGACGCGCGCGGCGCGGCATCGTGTCCACCTGTCTTGGCCGGTATCCGGGCTGGCCAGCCGCTTGGCGCGGCTGGCAGTACCGTTGCGGGGGCAGCACACTATGTGTTTCCCGTTTAACTGCCGGCGTGAACACGCGGGCGGGCACCAAAACTGCGCCATTATAATCGGATACGCCACCCGGACCGCAGCCCGGCGGGTGTTGTGGCATGCTGTGCGGCTGGCCGGCTGCCCGCCGGCCCCACCTACCCATCGCAAGCGCCCAGCGGCGCAGGAGAATGCATGCAAGCGCGTACCCGAACCATGGCCTTCAAGGCAGTCCTGCTGGCGGCAGCCGCCATTGCCGGCGCCGAGCTGCTGGCCCAGGGCGACATCACCATCACGCCGATTGCGCAACCGGTGACCGACGTCGGCATCGGCCTGGCCCTGCCGGCGGCCAGCGCGGTGGACGTGCCGAGCGCGCCGGACGCGTGGGGCGGGCCGCGCAGCGGCAGCGAAGCGACCCTGTCGGACCGCGTGGTGGACTACCGGATCGAAGCGACGCTCGACCCGGTCGCCCACACGGTCGACGGCAAGCAGACGCTCACGTGGCGCAACCGCAGCAAGGAAACCGTGCGCAGCGTCTACGTGCACCTGTACATGAACGCCTTCCAAAGCCGCGGCAGCACCTACTTCACCGAGCAGCGCGAAGCCGGCAACAATGCCACGATCGCCCCCGGCCAATGGGGCAGTATCGCGCTGCGCAGCGTGACCCAGGGCGGGGGCAGGGTCGACTGGTCGTTCGTCCATCCCGACAACGGCCCTGCCGCCGACCAGACGGTGGTGCGCTTCGACCTGCCGGCGCCGGTGGCCCCCGGCGCCTCCACCAGTTTCGACATATCGTTCCTGACCAAGTTGCCGCGCGTGGTGTGCAGCACCGGCTACTTCGGCAGCTTTCACCTGGTGGGCCAGTGGTTCCCCAAGATCGGGGTGCTGGAACTGCCGGGCGAACGCGGCGCCATCCGGACCCGCTGGAACGCCCACGAATACCACCACGACAGCGAGTTCTACGCCGACTTCGGCCGCTTCGACGTCAAGCTGACCGCGCCCAAGGGCTACACCGTGGGCGCGACCGGCGAGCTGCAAGGCGCGCCGGTGGAAAGTGGCGGGATGCTGACCCACCACTACGTGCAGGGCGACGTCCACGATTTCGCCTGGACCGCCGACAAGCGCACCGCCCCGCCCCTGCGCGCCACCTGGAGCGCGCCGGGCAGCCCGCTTGTGCAACTGGCTGTACTGTTCCCGCCCGACCGCGCGGCCAGCGCCGCGCCCGCGCTCAAGGCCGCCAGCGATGCGCTGAGCTATTTTTCAAAAACGCTCGGACCGTATCCGTACAAAACGCTGACCATCGTCATTCCGCCGCTGAACGCCGACGACGCCGGCGCCATGGAGTACCCGACCTTCGTCACCACCACCGGCTACAACAAGGTGGTCCCGCGCACGGCGGCCGCCTTCGACCTCGATTTCGTCACCATCCACGAAGTCGGCCATGGCTACTTCTACGGCATCCTGGCATCGAACGAATTCGAAGAACCTCTGCTCGACGAAGGCTTGAATGAATTCTGGAATTACCGCATGCTGCGCGATACCGGCCAGCAGTCGTATCTCGGTTCGCCCCTGCTCAAGGCGCTCGGTTTCGCGCCCGGGTTCAATGGCTTCGACGTCGAACGCCACGAGGCGCCACGCGTGGAGCCGGCCGACGCGATCGGACAGAACGCCCACATGCGCCTGCAGGGCATCGGCCCGGTGTACGTGCGCAGCTCCACCATGCTGCGCGACCTGGAGGCGAGCATCGGCAAGGAGACGACCGAACGCGCCTTCAAGGAATACTACCGGCGCTGGAAGTTCCGCCATCCGAGCATCGCCGATTTGCGCGATACGCTCGCCGAGGTGAGCGGCCAGCGCGTCGCCGTCAACGCCGTGTTCGCGCAGCAGGTATATGCCACGGCCCCCATCGACGACCGCGTCTCGCGCCTGTCGAGCGAAGAAGAAGTGCCGGACAAACCCGGCGCCGCACGCTCCTGGCACACCAGGGTCACGGTGCGGCGGCGCGGCGCACCGGTGGCGCAAACCGTGCTGGTCAAATTCGCCGACGGCAGCAGCGAAACCGCCGTGTGGGACGACCAGCAGCGCTGGCGCACCTTCAGCTGGGTCAAGCCGGCCAGGGCGGTATCGGCCGAACTCGATCCGCAGCGTCTGCACTACCTCGACACCAGCAAGCTCGATGACAGCCGCACCCTGGAGCCAAGCGGGCGCGCCGCGCGCCGCTGGGCGGGAGACCTGGCCGCGTTTTTCAATATCCTGTTTTCCCTGATTGCGACCGTGTGATGCATCCGACTCCTCCCTTTTCGATCGCCTCCATTCCACGGGCCGCGCGCGCGGCGCTGCAATGGCGCCTGCTGCTGCTGTGGGTCCTGTGGATGCTGGTGCCGACCCTGATCATGGCGCTGCCAGCCTGGCACCTGCTCTCGGCCAGCCTCGACTACTCGGTGCACGCGGCGGCGCTGGCGCGCGCGCTCGACATGACGGCCTTGAGCGACCTGATGGCCGTGCACGCGCGCCACCAGGTGGCGGTTACCCAGGCCGGCAGCATGGCGCTGCTGGCCACCGTGCTGATTTCACCGATGCTGTCGGGGATGGTGGCGACGGCGGCGCGCGCGGAGCACGTGCCAAGCTTCGCGGCGCTCACGCGCGGCGGCGTCGATTACTACGCCCCCATGCTGCGCCTGCTGGCCTGGGGCGCGCTGCCGCTCGGCGTGGCGTTTGTCGCCGGCATGAGCGCCATCGACGCGGCGAGCGCCTACGCCGGCAAGGCCATCGCGGCGGACGACGCGGCGCTGCCGCTAATGCTGGCGCAGGCGCTGATGGTGCTGCTCATCGGCCTGGTGACTGTCTCGCTCGATGCCGGGCGCGCCTTCCTGGCCTACGACCCGCGCAAACACTCCGCGCTGGGGGCGTGGCGCTCGGGCTGCACGCTGCTGGTGCGCCATCCGCTGGCGGCGCTAGGCAGCTACGTCGGCATCAGCATCGCCGGCCTTGCCGTGGCCGGCCTGCTGGCGCTGGCGCGCGCGAACATGGCGGGGGTCGATGCGCTGGGCTTCACGTCCGCCCTGCTGCTGACGCAAGCGGCGGTGGTCACCATCGGCTGGACGCGCAGCGCGCGCCTGTTCGCGCTGATCGAGCTGGCGCGCACGCGCATGACTTGATAAAGCGCGCGCACGTCCTTATATTGGATAGATAATCCACCGTCTGGAGCATTGCCATGAGCCACCGCCTGCCGACCTATTTCGTCTCCCATGGGGGCGGACCGTGGCCGTTCATGAAGGAGCAGTACGGCGAAACCTACGACGTGCTGGAGGCGTCGCTGGTCGACATCCGGCGCCAGATCGGCGATGTCAAGCCGGCCGCGGTGCTGGTCGTTTCCGGGCATTGGGAAGAAAAGGAGCTGATGCTGTCGTCCGGCGCGCAGCCGCCGATGATCTACGATTACGGCGGCTTTCCGGCTTCAACCTACCAGGTCAAATACCCCGCGCCAGGTTCGCCGCAACTGGCCGAACGCGCGGCCGCCCTGCTGGCCGCGGCCGGCCACGCGGTGTCGCTCGACCCGCAGCGCGGTTTCGATCACGGGACGTTTTCGATGCTCTATCCGGTCTACCCGGAGGCCGATGTGCCGGTGGTGCAGCTGTCGCTGCAGCATGGCTTCGATCCGCTGACGCACGTGAAGATCGGGCGCGCGCTCGCGTCCCTGCGCGACGAAGGGGTGCTCATTATCGGCAGTGGCCTGAGCTACCATAACCTGCGCCAGTTCGGACCCGAAGGCAGGCTGGCCTCGCACCAGTTCGACGACTGGCTGCAAATGGTGCTCAAGCTGCCGCCGCCGGAGCGCACCACCGCCCTGCTGCACTGGGGCGAGGCGCCGTATGCGCGCAACGCCCACCCGCGCGAAGAGCATTTGCTGCCGCTGATGGTGGCGCTGGGCGCGGCCGAATCGGAGGATGCGGCCTGCGTGTATCACGAAGATGAATTTTTCGGCCACCTGGCCGTGTCGAGCTTTCGCTTTGGGGAACCGGTGGCGCCGTAACAGCGCCACCGGTTCGGCCAGGCTTCGTTAGAACTGGTTGCTGCCCTTGACGACCAGGCCGCCCTGGGGTTCGGGCAAAGTTTGCATCAGGGTGGCGCCGCCCAGGGCTGTGATGCGAACCTGCATCGGACCTGCCGCAATCACGCTCGGATAAATGAAGTAATTGAATTCTTCGCGCTTGACGTCGATCCAGTTGGCGCTACCGTTCGGCCGGATCTCGAGTTTCGTGATCGGCAGGCGGTGGTTGAGCACCTGGATGCCCTGCCAGTAGATGGTGCTGCCTTCCTTGAAGCGGTAGCTGACCGTCCCCGTGGTGTCGCCGGCGACCACATACCAGCTGATCGGCACCCTGCCCGCCGACTTCTCGGCCACCTTGACGAAGGCCTGTTCGCTCAAGTCGATGTCGCCCGGTTTGCACTCGGGACAGCGGTCGGTGATGCGCACCGTGACCTTGCCTTTGGGGCCGGTGACGACGACATATTCGCCGCACGCCCCGCTGTTGGCGTAATCCTTCTGGTTCATCGCCGCGACCATCGGGTTGCCGGGACTGGCGTCGTAGCTGCAATTGCCCTCGCCCGTTGCGCCGTAAAAGGTGCCTTCGCCTTGGTAGACTGGCGAAAGCGCGCCCGTCGGAGTCGGAGTCGGTGTCGGTGTCGGTGTAGGGGTAGGAGTAGGAGTAGGAGTCGGAGTAGGAGTAGGAGTCGGCGTTGGTGTCGGCGTTGGTGTTGGCGTCGGTGTCGGAGTCGGTGTTGGCGTCGGTGTCAGAGTCGGTGTCGGCGTCGGCGTTACGGCATCGGTCGCGCAAAAGCCGATCGATTCCATCGTCGACTTGCCCTGGATGATCTTGTTCCAATCGAGCCCGCCGGTGAACACAATGGCCCCGCCGGACTGCTTGCCGAGGGCATTCCACAGCGATGTGACCGTGCCCCGTATCGGGAGCGAACCGCTCCACTGGACCGCCTCCGCGTTCGGGTTGGACACCTTGACGATGGCGCAGTAACCGCCCGCCCACGGATTGTTGACGACATACGTCAGCGACACCGGCGTTGCCGCCTGTGCGGAGGTGGCAAACAGGCCGGCGACGATGGCTTGACAGATGACGGTGGAACGCAGCATGACTCGCATTCGGACTCCATTTCGGTTGAAGTAATCGGTGTGCGCCAGATCTGGCGCAGGCAAGCGACGAATTTGTCAACCAAGAGTCCGGAATGTCGGATATCCGCTCAGTCAAGCCATCGGCCGCCCTCTGAAATCGTTTGCACGATGCTTTCATTAGGCGCCATAGTTGAACAGATGTCAATGCATTGCGGGAAGTGCCGAGCGCTGGCGCACGCGCCGTTCAGTGGCTCCGGACGGCATCGAAGCGGGCAAACAAGTCTTCCAGAATGGCGTCCTGGTCCATTTTGGCGCCGGACATCGGGCGCATGCCCGGCGTCATGAAGCTGAACATTTTATGCTTCCCGACCATGCTGATGTTGCCGCCCACCGTGGTGAGACAGAACGCGCGCCGCAAGCTCCGTCCGGCCTGTATGACCGCAACGTCCGGCTTGACGTAAAAGACGATGTTCAGGAAACTGCCAAAAATAGTCGGCAATGGATTGATGGTCGTAATTTTCTCCATGTCCGAAAACGCCACGAACAAACCATCGGCAAAGCGCACGCCCTCGTCGCTCACGGTCATCGTTGCGGCCTTGCCATTCATGGCAAACTGAACAATACCCATCACGCCGGCCCACCCGCCCAGCAAGAGCCCGGCGATGAAAAAGCCGGTCTTGCCTTCCCTAAATGCCGCCACGCAAAGCCACAGGACAACCGCACTGACGGGAATACACGCCCAGGCAAATCGTTTGCCTTCGGTATAGGTGATCGGGGGACGCGTTGCGTTCATGGAGGACTCCAGGCTGATGAACAGGAAATATAGCATCCTGACGAGTGGACAATACTCGCCACACAGGTACTTCCGTTCATCGACTGAGGGCGCCGGTCCGCGCGCAAGCATGGCGCGGCTGGGCCGGATGCGGCTGTGCGGCTCAGGTACCGCGCTTGCCGCGCGCCGAATTAGCCGCTTTTTCGGCGGCAATCGCGGCCGCCTTGGCGGCCTTGGCGGCCATCTCGGCATCGTGCTGGGCCAGACGCACGGCGCGCGTTTCCGGCGTCTCCAGACTGATGCGCCCCAAGGCGCCGGTGCGGTAATCCTGCAGGAAGATATGCGAGGCCTTTTCAAAATCGAGGTCGCCGCCCTTCTGGCGGTAGCCGCGCCGCGCCGCCACGCCTTCGACCACGGCGATGCCGTCCATGCCCTCGGTCTTGAAGCCGTAGCGTGCCGTCAGCAGCGCCGGATAGCGCGCCAGCAGTTCGTCGGCCAGGAACACGGCCACTTCATCTTCGATCAGCGCGTTCGAACCGATGGCGTGGCTGGCGGCCAGCATCAGGCCATCGCTGGCCAGCGCGATCTTCGGCCACAGCATGCCTGGTGTATCGACCAGGATGGTGTTCTTGCCGAGGTAAAGCTTTTGCTGCATCTTGGTGACGGCCGGCTCGTCGCCCACCTTCGCCACTTTTTTCTTGAGCAGCGCGTTCATCAGGGTCGATTTGCCGACGTTGGGAATACCCATGATCATGATGCGCAGCGGCTTGGTCGGCACGCCGCGGTGCGGCGCCAGTGACTGGCACAGGTCGGGAATGCGGGCCACGTCGCCCGGCTTCTTGGTGGTCATCGCGTAGGCGGTCACGCCTTCCTGCGCGTTGTAGTAGGCGCTCCAGGCGGCGGTGGCGGCCGGATCGGCCAGGTCGACCTTGTTGAGGATCTTCAGGCAGGGACGCTGGCGGAACAGGCGCAGTTCTTCGACCATCGGGTTGCAGCTCGCCTCGGGCAGGCGCGCGTCGAGCACCTCGATCACCAGATCGGTGTTCTCCATCTGTTCGGCCGCCTTCTTGCGGGCGGCGTTCATGTGGCCCGGGTACCATTGTATCGACATGCTGTGCTTTCGGAATTCTCGTATGAGGCGCTATTTTACCGGGGCCGGGCCAAGCTCCGGAAAACATTACTCCAGATCGGCCAGCACCTTGACGTGCGCCACCACGCTGCGGCCCAGGGCCGACAGGTTGTAGCCGCCTTCGAGGCAGCTGACGATGCGCCCGCGCGCGTACAGGCGCGCCACCGTCATCATCTGGCGCGTGATCCAGGCGTAATCGGCTTCCACCAGGCCCATGCCGCCCACATCGTCCTCGCGGTGGGCGTCGAAGCCGGCCGAGATGAAGATCATCTCCGGCTTGAACTCGTGCAGCGCCGGCAGCCAGTGTTCGGTGATCAGCTGGCGCACCACGTCGCCCCCGCTGCGCGCCGGCACCGGTATATTGATCATGGTGGCAGTGCGCGGCTCCGGTTCGGTGTAGGGATAAAACGGATGCTGGAAAAAGCTGGCCATCAGCACGCGCGGATCGTCGCGGAACGAGGCGGCGGTGCCATTGCCGTGATGGACGTCGAAGTCGATGATCGCCACCCGTTCCAGGCCGTGCGAATCGAGCGCGTGGCGCGCCGCGATGGCCACGTTGTTAAACAGGCAGAAACCCATCGGCTCGGTGGGCATAGCGTGGTGGCCGGGCGGGCGGATCGCGCAGAAGGCGTTGGCGATGCTGCCGGCGATGACCGCGTCGGTGGCGGCCAGCGCGGCGCCGGCGGCGCGCAGCGCGGCCTGGTAGCTGTACGAACAAAGCGAAGTATCGCCGTCGAGCGGATAGATGTCGCCCTGCGCCGTGGGGGTGTTGTCGCGCACCAGGGCGATCGCTTCCGGCGTGTGATTGCGTCCGATGGCCGGAATTTCGGCCAGTGGCGCCTCGCGCCGTTCGAGCAGGCCGTCGAGGCGGGCCAGGATCAACTGGTCTTCGATCGCCTGCAGGCGCGCCGGCGATTCCGGGTGCCATTCGCCCATGTCGTGGCGGCGGCAGTCGGGGTGGCTGTAGATTGCTGTGCTCATGTGCGTCATTTCAATGGCGGGTGTCATCAATGTTGCACCGGAAATGCCGTTCTCGCATAAAATCCTGAGAACGGGTCGTGATGACGGAATAGTCGGTGCCGATGGCGCTAATCTACCATGCCGTGCCCCGCGCGGGTGCGCGCGACCACCCACAGCACACTGTAAAGAGAACCACCATGTTCAAAAAGATGCACGCCGTCGCCCGCCAGGTCAGCCAGATTGTCGTCGGCAAGGACCTGCAAGTGCGCCAGGCGCTCACCTGCCTGCTGGCCAACGGCCACCTGCTGATCGAAGACGTGCCTGGTGTCGGCAAGACCACCCTGGCCCACGCGCTGGCCATTTCGCTGGGGCTGAAATTCAACCGCGTGCAGTTCACCAGCGACCTGCTGCCGGCCGACGTGGCCGGCATTTCGGTGTACGAGCGCGAAAAGAATGGCTTCGTGTTCCATCCCGGTCCGATCTTCACGCAAGTGCTGCTGGCCGATGAAATCAACCGCGCCACGCCGAAAACCCAATCGGGTCTGCTGGAGGCGATGGAAGAGCGCCAAGTGACCGCCGACGGCGCCACGCGCGCCCTGCCGTCGCCGTTTTTCGTGATCGCCACCCAAAATCCGCTGCACCAGGTGGGCACCTTCGCCCTGCCCGAGTCGCAGCTCGACCGCTTTTTGATGTGCCTCTCGCTCGGTTACCCGGACGCCGCCGCCGAACGCGCGCTGCTGATGGGCGACGACCGCCGCAGCATGCTCAAGTCGCTGCCGGCCGCCATGCAGCCCGCCGAACTGACAGTGGCGCAAAAAGCGCTGCGCGAGATCCACGCCTCGGCCTCGCTGATCGATTACGTGCAGGCGCTGGCGCAGGCGTCGCGCCAGAACGGCATGTTCGCCGAAGGCTTGTCGCCGCGCGCCTCGATCGCGCTGCTGCAGGCCGCGCGCGCCTGGGCCGCCATGGAAGGGCGCGACCACGTGGTGCCGGAAGATATCCAGGCGGTGCTGGTGCCGGTCTGCGCGCACCGCCTGCGGCCCCTGAAGTCGGCGCACGGTGTGGCGCTGGCCAGCCGCGACCTGGTCCTGCAGCTGCAGAAATCCGTGCCGGTGTGAGGCAATGGCGGCCTCCCCGAACCGCTTCATTCCCGCCGCGGTGCGCGCCAAGGCCGACACCTGGCTGTTCCAGAAGCGCGGCGTCGATCCCGGCGAAACCTTGCTGACCCAGCGCCGCGTGTTCATCGTGCCGTCCGGCGCCGGCCTGGGATTTGCCGCGCTGATCCTGATCCTGCTGATCGGCTCGATCAACTATTCTCTCGGCCTCGGTTTCGCGCTGACCTTCACCATGGGCACCTGCGCCATGGTCGACATCTATATGACGTATAAAAACCTGGCGCACCTGCACCTGCGCCCGGGCCGCGCGCAGCCGGTGTTCGCCGGCGAGGTGGCGCAGTTCGAACTGCACCTGGTCAACCGCACCAGGCTCGATCGCTACGCGCTGTGGGTCGACTTCATGGAGGCGGGCGAAGCGCGCCACGTGCTCGATGTCGGCGCCGGCGCGAGCAGCGCCGTGCTGCTGTCGGCGCCGAGCACGGAACGCGGCTGGCTGGCCGCGCCGCGCATCCGCCTGACCACGCGTTTTCCGCTCGGCCTGTTGCGCGCGTGGAGCTACTGGCAGCCGGACCTGAACGCGCTGGTGTATCCCTTCCCCGAAGAAAACGCGCCGCCGCTGCCGATCACGGGTGTCGAGAGCGCCGACGGCCACGGCCACGCCGGCCACGACGACTTCGCCGGCATCCGCAGCTACCAGCCGGGCGACTCGCTGCGCCACCTGGCCTGGCGCCAGATCGCGCGGCTCGACCCGGCCGACGGCGGCCAGCTGGTGACCAAGCATTTCGAAGGCGGCGCGGTGGACGAGCTGGTGCTCGACTTTAACGCCATGCCCGCCATCATGAACCTGGAACTGCGCCTGTCGCGCATGACGCGCTGGGTGCTCGACGCCGAACAGCGCGCCCTGCCCTACGCCTTTCGCATCGGCGCCACCGACTTCGAGGCGTCCCTCGGCGAAGCGCACCAGGCGGCCTGCCTGCGCGCGCTGGCCCTGCACGGCCTGAAGGAGGCGCCATGAGCGGCGCCGGCGCAGCGCGCCCCAGCCTGGCGCGCCTGGCCGCGCAACTGCCGCGCGACAAGGCCGATACCCTGCTGCTGCTGGGCGCGGCCCTGATGGTGCTCGCGCCCCATGCCGAACACCTGCCGCTGTGGGTATCGAGCCTGTGCGCCCTGACCCTGCTGTGGCGTACCCTGGCCACCCTGCGCGGCACGCGCATGCCGTCCGCGCTCCTGCTGCTGCCGCTGTCGATGGCGGCCATGGCCGGTGTGTTCATGAGCTACCGCACCCTGTTCGGACGCGATGCCGGGGTGGCCATGCTGGTGCTGCTGGTCGCTTTCAAGATGCTGGAAATGCACGCCAAACGCGACCTGTTCGTGGTGATTTTCCTGTCTTTCTTCCTGGTGCTGACCAATTTTTTCTACTCGCAGAGCATCCTGACGGCGCTGATGATGGTCGCCTCGATCATCGCGCTGCTGACCGCGCAGCTCTCGTTCCAGTTCACCGGCAAGGTGCCGTCGCTGGGCCGGCGCCTGTGGATGGGCGCGCGCGTGTTCCTGCTGGCCGCGCCGCTGGCGCTGGTGCTGTTCTTCCTGTTCCCGCGCATCCAGGGGCCGCTGTGGGGCATGCCGGGCGACGCCCAGGGCGCGCGCACCGGCCTGTCGAACAGCATGGCGCCGGGGAATATGTCGAACCTGGCGCAGTCGGACGACCCGGTATTCCAGGTGCGCTTTCTCGATCCGATGCCGCCCAAGCCGAAGCTGTACTGGCGCGGCGTGGTGATGGGCGATTTCGACGGCCGCACCTGGACCCCGCTGCGGCGGCGCGCACGGCGTTCCCCCGACCAGATCTCGATGACCGTGCGCGGGGACGCCGTGCGCTACGAACTGACCCTGGAGCCGTCCTCGAACAACTGGTTGTTCGCGCTCGACCTGCCGGACCGCCTGCCTGAGCTGAGCGGCAATACGGCCGGCGTGTCGAGCGAGCTGGAACTCACGTCCACCCTGCCGCTGAGCAAGCGGGTACGGTATGCGCTGTCGTCGCACACCGATTATAGCCTCGACGGCGGCGACGAACTGAGCGAGCGCGCACGCTGGCTGGCCCTGCCGCAAGGCTTCAATCCGCGGGCGCTCGAGACCGGGGCCCAGATCGCACAGATGAGCGCCGATCCGGCCGCGCGCGCCAATGCGGTGCTGGGCATGTTCACCAAGATGCCGTTTTCGTATACCTTGCAGCCGCCCCTGCTGGGACGCGACTCGGTCGACGAATTCCTGTTCAAGACGCGCGCCGGCTTTTGCGAACACTTCGCCAGCGCCTTCGTGGTGCTGATGCGCGCGGCCGATGTGCCCTCGCGCGTGGTGATCGGCTACCAGGGCGGCGAACTCAATCCCATCGATGGTTTCCTGATGGTGCGCCAGTCGGAAGCGCACGCCTGGGCGGAAATCTGGATCGCCGGGCGCGGCTGGCTGCGGGTCGACCCGACCGCCGCGGTGGCGCCGGAACGGGTGCAGCGCGGCCTGTCGAGCGCGCTGGCGCAAAACGCCCCCGCATTCGCCGGCCTGGGCGGCCTGCTCGATTTCGGCGGCGAGCGCAACGCGCTGCTGGAACAGCTGCGCTTTCGCATCGGCGCGATCAACACCGGCTGGAACCAGTGGATCCTTAACTACACCCCGGAACGCCAGAGCGGCTTCCTCGACAGCCTCAAGCTGCGCCTGCTGCACTGGCGCAGCCTCGCCCTGCTGGCCGCGATCGGCGCGGTGGTGCTGCTGTGGCGCGCGTTACGCCAGCGGCGCGAGGCAGACCCGGTCGATGCGCTATACTCGGCCCTGGGTCGACGGATGAGCCAGCTTGGCATGGCGCGCGCCGCCGACGAGGGCCCGAACGCCTACGCGGCCCGGCTCGCGCAAGCGACCCTGCCGCCGGACCAGCTGGCCGCCCTCAAGCGCTTCCTGACGCTCTACAGCGCCCATAAATACAGTGCCCGGCCACCCGCTCCCGGGCTGGCTTCCACCTTGAAAAGTTTGCTGAACAACATTTAATGAAACTGATATCTCTCTTGCTGGCACTGGCTGTGTCGGCAAGTCCCCTGAGCCAGGCCGCGCCTGCCAAGAAATCCGGCAAGAAAAGCGCGCACAGCCGCGCCAAGGCGGGGACCCGGGCCGGAGCGCGCGCGGCGGCGCCGCCCGTGGCCGTGCCGGCCGCGGTCCAGGCCGGCGACCCGATCGTGTTCAGCGAATCGGAAGCGGTCAACGCCTTCGCCGACGAGCTGGCCCTGCGCAACGGCTTTCCGCGCGCCGAGCTGGCCGCGCTGATCAGCCAGATCCGTTATGTCGATGCGGCGGTCCAGCTGGTCAAGCCTGCGCCCAAGGGCAAGCCCAAGAACTGGCAAAACTATCGCCGCGCGACGATCGAAGCGGTCCGCATCAAGGCTGGCGTGGCATTCTGGAACCAGCACGCCGCCGTGCTGGCGCGCGCCCAGGCCGAATACGGGGTGCCGGCCGAGGTGATCGTCGGCATCATCGGCGTGGAAACGATTTACGGGAAAAATACGGGGCGCTTCCGTGTGCTGGACGTGCTCACCACGCTCGCCTTCGCCTATCCCGAGGCGCCCAACCAGGCGGCGCGCATGGCGTTTTTCCGGGGCGAGCTGGAAAACGCGCTGCTGTTGGCGCGCAAGGCGAATATCGCCCCCTTGTCGATGCTCGGTTCCTTCGCCGGGGCCATCGGCATGCCGCAGTTCATGCCGGGCAGCGTACTGGCCTACGGGGTCGACTACGACAACGATGGCAGCATCGACTTGCGCAACTCGGCGGTCGATGCGATCGGCAGCGTCGCCAGTTTCCTGGTCCAGCACGGCTGGCAGCCCAAGCAGAGCGGGCCGATCGTGTATCCGGCGCGGGTGTCCGACGACAGGGCCTGGGAAAGCTTCCTCAACCAAGGCCTGGCGGCCAAGTTCCGGGCCGAGGAATTACGCGCCAGCGGCGTGAGCAGCGCCGCCCTGCCCGCCGCCCAGCGCTACGGCTTGATCGACTTGCCCAACGGCAGCGACCCGACCGAGTACCGCATCGCCACCGATAATTTTTTCGCTATCACGCAGTACAACCGCTCTTATTTCTACGCCATGTCGGTCATCGAGCTGGGCCGCGCCATCCGCCTCAGCAGGGCTGGACAGCCTCTTGCATCCGAGGAAACTTTGTAAAAGAATCTAACGCTCGGAAGGCGTTTTTGGCGCCGAAAACACGCGCCGACGGCCTTCCGCAGCCCCGAAATCTCCGCCAGCATCCCCCATTCGTGCTCCATAGAAACCCCTCTTGCGTTAATATACTCGGAAACATGTTGCTATTAAGCCAGTTCTGTTTAGAATTGTGCGGCGGAGGCATCTAAATTGTCTTACACTTAAGTTTTCTGGGAAAACAATTAGTTTTTCAGTGATTTTGTGAGAGAATTGCAATGCGGCTATGTTGCGATCAGACAACACAACCGACATCATTTTGTAATCTGTTATTGCTTATCGGTATTAGATTACAAAACATTGTACAATTGTGTATATTTTTTAAAAAGTGTTCCCCAAGATAAATTCGCAAGCGCACTTCGACGGTGGTTGACCAGCAGCGAGAGCTCCGCGTGTTTGACTTAGCAGCACCACTCACAATAGGAATTATTGACATCATGACAAACCAAGTCGGCATTGATATGAACAGCGATTCGGACTCCGATGATCTGCTGCAATACAACCCAAATCGTTTACTGGACACGCTGATCGAAAATCTGCGTCTCAAGAACGATGCAGCCCTGTCGCGCGCGCTGGAAGTGGCGCCGCCAGTGATCTCGAAGATCCGTCACCACCGCCTGCCGGTCGGCGCCTCCCTGCTGATCCGCATGCACGAAGTCAGCGACCTGTCGATCCGCGACCTGCGCTACTTGATGGGCGACCGCCGCAACAAGTTCCGCATCAGCGACAAACAGTTCAAGCCAAAAGAAGGCGATCCAGCGTAATAGCGGGATTGGTTGGGCCGCGTAGGCCGGGCCGCTGGCCGGACAAGCCCGTGCCTTGCCCTGTGGGGGGCGGCGCGCGGGAAGCAGGCAAAAACGCCTTCCACCATGAACGGGTCATCGACTCGTTCGCGGTGGAAGGCGTTTGTTTTGGCGCGGGGCAGCGCGAGCCCGCAGGCGACTATGCGGGGAACACGCCGGTCGACAGGTAACGGTCGCCGCGGTCGCACACGATGAACACGATGGTGGCGTTTTCCACCGTCTGCGAAATGCGCAGGGCGATCTCGCAGGCGCCGGCGGCGGAGATGCCGCAAAAGATGCCCTCCTCGGCCGCCAGGCGGCGCGCCATCTGCTCGGCCGCGGCCTGGCTCACGTTCTCGACCTGGTCGACGCGGGATTTGTCGAAGATTTTCGGCAGGTAGGCTTCGGGCCATTTGCGGATGCCCGGGATCTGCGAACCGTCTTCCGGCTGGGCGCCGATGATCTGGACCGCCGGGTTCTGCTCCTTGAGGTACTGCGACACGCCCATGATGGTGCCGGTGGTGCCCATGGCGCTGACAAAGTGGGTGATACCGCCGTTGGTGTCGCGCCAGATTTCGGGGCCGGTCGATTCGTAGTGGGCGCGCGGATTGTCGGGGTTGCCGAACTGGTCGAGGATGATGCCCTTGCCGTCGCGCTGCAGCTGCTCGGCCATGTCGCGCGCGTATTCCATGCCGCCCGTCTTGGGCGTGAGGATGATCTGGGCGCCGTAGGCGGCCATGCTCTGGCGCCGCTCGATCGACAGGTATTCGGGCATCAGCAGCAGCATCTTGTAGCCGCGGATCGCCGCCGCCATCGCCAGCGCGATGCCGGTATTGCCGCTGGTCGCTTCGATCAGGGTGTCGCCCGGCTTGATCTGGCCGCGTTCCTCCGCGCGCCGCAGCATCGACATGGCGGCGCGGTCCTTGACCGAACCGGCCGGATTATCGCCTTCCATCTTGCCGAGGATGACGTTATTGCGGGCGGCGGCGTCGGGCCCCGGCAGGCGCACCAGGCGCACCAGCGGGGTGTTGCCGATCGTATCTTCGATGGTCATGTAAGGCATGGGCTACTCTTTGCAGTTCAACAAAACACCCATTCTAATCCACGCTGCGCTTATCCGTTTGCGACAGGCTGGCTTAGCGCCCGCTAGCTGCTAGACTGACGGCTTTCCCCCTCACCAGAGCCGACTTCCATGAGCACCCTGCCCGCCCCTGACTTTATTCCCGACAACAGCATCAACGAGCGCGCCCAGAGTTCGATGAGCAAGTACGAATCGCGCCGCGACCAGATGTTTCCCGTGCTGACAGAGGCTGAAATCGCGCGCCTGCGCCGCTTCGGCAAGGAGGGACGCTGGAACGATGGCGAGGCCATTTTCGTGGCCGGTGGCGCCAATCCGGGCATGATGATCGTGCTGGCCGGCGAAGTGCGCATCAGCCAGCGCGACGGCATGGGCAACAGCCACAAGATCGTCGACCACGGCCCCGGCCACTTCACGGCCGACGTCGGCCAGTTGTCGGGCAGCCCGGCGCTGGTGAGCGCGCATGCGGTCGGCACGGTCGACGCGCTGATCGTCACGCCGGAAGCGCTGCGCGCCCTGGTGGTAGCCGAAGCGGAGCTGGGCGAGCGCATCATGCGCGCCCTGATCTTGCGGAGGGTCGGGCTGATCGAGGCCGGCAGCAGCGCGCCGGTGCTGGTCGGCCCGCCCGGCAGCGCCGACCTGTTCCGCCTCCAGACTTTTTTGACCAGCAACGGCCACCCGCACATGGTGCTCGATCCGGCCACCAGCCCGAACGCCGAGGCGCTGATCCGCATGTACCAGCCCGGCCCGCACGAACTGCCGCTGGTGGTGTGCCCGGACGGGGTGGTCAAGAAAAATCCGAGCCTGGCCGAACTGGGTCGCTGCCTGGGCATGCTGCCCGACCTGGACCCGGACAAGGTATATGACGTGCTGGTGGTGGGCGCCGGGCCGTCGGGACTGGCGACGGCGGTGTATGCGGCGTCGGAAGGCTTGTCGGTGCTGGTGGTGGAAAACCGCGCCTTCGGCGGCCAGGCCGGCGCCAGCGCGCGCATCGAAAACTACCTCGGTTTCCCGACCGGGATTTCGGGCCGCGCGCTGGCCGGACGGGCCTTCGTGCAATCGCAAAAATTCGGTGCCCAGGTGGCCATTCCCGCCGCCGCCGCCAGGCTGCTGTGCGACCAGTATCCGCTGCGTCTGTCCTTGGCCGGCGGCGGCCAGGTGCAGGCGCGCGCGGTGGTGCTGGCCTGCGGGGCGCGCTACCGCAAGCCGGACCTGGCCGATTTGGCCACGTACGAAGGCTGCGGCGTGTACTACTGGGCGTCGCCGCTGGAAGGCAGGCAGTGCCAGGGCGAGGACGTGGTGCTGGTCGGCGGCGGCAATTCGGCCGGGCAGGCAGCGGTGTTCTTGTCGGGGCATGCGAAGACGGTGCACATGCTGATTCGCGGGTCGGGACTGGCGGCAAGCATGTCGAGTTATCTGATCGAGCGCATTGCGGCCACGCCGAATATCGTGCTGCACACGCATACCAAGTTAAGCAAGCTGGAAGGCGATGGACAACGGCTGACCGGCGTGCGCTGGCAGCATCGCGACGAGGAAGAACAAAGCCACGCGGTGCGCAGCGTGTTCCTGTTCGTGGGAGCCGATCCGAATTCGGGCTGGCTGGAAGACTGCGGCGTGCAGGTGGACAAGGGCGGTTTCGTGATGACGGGGACCGACGTGATGATGGCGCGCTGCCGGGTGACGGGGCAGATGCTCAATACCGATGGGACCTTGCACGGACATCTGGAGACCACGGTGCCGGGCGTGTTTGCGATCGGCGATGTGCGGGCGGGGTCGACCAAGCGGGTGGCGGCGGCCGTGGGCGAAGGCGCGGCGGTGGTGGCACAGCTGCATGCGTATTTGGCGGTGAAGTAAGCCCTGTCGGTCCCGCCGCCCCCAACGGAGGTTTGTGCCGATGCTCCGGCGGATCAAAAAACTTGGGTTCCCGCCTTCGCGGGAACGACGGAGGTTTGTGTAACGCACGCATTAAGCGCACATCAGCGCAGCGGCGTCGGATACGTCGCCACGCTCACGTTGCCATCCTTGTCCACCGCCTGCACGCCGAAGAAGTAGTTATCCTTCGATAGCTTCACGGTCGCCTCGGTCACATTGCCCACATACAAAGCCCCCTGCCACTGCGCGGCGGTCGTGTCGCGCCAGACGATGCGGTAGCCCGCCAGATCCGGCTCGCCGTTGGCCTGCCACACCAGCTGCGAATCGTTCTCCAGCTTCGCGGTGCGCATCTGCACCTTCTGCGGCGCGGCGGGTGCCAGCGCCAGGGTCGCCAGCGCCGCCGCGTTCACCCGCGCCACGCGCGCGATGTAGTTGTAGTCGTTGAATTCGGGCAGATCGCCATACTGCAGCGCGCCTTCCTTGCGCACGTTCTGGTGCTGGTGCGTGAAGTCTTCGTTCGGCTCCGTGAAGCGCAGCGCCGGATAACCGCGCTCCAGGAACGGCATATGGTCGCCCCCGCGCAGATAGCGGTCGCGCCGCTGGGTCACATTCACCGTAAAGCCGGGCACATAGCGCTCTCCCATTTCCTTCACGTGGCGCGCCAGCTGGCGCGAGGTCGAATCGTTTTCGCCACCGGTCGCCAGCAGGGCGCGGCTGGTGTCGCTGTTCTCTTTCGTCGCGGGTATCGATTCGGCGAACAGGCGCACCTGCTTGTCGTCGACGCGGCCGTCGTCGGCGCGCGAGCTGCCGATGATATCGTTGGTGAACATGCCCTGCAGGTTCAGGTTCTTCAGCCTTGCCTGTTCGGCCCAATGCGCCGCGCCCAGCAAGCCCTGCTCCTCGGCCGCCACCGTCATGAAGACCAGGGTGGCGTCAAACTGGTGGCGCGCCATCACGCAGGCCATTTCCATCACGGCTGCGGTGCCGGAAGCGTCGTCGTTGGCGCCGGGCGCATCGCCCGTTGCGTCCATGATCTCGGTATTGCGCGAGTCGTAGTGGCCGCTGACGACGTAGATGCGGTCCCTGGAGGCGGCCTGCGTGCCGGGCAGGGTCGCCACCACGTTGACGATCTCGGTCGGACGCGAAATGCGCGCCGACACCGGCGTGACATGGCTGTCGAAACTCACCTGCAAACGCCCGCCGGCAGCGGCGCCGCAGCGTTCCAGTTCGGCCTTGATCCAGCGCCGCGCGGCGCCGATGCCGACCGTGTCGGACACGGTGTCGGACATGGTGTGGCGCGTCTTGAAGCCCACCAGCTTGCGCACATGCGCTTCGATGCGCTGCGGCGAAATATCGCCGACGATCTTGTCGATCTGCGCCTGGTGGCGCGCCACGTCAGGCGCGGCCGGGACTTGCGCGGCGCAGGCGCCGGCAGCGGCGGCGATCAGGGCGGCCAGCAGGGGTTTGGTGAACGGGACAGATGCCATGAGGGATCCTTTGCGGCGGGCGACGGTTGAATGGGCGACGTTATCTTCTCACGGCCCGGCGCGCGCAAGCGCGTCCATACAGCGAAAAAACTTTGCCCATGCCGCGCATATTCCATGAAAAAACCCCGCGGCAAGGCGGGGTTTTTGGCAGGACGCGCGACGCTTACATTTTGGCTGGCGCCGGCGCCGGCTTGGCGCTTGGGGCGGGTTTGCCCGCCGCAGCGGTCGGTTTGGCGGCACCGGCACCGCCAAACGGCTTGCCCGCTACCTGCAGCCCGGCCTGCGACAGCTTGGCGGCGCGCTTGTCGCCCACACCCTTGACGCGCTTGGCGAAGTCGGTCCAGTCCTTGAAATCGCCGCCCTTGGTGCGCTCTTCCAGGATCAGCTTGGAGGTGGCGGGCCCGACACCCTTCACACTGTCCAGTGCGGCTGCGTCCGCCTTGTTCACGTCGACCTGGGCAAACGCCATGCTCATCGCGGCCACCAGCGCTGCAACTGCAAGCATCAATTTACGGATCATGTTGTGTCTCCATCAGATTGTAGGAACGCGGTCGCGCCCCCAACAAGCTAACGGACGATGCGGCACAATGTTGACCGCTCCGATTGAGCGTTATCAGAACAGCAAAATGCCAATCGTGTAGGCAGGCCCGGCTTGTCTACAGGCCGAACAGTTCCTCGCGCGTCACGGTCGCCGTGCCGAGCTTGCCTACGACGATGCCGCCGGCGCGGTTGGCCGTCATGATGGCGTCGGCCATCGGCATGCCGGCGCCAAGCATCGAGGCCATGGTCGCAATCACGGTGTCGCCGGCGCCTGAGACGTCGAACACTTCGCGCGCGTCGGCGTGCATGTGCAGCACTTCGCTGGCGGTGTACAGACTCATGCCCTCTTCCGAGCGGGTGAGCAGCAGCGCGTCGAGGCGCAGTTCGGCGCGCAGGGCCTGGGCCTTGGCGGTGAGCTGGTCTTCGGACGACCAGCTGCCGACGATGCGGCGGAACTCCGACTTGTTCGGCGTGAGCACGGTGGCCCCGGCGTAACGCGAAAAATCGTCGCCCTTGGGGTCGACCATGACGACCTTGCCGGCCGCGCGGCCCGCCTCGATCATGTGTGCCACGTTCACCAGGCTGCCCTTGTTGTAGTCGGACAGGATCACCACGTCGTAATCGGGCAGCAGCGCGTTGAACTGGGTGAGCTTGTCGCGCAGGACGGTGTCGGTGGGCGCATCCTCGAAATCGATGCGCAGCAGCTGCTGCTGGCGGCCGATCACACGCAGCTTGATGATGGTGGAGATGGCTGGATCGCGTTGCAGGAAGCTGTCGATGCGCGATTCGGCCAGCAGCTGCGCCACCTGCTCGCCCGCTTCGTCGGCGCCGACCACGCCCAGCAGGCCGCAGCGCGCGCCCAGGGCGGCCGCGTTGCGCGCCACGTTGGCTGCGCCGCCCAGGCGCTCTTCGCGCCTTTCGATGCGCACGATCGGTACCGGCGCTTCCGGCGAGATGCGGCTGACGTCGCCGAACCAGTAACGGTCCAGCATCACGTCGCCGACGACCAGGATACGCACCGCGGCCAGGTCGGGCGCGGCGATGAAGGGATGGCTGTCGGCGCTGAGCAGGCGCGCGGGGGTGGCGGTGAGATTGGTCATCGGTTTCAGATACGTTTAATTCATGACATTGAGTTCTTCGGTGCGGCGCGGCGGGTAGGTCTCCCAGCGGCTGCATCCCGGGCACTGCCAGTAGAACTGGCGCGCCTTGAAGCCGCAGTGGCTGCACTGGTAGCGCGCCAGCTTCTGGGTGTAGCCGCGCACCAGGTTCTTCACCATCGACAGCTCTTCCCAGACATCGGCCGGCGCATCCATCAGGCGCGCTTCGAGCAGCTTGTCGAGGCCGAGCAGGGTCGGATTGCGGCGCAGTTCCTCGATCATCAGCTGCTTGGCCGCGTCCACGCCATCGAGCTCGATGACGGCCTTGAACACCACTTCGATCAGGTCGATGGAGGACGCTTCGGCCAGGTAGGAGCGCAGCAGGTTCACGCCTTCCTGCGGGCGGCCGACCTTGCGGTAGCCATCCATCAGGCGCTGCGCGACCAGGGCCACGTGCGGCACGCTTTGCTGCTCGACGCGGCGCCAGGTGACCAGCGCGCCTTCGGCATCGCCCTTGACCAGCTGGGCGTCGCCAGTCAGCAGGGTCGCACGGACGTTCTTGCGGTCGGCCTGCAGGGCTTTGTCGAGCAAGGCCATGGCGTCGTCGGTGTGCATGTGGACCAGCGCATCCTGGGCCAGCTCGCAGTAGAACTGGGCGATTTCCTTCTGGCGCGCGCCGGCGCCGGATTCCTGCAGGCCGAGCGCCGCCTCGATCGCGCGTGGCCACTCCTTTTCGCGCTGGTAGATTTCGAGCAGGGCGCGGCGCGCCTGGGCGCCGTAAGAGGTTTCGAGCAGCAGGTTGAAGGTTTCCTCGGCGCGGTCGAGCAAGCCGGCCTTGAGGTAATCCATGCCCAGTTCGTACTGGCCGTGGGCTTGCTCTTCGGCCGGCAAATCCGGGCGCGAGAGCAGGTTCTGGTGGACGCGGATGGCGCGCTCGATCTCGCCGCGGCGGCGGAACAGATTGCCGAGGGCAAAATGCATCTCGACCGTTTCCGGATCGAGCTTGACGATATCGATGAAGGCATCGATGGCCTTGTCGGGCTGCTCATTGAGCAGGAAATTGAGGCCGCGGAAGTACCCGCGCGGCAAGGTGCGCGATTCGGAGAGCAGTTGCTGGATATCGACGCGCGCGGCGATCCATCCCAGGGCGAAAAACAGTGGGATGCCAAGCAACATCCAGATTTCAAATTCCATGCGGTTCTTTTTGTTGGTTTTTCAGATGGGTTACTGCTGGGTGTTGACGCTGTCCGGCTGCGGTTGGGACACCTTGGTACGCGCCACGGTTTGCAGGGCGACGATGGTGTTCTTGTGTTTCGACGTTTCGCGGCGGTGGCGGAACATGGTGGGCGTGACGGCCAGGATGCCGAGGGCGGCGCCGGCGACGAAAAAGCCCAGCAGCATCAGCACCAGGGGGCCGCGCAATTCGTAATTGAGGAAAAAGTGCAGGTCGACTTCCTGCGTATTCTTCAGCGCGAAGCCGAAAAACAGGATAAACAGAATAAATCCAACGATGGTGGATACAAATTTCATCAGCCAGGTCCAGTCTGAAAAGGTCGCAAGTGTCGCATATTACACCAAAACAAAGGGGGGCCGGGACAGGCCGGCCACTCCGGCGACGTCCCGCAGCGGCACAAAGGGCGAAAAAAAACGGCATCCGTGGATGCCGTTCTTCTGTGTCGACAAACGACTCAGTCTTCAATAATCGGCTGCCCGACCATCGCATCTACCCGTTCGCGCAATTGCTTGCCCGGCTTGAAGTGGGGAACCCGTTTTTCGGGGACCATCACCTTGTCGCCGGACTTGGGATTGCGTCCGATGCGCGGCGGCCGGCTGTTCAGGGCAAAACTGCCGAAACCACGGATTTCGATGCGCTGGCCAGTCGCCAGGGCGTTGGTCATGGCATCGAGAATGGTCTTGACAGCGTACTCCGCATCCTTGGCCACCAGCTGAGAATAGCGCTCAGCCAGGCGGTTAATCAACTCGGACTTCGTCATCTGTCGATTCCGAGTGTCTTAGTTCTTGTTGTCGAACTTAGCTTTCAACAGCGCGCCCAGGCTGGTGGTGCCCGATGCTGCATTGTTGTCGGACGAGGTAGCCATTTTCTGCATCGCTTCCTGGGTCTCGACATTGTCTTTCGCTTTGATCGACAGCTGGATGCTGCGCGCTTTGCGGTCAATGTTGATCACCAGCGCTTCAACCGAATCGCCAACCTTCAGGTGGGTACCGGCATCTTCAACGCGGTCGCGCGAGATTTCGGAAGCACGCAGGTAGCCTTCAACTTCTTCGGACAGCTGGATCACAGCGCCCTTAGGCTCGACCGACTTGACCGTACCCGTTACTAGGGAGCCTTTGTCGTTCATTGCAGCGAAGTTGTTGAATGGGTCGCCTTCGAGTTGCTTGACACCCAGGGAAACGCGCTCGCGCTCGACGTCGATCGCCAACACGATGGCTTCCAGTTCGTCGCCCTTTTTGAAACGGCGGACAGCTTCTTCGCCGGTTTCGGTCCAGGACAGGTCGGACAGGTGTACCAGACCATCGATATTGCCGGCCAGGCCGATGAACACGCCGAAGTCGGTGATCGACTTGATCGCGCCGCGGACTTTGTCGCCCTTCTTGTGGGTAACGCCGAAGTCATCCCATGGATTTGCTTTGCACTGCTTCATGCCCAGCGAAATACGGCGACGCTCTTCGTCGATCTCGAGAACCATGACTTCCACTTCGTCGCCCAGCTGGACAACTTTGTTTGGTGCCACGTTCTTGTTGGTCCAGTCCATTTCGGAAACGTGAACCAGACCTTCGATACCCTGCTCGACTTCCACGAACGCGCCGTAGTCGGTGAGGTTCGTTACTTTGCCGAACAGACGGGTGCTTTGTGGATAACGACGGGACAGACCGGTCCAAGGATCGTCGCCCAGTTGCTTCACGCCCAGCGAAACACGGTTCTTTTCCTGATCGTACTTCAGGACTTTAGCGGTGATTTCCTGGCCAACGGTCAGCACTTCCGATGGGTGACGCACACGACGCCATGCCAGATCGGTGATGTGCAGCAGGCCATCGATACCGCCCAGATCCACGAACGCGCCGTAGTCGGTGATATTTTTGACGACGCCGGTCACCACGGTGCCTTCTTTCAAGGTTTCCATCAGTTTCTGACGCTCTTCGCCCATCGATGCTTCGATGACGGCGCGGCGGGACAGAACCACGTTGTTGCGCTTACGGTCGAGCTTGATGACCTTGAATTCCAGGGTCTTGCCTTCGAACGGGGTGGTATCCTTGACAGGACGGGTGTCGACCAGCGAACCCGGCAGGAACGCGCGGATGCCGTTGGTCAGAACGGTCAGGCCGCCCTTGACTTTGCCATTGACGGTACCGACGACGATCTCGCCCGATTCCATGGCTTTTTCCAGAGCCAGCCACGACGCCAGGCGCTTGGCCTTGTCGCGCGACAGGATGGTGTCGCCGAAGCCGTTTTCCAGCGATTCAATCGCTACGGAAACGAAATCGCCGACTTGAACTTCCAGTTCGCCCTGGTCGTTCTTGAATTCTTCGATAGGAATGAAAGCTTCGGATTTGAGGCCAGCGTTCACGATCACGAAATTGTGGTCGAGACGCACGACTTCAGCGGAAATAACTTCGCCGGAGCGCATATCTTGGCGCGACAACGATTCCTCGAAGAGCGCTGCAAAACTTTCCATACCGGTTGCTTCAGTTGTTGCTGTTGACATAGTTTGTACACGAGTTAGCCAGCAGAGATCGCACCATGCGACTTAAACTGGGTTATAGGTTGATTCAACGCTTGCAATGGCACTATTGCAATTGCAAGCACCCATTGCTACTTCAGATTACGACTGCTTAGCGTGCGCATACCATTTCAGCACTTCCTCGACCGCTTCGTCAGCGGTCATATTGGAAGTATCGAGCAGGTGCGCCCCTTCTGCCGGCATCAATGGCGCGATGGCCCGGTAAGTATCACGGTCGTCGCGCGCCTTCAAATCGGACAGGAGGTCTTCTATATTAGCAGAAAACCCCTTGTCAATCAATTGCTTATATCGGCGTTGCGCGCGCGCCTCTGTGCTGGCTGTCAAGAACACTTTCAGTTGCGCGTGCGGAAAGATTACCGTGCCCATGTCGCGGCCATCGGCAACCAGGCCTGGCGCGCGGCGAAAGCCGAGCTGCAGCGCGAACAGCGCCTGGCGCACGGCGGGCAGCGCGGCGATCTTCGATGCCACGTTGCCAACCTCTTCCGCGCGGATGAGTTGGGTGACATTTTCGTGAGCCAGCAAGATTTCGCCGCCGCTGAAGCTGGCGGGGAGGTGTTCGGCCAGCTTGGCGAGGGCGTGCTCATCGGAAAGTTCCGTAGCGCGGCGCAAGGCCATCAAGGCGGTGAGGCGATACAGGGCGCCCGAATCGAGGTAATGAAAGCCGAGGCGATCGGCCACCTTATGCGCGACGGTGCCCTTGCCGGACGCGGTGGGGCCATCGATGGCGATGACGGGGATGTTCGAATGTGGCATGGGACGGTGTCCTGGTGAAATCACGATAAAACGTACAAAAACGGCAGTCTGGCAAAAATCCTACAACCGGGACCAAAATCCTAGAACCGGGGTCTGACCTCTGATTAGAAACATTGTAAAACCACCCAACCGGGGTCTGACCTCTGATTAGAAATTAGTTGCAAAACCATGGATAGTTACCGGTTCGCCAGCGCCGGTTTTGCAACGACGCCCGACCGTGCTTGGGCGTCTGCGTGCGCGGACGAGACGGAAC
Organism: Massilia antarctica; assembly: GCF_015689335.1. GTDB lineage: Bacteria > Pseudomonadota > Gammaproteobacteria > Burkholderiales > Burkholderiaceae_D > Telluria_A > Telluria_A antarctica. The sequence continues at coordinate 3,642,258 of NZ_CP065053.1, read as the reverse complement.
TTAGTTTAGCGGCAACAGCTTCAATCGCTGTGATGCAATTAATTTCTAATCAGAGGTCAGACCCCGGTTGTAGGAGGTCTGCGCCTGGTTATAGGAGAAGCCGGGGTCTGTCCCCAGGTTTTGCAACGATATCGGCTTAAATCAGGTTCTCGTGGGCGATGCCGGCGAAGGCGTCGAAGTAGTCGGGGAAGGTCTTGGCGACGCATTTCGGGTCGTTGATGCGCATGGTGTTGCCGCGCCGCGCTTTGCCGTCCAGGCTCGCCAGCGAGAAGCACATCGCCATCCGGTGGTCGTCATAGGTGTCGATTGTCGCGGCGCTCAGTTCGCCCGCCGGCGGGGTGACCGAGATGTAGTCCGGCCCCTCTTCCACCACCGCGCCCAGCTTGCGCAATTCGGTCGCCATCGCGGCCAGGCGGTCCGTCTCTTTCACCCGCCAGCTGGCGATGTTGCGCAAGGTGGTGGTGCCGTCGGCGTACAGCGCGGCCACGGCAATCGTCATGGCGGCGTCGGGAATATGGTTGAAGTCGGCGTCGATGGCCTTGAGTACCCCATTCGAGCGCGCTTCGATCCAGTTGTCGCCGCGCGTGATCGTCGCGCCCATCTGTTCCAGCGCTTCGGCAAAGCGCACGTCGCCCTGGATGCTGTCGCGCCCTACCCCTTCAACCCGGATCGGACCGCCGCCGATCGCGCCGGCCGCCAGGAAGTACGAGGCCGACGAGGCGTCGCCTTCGACGTGGATCGTGCCCGGACTGGCATAGCGCTGCCCCGGCTGCACCGTGAACGATTGCCAGCCATCCTGCTCCACCGTCACGCCGAAACGCCGCATCAGGTTCAGGGTGATTTCGATATACGGCTTGGAGATCAGTTCACCAACGACGTCGATGGTCACCGGGTGCTCGCGCGCCATCAGCGGCGCGGCCATCAGCAGCGCCGTCAAAAACTGGCTCGATACGTTCCCGCGCACCGACAGGCGCTGCGCGTGAATATGTCCGCGCCGGATGCGCAGCGGCGGGAATCCTTCCACGCCGGTGTACTCGATCTGGGCGCCAATCGCGTTCAAGGCGTCGACCAGGTCGCCGATCGGGCGCTCGTGCATGCGGGTGACGCCGTGCAGGGTGTAGTCGCCGCCAATGACGGCCAGCGCCGCCGTCAGCGGCCGGATCGCGGTGCCGGCATTGCCCATGAACAGATCGGCTTCGTGCGCCGGCAGGATGCCGCCGCCGCCATGCACGATGTGGGTATGCTCGTCGACCTGCTCCCATGCCAGGCCCAAGGAGCGCAGTGCGCCCAGCATGACCAGCGTGTCGTCCGAGGCGAGCAGGCCGACGATGGTGGTGCTGCCTTCGGCCAGCGCGGCCAGCAGCAAGGTGCGGTTGGAGATGCTCTTGGACCCCGGCAGCCGCACCACGCCCTCGACGTGCATGACGGGCTTGAGATCGATATGGTGCGGGTACTGCTTCTGCTGGGTCATGCTGGGGTTCCTTGAAATGCTGGGTTTATTCCGGACTGCTGTCCTGCGCCGGCGGTGCCTCGGCCGTTTCGATCGCTTCGATCCAGCGGCAGCGCGCGCGCTGGGCGTTGGCAAACACCGCTTCGATGGCGGCGCCGTCGCCGTTGGCGAGCATCGTGCGCAATCCTGTCAATTGTGCCAGATATGCGTCCAACTCGCCCAACAGGGCCGCCTGGTTGGCCAAGCTGATGTCGCGCCACATTTCGGGCGAGGAGCCGGCAATGCGCGTGAAGTCCCGAAAGCCGCTGGCGGCGTATTGGAACAACAGGTCCGCATGCGGCTTGCGGGCGATGTCGTCGACCAGCGCGTAGGCCAGCAAATGCGGCAGGTGGCTGACCGAGGCGAATACGGTGTCGTGTTCCTGCGGCGTGAGGCGGTGGACGATGGCGCCGCACGCGCTCCACGCGGCGGCCACCCTGTCGATATCGCCGGCCGTATTCTCGGGCAGCGGCGTGAGCACGGTCTTTTTGCCGTGGTACAGGTCGACGATGGCGGCGTCCGGGCCGTTGGTTTCGCGCCCGGCGATCGGGTGGCCCGGCACGAACTGGCCAACCCGCTCTTTCATCACGGCGCGCGCGGCCGCCACCACGTCGGACTTGGTGCTGCCGGCGTCGGTGACGACGGTGCCCGCTTCCAGGTAAGGCAGCAAGGACACCAGGATCGCCGTGGTCTGGGCCACCGGCGCGGCGATCAGCACCAGGTCGGCGCCTGCCATCGCGTCCTGCACCGAGGCCGCCACCTGGTCGATGATGCCCAGTTCGAGGGCACGCGCCATCGCTTGCGGCGAGCGGCCCACGCCGACCAGGGTGGTGACCACGCCCGCATGGCGCAACGCGCGCGCGAACGAGCCGCCGATCAGGCCTACGCCGAAGATGACGACTTTATTGAACACGTCAGGCCAGCGCTTTCTTGAGGGCGGCGATGAAGATCGCGTTTTCGGCCGGCAGGCCGATGGAGATGCGCAGCCATTGCGGCAGGCCGTAGTTGCCGACCGGGCGCACGATCACGCCTTGCTTGAGCAGCGCCAGGTTCACGCGGGCACCGGCGCCATCGTCGTCGCCAACCTTGACCAGCACGAAGTTACCGAACGATGGCACGTATTGCAGTCCCAGTTCGTCGAAGGCTTCGACAAACTGCGCGTAGCCGGCGGCGTTGTTCTTTGCGCCCTGCTCCAGGAATGGCGTGTCGTTCAGGGCGGCGATGGCCGCGGCCTGGGCCAGCGAGTTGACGTTGAACGGCTGGCGGATGCGGTTCATCAGGTCGGTCAGGGCTGGCTGCGCGATGGCGAAACCGACGCGCAGGCCGGCCAGGCCGTAAGCCTTGGAGAAGGTGCGCGAGACCAGCAAGTTCGGATACTTGCGCGCCCACTGGGCCGACTCGAACTGGTGCTCGGGCGCGAGGAATTCGTTGTAGGCTTCGTCCAGCACCACAACCACATTGGCCGGCACCTTGTTCAGGAATGCTTCGATCTGCGCCGCCGGAATAAAGGTGCCGGTCGGGTTGTTCGGGTTGGCGATGAACACCAGGCGCGTGTCGGCGTCGATCGCTGCTGCCATGGCGTCGAGGTCATGGCCATACTCCCTGGCCGGCACCACGATGGCGCGCGCACCCACGCCTTGGGTCGCCAGCGCGTACACGGCGAACGAATACTGCGAGTACACCACGGCCTGGCCTGTTTGCACGAAGGCGTGGGCGGCGATTTCGAGGATGTCGTTGCTGCCGTTGCCCAGGGTGATCCAGTCGGCCGGCACCTCGTAGCGCTTGGCCAGCGCGGCTTTCAGGTCGAAGCCGTTGGCGTCCGGGTAGCGCCCCAGGTCGGCCACCGCGGCGGCCATGGCTTGCTGGCTCGATGCGGGTACGCCGAACGGATTTTCGTTCGACGCCAGTTTGACGATGTTCGCTTCGTCGAGGCCGAACTCGCGCGCGACTTCGGCGATCGGTTTGCCCGCCTGGTAGGGAGCGATGGCACGGACGTATTCTGGACCGAATTGCTGGGACATGGTTGATCTCTGGGTAGTTGTTATGGGTTGCAAACTAAAGACTGAGCGGGTACGAGCCAAGCACCTTGAAAAAGGCGGCGTTGTCGCGCAGTTCGTCGAGCGCCTTGGCCACCGCCGGGTCCTGCACGTGGCCTTCGATGTCGACGTAGAAGTAGTATTCCCAGGTGCCGATGCGGGCCGGGCGCGATTCGAAACGGGTCATCGAGACGCCGTTCACGGCCAGCGGCGCGAGCAGGTTGTAGACCGCGCCCGCCTTGTTCGGCACCGCCAGCACCAGCGAGGTCTGGTCGGAACCCGAGGGGTTGGTCTGCAAATGGCCGATGACGGCAAAGCGGGTGCGGTTGTGCGGGTCGTCCTGGATGTGGCCCTTGACCACGCCCAGGCGGTACTGCTCGCCCGCCATTTCGCTGGCAATCGCCGCCATCGTCGGGTCCTTGCTGGCCATGACGGCCGCTTCGGCGTTCGATACCACCGCGCGCCGTTCGATGCCGGGGTAGTTCTGGTTCAGCCATACCTGACACTGGGCCAGCGCCTGCGAGTGAGCGCACACCACCGTCACGCCGTCCATGTTGCCGGTCTTGGTCATCAGGCTGTGGTGCACGGGGATCGAGATCTCGCCGCTGATGATGGTGGTGGTGCCGAGCATCAGGTCGAGCGTGCGGTTGACCGCCCCTTCGGACGAATTTTCGACCGGGACCACGCCGAAATCGGCGGTGCCGGCTTCGGTGGCGCGGAACACTTCGTCGATCGAGATGCAGGGCAGTCCTTCGATGGCGCTGCCGAACTGCTGGAACGCGGCCTGCTCGGTGAAGGTGCCGGACGGCCCCAGGTAGGCCACGGTGACGCGCTTTTCGAGCGAGCGGCAGGCCGACATGATTTCGCGGAAGATGGTCTGCACTTCGGCCGCCTTGAGCGGACCGGGATTGCGCTCGGCCACGCCGCGCAGCACTTGCGCTTCGCGTTCGGGACGAAATACTGGGGCGCTGGTTTCGGCCTTGACGTGGCCGACTTCCTGCGCCAGGCGCGCGCGGGCGCTGAGAAGGCTGAGAATTTGCGCGTCGATCGCATCGATCTGTTCGCGCAATGGTGTGAGTTTGTCTGTCATGGATGCGGCATGGTTTGCGGTGAATCGGGTGTTCGCGCGGGCGCAGGCCCGGCCGGCCAGGTGCGGCCGGCGAGGCGCGGCCGGCTAGGTGCGACCGGCGAACTCGTTCAGGTAATCAACCAGGGCTTGCACGCCCTCGATCGGCATCGCGTTGTAGATCGATGCGCGCATACCGCCCACGGACTTGTGGCCCTTGAGCTGCAGCAGGCCGCGCGCTTTTGCACCGGCCAGGAATTTGTCGTTCAGTGATTCGTCGCGCAGGTAGAACGGTACGTTCATGCGCGAGCGGCAGTCTTTCGCCACGCGGTTCTGGTAAAAATCATCAAGGTCGAGCGCACCGTACAGCAGTTCGGCCTTGGCGATATTGCGCTGTTCCATGGCCGCCACGCCGCCCTGGCGCAGCAGGTGCGCGAATACCAGGCCGGCGATGTAGATGCCGTAGGTGGGCGGCGTGTTGTACATCGAGTCGTGCGCGGCGACGATGCTCCAGTCGAAAGCGGACGGGCAAATCGGCAGCGCATGGCCCAGCAAATCTTCGCGCACGATGACCAGGGTCAGGCCGGCCGGACCGATGTTCTTTTGGGCGCCGCCGAAAATGACGCCGTACTTGCTCACGTCGATCACGCGCGAGAGGATGTGCGAGGACATGTCGGCCACGATCGGGGTGTCGTCGCCCAGTTCGGGCACGAAGTTGTATTCGACGCCGTCGATGGTTTCGTTGGTGCAGATGTGCAGGTAGGCCGCGCCCGGCGTGCGCTTCCATTCGCTTGGCGGCGGCACACTGGTAAAGCGCCCTGCCTCGCCGCTGGCGGCGACGTTGACGTTGGCGTAGCGCGCCGCTTCCTTGATCGATTTGCCGGACCAGGAACCGGTTTGCACGAAGTCGATGGTGGCCGGCGCGGATACGCGGCCGACCAGGTTCATCGGCACGATGGCGTTTTCGCCCAGGCCGCCGCCCTGCAGGAACAGGATCTTGTAGTTGGCGGGGACACCCAGCAGCAGGCGCAGGTCGCGCACGGCCGCTTCGTAGATCGAGATGAACTCGGGACCGCGGTGACTCATTTCCATCACCGACATGCCGCTGCCGTGCCAGTCCAGCATTTCGGCGGCCGCCTCTTGCAGCACTTCCTTGGGCAGAACGGCGGGGCCGGCGGAGAAGTTGTAGATCTGGGTCACGGAATTCCTCGGGTAAGTTGGCTATTTGCCGGCGGGGACGGCTTCTTGCATGATCTTGACCATGCGCGGGTTGATGACCTTCTGGCCGATCAGCATCGACTCGTTCATAATCTGCGGCATCACCGACAGCATCTTGGCGCCCACCGGGCTGCGGTGGAAAGCGGCGATCTGCTCGATCTCGGCAACCGTGAAGCGGCTCGCGTACAGCGGCACCACTTCTTCGATCATCTCCTCGGCCAGGGCCGGATCTTCCAGCACGCGCTGGACGCGCGCGGCCACTTCCGGCACCTTTTTCTCGGCTGCGGCGATGGCGGTCTTCTTTTGCGCAGCGGTGAGGCGCGGATTGGCGTTGATGACGGCAGTGGCGTTACCGAGGATCATCTGCGGCATCGTTGCGCGCATCTGGGCAAAGCTATCCTTGATCAGTTTGCGGTAATTCATCGAATCGAGCAGCGCACGCACGGCCTTGTCCGCCGCCGGGTCGATCGGCGCTTTCTGCGCAAACGCCGGCGTGGCCAGCAGGGCCAGCGCGGTACACATTATGGCGGTCAGTTTTTTCATCATGGTTCTCCCAATGAAAACGGTGCTTGTTCTGGATAAGGGCAAAAAAATGGGGCCGGCATTATTCTCGCACGAAGTGCGAAAACAAGACCGGCCCCCTGCCGCTTTTTACTCCGGCGGTGTTTCGAGGTCGACGTCTTCGAGGTCGGTTTCGACGATGCGCTGCAAGCCGCTCAGCTTGGTGCCGTCTTCGACCGCGATCAGGGTCACGCCTTGCGTGGCGCGGCCCATTTCGCGGATTTCCGACACGCGGGTGCGAATCAGCACGCCGCCGGTGGTGATCAGCATGATTTCGTCGCTCGGCTCGACCAGGGTGGCGGCGACCACGCGGCCGTTACGTTCACTGGTCTGGATCGCGATCATGCCCTTGGTGCCGCGTCCGTGGCGGGTGTACTCGGTGATCGGAGTACGCTTGCCGAAGCCGTTCTCGGTGGCCGTCAGGACCGACTGCTGCTCGTTTTCGGCCACCAGCAGGGCGATCACGTTCTGGCCCTCTTCCAGGTTCATGCCGCGCACGCCGCGCGCGGTACGGCCCATCGGACGCACGTCGTTCTCGTCGAAGCGCACGGCCTTGCCGGAGTCGGAGAACAGCATCACATCGTGCTCGCCATCGGTCAGCGCGGCGCCGATCAGGAAGTCGCCGTCGTCCAGGTCGACCGCGATGATGCCAGCCTTGCGTGGATTGCTGAAGTCCTTCAGCGGCGTCTTTTTCACGGTACCGAGGCTGGTCGCCATGAACACGTAGTGGTCTTCCGGGAAGGTGCGGTTCACGCCCGACAGCGGCAGCACCACGGTGATCTTCTCGTTGTCCTGCAGCGGGAACATGTTGACGATTGGCTTACCGCGCGAGTTGCGCGAACCTTGCGGCACTTCCCATACCTTGAGCCAGTACATGCGGCCGCGGTTCGAGAAGCACAGGATGTAATCGTGCGTGTTGGCGATGAACAGCTGGTCGATCCAGTCTTCTTCCTTGGTCGCCATGGCTTGCTTGCCGCGCCCGCCGCGCTTCTGGGCGCGGTATTCGGAGATCGGCTGCGACTTCATGTAGCCGGTATGCGACAGGGTCACCACCATGTCCTGCGGCGTGATCAGGTCTTCGGTTTCCAGGTCGGTGGCATTGTGCTCGATGGTCGAGCGGCGCACGTCCTTGTTGCCGACGCCGTACTCGTTCATCACCAGGGTCATTTCGTCGGTGATGATGACCGTCACGCGCTCCGGCTTGGCCAGGATGTCGAGCAGGTCGGCGATGTGCGCCATGATGTCTTTGTACTCGTTGACGATCTTGTCCTGCTCAAGGCCGGTCAGGCGCTGCAGGCGCATTTGCAGGATCTCTTGCGCCTGTTCGTCGGACAGCTTGTACATGCCGTCCGGCTGCATGCCGTAGTGCTTCGGCAGGTGCTCGGGACGGAATGCTTCGATGCCGCCGACGGTAGTGCCTTCGGCGGTACGCAGCAGCATTTCGCGCACCAGGGACGAATCCCAGGCGCGCGCCATCAGTTCGGTCTTGGCGATCGGTGGCGATGGCGCGGCCTTGATGATGGCGATGAAGTCGTCGATATTGGCCAGGGCGACGGCCAGGCCTTCGAGCATGTGGCCGCGTTCGCGCGCCTTGCGCAGTTCGAACACGGTGCGGCGCGTGACCACTTCGCGGCGGTGCGACAGGAAGCACTGCAGCATCTGCTTGAGGTTGAGCAGTTTCGGCTGGCCGTTGACCAGCGCGACCATGTTCATGCCGAAGGTATCCTGCAACTGGGTCTGCTTGTACAGATTGTTGAGCACCACTTCCGGCACTTCGCCGCGTTTCAGTTCGATCACCACGCGCATGCCCGACTTGTCGGACTCGTCGCGGATGTCGGAAATGCCTTCGAGCTTCTTGTCGCGCACGTTCTCGGCGATGCGCTCCAAGAGCGACTTTTTATTGACCTGGTACGGCAGCTCGTCGACGATGATGGCGATGCGGCCGCCATCCTTGCCGTATTCCTCGAAGTGGGTCTTGGCGCGCATGACCACCCTGCCACGGCCGGTGCGGTAACCGTCGCGCACACCAGAGACGCCGTAGATGATGCCGGCGGTCGGGAAGTCGGGCGCGGGAATGATCTCGATCAGTTCATCGATGGTGCAGTCTGGATTGCGCAGCACGTGCAGCGCGGCGTTGACCACTTCGGTCAGATTGTGCGGCGGGATGTTGGTGGCCATGCCGACCGCGATGCCGGACGAGCCGTTGATCAGCAGGTTGGGAATCCGGGTCGGCAGCACCGTCGGTTCTTTTTCCTTGCCGTCGTAGTTGGGCTGGAAGTCGACCGTGTCCTTGTCGATGTCGGCCAGGATCTCGCCGGCGATCTTATCGAGGCGGCACTCGGTGTAACGCATGGCGGCGGCGCTGTCGCCGTCGACCGAACCGAAGTTGCCCTGGCCATCGACCAAGGTGTAGCGCAAGGAGAAATCCTGGGCCATGCGCACCAGGGTGTCGTAGATCGAGGCGTCGCCGTGCGGGTGGTACTTGCCCATCGTTTCGCCGACCACGCGCGCGCACTTGACGTACGGGCGGTTGTACACATTGTTCATTTCGTGCATGGCGAACAAGACTCGGCGGTGCACCGGCTTCAAGCCGTCGCGCACATCCGGCAAGGCGCGCCCGACGATCACGCTCATCGCGTAATCGAGGTAGCTCTTGCGCATCTCTTCTTCGAGGGAAATGGGGATTGTTTCTTTTGCGAATTGATCCATTGGCGGGACTGATCTCAGGCTGTGGTTATATTAGCTGTACGCACATGCTGCGCTTTCGATGCTGCCAGACCGACGGGTGCACAACGATGGTGCGCGCGTCCACTTAGCTACAGACAAGCGTAGGATTTTAGCATGCGCCGTATAGCAGCTGCGCAATTGATCGATGGCGAGTCCTGAGCGATGTATGATCGAAATCATAAAAACGTTCATCATTTGTCAACCCGACCATGTCACGCGAGACACGATGTTGCGTGGATACAACATGATGTACCACATTGGGGCGTGTTTGGTTTAACAGCCTTCGTGCTAATTAAGTGCATGTGGCAAAATGATTCAGAAGTTAATTGCCTGTTTCACAAGCTGTCACGAAACTGTCACGGGTAATGGCTGGGGCAAGCTGTTACTATCTTGTCCACGCTCGAAAAGTTGCGCAGCTATAAAGCTGCGGATATCACCCCCGAAAGGAAGAAAAACTATGAAAAAACTCGTCTCGCTCATGCTCGCGGCCTCCGCGATTGCAGGCAGCGCAATGGCCCAACAGTCGCCGCCATTCGCGCCTGTAACCACTGACATCATGGCACCGAAACCAAACAGCGCCTATGTCCAGGATGCCCGTGGCGTGATCGCGCGCGATCCTTTCGGCCTGTGCTGGCGCACTGGCTACTGGACCCCGGCCGATGCGGTCCCAGGTTGCGACCTGCCCCTGTGCGTTGAGCCAGCTAAACTGGAAAACGGCAAATGCGTCACGCCGCCAGCACCGGTAGCGCCGCCGCCACAACCAGGCGCCGTGGTAACCCCGCCGCCAGTAGTGGCAGCGCCGGCAGTGACCTCGGAAAAAGTCAGCTTCTCCGCCGACGCCCTGTTCGATTTCGACAAGGCTGTCCTGAAAGCGGAAGGCAAGAGCAAGCTGGATGACCTGAGCGCCAAGCTGCAAGGCATCAACCTGGAAGTCATCATCGCCGTCGGCCACACCGACTCGGTCGGTACCGATGCATACAACCAGAAGCTGTCAATCCGCCGCGCTGAAGCTGTCAAGGCTTACCTGCAAGCCAAAGGCATCGAAGCGAACCGCATCTACACCGAAGGCAAGGGCGAATCGCAGCCAGTGGCAGACAACAAGTCCGCTGAAGGCCGCGCCAAGAACCGCCGCGTCGAAGTTGAAGTCGTCGGCACCCGCGCCAAGTAAGCTGCGCCTCTGCCAGTCCACCCGCCCCGGCGGGCGGGCATGGCAAGGTCGACGATCGCATCGTCACTTGAACACCCCTCGCGGGGTGTTTTTTTTCGCCCGCGACTTGGCGAAGCCGCCTTGATTTCCCGAATCCGGCGCCCGAACGCGCCTGCGCCGCGCGCCGCCATCTGCGCCGCCATCTGCGCCGCCAGTATCGCCCGGCCATGCGCGCTGTGCGGGACGGGCATCGGCGGCCGGTTTTTTTATGCTTGCGTCCGTCGCATTCCCCGATTTCCCGCTATCATTCCGCGTATGAATGCCGACCCTCTAGAAATCCAGAAATTTAGCGAACTTGCCCACCGCTGGTGGGACCCGACGTCCGAGTTCAAGCCCTTGCACGAAATTAATCCGCTGCGCCTCGAATGGATCAACGCGCGTGCTGCGCTGGCGGGCAAGAAAGTGATCGACATCGGTTGCGGCGGCGGCATCCTGACCGAATCGATGGCCAGGAAAGGCGCGGATGCGACCGGCATCGACCTGTCCGACAAGGCGCTCAAGGTGGCCGACCTGCACAGCCTGGAGTCGGGTGTGCAAGTGCGCTACGAACTGATCGCCGCCGAAGACATGGCTGCGCGCGAAGGCGGCCAGTACGACGTCGTCACCTGCATGGAAATGCTCGAACACGTGCCCGATCCGGGCGCCATCGTCAAAGCGGCCGCGACCCTGGTCAAGCCGGGCGGGCATGTCTTTTTCTCGACCATCAACCGCAATCCCAAGGCGTATCTGTACGCCGTGGTGGGCGCCGAATACCTGCTGCGCATGCTGCCCAAGGGCACCCACGACTACGGCAAATTCATCACCCCCGCCGAGCTGGCGCAATTCGTGCGTGAAGCGGGCTTGCAGGTAGACGGGCTGAAGGGCTTGACCTACAATCCGCTGACCAAGATTTACTCCCTCAACAAGGACACCAGCGTCAATTACATGGTGGCCTGCAGCCGCCCCCTGTAGGGCGCCGTTCCGACCTGCCGAGCAAGCCGCCATGACCCGATCCCTCTCCCCGCCGGCCCCGCGCGCCATCCTGTTCGACCTCGACGGCACCCTGGCCGACACCGCACCGGACCTGGCCGCGGCCGTCAACCGCCTGCGCGCCGACCGCGGCCTGGAGCCGACGCCGTACGCCCTGCTGCGTCCGACCGCCTCGGCCGGCGCGCGCGGCATGATCGGCGCCGCCTTCGGCCTGGCGCCGGGCGACGCCGGCTACGAAGCGCTGCGGGTGAGATGGTTCGATTATTACCAAGCCGACATGGCGTCGCATAGCACCCTGTTCGGCGGCGTGCCGGAACTGCTGGACGGCATCGTCCAGGCGGGCATGGCATGGGGCATCGTCACCAACAAACCGGCGCGCTTCACCGACCCGCTGATTCCCCTGATCGGGCTGGCGCACGCCGGCTGCATCATCTCGGGCGACACCACCGCACACGCCAAGCCGCATCCGATGCCACTGCTCGAAGGCGCGCGCCGGCTCGGCATTGCGCCGGAACAGTGCTGGTATGTGGGAGACGATTTACGCGATATCGAAGCCGGGCGCGCGGCCGGCATGCTCACCGTGGCCTGCGGCTGGGGCTATTGCGGCGCGGTCGAGCCTGCCCAATGGGGCGCCGACCATCTGCTCGACACCCCGCTGGCGTTGCTGGAACTGCTGCGCGCGACCACGGCGCCGGGGGTGCTGGTGGCCTGAAGCGCGGCCGGCCCGCCGGGCCGGTGGTAGCGTGCGCGCTCAAAACAAAACGCCTGGCCATGCATTCGCATCGGCCAGGCGTTATTGATTCCACGAGAGACGATGCGCCCGGATCGGGCACATGGTCCAGCGATAATCGATCAGCTCAGGGTCCAGTTGTATTCGACTTTGGTCCAGGTGCTGTCAGGACGGCCGTCTTTGCTGCCCGGCTTGAATTTGCAGGCGCTGATGGCGCTCATGGCGGCTTTGTCCAGGCTCTTGAAACCGCTGGTCTTGTCCAGTTTCGCTTCCAGAACCTTGCCTTCGGCCGACACCAGGAAAGCCATCGTGACCACGCCCTGCTCTTCGTTCATCAACGACGCTTTCGGATAGTCGGCCTTGCAGCTTTTGGCGTCGAACACCGCTGGTACGTCAGCTGCGAATGCCACGTTGGCGCTGGCTGCTACGATCAGTGCTGCGCAAAGGCGGAAGGTCGTCTTGGTCATCATGATGCTGGTTCTCCTGAAGATGGGTTAGAGGGTTTGACTTGACTGGAAGTCGTCGTCACAGCCAAGAGAATAATCCTAAAAATTCCATGTGGCAACTAATTTTAATGCATTATGGCAATTTAATTTTCTTTTGTGTTCATTTTTTGACAGTCGGGCGGGAGAGGAGGCGCGCTTCAGAGGCGGGTGTCACCTTGTCGCGCTTTCAGGTACAATAGGGGTTCTGTGGGGGCGACCTGGTTTCGACGTGGGTTGCAAAGCAGCGCAGGGCATACCGAGGGCGGGCCACCTCGTAAATACAACCTGAAAAACTTAACTGCAAACGATAACTCGTACGCACTCGCAGCTTAATTGCTGCTAGCTCTAGAACACCTCGTCCCTGGGGTGGGCCGTCAAAAGCTCTAGAGTCATTTACAGGGACTCGTCTTGAACTGGGTTACTTAGTTCCGGACTAAATAATAGGTAACTCGCTTGTACACAGCGTGCACGTCCGCGTTGTACCGGTTAAATTAAATGGCAGTGCTAAGTATGTAGAACTGTCTGTAGAGTGCTTGCGGACGCGGGTTCGATTCCCGCCGCCTCCACCACTAAACAAGTTGTTGGCAGACCACGAAAGACAATGTAAGACTCTGATTTTATTGAGGATTATTGAAAATCGAAAGCTGCTGGTTGTGGTCTTAGATAGTCTGTAATTGCCGTTGCAATGACACGCGAACGACACGCAAAAATGCCCGGCTAAGTGCTGGGCATTTTTGCATCTGTGACTTACTGACAAGGTTTGGGTGTACGTTGCCCAACTTGTCTTTGCCTGAACATTTCGTCTCGATCAACTAACCAAGGATCTGCATGTCAAAAAACTATGCTGTTGTATTAAGCCCAGGCGTACGCGACCTTTTTCCGGCTAGCATGATCGCGCTACTAAAGCAAAGTGACGGGTTCGACTACTTTTTAGCGTCCAAGGTCGAGCCGAACGGTACCCTGTACGAAATGACTATCGAACATACGCTTCCCAATGGGAAGCTGGGATCACTCCAACTGCATATTCAGCATTCTTATATCAGCTACGTCTTGGCAACTGCAGATTTAAAATCCATTGGATTTATCTGACACGGTGAACCGTTACTGGCAATCTAGCGTGCGCGGTAGTAGCCAGGCGAGAGGAGCGGCGCCAGCGCCAAGATCCTTGCGATGATGATGTGTGGCGTCAACTGCGAGACATGAAGTGCTGGTCATCATCTATGGCTGGGGTAGTGATCAGCACGCACAGCCAAGACTTGACGTAGTCCGTTAGCTCGCCGGCGTTATTCTTGACGCGCTGGAACTCGGTCAACGTGAACCGGCCATCGCCCGCACACATTGTAGGGCTCAAGCAATTCAAGTATGGGCCTAGGTGGGCACAGCGCAGGCGCGCTACCTCGACCGGTGGGCTAAAACCCTGATCGGTGACGGTCATCATCACCAAGACGCCACCTTAGAGGGAGCGTATCTTGTCGAACTTCATCAGAAATAGAGAATGTAACGCTTCGACCAAGAGAAAGGCACGGGTATGAATCCCCTGCACACGAGCACTCAATTCATCTTGTGGGATCCGCTTGGGAGTTTCAAAATAACGCCCCGTGGCAAAGTCGTACAGATCTTCCTTAATGGTGTCAACTTTGTCAATATAGAGGCCAAGCTCCCCATTTGTTTGCCGCCTAGCAAGTCGCTCGCACCTAATATCTATTGACTGGAAGAGCACAACGATTTCAAGCTCTAAAAGTAAAGCAGACTTGTCTCGTGTGCGCATCCTCAAATAGCTGGCCGTCTTTTTAGCCACAGCCTGAACAGTTTCCTCAATCGCATCAATTTCCGACCGGAACTCTTTTCGCTTCTCTCGATTGTTTGCCTGCCGATTCGTCAGAGCCCAGCCTACTGCGGCAATTATCCAAGCAAACGCAGGGCCAAAGTCTTTTATGAACGCTGCGATCGCTGCCACTAATTAGCTCCAGCTCTCTCCTGCGCTTCCTTTATGTAGCGCCAAACCCGGTCGAGATAAGTCTTCATTCCTGCCTTGATCACAAGCTTCTGCCGAAGCTCAGTTTCGTGGAGGCCTGCACGCACTAGGCCGCCAAAAGCTTCTTCCAGAAACGACGAGCCGAAGCCAACGGCACCGTCTAAGTCGACCGAAATCCGTTTACCGCCTCGCAACGCCGGCAGCAAAATTTCCTCACGGAATCGCTCTCCTGAAAAAGGTCCGTCCGAAAGATATCGACCAGCCGGAGTCAGACTGTATTGCTTAGCTATTGAGAAGTTCATCGTTTCCATGTCCATGCTCCTTGCGGAACGGTATCGCCCACTGCACTAGAGTACCACCCAGAGGAAGCGAGAATTTGCGATTTCGCATCGTTGATGTATCGGCTGCATACTCAAACCCACCCTTAGCACTAAGTATGGACAAGCCGCCAGCTTTCAAGCTCTTAGAGAATTCTAACATTTCAGGCAACCCCTTGCCTCTCTCTGGCTGCCGTGTGCTAGTCCGATTGCTTTCAATTGCGGATCGTATGATCTTGGCATCGTTGTACTGGCGTGCCCTGAGAAATTCAATCCACTCGGGTTTGCGACGAAGAGTACGAGGGATGCCATCCCCTACGTCATAAATTGCAACGAAAAAACGCTCGTCTCGAAACTGGGAAAAAATCCACCATTTTCGAAACCCCAAAGGAACATCTACCTCTTTACTTTGTTTGTACGCATGCCCCACCGTATTGCAGATGGCTTCGTTCAGACAGTCAGCAAAAAGCATCGCGTTTGGGTGATCGATCTCCTTAACCGCAGCAAGCGTCATGTCTAAAAAGGCCGACGGATCGGCCTTCGAGCCCGAATGAAAGTGCCAAAACGCTACCCGCTCATTGCTAATTTCTCGCCGTGGTTCTAGCCCAAAACGCGCCAATAAGCCAACATGCTGAAACAGTTGTTCAACAACTTCATCTTTAGGGTAGTTGCAGAAAAGCCGCCCTGGATACTTAAGCATCCAGCAGTCCAATCTCGCCATGAACACAAGCGTTCCACATGGGTGCAGCTCTACAGTTCGATCAAATTTAATTTTTACGTTTTGCCCATCTTTTAGAGCAAATCCAATCTCATCTAAAAAGTGGAAAACCAACGCTCGATCACTATCGCGAACAAGTTCGAAAGTGCGCGGCGCGTGCACTTCTTTCATCAGTTGATCACGTCGACTTCCACTCCGCAACCGTCTTGGCCTGAGTGCCAAACCCGACTGAGAACGGGCACGATGCCGCCTTAGTGCATGCCGATCTAAAAACATCTTCCTCCGATGAGAAATTTTCTTCATACGTTTCATTTCTCATGGGCTGGGGAGAGCCTATTATAACAACTATCCGCCTGTCTAGACCCGCGTCACCTTCACAGACATCCCGCGATCACGGCTTCGAGCTGCGCCTCGTACTTGAGGTGCACGGGCAGGTCGCGCGCCAGGGCGAGCACCGTCTCGCCGTCGCTGGCATCGGGCGCCAGGGTACTGACTGCGAATTCCGGCTTGGCTGGCTGCGCCGTGACACAGGAGCGGTACACCGGAACCTTGACCTCTTGCACGACCGGGACCGCGCCACAGGCGGTGATCAGCAGCAGAGCCGCCAGCAAAAGATATTTCATCGGGTAGCCTCCAAAATCGCCTTCACCGTCGGCATGGCTTCGTCGCACGTGGTCGCGCGTACGCCGGCAACCTTGGCCAAGACCGAATCGAGTCGCCGGGCAGATGCGATGGCCTGCTGCTGGGCGGCCAGTCCGCGCGCGTCGGCCGCCAGCTTGGCGTTGCCCGCGGCTTCGACCAAGCTGTTCTGCTTCTCGATCGCGCCCAGCAGTTGCACGTTCTCCGCCTGCGCGTCTTTCAAGTCGACCAGCGCCTGGTCGCGCGCGCTGGCTATCATCCACCAGCCGGTACCGCCGGCGGACAGAACCGCGATCAACACCGCCACCAACACGATGGTCGCGATCTTCCAGATGCCGGAGACTGCCACCTCCGTCAATTCGCCCAGGGCGCTCATTCCGCACCTACCAGGCACATGTTGCGTTCCGCCTGACGCCGCTTCACCAGCCCCGGCAAGCGAATACCCTTGGCGATCGTCCAGCGCAGCATCTCGTCGCAGCCGCCCTCGACGTCGCCCGCGTTCAGCTTGCGCGCCATGGTCGAGCCGCACATTGCGTCCCGGCCAACGTTGTAGGTGAAGCTGACCACTGCGGCCCGGCGGTAGTCCGGCAGCGGCGCGCGGATGCAGTCGTCGACCGCGTGGTTCGCCAGTTGCAGCGACGCGGCCAACATGGCTTTGCACTGGTCGAGCGTCGCGCGCTGGCCCAGCCGCACGTCCTTGGTTTCGCCGAAACAGATCGTTGGGATGCCGACCGGATCGGCGTACGCGGCCAGGCGCAGCCCCTCGAAGCCGCCCACCATCGTGACGGCGATTGCGCACCAGCCGGCGCGCTGCTTATTTGTCGTTGTCATGGAGTTCCTTCTGCGCCATCAGGCGCGACACATTTGCGAAAATGGAGACTGCAGCGGCGCCGCCAGCGAAGACGCCATTGGGCACGCCGGCGGGCTGCCAGATGGCCACAGCCACCTCGGCGGCGCCGAACAGGGTCGCGGCCACGTTGAATTTCACGCTCCAGGCTTTGCGCAGCACGGTGCGCCAGTCGTCGATGAGCCTCATTGCTTCACCGTGATCTTGAGCGACTGCCAGAGCGCCAGCGCGATCCAGCCGGCGCCGGCCAGCGCGCCCGCCTGCGTGACCTTGATCAGCGCCTCGCGCACCAGCTTGTTGCGCAGTTCGCGCCATTCGATAACCGCCTCGTGGTAGCGCCGGTGGCCGTCAGTGTCACCGGCGGGGAACGCGGTCAGGATCTGCTCGGTCTTGCGCGTGTTGTCGGCGAGCGCCGACTTGATCGACACCAGCATGGCGTCGCGCTCTTGATCGTTCATCATTCGTGGCCTTAAAAAAGAAAAGCCACCCGAAGGTGGCCGGAGGTGGCGCGCGCGGGATCAGTCGATCGTGGCGGCGGTGATGAACAGGGCGTCGATTGCGCCAGGCGTCAGCCCCAGCACCTGGCGGATACCCTCGACAAGCAGGTGGTCCCGGCGCACGTTCTGTGCGAATTCCAGGTAGGCCCGCGCCTGCTCACCGTCGATACCCGGCATCGTATCGACGTAGGTCTTCACCGCAGCCATGTGACCGGCGGCGATCAGCGCGAGGCGGGCGTTCAGCATTGGGACGGATGCTGGTACCACTGGCGCGGCGGCGGCGGCGATATCGATTTCCCGCTGTGCCAATTCGGCGGGCGTCGCGCGGCGCGTGATCATCGTGCCGGTGATGGGATCAAATTCGCAGATATTCATGTTCATCTATGCTTTCTTGAATCCGTAAAAACGGATAGTGCCTTGTGGAAGAAAGGTTGCGCCGCTCGCCCAATAAAAGCGGACCCCGGTTATTGCACCACCAGTGAAGCCGAAATTTTTTCTCTCAGCATAGACGCCCCCGCTTATTCCTGCAGTACCGGTAAAGATCGAACTGGCGTCCCCACTCTTTATGCGAGTGGCGCTATTAATATTGCGAATGGCGATTCGTGACGACACGCCAATATACGGATAGCTACCTGTCGCGTTTGATACCTGATTGGCAATGGAAATTCCGGAAGCGGTCAGCGCGCCATTGCTGCCGTCATTAGCGACGCCGTAGACGGCAGCGGTATTAATCACTCCCCCCACAAAAAACCGCATCATAAGAACCTCGCTATTTGCTGATGGCAGAATGTCGTGCATGTGGCATTCAATCCAGTCGAACTCACCGGTAAAAATGCTGGCGAAATCCAGATTTGCCGCTGCTGTCGGGGTGTACGGCCCGCCAATCAAGCGCACGCCGGTATCGTCCAGCAACGCCAATGTCCCGCTCTTATTTGGCGCAGCGTATACAGGAGTGGTTCCTGGAGTGATGGCGCTCAGATCGAGTTTCACTTGCTTTGTATTATCAGCGGCGTTTTTCGCAATTGGGTTCGCATCCGAGAACGCAGCAGTCGTACCGATGGTGGCCGCGCTGGCCGCCGCTGCCGCACGGTCCTTCCCCGTCTGCACGCGATCGAGGCCGGTCTGTAAGCGATCCCCTCCGGTGGCGATCGCGTCATCGTGGGTGGCAATAGCGGCGTTGCTGGCGAGACCCTGCTTGCTCGTCAAGTCGGTGGCGAGTGCGTTGATCTCCGTGGTGAACGTCGGGATTCGCGTGCTGAACATGGTGTCGACCTCGTCGCGAAAGGTGGCCGACGTGCGGTCGAGTGGCGGAATTGCAGTGATTGTCATTGGGACAGTCCTTCGATTTCGAGGTTGCAGAGGTGATGCTGGTCGTACTGGACGACCATGGAAAAATCCTTGTAGAAGCCGTAGATGATCAGCGGCTCGAAGCCGACTTGGTCAGCCCCGATATAGATGCAGGGCGTCGCGCGCAGGGCAGCAAGTGAACGGAAAATCTTGTTGAACTGGGCGGCCGGGGTGAGCACTTGAAGATTGCCGCGCTTACTGAATGCTCCTGCAACCACGTCCCAGTTGCCAAAGCGGTCTTTTTCCTTTTTGCTGTAGTCGATGATGCCCACAGTGGCGCCCATTGCTGTCCGGCCAGCCGTCATCACCAGGCCAACCTGGAGAACGCCCACGGAAACCGGAGTTGTGCTGGTGATCTGCACGGTCAATTCGCATGCCGCGTAGTGCTGCGGTAGGTCCGTTAGCACGAAGTCGGTCAGTTGTTCGAAGTCGAGGAAGAACCACTCGTACACGCTGGTGATCTGCGTGCCGTCGAGGTTCATCGTGCGGCTGTAGACCGTCACGCCGCCCGGGGCATCCTTGAGCGTGATGTCCACCTGCCGACCCACCAGTTCCAGCATGCCCAGCCCGGAGATGCTGCCGGGGCGCGTGACGACCGTTACCGCCGTCGCGGCCGTGGTGGCGGTGCCGATCTTCCGATCGAACATTGCCCAGCGCAGGGTCGGCCCGGCCTCGTCCCAGTTGACAGGATCGTTTTCAGGCGCCGTCGACGATGTACCCGCGATCTTCCGTTCGTACTTCATGTGGTTGGTAGCCCGGATAACCACCGCGCCCAGAGCGTAGGCCGTCGCGGCATTCCACGCGACCTCACCGGCCGCTGGCTCCGCGACCGTACTGCTGGTCAGCATCGCCGTCGTGATCGTGGTTGGCTTGATGACCTTCATACCGCTCATGCATCCTCCGTCTGCAATTTGTCGTCCTTGATAACGCGCTTGAACATGCCGACCAGGGCCGCGTTGCTGAAAGCGATCGAGCGCACCTCGGCGCGAAGGCCGGCGATCTCGTCACTTGCTTGCTGCCGCGCCGCGTTGGACGAGTCCGCCGGTGCTGGACGGTTGATCATCTGCATCAGGGCGCGGTTGTCGGCGGCCGGAATCACGCGCTCGCCTTCGTGCGCCTGGATCACCATGTCGCTCGGCAGGTAGTTGGTGCCCACGGCCAGACTCGGCAGCGTCAGCCCGAATTTGGCCGAGAGGATGGCTCCCGTGGCGTCGAGGCTGGCGGCCGTGCGCGCGCGGATGCGCTGCAGATCGATCAGCGATGTAGCATTGGCCTCTGCCAGCTCGATCAACTTCTGTGAGATCGAGGGCAGCAGCTTTGCCGCATCTTGGTTGCCGGACTGGGCCTGTGCGGTCCTGGTGGCGAATTCCGCCTGCACGCCGGCCAGCGTGGCCGCGCCGCCGCCGGCGGCAAGCCCGCGGATGCGTTTCACCTCGTCAAAAATCGAATCGGTGACCGACTGCCAAGCGTTCCGCATTTGCTCGGCTGCGCGCCTCGCATCGGCGGCCAGTTGCTCTTGGGCCCGGGCGTATTCTTGATTGTCCCGCAACTGCTGCGCGTTTCTATCGCGCTCGTCCTGGGCGGCTTTGTCGGCCGCCACTTTCTCTGCCTCCAGCGCCTTGAGCTTGTCGTATAGCGCAATCGTCGACTTGTCCATGTCCTTCGTCTCAAGGGTGCGCAGAGCGGCCGCCGACAGGCCGGCCTTGGCAAACTCGTCGATCTTGTCCTGATACCCCTTGTTGGTCGACGCGAGCCGATCAGCCGCTTCCTTGGCGATGCCCGACGCGACCGCGCTCGCGTTGTAGGCCGCCACCAGGTCATACAGCTTGATGGTCGTCGCATCCATGCCCTTCGTTTCCAGGGCGCGGATTTCGCTGGCCGACATCGTTGCGCGAACAAAGCCCGCGATCTGGTCCTCGTATGTCTTGTTGACGGCGGCCAGGGCGGCGGCGGCCCTGGCGCCGGTCAGCTCGTCGAATTTCGGCTGATTGCTCACGTCGATCTTGCCGCGCGCGGCCAGGCGCTGCTTTTCGGCGTAATCGTCGGGCTTCATTTTCAGCGCGTCGATCTGGTCTTGCAGGTCGGCGCCCTCGATCTTGATCTCGGCCAGCGATCGCACTTTCTGCGACACCTCTTCGATAGCCGGATTCAGTTGGGCGAATGCTTCCTGAACGCCCATCAGGCCGGCGTATGTCTTGGCGCCCTTTTCGGTGGTCAGGTCTAGGCCCAGCACGACTTGCCTGAACTGGTCGCGCGTGGCGATCCCGCTCACGCCAAGCTCGGCAAATGCGGCGTTGATCCGCTTGGCCAAGGCCTCGTTCCGCTCAGCTTCGGAAAGATAGTTCTGCGAGAAGAATTCCGCGCCCTTGGTGAATGCCTCAAGCCCGCCGGTCATTTCGATCAGCCGCTCGCGCGCTGCGACCGACCCTACGCCCACAGCGCCAAATACCCGCCCAAAAGACGCCATCACGACATCGATCACCTGGAAGTCTTGCGCCACCCGGATGACCGTTTCGCCGTAGCCCTCGCCGATCTTGCGGAATTGTTCGAAGCTCGGGAACGCAGCCTCGGAGATTTGGTCCATCGTCTTCGAAATGACAGCGTTCAGCGCGGACGTCAACTCGTCGCCCTTGAGGTCTTTCAATGAGAGCGTGGTCGTGGCGATGACCAGACCATCGAGTTTCTTTGAAACATCGTCTGCATTCAGGCCCAGGCCCACGGCCGCGCTGCGCAGTGTTTCTTCCAGGCCGGTGAAGACCATGCCGAATTGCGCGGATAGCTCGTCGCTCAACCCCGCCGCTTGCACGGAATTCGTGGTCTTCTTGCTCAGCCCAAAAAAGCTCGACTTGGTGGTGTCGACGCTGGCATATTGGTCATACCCTTTGCCGGCCTGGAGATCGTTGACGCTGCCGCCGAACTTGATGCCGGAATCGACGATGTTCCGCGTGGTCTTGCCCCAAACGTTGTTGATGAAACTTGCGATCTTGTCGCCCAGGCCCGGGCCGAACAGGCCCTTCGTGACTTCGGTCATCACCTTTGAAACGGCATCGGTCGGCTTCCCGATGTTCAATTGCCCCGTCTGAATTCCGAAGCTCTTGCCATCGGTCACCCCAGGCGTGCGCGTGATCAGCTTGTTCAGGCCCGTCATCGACAGTTCGATGTTGCGCAGCGACGCCAGCATGCCCGCACTGTAGGCCAGCCCTTGATACGTGTTTTTCCCGATCAGCTCGAGCGAATTGTGGATCGAGTCAGACTTCGCGTCCGCATCGCCCAGCACGGTGCCGGTGCCTTGCGCTTTCTGCACGTCGGCGGCTTTCGCACCGCCAGCGCTGCCCATGCCGCCGCTGATCGCCACACCCAGCCCGGTCACGATCGCTGCCATGGCGGCCATGCGCGCAAAGGCACTCCATGGATCGCCCTTGCCTTGCGTGAGAACGGCACTGACGCCCTTTGGCACCAGCTCAGCCAGTGTCATGGCCAGCTCAGCCGCGTGGAACACCTTGGATGCTGCCTGGAGCGCTGCATACCCCTTGCTTTGCTCGCCGAAGAAGCCGGATGCCGCATCCGTCAACTGACCGTATTCTTGAAGGCGCGAGCGCGCGGAAGCACTGGCGGCTCTATCCGTCGCATCCTGAATTTTCTTCGGGTCGCCAAACGACTGGCTGATCGCATTCGCTTTTTGGGCAGCAATTGCCGCCTGCGCCTTGCCGAAGCCGGACAGCGCAGTCGTCATGCCGCCGATGGCCTTCCCGACCTTGCCAAAGGACTCAGCCATACGGCTCGCGGCATCCTTGGCGAGGTCGTCAAAGGCGGACATCGTGTTCAGCAGTTCGTTCGCCTTGGTCGTGTCAACATCGAGGACCATCTTCTTTTTCTGGTTCGCATACCAGGTGTCGTACTCGCCCTCAATTATCTTGCGGGCTTCAGTACCTTCCGCTGCAAGCGCGATCCGCTTTTGCCACATGTCGGCATCGATCTTTAGGAGTGCGTCGGCGCGCGCGCGCGGATCGGCCAAATTCTCGGCGGCGAATTTTTTGTTTTCTTCTCCCAATTGCGTGGCGTACGCAAGTGCCTTTGTCTGCGCAAGCGTGGCCTGTTCTTCCAGCGTGCGAGCTTTCGCCGATGCCGTCATCTGGTCGATCATCTGCTGCGTAACAGGCAGATTGGCCTTTTGCATGTCGGCTAATTTCTTTTGCAGTTCGGCTTCATTGCGCAGGCCAACCGCCGCCAGGTCGCGCGCGTCGGTGCCTTTGCCGTACAGCGCGTACTCCGATGCAAGAGAGGCGGCCGATGCCTGGCGCGCGAGCGTGTTCTCCTTGACGTATTCCGCAGCACCCTTTTCGGCGGCCTGAATTTTTTGTAGTTTCTCGGCTGCCGCCAACTCCTCCAATTTGGCGCGAACGACTGCAAGCGTGGCGGCCGAAAGTTGCCGTTTTCCAGAGGTAAGCTCCTGCTCCAGCTTGATGCTTGCCTTCTGGCCTTCAGTGGCGTTTTGGCCGGTCAGCAGCTCAAGCTTAATGGCTTCCGTCTTGGCCGTGATCGAGGCGATCAGATTTGCATACTCGGAAGCTTCCTTTTCGGCGGCGGCGGACGACGCAGCCGCTGCTGCGACGCTAAGCTTCTGGCCTTCAGCGTTTTTCTCAATCGCTTTTTCAACGGCGATCTGCGCCTCAAGCTCCGATACGCGTTGCTTTTTGATCTCGTCGTTCAGACTGACTTTTCCGTCCGCCAGACTTTTCTGGAACGTAATCAGTTGTTTCTGGCCCTCGGTCAGCTTGGCGCCGCCGGCAACTTCCGCCTGGAGTAGGGCAATGTGCTCTGCCGTTGCTGCTGATAATTTTTTGTATTCCTCAACCTGCGCCGTGATGTCGGCCGACTTCTTGATGGTGTCCGTCGCTTCTTTTGCGGATTTTAGCGTAGGCGCCTTGAGCTGCACCTCGTCCGGGAAAATCTTTTGTCCCCACGCCATCTTGATCGCCGCGACGTTGGCACGCGCGTAGTCGACCATCTTGTCGCCGGCTTTAGAAAACAGGCCAATTGCGTTGTCCCAAGTCTCCACAAGGCTCGCGGCAGCGGCACTAAAGTCGCCTTTAATCAAATTGCCAAATACCTTGACCACACCCTCAAAAGCATTCGGAAGCAGGCCCAAAGCGGCCTTGACCGATTCGACAACGATATCGACAACAGTTTTCAGCCCGTAGAACAAGGTGGTGAACCCGGCCAGGGCGCCCCGGAACGCCTGGACGACCGAGGGCCAGCCCTCTTTGAAAAAATCGGCCAGGTTGGTGAGCGCCGGCATGATGTTATCGGCGATGGCGCGCTTAAAGCCCTGCGACGTGTTGTCCAGCTCGCTGTGGAATTCCGCCATGACGGAGGCGTAGCGCGCCAGCTCGGCCTGTTGTGCGCCACCGATCAGCAGCCCATATTCGCGCTGGCGTTCGGTCACGGCGGCCAGCTTCTCGGCCGTCACGCTCAGGGCAGCATCGATCTTTTCGGACGAGCCGAAGCCCAGGGCGGAAGCGACAGCATTGCGCTCAAGGCCGGATGTATATTTCGCAAGCTCGGCCTGCACGTTGGACAGAACGTCCCGCATCGGGAGCAGATTGCCGGCGGCGTCCTTATACTTCACGCCCAGCGCGTCGAGCTCGTCGGCGTTCTCCTTGATGGCCGTGCCGGCTTCGCGGAAGGTATCAACGTAATCGCCCTTGGAAACCCCAAGCGAAGCCAGGGCCGCGACCAGCCCGGACGCTTCAGTCGCGCTCAGCCGGAAGTTCTTTTGCAGGTCGACCATTTCCTTATTGGCGGCGACCAGGGCGTCAATGTTGGCGCTCTTGTAGCTCTCCCCGGTCAAGAGGCCCAC
Source organism: Massilia antarctica (assembly GCF_015689335.1). GTDB lineage: Bacteria > Pseudomonadota > Gammaproteobacteria > Burkholderiales > Burkholderiaceae_D > Telluria_A > Telluria_A antarctica. The sequence continues at coordinate 3,617,570 of NZ_CP065053.1, read as the reverse complement.
GGCGAAGTCGATGGATTTGTAGGCGAGGTAGATTGCACCCACAACTTCGGCCGCTACTCCGGCCACGGCGGCGGCGGCCCTCAAAGCGAGGCGAACTTTGATGTAGTCGGTCAGAGCTTCGAATCCGGCTTTTGCTGCAACGACAGCGGCGCCAAAGGCTGTCCCTGCGGCATACGCGACTGCCTCCTTCCAGTTGTTGATACTTTCTATCGCGCTGTCCGGCACGGTCAGTTGTTCGGCATCCAATTTCAGCCCGCCCAATTTCTGCTGAGCCGATGTGGCAGCTGCGCTTGCGACATCAAAGAGACTTCTCGTTTGCTCCAGACCGGTGGCAAAGGTTTCGGCACGGACTTTCTCCGCAGCGGTGAGCGCTTCGATTTGCGCGAGGAACGGCTTCACCGAGTCCTGCGGCGCATTGGACTTTGCCAGCGACGCGTAATAGGCGGCGCTGGCCTTCGACCCTTCTGCCATTGCCGCTTGGGTGGACGCCACGGCATCGGCCAGGCTCTTCGATGCGGCTTGCACGCGAGCGGCGGCCGCATCGCCGCCGGCGCCGATCTTGGCGAACGCGCTGTCGCCCTTCCCGAGATTGTCGAGATTGCGCCCGGTCTTTGCGGCCGCGTCGTCAATCTTGCGCATGCCCACTTCCACCTCGGACGTGTCGGCAACGACCTTGATTGTCGCGGTGTTCGTGATTTCTGACATTTGCAGCCCAAATAGGAACGCCACCCGAAGGAGGCTATGTTTTTGCGTAGATGCAGTTGATCGCGGCGACTTCCATGATCTGGATGTCGTGCTCAAGCTGGTCGTAATCGTCAGGGGTAAGGCCCATGCGATCCATTTTTCGGTGCATCACCGTGTAATCCAGGCCGCTCGGCCCGCCCGCGCCCGTACGCCACTGCGTGCGCAGGTACTGGAACAGCAGCAGCGGAACCAGGTTGTCGGGCCAGGGCTCCACCGCTTCGCTTGCAAAGTCCGCCTCGGTCAGGCCGGCCGCCTCCAATTCATCGGGCGTCGGGCCTTTCCGGTACATATCCTCTGCAAGCGCGATCAGTTTTTTGTGCGGGCGCCCATCAATTCCGTGAAATAGGCCGCGATAACTGCTTGGGCGGCGCCCATGTAGCGCTGGGTGAGCTTTTCCAGCGAGTCGGCATCGAACGGCTCGTCCAGATCCCAGCCGCTGGCAATGTCGAGCAGCACGTCAGCATCTTTCGGGCCGTCTTCACCATCGACCGCCTTGAGCGATTCGGAAAATTCTTTCAGCTCGTCCTTGGTGCGGTGCTTGAAGGTGAACAGGATTTCACCTTCGCCGGCGCCCGGGACTTGAATGTGCACAGGAGCCTTGAAGGTAGGCGCGACGTTCAGGGAGAATTTTTTAGCGGTTGTCTTGGTCATTTTTTGCTTTCAGAGAGAAAAAGACCGGCGGAGATCAAGCCGCCGGCATGGAAATGCCCGCTTGCGCGGGCCAGGAGACACGGGGTGGATAAGTCGGGATTACGCGGAATAGCGAACTGGGCGCCCTTGCAAGGCCGAGCCGGCTTTGACGGCCATCACCTGGCCCTTGGTCATCGAGGGCGATTCGTCGAAGCTGATATAGCCGTTGTAGAGAATCTTGCTTCCGGCCGGCAGTTCGGCCTTGATCGCGGCGATCTTGCGCAGCTCCGCCGCAGCCTTGAGCGCAGCGTGGTGCGGCAGGGCCGGATCGTCCGCGATCGACATCGCCAGGTTCTGCGCGCCGTAGCCGTCAGGGAGGCTGATCTCGTTCTCAACGTCGAGCAGATTGACAGTGGCGAATTTCGGCTCGCCACCCGAAGGTTCGCAGCTGATCATTTGCGTGATTGGTACCCAGGTGGTGATCTTGCGTAGCGATCCTGTTGCGCCACCTACAGGAAACAGCGCCGTCGAGGTGGTGTCGAGGCCTTCGAGGGTAACGGTGGTGCCGGTAGGAGCCTTTACCCGAAACACGCGGTTGGTTGCGCGGCTCCAGCTGCCCGTGTACTCAACGTAGTCGCCAGCGACGAAAGTGTTGGTCGCGGTGAGGACAGCTTCGCTGGCGTTCGTACCTGCGGTAACAGGGACTGCGGCTGCGTAGACGGTAGCCAGTGCGTAGAGCGTGCCGGTTGGAAGGGAGAGTGCCATTTGTGTTTTCCTTTCGGGAAATAAAAAACCCGCACAAGGCGGGCTGGAGGCGCCCGAAATGGGCATAAAAAAATTAGATCAGGTGAAGAATTCGAAGTCCTGCATCGTGCCGCGCAGATCGGTGGCTTCGTCGAACGTGGCGATACGGCCGGTCAGCACGGTGGTTTGCAGGCCCGCCACGATGCGCAAGGCGTTCTCTGCCTGCTTGCCAATGCTTGATGCCTCCAAGCGCGTGGCGGCCCATACGTTGACCTGTACGCGCACGCGCTCTTTGTCCGGGACCGTGGCGTCGATCATGTTTATGGGGTTCCCACCGACGGCCTGGAACGTGATGTAAGGCGGCGTGGTGCCGACTGGCGCGAAGTCAGGGAACACCTCGCCAACAGCAAGCCCGAACAGCGCTTCATAAACGATTGCCTCCATGCTCATTGCCCGCCCAGCCTTTCGTCGATTTTTTGCGCCAGGGTGCGCATTACCGCATCAGCCGCGGCTTGCTTTTTCGATTCATAAGCTGGGCGCAAAAATGGCTGTGCAGGCGAGTGCGCGGTCCCGAATTCGACGAAGCGCCAATAAAATGCGCCTCCCTTGACGCCGGGCTTCCCACCTCGCACCGTGACCAAATACGCTTGGCGCGTGCCGTCCGATTCCTCGACCAGCCGCTTTACGACGATGCTGCGGGCCAGGGCGCCCGTTCGCTGGTGCGCCATAGCGTTGCGCTTCGCCTCGTCCCTGAACACGTCCGCGCCGGCGAAACCGGCCGCGCGAACGGTCGGCTCGCCAACTGCATCAGTAATCTTGTCGGTGAGCTGGTTGAACGCATCGAGTAACGCGCTCGTGTCGAATGTGATCATTTGGTGATCTCGCAAACAAGGTCGATGTGCTGGCGGCGCTCTTTATCTGGCAGCACAACCTGCACCTTGTAAATGGTGCCGTCATGCAGGATGCGCATACCGGCATGCAAGCCGGCGCGCTGGCGCACCCGGATCGACGCCTGCACGGTCGATGTCGCGGCGCCCGCCTTGATCGCCTCCATTCCCCCTGTGTGGCGAATGTCAGCCCATACCTTGGCGACTTCGACCCAGCCATTGGGGAGCGGCTGGCCGATCTGGTCGCGGCCGGCGGGCGCCTGGACCGTCACCAGGTGGCGCAGAGTCGACGCGAAGGCGCTCATCCGTACACCCGGCAGGCGTCCAGCAGGCGATCGACGTATATCGACTGCGAGGTGGCCTTGAACTCGCGCGTGGCCGGGTCGAACTGCTCGGACAGGCGCGCAAGAATGTACAGCTGGATATTCTCGGGCACGCTGGCAGCGGTCAGGCCGTAGCCGCATGTGTACTCGACAACTACGGCGTTGGGGCGCGCGAACGTGATGGGCCAAGCCGCGCCCGCAGCCGGCACGATGTAGCCCGGCTCTGTCACGGGGTCGACGTTGTACGCCTCCTGCGTCAAGACCCGCAGCACGTTTTCGGCGTCGTAATAACTGACGCTCTGCACGGCGATCAGTGGCGCACGTTCCAGCCGAAGCGCGTCATCGAACGCCGACAGGGTCAGGCGCCACGGCTGCGAGATCAGCGCGCGCCCGATCTGGTGTTCACACTCGCGCGTGATGCCCTTGAGCCACAGCGTGATTGCCGCGTCCAGGTCGTTCGTGGTCTCGCGCAGATGCAATTTGGCGGCATCGAGCGAAACCGCCAACTCGACCGGCGGAGTAACTTGGCGTGAGGGCATTAATTCACCCGAGTAAGGCGAGCATTTGCGAGGTCGACCTGGGCTACAGCTCCGGCCGAAGTGCGCATGATGATGTAGGCGTAAGCGCCCACGGTGCCCACAGGGGCGGTTATCGTCGGCGTGCGCAAAACCCCTTTATATGGTGTCGTGCCGATGGCCAGCGTCTCCGTGTTGGCCGGCATATAGTTCGCCGCAGCCGCGACCCCCGTCCCGCCGACCGTGCCGAAAGTGATGCTCAACTCGGCAATCGTTCCAGTGGTAGCAAACGCCAGAACTTCCACTTCCATAAAGATTTGGGCGCCGACAGCAGGAGTCGCAACAAAAGCGGCGAAGCGGAAAATTTCGGATGCGACTGCCGATGCAGTGATAGCAACGCGCTGCACATTCCCCGGAAAGCCATCGTTAAAACTGGCGGCGCGCGTCACCATAGAGCATGCGCCAGAGATCGCGCCGGCGGTGGCTGCTGCAGTCCACTGCTGGCCGATCGTACCTGTCGCATTCAAGCCGGCCGTGCCGCCCGTACCTGCCATAAACATGCCGTTCCGGAGGTGGTTCGTCGAATCGCCGTTGGTGCCGTTGTAGTTGCAGTGCAGCCGGCGCGGCAGCCTTGGAATCACAGCATCGAGCTGGCGCGCGATCGCTATGCCCATCTGAACCGCTCCGGCGGCCACAGGATGCAGCGCGGCGCCATCAAACCAAGCGGCAACCGGCTCGCCCTGGCTGGTGGTGGTCAGGCTGGCGTGATCCAGCATTTGACGATACAGGTCAATCAGGATGACGCCAGGAGTGCGCGCGGCGAAGTTTTGCAGCCACGAATTCAACGCGATCATATTGAGTAGCCGGGCCTGCGTCATGCCTGCGAAGCCGCGCGGGGTCATGGTTGCGATAATCAGCGCGATCCCGGCCGCTTGAAGCTTTGCGAAGATCGCCGTGTAATTGGCGATGGTCGTCGCGTACGGCACGTCCGAGCCGACATCGTTGGTGCCCCCCATGAAGTAGCAGTATTGCGGGCGAAACGCCAGCACGGCCGTATCGATTCGCGCCAACATCTGTGCCGTGGTGTCGCCGTTGACGCCGCCGTTATTCAGCAGCTCGAAGCGCTGCTCCAGCATAATCTGTGCTTGCGTCCAATACCCCTTAGCCAGGTGCGCACCAAATGTTGCTGATGTTTGCGTGTTCTGATTCGAGATTGAATCGCCGAGAATCACGGCGGTTGCACCAGGGCGCCCGGTTGGCAGCGCTACACCGCCAGCACTAAGCGACGGCGCCGATTCACATTGCAGCTCGGCAGAAACAATGCCGCCACTGAACGAATCGCGGCGGGTTCTGAGCACATCGATCGCCAAATTAATTGGCATGGTGATGCCGGCATTGCGCGGCAGCGTTTGCCACGTGCCGCCATTGAGCTGGAACTGAAAATCGCTGCCGCCGCTGGTATTTGTGATCGTCACGCGCGAGGTGGTGGCCACGTAAGGAATGGCAGTGCCAGCGCTGCCGGGGTCGGCGGTAACCGGGACATTGAGCGCCGCCGCGTCGACCTCTGCCGAAATGCTGATTGCCTTTGCCATATGTGTCCTTTTAGCGTTTCTTGTTGAGCTTCTGCACGGCGGCAGGCTCATCGTTTGGTGTTTCGGGCGCTACCACCGGCGCGGCGCTGCATCGATACTTCGCCGCGCCGCAGTGCTCGACCAAGTGGCGCGCAAACGCGGGGCTGGTACGCAGGACGTCGCCGGTCGTGAGCGTTCCGTACTGCTGCGTGATCGTCATGCCGAGAATTTCGACTTCGACTAATTCCATGGGAGTGCTCCTGATTGCGAGGCTAGCCACAGCCGGCCTCGCGCGGGGGTTACGCCGGCAGTAGCGCGCCGTAGCGGGCAGCAGCTGGCTTCTCAACGGTCAGTGCGAGGCGACGCTCGGCGCGGATCGTGATCAGGTTCTTGGTGAAGTTATCGCCATCCGAGTCGGACAGATCGACGGCGATGCCCTCGCGGGTGTGCAGGGTTGCGGCCTGAGACAAGCTGCCGACCCACACGTTGCCGGCGGTCATGGCGTTCGATGCCACGACTGGGCGACCGAACAGGGTAGGCACGACGGTCGACCCTGGGTCGCCCAGCAGGTAGCGCCCCTGGCTATCCTTCGCCAAGCGCATCGTCCACCAGTCGGCGGTGTTCAGGATCACGGCGTCGGCCGGGTAGTCAGCCGCGGCGCAATCGCCGATCATCTTGCCGATCAGGTCGAAGCGGTTCGTCGCCATGAGGCCCAGGCCAGTCAGCGCGGCCGCAGTGTATCCGTGCGCGGTGAAGTTGCCGGCCAAGGTCAAGCCCGAGATATTCGGGGCGACACCGTTGCCGCCGACCAGTTGGCTTTCGACGCGGATATTCACGCCATAGACCATGCGGCGGTTAATGTATGCGGCCAGCGCGGGATTATCCATCGCCAGCTGGCGCGTGATCTTGATCCAGTGCGCGACCGTCGACACGGGCATGGTACCGGGCGTGAAGGTGATCGAGCTTTCCGGCTTCTGCGCGCCTTCGGCGGTTTCGGCGGCGGCGTTGGTGAACACGTTCTCGCGCAGCCAGTCGATCGCGTTGGACGAGGTGGGCACACTGACCAGTAGGTCTTCAATGGTGAAGACGCGCCACGCGCCTTCTACGATGCCAGGGCGGCGTTCGCTGAACGTGCCCGCGATTGTGTTGGTGACGGTGTTCTTCACCTCAATACGCGTGCGCACGCGGCCGTCCTGCTTGATGAAGTTGTCGTATGCGGCGTGCTTGACAAATTGCGCACCGGCAGTCTCGTCAGCTGGTGCAGCGTCCGGCTGGGCAGATGCCTTTTGCTCGATCGCCAGCAGGCGGTCGGCCAGCGTGCGCTGTTCGATTCCGATGGTGTCGAGCGCGGCCTTGGTGTCTGTCGAAATCTTGCCGAGCTCCTTCATTTCAGCGTCGGCTTTGACCGACATCGCGTTCAGTTTTACCTCGACACTGTCGAGGGCTTTCATAATTTGGTCGGACATGTGGTTCCTTTGGGCATAAAAAAAGCCGCTCAAGGCGGCTTAATGGGTGGATCGATGCGGGTTATTGCGTCATGCGCTCAAGCCGGGCCACGATTTCGGCCTCGTTCTTGATCGCCCCGACGTCGTCGCCCGCGTCCCGCAGGGAAAACAGCGCCTTGGCGCGGGCGGTCAGCGCTTGCGCCGCCCCTTTACTGAAATTCCCCGCATCCCGCAGGAAATATTCAAAATCTCGAATGGTTTCGACTTGCGCCAGGTCGTCAGCGAATGCCTTCACGCTCGACAGGTCCACGCGTGCGAACTTGTCGGCCGGAAAAGTGACAATCGACGTTTCAGCTAAGCGCGCGACCCGTTTGATGGTCCGGCCGGTCGGCGTGTCCTCGTAATCGCCTTTCTTCAGGGCGTAACCGATGCTCATCGAGTCGACGGTGCCGTGTTTCAGGGCCGCTTTGACCTCTTGGGCGAGCGCATTGCCCGGCGTGAACTCGCCGCGCAGCAACAGACCGTAGTCGTCCTCCTTCGCCTCGACCCATTTGCCGATCGGGACGGCGCTTGAATCGTGGTTGAAGAACATCTTCGGTAGGCCGTAGGTGGCCAGGGTGTCGGCGTAGGCGCCCTTGACGATGGTGTCGCCGTACGAATCCACGTTCCCGAAGGTCGAGGCGTAGCCAACGAACGTGGCATCGTCGCCTTCCAGCTTGAATTGCGCGTCTGCGATGGCAAGTGCTTTGTGCTCCATGTGATTCCTTGTTATTGGGCGATATCTGCGCCGGCGCCGCCGGAAGCTGGTTTGACCTGGCCAAGCATCGCAAGCGGTGCCAGGTTCGTCTGAGCGGTCAGCACGTCGGTGCCTTCCTTGTACGGCCAGCCCTCCAGTTGACGGGCTTCGGCGCGGGTGATGACGCCGTTTTGAATCAGCTTCGCAAGGATTTCGGCCCGGTCCTTGGGGTTGCCGCGCAGGAGCGCATCGAGGCTGAATTCCACAGTCATGGTGGCGCGCTGGCGCGGGGTCATCACGCGCTTGCGCACGGCCTGCTCGATGTTGATGAGCATGGGGCGCAACGCCGTGGTGTAGAAACCCTGGATCAACTGTTCGATACCTGAACCCCAGGCGGTGACGTTCGTGTGGTGGACCAGCACCGGCGGCACGTCAAGCCATTGGCACAGCTGCTCGGCGGTGAACTTGCGCGTTTCCAGCAACTGCTGGTCGACCGGGCTTAGGCCCATTGGCACGTACGACATGCCCGCCTCCAGCACGAATAGCCGGGACAAGCCGCCCTCGGCCATATCCACGAAGTTGCGCTTGACCGTTGCGCGCTGTTCTTTGTCGAGCACCTTGTCGATCATCAGCACCCCGGAAGGCTTGCCGCCGGACGCGAACAATCGGCTGGCGTTGGTCTGCGACTTTGCGGCCTCGTCGGTCGTGGCGCGCATGAACTCCAGTTTCGCCATGCCGGTTGTGCCGTTCCCCAGGTTCTTGATGTGCAGCACATTGCGGTCCGATAGGACGGCGACATCGTTGCCGATGCGGTACTTGTAAATCATCGAGCCGTTTTCGAGCACTTCGGATTCGACTTGATCGGCAGGCATCGGCCACATGGCAACCGCCTCGCCAGCGCCGTCGCGGTCGATACGCGCGTAAGCGTTGCCGCGCAGGTCGTGATTCATCATCATGGCGCGCCAGAAATCGAACGGGGTCATGCGGCTGTTGGGCGATTCATGCAGCAGCTCGTACAGCCGCGATTTGCGCGCGAGTACCTTCTCGCCGCCCACCTGCTCATAGGCGAAGAACGGTAGGCTTGCCACCAGCGTCGCGCGGCGGTCGATGCACGCCCACACGGTGCTGATTTGCAGCGCACCATCGACGCCCACGCTGGCTGTATCAGGCGTCAGGGCCGCGCTTGGAAGCCCCGACTGCGTGCCAGGCGTTTCCGCAGTGGCGCCGCCTCGGCCAAGCCAGCCGCGAAAGGAACTAAGAAAATTCATGCGCTGATCGGGTCGTTGAGAAAATCACTGATGTCTCCTTCGCTTGCGGGGTTCAGCGCCATCAATGACGCTGCGTCGAACAGGGCCATCAACGGGTCGATCTTCGCCGTCCCAGAAACCTGCTTATTTATGCTGATTGCGTTGCGCTGCTGCTCAACACGAGCGTTGCTCACGGACCAAGCCATGATCGGCCGGCCGCAATGTATGAATTCACCGCCAGCTATTAGCCGTTCAGTGTCTTTTATGGCGCCGTTCAGGCGCCAGCCCTGGCTAATAGCGACAATGTCGCCGCCAGTTTCAATTGAGAACTCCCTTGAACTCAGCTCCTTAACCACTGCTCCAATGCCAGCGCCGTCAACGCCGATGCCGTGCTTGGAGGGGAGGATGCCGGCGTCCCTGATTCTGCAAATAATATCTGCCACGTCTCTGACATCCGGACCTGGCACCTCAACGATTGTCAGGTCGCCATCCTTCTGGAAATCCATCAGCCGCGGCGCGATCTCCTTCCGGCGCTCCAGCACAATTCTGTGCGCCCACGCATGCCCCCAATGAAGCCAGCGGCCCGTTCCTCGCTCGCGACCGATTACCGCTAGGCCAAGCAAGTCATCGAGTCCGCCACCGTCGACCCCAACTACCGCGACCTCGCACCGTTCGAGCAGGGTATCCAGAGATAGTGCCGGGTCGCCAGCAGCCTCCCAAAAATCGGCGCCGGCCCAGCGATCGGAGCCGAGACTCAGGCCTATTTCGATGTTTAGGTGCTTAGCAAGAAATTCCTTGAACTTTCCCTCGTCTCCCTCTTTGGCCGTGCGGTGCAGTTGGGTCATACGCTCAATGTCTACCGAGCGCCCCCAGTTAGGGTTTGTCACATATGCATTATTCAAGTCCCGTGCGGCGCCAGATTCAAGCATCGCTGCAGGAAATTCATAGATGATCGGTAGGAATCGATGGTCATGCACGATGCCGTCGCGAACTTTGCGTGCGTAGCCAAGTTTGTCCTTGAATACACCAGCAGGCGGCTCTGCTGATTGGGTGGTCGCATAGATGACGAAGCCTTCAGGCCGCGAGGTCAATCCACCGGTCGCTTCTAGCAGCATGTTCGAGGCTCTGGCCTGCTTACCAAACTCATGCAACTCGTCGACGAAGACGAATGACGCTTTTTTCCCCGAGACCGCATCACTATCGGCGGCCACCACCTTCAACGTCGCCCCATTCTGCGTGTGCGTGATCAGCCTAAAGTGATCCTGCACCTTGAGCAGTGCCTCAAGTTCCGGGTCTGCCCGGATCATCGTGGCGATGGGCTTGTAACTGTTGTCCGCGATTTCTTTCGTGGGACTCAGGATCAACAATTCGGCTTGGGATCGCCAATTCATGATCAGCGCACAAAGCATAATCGCCGCGGCGATCGTACTTTTTGCGTTCTTCTTGCTGACCATAAATAAGAACTCGTTGATAATTCGGCGGCCCTCTGGCGTTTCTGATCCAAAAACCGCCTCGACGAATTCGCGCAGCCAAGGCAGGGAGGCATCGCGAATCATCGGATGCCCGTCAATATCGACAAGCCGAAATCCCCCAACTATCTCCCAGGCCTCGGCGGCCCGATCTGGGTACGCTGGCGGAAAACAGATCAGTGATTCACGCGCAACAATCCTGCGTTCCCAATCTAGGCACGCTGTGGACTGTGTCATCTGTTTTCCTTAATGCTGTGTGTTCTCGCCTGGGCGAGTGCGTGTTCCGTATTTGGCGGACGTTGCCGGCTTGTCCGCATCGCCAGCACTGGGCTTGCCTCCCTCGCCCAATTTTTTGTGACGGAATGGAGCGGCCAGGCCGGCCGCCTTCAGGCGCAGCGCTACCGGGACTTCGGCGTGGTGCATGAAGAACTCCAGCACTTCGACTGGCGTCATTCCGTCCGTTGAGCCAGCAAATTCGGCACCTTCGTTCTCCGGATTCTTCTTTCGGCCAGCGCCTTGTCGTGCGCCGCCGCTCTTGCCTTTTACACCTGCCATTTGAATTTCCGTTTGAAAAGGTCCGAGTTTTGCGCGTGAGAGAACATGCGGTGTCCAAGCAATATCGGCTCAGACTTTCGATCCGCCCCCTGCCTTGCCTTGCTCTGCGATAGCTTGAAGCGTTGCCCACTCCTCATCGGCAAAGGATGGGCTGTCGCTGAAAGGGTTGCGGTGGTGGTCATCAACAAACGAAATGCCTTCAGCATCGATCACGTGCGCCATGTACTTGGGAAGCAGGGCCGCGGTAGCTGTCGCCGCTTCCAGCTCATCCAGCAAGGCGAGCAGGACGGCCACCGACAAACCTTCTATCAAATCTCCTAGCGCCAGATCAGTGAACCTGTCATTCGAAGGACGCTCAGCCGCTCGTCGCAGGACCGCTAAGTCCAGCAGTGTTTTTCCGTTTGTCATCGCACGCTCTCGCCGGCTGCGCGCGCCGCTGCCTCTCGTGCCGACTTCACGTCATGGCACGGAGCGCACAGCAGCTGCTTGTTGCTATCTTCGTTCGTTCCGCCTTCACACAGCGGCTTGATGTGGTCAACCAGGTAGCCCGGCCTCTTGCACATCTGGCACAGCCCACAGTCGCGCGTCCTGATCTTGATGCGGTCCGCTACACCTGCGCTACCACGGAGGCGCTGTGCCACTTGAGCGGATGCGACAGGGAGGGCCCGGCCTGGGCTTGCCACCTTCAGCCGCGGCTTGAGCGTTTGCAGCTTCACGAGCTTACGCAGTTGTATTGCACTGTGCCGGCGCGGACGAGGCAATGAGGCGCGAAGTCATGACTTCCAGAGAAGTTGTCGCTCGCCCATGCACACACCGCCTGACCGTTAGCGCCGAATCGTTTGATGGTCATCACAGGCCCGCCTGATTTCAGCACCACCTTGTCGCCTACTTGGAACGTAGGTGCTGCGGGCTCAGCCTTGGCGGTTGGCTGTCCTGCCTGCACCAGCTGCTTTACCAATGCGACGATGCGATCGTTGACCAGGTTGTTGAGGTGCTCGGTGCGTACCTCATCTACGAACCTATACATGGAGACTTGCATGATGGAGACGCCAATCTTGGCGAGCTCAGCCTCGATCACCGCGACGAAGGCATCGACAGCTTTGCGGCCCTCGTGCTGCACCTCGTCACGGATGCGCTGCTCGATGAGGCTTGTGATCTTGGTGTGGTCAGTGTTGCTCATGATCTATCCCTTCGATGGTTGATGGAAGTGTCACCGCCTGCTCTACGCGATTGCCCGCGATACCCTGCGGTTGGAGTCCGTAGTCATGGTTCATCGGTGACTGCACCCGCTTTACGAGTCGCGCCGCTGGAGTGCGATGGCGCAGTAGCGATCAGCGAATAGGCAAAGGCTCGACCGTCACGCCCTTGCGGATCAAGCGTTTGATCCTTGCCCAGTTGGGCTCCGTGCAGGTCAGCACGTGGAACAGAGCGAGCGCACGCAGGTACGGCATCAGCCACCAGGCCTTGCGTACCTTGAGGCTGATGGTTGTCGTCGTGGTCGTCATGGCTCGGCATCCGGTTCGTCGTTATGCGGGATCAGCCCCCATCCCAGCTCTCGGCGGATGTCGTCGGGAGATGGCGGTGGATCGTTGTGTTCAGCGTGCGTGCGGCGGTCCATGTATTCGCGCACCAGGCGCTTATCGGGCTTGGTGGTGGTTGCCATGGATGGTCTCGCTGTGTATGGGTGCAGCTGGCTGGAATTGAACCAGCGACCTCTCCTATTAGCTAAGACACTATTTCAGTCCGCCCAGGAGCGCTCTAACCATCTGAGCTACAGACTGCATGATCTGGAATGCGAAAAGCCCGCTACCTTTCGGTGCGGGCTTTATTTCCGGGCGCAAGAAGTCCCGATGGCGCTTATTCTACGCTGCTGTTTCGCCCTGTCAATAAGTTCTGCAAAATTTATTTGCCCATAGTCAAAAACGGAATTGGCGCGCCGGCGTACATGTTGACCGGCAGCTTTCCATCCCAACGTTCAGCCTTCGTGTGCTCAACCTCGATGCGGCGCAGTTCGAGCACATCCTTGTTCTGCGCCAGCGCGGCGTTCTGCACCTTGAGCGCCTCGGCCTGGGCGGTTGCCACTTTCAGGTTGGCATAGGCCTCGCCGTCCGCTTTGGCACGCAGCGCTGACGCTTCGGCCTCGGCAATGGCCACCTTCTGTTTCTGTTCTGCCTCAACAGTCTTGAGCTTGTTTTCGGCGCCCAGGCGCAGCTGCTCCTGCGTTACCTTGGCGCTGATCGCCTTCATGTAGTCATCGGAGAATGCGAAGTTCCTCATGTCGATATTGATCACCTGGGCGCCGTACAATTCGAGCTTCGTGCGCAGAGCTGCCGCGATGTCGCCCGATACGCGGGCGCGCTGGGCGATCAGGTCTGGCGCCGTGTAGCGCGCCGTCACAGCCTTGAATGCTTCCTGGGTCGCCGTCTGCACGTAGGAAGACAGATCGCCGTCATGGCTGTACTTTTCGTACACCTCGGCCACCCTGGCGACCGAAATGCTGTAGCGCACCGTCATGCTGACCTTGACCGGCTGCGTGTCGCTCGTGCTGCCGTCGGCGTTCTCGATCTTCGCTTCTTCGGCGCGTACGCTGAACAGCGCCAGCTTTTCCCATGGGGCCAAGATGACCAGGCCTTCGTTCTGAATGCCCTTGATCGCGCCGAACTGCGTGATGACGCCGCGCGAGCCAGTTGGCACCGTCCGGAACGGCCAGAAGGCGGAGAGCACGAAAAGGATGATCAGCACCAGCACCGCGTCGCGCACAACAGCGAATGTGTTCAGCGCCTCGCGCCCGCTTGGGAGCTGCACTTTGTAACGATTGACTAAGCTCATATTGTTTTCCAGTCTTCTACTATGCCGCCCAGGACGCGGGGCGGCTGACGCGTTATTTCGATTGCTGGGCCTGGTCCGCTGCACGCGAGGTGGGCGTGCCGCGCAGGTAGGTGATCAGATCGGCAAAGCTCGGGCACAGCTCTTCTGCGCGAAAGGTTCCACCGCTATCGATCTCCCGACGTATTGCAGACACCAGATCCTTGGGTGTGTTCCCGGCGATCTGCTTGGCCGTGGCCTTTGCCTTGCCTTGGAGCCGTGCAGCCTCGACGTGCTCAGCGATGACGGCGCCGGCGCGCCCGCCGCTCTGGCGCACGATCTTTGCGGCATTGCTTGCGCTGATCTGCTTCTCGGTAACGGCCTGTTTCACGTCGCTGTTTGCGTCAGCCAGCACCAGGGCATCGCTTACGTTCTGCACTGACCGGCCGACAGCTTCTGCGATCGCTGCCGGCGTCCAGCCCCATCCAACCAGCTTGCGATACTGCGCCGACCGTTCCAAGGGTGTGAGGCCCAGGCCTTGCGAGCTGGTGATCAGGTGAATGACGCGCTCTGCATCACCGCCACGGAACTGCTTGGCGCCCAGCTGGAAGCCACCGTCCGGTTCGCGTACGCCCGGCTCTGCCAACCATTCGACAGCCGCGGTTACCCGATGGTGGCCGTCAACCGCGATGATCACGCCATCCTCGATCCGGACCTTGATATCGTCCAGCTCGTGCCCGGCGCGCAACGATGCCTTGATCGACTCCACGTGCTCGCGGTTGATCGGCCTGTTGAAGCCAGGCTCAAACTGCACCAGGCGCGGATCGACGCCCCAGCTCTTTACCGTCGACACGCCGGGCATGCCGCGCTCCTTCATGACCTTGAGCGAAACTGCTGGCTTCTCGTTGCGCAGACCTGTTGGTGCCGACTCGTTGACTTGACCCATCTTTCTCTCCCATTTTTATGGCGGAATGCGCCGCCTCGCTTTTGAGTGTTGCTGGTGCTGTCCCTGTACTGGCCTGAGAATTTAGGTGAGTCAACAGGCCACGCGGTCTTTAAGTAGCCTGAACAAGCTGTCGACCGCCTGATCGAACACCTTGGCGAAGTCCGCGCGCCAGACGCCGCGTGTTTTGAGGCCGTAGTGCGTCATGACCGCCTCGCGCTCGATGACGCACAGATCCCAAACCGCCGTGTGCACCTCGCGCACCAGGCGCTTGTTGACCTCGATTTCCATGTCCTCGAAGCTGTGAATGCGTGCGTCTGGAGCGCCCAGGCATTGACGTGGTGCGCCCTCGGCCACCGGCTCGCCTGTACGCATCCAGTCGGCCCATCCATCGAGCAGGCGCAGCACGTTTTCGTAGCGCTCTTGCTCGGCGGTGGTGCGTTCCACTGGCGGCAACGTCGCGATTCGGATCGGCTTGAGCGCCGGCGGCGCGCTATCCTCGGTGACGTCAACAAAAACAACGTCCGGTACCGGCGCTGTCTTCCCGGCCCAGCGCAGCGTAAGTGTCGGGCGCTTGCTCATGGGCGCACCTCGACCGTGCGCGCGGCTGCCGTCCGGGCCAGCGCGGCGTTGTGGCACGACACCAGGATCAGATGCCAGTCATCGCGGCGGGCCCAGTACGTCGAGCGGCACCAGTTCACTTCTTGCATATCGAATTCCTTCATTTTCAGTAACTCCATCAGGCGCTGCTCAATCTTTGCGGGAATCGGGCGGTCGAGCTGTCGATCCATCACATCACCCTCTATCTATAATTCAAGCTTCTACTGCTTCAGGCTTTTCCCTATCACCCGAGCTGAGCAGACTTAGCCCTCCCAGAACTAAGCCTTCACATATCACCGTCGCAGTGTTATGACCCGTCAGCCGTTCGATCCGATGGTGCTAACTTCGCCGCCATCTGCTCCTGTTTCAGAATCTTTCCCACAGTAGGAGCACTCCCCACGCGCCGCTGTTGTTTCCCGACCGGCGCGCTGTTCACAACAGAGGGTGTCAACTCATGCGGACAGCCATCAGGAGCGAGCACAGAGCCATCAGGCCGGCGCGCTGGTGCAGGTCGTTTGCGTCCTCGCCGACCACATCGCTCATGCGGTACGGCAGCGCGGTTTTGATCGCAGCCTTCTCGCCTGCCTGGGACGCATCGTTGTCAGCGATGACGAAGGCCCGACCTGTGACCATCGGAGCGACGTGCACCATGTTGGAATCGCTAAAGCAGACCAGTACGCACGCGTTCAGGCGCATCCTGCGGGCCGCAAGTTCGATGGATAGGCCCGTGGCGTACCCTTCGCATAAAAACGTCTCCTGTGCCCGCTGGTTGCCCAGCCTGAGCACAGCGCCACGCGCGCGCATCCCAGGCGCCATCTTTTTGTCCCATCGACGCTCACCGGGAATCCATTCGATCGTTTGCGCGCCGCGCAACGCGTTGGTCTCCATGCAGCGCATAGGCACGACCAGCTGTGTGTCGGCCACCAGCGCCAACGCATCGGGGAGGCCCTTGGCGTTGAGGTAGTAGTGAGTCGTCATCAGGCAGCTGCCGATCAGGCGCTGCGCGTGCGCTGCGGCCTGGCGATAGCCTCGCTGCTTGCACGCTTCCTCGGCGGCGATAGCAGCATCCCGTACGGCGCGTGCACGGCGCCGCTCCGCCTCTTCCTGCGCAGTAAGCGGGCCACGATGCTCCCCGTTGTCCCGCCAACCGTTCGCGGCCGCCTCGTGAAACAGTGTGCCGATACCGATCTTGCCAACGGCGCCGATGCTGCGCCAAACCGACTTCGCCGCCAGGGCGTTGTACGACTCGGCGCCCTGGCTCCAGGCGTCCCACGGATCGAAGCCATCCTCAAGAAATTCTGCCTTCATGGCCATGCCCATGCGCACCCATGTTTCGCGGTCGTGCGGAGGTACGAAGAACAACGCGGTGATAGCTTTTTGAATACTCATCGTGCGCCCGCCCTGTAAGCGATCGCGTTCGCCTTTGCTTTGTTCATTACAGCCCTTGAGATAGGCACATTCGAAATGGCGTCAAAGGCAGGAAGACCCGTAGGCTCGGAGCCCGTGATGCTTTTGAAAAGGTGATACGCGCGGCGGCGCGCAGTCTCCGGCTTGCCCTGGTTGCGGCACAACGTGCATGCTTGCTGCCACACGTCCAGCTTGTTGCCGACAACAGCTTTGCCGACCTTGAATTCGACCATCTCACCGGCTTCGTGCTCGATCAAGTTTTCCTTGATGATCTCGAAGCCGCACGACATGCAGCGCTTGCGAAATGGCGAAAACTGGCATTGCGGGCAATTCGCGGGGTGGTCGCCTTCGTCTTCGTCGGCGTCCTTACGAATGGTCTTGTCGAGCTTTTCGCCCATGTCCAGGGCGTCCAGGCCATCGTGGAAGATCGCCTCGTAGTCCTCGGCAAAGCGGATGATGTTCCCCGAAAAATCAAGCAGCAGGAGATCGGTCTTGCCTGTCTCCGACGAAGCGCGCAGGCCGCGGCCCCACATCTGGATGGCAGTCGACAACGACTTGCGTAGCGGGCGTACGTCGCAAACACAGCTCACGTCCCGTTGGTCGAAACCTTTGGCAAGTGCCTCAACCGAAATGAGCACGCGCAGCGCGGTACCTGCTGCCTTGAAGTCCGCAAGAATTTCCTTGCGCTCCGGCTCAGTTGTCTCGGCGGTGAAAACGGTAGCCAAAATCCCGGCATTGTTGAATTCACGCGCCAGCGCTTCGCAGTGGGCAATGGTGGCGCCGAACACGATGGTCTTGCGGTTCTCGGCGTGCTTGATCCACTCGTGCACCACGTCGCCAACGATTTCCATCCCGCGTTCTTGCGCGGCCTGGTCCGTCCACTCACCTCCGGCAGTGGCCGCACCCTTCATGTTGACCTTGGTGCACGACAAAACGCGCATCGGCACCAGCACGCCTGAATCGGTCAGGTCGCGCATGGTTGTGGCGTTGACCAGGTTCTGATACAGCTTGCCCAGGCCGGCGCTAAACGGCGTGGCGCTCAGCCCGATCACTGCGGCGCGGCAGGTCTGGATATGGTCCGTCACCGCCTTGAGCTGGGTGTGCGCTTCATCGACAATGATCAGGTCGGCATCGGGCCACGAGCGGCGGGCGAGAGTCTGCGCGCTGGCAATCTGGAAATTGCGGGACGGGTCAAAGCGCCAGTGCCCCGCCATCATCACGGAATGCTGGATAAGCCCAAGAGAGTCGGCCACCTCGGAAGTCTGATTGATCAGCGTGCGGCGGTCCGCTACGAAGATGACGCGCTTGTCGCGCATAAGCGCTTCGTGCGTCAGGAACATGGCCAGGATAGTTTTGCCGGAACCCGTCGGGCTCATGACCATCTGGCACCGGTGGCCGGCCTTGAAGCCTTCGCGCAGCTTTTCGCGCGCGCTGGTCTGGAACGGGCGCGGCGTCGGGAATTTGGTACTTGCGTAGTTCGGGGTCATGCTGCGGCCTTCAGGCGGGCCAACTGCTTCTCGGCCTTTTCGGCGCGGCGCTGCCAGTAGGTGACAGCCTTGGCGCGCTCGATAAATTCGCCCGACTTTGCGGCGAGGGTGCGCTCGGCATTGACAGCGATGGCCTTTTGGCGCGCGGCTTCGTCCATGGCGGCCTTGAGCTGGTCGTCCGCATCGAACACGCGACCCATCATTTCGTTGTCGGCCAGCGTGGTGCGCAGGCTTTCTGATAATTCCGCCACCTGTTCGCGCAGTGCGTCAACTTCGGTCAGCTCCACCTGCTCGGACGAATCGGCGTCTGGCGCCACATCTGCTGGCTGGGGCTCGGCCATTGCCGCAGTTGCTGCGCCAGGCGTTGCTGCCCGCGCCTCTTCTGCTGCGGCGTCCGGCTGCTTTGCTGCCGGCGGCGCTGGCGCTGGTTCGGCTTTGCCGATGTTGCTGACGTTCTGCTCGTACTTCTTGCCATTGCGCTCAACAACGCGAACCGCTGGTGCATCTGTGTTCGGAACACAGATGGAAGCGCGAACGTCGCCGACAAATTTATTGCCCACGCCGCAGACACGTGCAATTTCGCGGTCGCTCCACTTCGACCATTCCTCGTCACCAAGCAGGATCGAGACGGCCCGGCGCTTGTCGTCGTTCGTACGACGCAGGCCGTGCGCGACGTTTGCGCCGGCCGAAAACAGGATTGCATCGCGCTGCGAGCCGGCGCGCACATCGCAGATGATCTCAGCAGCGCCAGCGGCGAGGTGCGCATGGAAACGGTGGAAGCCGTCCGCGAGCCACATCCCAGTGCTTTCGCCATCGTTGAAGACCACCACGGGGGGGAGCTCGCCTCCCAGGCGAATCACCTCGGCATAATCAGCAACGGTATCCTGATGCAGCGCGACACGCGATTGCGTTCCGCCACGGATGCTGATCACGTCAATAGGGAGGGTCAAAATTTCGGACATCACGCGCTCCACAGCGCGAAACGGTTGAACGCGCGGATGACCGTCGAACCCTTGATCAGCTCGCGGCAATACAGCTGGATGACGGTGCGTTTGATGATGGTTTTCATGGTGCTCTCCAAAATTTGGGCGTAAAGGGGCCTTACGCCGCCGTATGAGCGGTGGCGTTGGCTATATTTTTCGCAGTGGGATTAGGTGGGGCGCGAGTGCGAGTTTCTAACTACTGCCCAGTCAACCCGATCATTGAGTTCTTCGCAGCGGATTTCCCCGCCAGTCAGTTCTTCGATTCGCGTGCAGTGCTCAGCCGGAACACGGTTGACAGCTCGCCACGACTGAACAACTTGGTAACGCCCAACTCCGAGGGCCCGAGCGGCGGATGCAAGGCCGCCGAAGTACGCGATAGTTTTGTCGATTCCGTTCATGCCTCATTCTATACTAGAATTTCCAGCATTGGATAGCATTTTCCGTGCATCACCTATTAATCTAGTGTACGATCACGCCATGGATACCATACACACTCGAATTAAGCAGCGCCGTGAAGAACTCGGTATGTCAATGAAAGAGTTGGCGGAAAAGGTCGGCGTCTCTGCATGGCAGACTGTTCAACAGTGGGAGAAAGAAGGAGGCACCGCTCCTAAGCGATCACGGCTGCAAGCGGTTGCCGACGCACTGCAAACGACTCCTGAATTTCTAACCTATGGATCAGCAGTTGCTCAGGTGGCGGCTTTGGGCAACGAAATGCTCACGTCACTCAGCACTTTGCTAACTGACCTCGAAAGAGGAATGGTCGAAGATAGAGAGCGGCGTCGGAAATTGCTTTCGCCTCAGGCTGTGTTAATTGGCGCGGCCTTCGACAAGCTGACTACAAAACGTCAACGGGACGCGATACTTTCACAATTGCAAGCCTTTGAAGTATGGGAATGGGGAGAGCTAGAGAAATAAAATTAGCATCGAATGCTAGTATTTCTTGCGTTGCTAAATTTTCTTGTGTAAAGTCCGTCTCAGTCCCAACGACCTGAGGCGAACATGACCATCAACAACACACCCAGAACCAGCAAAGCGATCTCGACCGCACGCTCTGCATCAATCCCCGGCGGCTTTGCCGAGCACATCAAAGCCGCTGGTGTCTGTCTTGGCGCAGCTGCTGCCCTGCTTAGCGTTATTGACATCCTTCCCACCGTCGAGCGCCGTACGCCCCCGGAAACCTGCGTTAGCCTGGCCGCCGGCGCGACACGCGACCTTGCCGCCTTCGTCGGAAGTGCAGCATGAGCGGCCGCCCACCAAGCGATCTGCTGGCCGATGCCGCCGGGCGGCAGGTCACCATGCAGTCGCTCAAAGTACGTGCAGCCGCGCTGCCACGCATCCAATGGAATGGGCAAACCGTCATCACGACAGAGCTCTTGGCGCAGCTGTACGAGACGGAGGCAAAGCACATCCAGCAGAACTTCGCCCGCAACTCGCTTCGTTTTAACTCGGGGCTGCACTACTACAAGGTATCTGGACGGGCTCTCAAAGATTTGCGACCTTCTTTAAGAGGGTTGCAAATTTCAGCGAAGACACGCTCCCTGATTTTGTGGACCGATCGTGGCGCGACCAGGCACGCAAAGATGATCGAAACAGATCGGGCATGGGATGCATTCTCAGCACTCGAGGATCACTACTTCAAGCAGTTTGACGTCGATCCCGACCTCGAGCCAGCGACTGCTGATGACAAGGAGATTCTGCACGTGGCGGCTTACCGTCTTTCCGTCAGAAACAAAGTGCCGATTTCGACCGGGCACACCATCCACAACGAGGCTGCCGGCACTAAGCACTATTCCGAACTGACCAAGGGTGGCGTGAAGCAAGCTGTGCAGGCATCGGCACCTTTGATCGAGCGCACAGCCACTGAAGAGCACTTCGCGAAGATCCAGGCCCGCAAGAACGCGGTTACAGGCCCTACCTCACAGCTCGCACTGCCCCTGCACGATCCGCCGGGCCAGGTCAGTTAGGGCTTGGACTTGCGCGCGCGCTTTGCGGCGGCCCTAGCGGGTGCTTCGACTTGAGCAGAAGGCGGGCTTTGCGGATCAGATGGCTTTACCGGTTTCATTTGGAACACTAAGCGCCTTTCGAGGTGCTGGACGATCAAGTCAGCAATTTCCGTGTATTTGCCAGCCTCGGCCTGCTCTGTTGAACTGCCGCTAACCCAGTCCGTCAGGTCTTTTTCGAATGTATATGCAAGCCGAGCCACAATTTCGCTGTTCATGCTGCGTCCGTTTTTTTCGGCAGCGCGCGCAATCTGGTCACGCATTCCGTTCGGAAGCCTGACTATGTAACGGTCAAGAACTTCGCTGGGGTAAGGTTTTTTGGCCATGTCGCATCTTGATGCCAATTAGGAATATATTCAATGATTCCGACTTGACATTGATGCCTAGTAGGCATATCTTGATCAATAGTGCCAACTAGGCATAACGCTAGGAAATCATGAAAAATACATGCGCATCAACACACGCAGACAAGGACCGCTTCATTTTGCGTTTTCACTCTGAGGGTCAGCGCGACATGTTGAAGGCACGTGCGCAGGCGAACTTGCGCACGATGAACGCCGAGATCCTCTTTTTAATCGAGGCAGGAATTCGTGCGACTAAACACGCCGAGGGTTTGGCTGAAATGCCGAAGTAAAGTTCCAATATTTTGAGTTTTTGCGGCGCTATCGACTATGCTGACCGCAGTGTCCTGATGGAAACACGGAAGATGAAAAGTTTGCACTGAGATAGATAAATACTACTGACAAGGACGGCTGGCAGGCCATCCTTGTCATTTTTTCCACCCACCTGGTGAGGCAGGAAAGTTGTGGCCGAGGATGTTGACGCATCCGAGGCCGCGTGGATCAACACACCCATTTGAAAGTAGAAAATGACCCAACGAACGAATGTTAACACCACAAAAATCGGATCGCAAGATAATCTTGTAAAGAACCCACTTATGTTTGCGCCGGATCGTACGCCACAAGCAAACGGCGGGGAACCAAATACCGGTGCACAAGCCCTGCTCCGCTGCATTGACATGCATGCTGCGGACATCGAGGAGCACACGCTGGCAGCCCAAACTCTTTGCGAAATGTGCTTCGAGGAGATTGACAGCTATGGGGACAGCGTCGTTCCTGACATCGGCCGCACCATGCTCCGCTTGGATGCGCTGTTGAAGGCAGTTTACCGCAACTCCGTTGTGGCTCAAGAGGGAGCAGACGCCATTGTAGCGCTGGTGCGCGTAGAAGGCGCTGCATCATGATGGCCACCACGAGTAACCTGGATTCAGCAAGAAAAGCCGCCAGCGAAATCAATACTGCGCAAATGGACATGCGCGCGCTCAACTCGGCAATCACGGGTCTGCTGGAGCATTTCGAATACCGCGAGTGCGACCAAGAAACTATCGACACCCTGTACGCGTTCACGCGGCTGCTGGGCTCATCCATCGAAAAAATCAAGGATGGGCACGGGGCGATTGAAGAGCTCGTTTTCGCAAAAGCTACCCCTGTATGCGGAGGTGCAGCATGAGTGCCGCCAACCCGCACTTCGAAAATAGGGACCGCGCGCCGTACCAGTTCGGCAGTCTCCTCAGGCAGCTGCCCAGCCATTTTCCAGTTGATCACGTCATGTCCAGCGATGAGCGTCTGATGGTGGCGGCAGCCATCAAGCACGCGTTCAACGCGAACTACATGCTGATGAGTGGTATCGAAGCGATTGGGCATCTGCTGTTCAGCGCTGCAAACAGCAGCGATTTCCCTCCATCAGCGACCGTTCTGGAACATCTCGGCGGGTTGATCAAGCATATTGCAGTGGAGGCTCAGTTTCTCCAAGAAGAGCAGGCCAACCTGCAATCGGACTTGGACGCAGATGACCGACCCGCCGCTGCATCACCGTTACGTCAGAAGACTGGTGCCAAAGTAGCCGTAACAGGAAGCGGAGGTACAGCATGAAAACGCATTTCCAAAAGCATGGCGATGAGTATCTGCTCTCCCCTGCTGCGACGCTGATGATGGTGGCCGATGCCATTCACTGCCCAGATGCGGCGCCACAAGGCAAGGCCCGAGCAAGTCGCGTTTTAAACGCGACTATGGCGGCTGCGCGCGCGGCGAAATTCGAGCAGGCCGACATCTTGGAGACGATGCTGCTGTCCGGCGCGGACGCGGCGCGCGTGCTGCCGATGTGCGACGCGTTGGTTCAGCGCCTCGGCCCCCGGGTGGTGATCGACATCATACGGAATGGTCTGAGCGACGTCCGCCAAGGAGACGGCTCATGATGATCACGACGAAACGCCAAGGCAAGCCGACGTCGCTGGTCACGGGTGCGACGGTCGACCTGACGCTTGCCGAGCAGCGGTTGCTGGAGCTTTTCCGTGCCACGCATGCAGGCCGCCAGGTCATGTTCCTCGGCATGGCGCAAGACTACGCCCGGATTTTTCCAAGCCATACCCGGCCAGTGCTCCACCTGGTCAGTGGAGGTGCAGTGTGAGCGCGCGCCAGCACTTCGTCAAAAAAGGCGACCACTACAATCTCAGCGCGCCCGCATCATTCCTGATGGTCGCGATCTACGCCTACGATCCATCGGAGTCGGCTGCACCAGGTCTGCGTGAGCACGTCGACGTTATCTTGGCGCGCGCTACACGGGCCGGTTTTGGCCAGGCCGACATTCTGGTCACCATGCTCAGCAAGGGGGAGCAGTCTGCCCGCACGATGCAATTGGCCTGCGATGTGACCTACAGCGTCGGTGGCGACGGAGCAATGATCGCCATGATCCAAGATTTCAATCCGAAGACAGGAGGCGTGCGATGAACCGCCGTCAACCGCCCGAGCTGATAGCTGAGCGGCCAGTATCAACCGCCGCCACGTCCGACCTGACACAAGACGAAAAGCGCCTGTTGGACTTGTTCCGCGCCACCACTGATCAGCAAATGCTTTTAGGCATTGCAGGTGTTTGTGTGGACACGAAGCCGCGCCACACACGCCCAGCCCTGCACCTGGTTCACGGAGTTCCAGCATGACGCAACTTACTCAAGGCCTGATACAGGTCAAGATCAGCGAGGTGTTGGGCGACGCCTGGCTGATGCCGGCCGGCGCTGATGCTGCGAACCGCATGCGCGAAGTCGCCCTGGTGCTTAAACCGGCGGACGCCCGGCGCTTGGCTGCGTGCTGGAATGCATTCGACGGCATGGCGCTTGAGCACATCGAATCGATTCCTGACTGCGGCGTGAATGGGCTGGTGGATTACGCTGCTGACCACAAGCGGGAATGCGGCCGGCTGCGCGACGAACTCGAAGCAGCTGGCGCGCACGACGAGCTGGTGCGCGAACTCGACGTGATGCTGAACGGGCGCGGCGCGCTGGCGCCGACCCTCTTCGACATCGTGCAGCAGGTGCGCAGCGAAGGCATCACCAGCGCCTATCCGCAGCTCAAACCGTCGGGCATGGGCGGCGATGAAGCGGCATGGCGCGCTTTTGCTGACGCGCAGCCGGCCGTGCTGGATCGCCTCGACGGCGGGCCGTTGCATAGCGCCTGGTTCGATGGCCTGCGTCCCGGCCGCTTTACCAACGCCCACCTTTTCTATCTGGCCACTACGAAAGGCGGTGCAGCATGAGCGCCGACATCGACGAAGTAGGCGTTAGGCGCCTGGCTGGCCTGGCCAACGTGATCAGCGCGCTGCTGGCCGCGATCCCGATCTTGCAGTCTGAGAGCCAGGCGGATGCGCTGCAAACATGCGCCAGCATGGCGGCTGATGTGGCCGACGAGCTGGAAGAAATGACGAGGACCGCACCATGAATGCGAGCACCTCGAACCCGTCGGCCTCGACCCTTAGCAAATTCCACACGGAGGTAAGCCCAATGAACAACCTGAATAATCCTACCCAGGCCGCGCCAAGCTGCCCCCTGTGCTGCGCGAAGAAGGACCAGCCGCATTCCGCCGGCTGCAAGAACGCGGAGGCGCCGTGCATCACGATGACGCCGCTGCTGCGCAGAGCGCTGGAAGACTGGGCGCGCAACTGCGAGAGCGGCCCGCGCGCCGACGCGGCGCTGCTCGACCTGCTGAACCTGATGGCCGGTCCGGCTAGCGGCGCTACGGACGTGCGCAACGCCGCGCTGGAAGATCAGCGGGACGCAGAGCGGTATCGGTGGCTGCGCGCATGTGGGCCGCAGTTCAATGATCTGCCGATCCTCGATATGTGCGAGAACATGATCGCCGACAAGCTCGACAACGCCATCGACGCCGCTATCCGCAGTCTCAACAATAAGAGGTGAGCCGTGAGCAAATCAAGCAATGAAACTATGACGATGCCGGCCTTGCCCGCCCCGCTGGTCAACCACCCGAACCTCGGGCCGCTGTTCGATAGCACGCACATGCATTTGTACGCAGCCAAGTACGCAGAGGAATTAGCGAAGATCATTGATCGCTTAACCGTAGAGGCGGCACGCGGGGCCCCCGCCGGTATGGCGCTCGTGCCGGTAACGGCGTCGCATGCCATCAGCAGCGCAATCGAAGAGGAGATCGATGACCAGCTGGAAGCATCGGGTATCGCACCGCGCGACATGGTTCGCCAGGATAGTGATCGCGTGTGGGCTGTGGCGATCGAAGCGTCCGCGAGAAAGGGGCGCGCAGGATGAAACCCATGCCGAATGCTGAATCAATAATGAAAGGAGCCCATTCATGCGCTGGGTAAAACTGAAAAAATATTGCGAGCTCTCAGGTGAAACATCTGACGCGGTGCACTCGAAGCGCCGCAAAGGGCAATTTATCGATGGAATCCACAGCAAGATCGCCGGCGACGGCAATTTGTGGATCAACGTGGAAGCGGTGGAAAAATGGGTGGAACAGGGAAGCCGGTCAGCGATAAGCGTCCTCCGCGCGGGGTAAGCATCCGGGAACACAAGAACGTCAAGTCGTTACAGATTGCGTTCGTGTTCCGTGGCGTGCGATGCCGTGAAAGTTTGCGGCTGGAACCGACGGCCGCAAACATCAGGTATGCGGAGGGCCTGCGTGCAGAGATCAGCCGCAAGATCATCAGCGAATCGTTCAAGTACCACGACTATTTCCCGGACTCGCCGCGTGCGGTGCTGTTCGGGCACGTCGTAACCAAGAAGACAATCGGTGATCTTCTGCGCGCGCACATGCTCGGCTATGAACATGCTGCCGCTCATGGGCAAATGTCGCCGTCGACGCGGGACGGGTACCGCAAGATAATCGACGGTCACCTGTTGCCGCAGTTCGGGGCGATCGAGGTAAGGCTGTTGACGCCGGCGCCAGTGCGGGAGTGGGTGGGCGCCCTGGGCGTCACGGCTAAGACCGCGCGCAATATCTTGTCGGTGCTGCGCTCGGTGTTGGACGATGCCGTCAACGATGAGCTGATTGAGCAGAACCCGCTGGACAAGATCGCCTTGAAGAAGCTGCTGACCAGGACGGCCAAGAAGACGGTGTATGAAGTCGATCCCTTCGACGAGCTGGAGGTGCGCGCGATCTTGGCCGCTGCGACTGGCGAGGCGCGCAACCTGTTCCAGTTCGCTTTCTGGGCCGGCCTACGTACGTCGGAGCTGATCGGGCTGGAATGGGGGGACATCGACTGGATACACGGCCAGGTGCGCGTTCAGCGCGCGGTGGTGGCTAAGACCGAGAAAGGAACAAAAACCGAGGCCGGCAAGCGCGACGTGCTCATGCTGCCGCTGGCGCGCGCCGCGCTGCAGGCGCAGAAGGAGCACACCTTTCTGATCGGCGGTAGGGTCTTTCACAATCCGCGTACCTGCACGCCCTGGGAGACGGACGCCCAGATCCGGAAGACATGCTGGACCGCGATCCTCAAGAAGGCGGGCGTGCGATACCGCAATCCGTACCAGACACGACATACCTACGCCTCGCGCATGTTGTCGGCTGGTGAGAATCCTTGGTGGGTTGCAAAGCAGATGGGTCACGTCGACGTCGAGATGGTGTTTCGCCATTACGGCAAGTGGATGCCGAACAAAGATTCAGGTCAGTACAAACCCGTAAACGACTGGAGTCCGGATGCAGTTAAAATTGCAAAGTAGTTATCGTGACTTAATATAACTTTTGATCGAAGGAAGAATATGCTCAAGAAGCAAAGCGACAGGGCGGCATTTCCACTAACGCCAGGCAGCAATAGCAACTTCGGATTGACGGTCCGCGAGTACTTTATTGCAGCAGCAATGCAGGGGATTTTAGCTAACACTAACAGCTTCACCCCCGAGCAGCTCGCTCAAAAGGCAATCGGGGTAGCAGATGAGGTCCTGCGCCAAGTCTGAGGAGGTTTCCAGCGAACGACACGCGGACGACACGCGGTGGGTTTTTACCAACACTCTCCTCTATGAAAACATGCTGAAAAACGGAGGGTTCGATTCCCGCCGCCTCCACCACCGTATGCCGAAAAAACCGCCCAATGGGCGGTTTTTTTTCGCTTGCGCTAAGGGGCGGCGGGAATCGAAGCCGCAGGACGCGGGGCGGAATCGGGAATTCGCCGGGCATGCCCGGCGCCGATGGAGCGACTTGCGCTTGCAAGCGCAAGGCTCTCCGATTCCCTGACTAAAAGGAAATCGCCTTGGCGATTTCTTGCCTTTCGCCTCCACCACCGTATGCAAAAAACCGCCAAATGGCGGTTTTTTTTCGCTTGCGTTAAGGGGCGGCGGGAACCGAAGCCACGGGACGCGGGGCGGAATCGGGAATTCGCCGGGCATGCCCGGCGCCGATGGAGCGACTTGCGCTTGCAAGCGCGAGGCCCCCCGATTCCCTGACTAAAAGGAAATCGCCTTGGCGATTTCTTGCCTTTCGCCTTCTCCCCCATTCGAAAAAGTCGCCTGAAGGGCGGTTTTTGCTTCATGGAATAATTTTAGCGGAAATGAAAACTGCGCGGCGATAGTCGAACCTCATCACCGGCCAAGCGAGCCTCCGCCTCCGCGAATTGTTTGTGCTTTCAGGTTAGCGTGTTGCGACCACCGGTTGAATCCGCGCCCCATTGCGGACATAGCGTATTCACTGGAATGCTCACTTCGGAAATGACCGGCTGTCGATAGAATGTCATTCCAATCGACCTGTAAGGGCGCTCTACAACCGCGTTGCTACCAGATCACCAGAAGTAGTCTCAATAATAATCTGAGCGTCCGATACACGGACACCCCGCGCGGTCACACGAGGTGCCTCCTCACAATGCACAGTCGGACACACGCGTCGGTCATTAAATGCAGCGAGGGGGCGGAGTGTCTTGCGATCAAACACCTGGGCAATTGGGCTTAGATCTTTCAAACCGCCGGCGGAATGATCGCTGATGTAAGTGAGCACGATGTATGTATCTGAACAGAAGCCGGGCCTGGAGCGGACCGACTCTGGCTGCAGGATTACTTGCCGGCCGTCCCAATCCCTTAACCCCTCCGTCCCGTCTTTGTCCTCTGCACTCAGATTACAAGGAATTCGAGCGTCTTCCTCGACCAGCTTCTCCCGTCGCGGCGCGCCGTATTCTTCTTGCCCCACGGCTCGCAGAACGTTAGTGTCGTAACCAACTCGCAGCCCAGTGAAACTCCGAGTTGACATTGGACAGTACAGCCGCGTTCCGCCAAGAGTAGACGTTACCTTTAGCTTCTGCTCGTACAGGACGGGCCCCGAAGGGCGGCTGAGAAGTCGCAGGACAGCGCCTTGCTGAGTTTTTCGCGCTTGGAGGACGGGACGATCCGGGCTAATGGCAACGCGGACCATCACTTCGCCGCTTGAAACGACTGGATCGCTGAATGTGACCCACGCAGAGTCGCTGTTCTGGTAGTTCGGCAGCTTCGGCAGCCACAGATATGGCGTGCTTCCTGCGGCATTGACCAACTCCGGGTCGACGTCCAGTGCCACAATTGCATTGCTCGGCAATAATGGCGCGTCGACGGATGTCAACGGCAGGTCGCATGGCGGCACACGCGTGAAGGCCATGCCCCCCGACAAGTAGAGGCTGCGTTCTTGAGAGTTTGCGGCGGAACGCTGATTCAGATGGAAACCGGCAGTCGCCACGAGGCTCACCAGCAGCAGGCCAAGCACGACGCTGGCACCCAGGAGAGAGAGTAGCTGCGTTCGGGTGGCTGCGGCCGTGGTTAGCACAATAAGAGAGAAGATCCAGAGGACCGCTCCCCAGCCCCAACCCACTACCGGAAGTATTGTCCCTGAGCCTTCATCTCGAATGACGCCTTCGAAAAGCGGCAGCGTGGCTGCAAGCGCGAGCATCGTTAATACCGATCCGCGCGGCCGACGCCCCAAGAAAAGTGCAACGGCTGCCACAAGAAAGAAGATGTTCGCGTATACCGCCCACCCACCAACGGCCCAGCCGAACAGGGGTCCGAGCAGGAGAATCATCCCGCCAAACAAAGGTTCGGCGCGGGAGTCGACCATGAAGCCAGGAAGCGCCAAAGACACGAGCCACAAGGCGCAAGCCGCATAGGTCAGCCGCTTGCTAAAGATATCGGAGGATTGCTCTGTGAGTTGAATCATGCACCCTTGGTGTTCATGGGCCCTAACGATGTAGACACCCGAAAAGGTGTAATGTCCCGCGCTGTGCCGCTAAAATTTGATCATGTGATTACCGCTTTTTGGCATTAGGTATCAATAACCTAGCCGACTTTATCACACCCCAACAGTGAGGAACAAATTCACCTCGTGGATCTTGCGTTATGAAACTGTCCAGCGCAACCATCCACATCCTTTCTTGACGCTCCTGCGACATATGTCGCATAATGGCGTCACCCGTCGCACAAAGAGCATTCTATGGCCATCCCC
This sequence comes from Massilia antarctica, assembly GCF_015689335.1. GTDB lineage: Bacteria > Pseudomonadota > Gammaproteobacteria > Burkholderiales > Burkholderiaceae_D > Telluria_A > Telluria_A antarctica. The sequence goes on along the minus strand of NZ_CP065053.1, from coordinate 3,587,723 downwards.
TCGATCTCCGAACTCATCATCCTCAAGGCGCTGTGGCGACAACAGCCGCTCAGCGCGCGCGAAATCCACCAGCAGATCGAAGACGAACTTGGCTGGTCATACTCATCGACCCGCAAGACCCTGGAGCGCATGCTGGACAAGGGCTCGCTGCGCCAGGCCACCCTGCACGGCGTGCAAGTGTACGAAGCCGCCCTCGAAAAAGTCGGCACCCTGGCCAGCTTTGCGCACGACTTCGGCACCCGCGTCATGGAAATGGCAAGCCCGTTCCCGGTCAATATGTTCACCGGCAGCAAGCTGGTCGATGACGCCGAACTGGCACAACTGGAGCAACTGCTGCAGGACTGGCCCGAAACCGATGGCGGCACAAAATGACGCCAACCGATCTGCTGATGTTCCGGTTCCTGCTGGCCAGCGGCGGCTGCCTCGCCGCCGGACTGGCCGTGTGGGCCGTGATGGCGCTGTGCCGGCGCGCCCTGCCCGCCCTCGCCTCGCAGCGCTCGGCCTGGCTGCTCGCCCAGGTCACGATCGTGGCGGCCTTCCTGCTGATCCTGCTGCCGCACAGCGAGCGCCTGCGCCTGGTCCCGCCCATCGAAATCGAGAGCGTGACGCAAGCGCACCCCGCCATTGCGGAGCAGGCTCCCACGTCGAACAGCACCGCCAGCGCATCGAGCGCTCCCGGCGCGCAGACTGCCGAGCGTTCCTGGCTGGCCCTGGGCGCCCACGCCTGGCTGCTGTGCTACCTGCTCGGCCTTGGCTACGCGCTTGCCCGGCTGCTGGAGGCGCGCCGCATCCTCAACAGCCTGGCCGCGAGCGGCGGCCGCCTGCGCGCTCCGCACCAGCACGACGGTTTCATCCGCCCCCTGCCCTTGGACCCGACCGTCATCGAAATCGACGCACCGATCTCGCCCATGCTGTTCGGCCTCTTCAAGCCGCGCCTGTTGCTGCCCGCGCACCTGCGCAGCTTCGAGACGACACAACAGCAAATGATGGTGGAACACGAACTGACCCACCTGCGGCGCCATGACCTGCACTGGATCAGCGCCAGCATCCTGCTGCAAACCCTGCTCTGGTTCAATCCCTTCATGCGGCTGCTGCGCGCCAACCTGTCGTGGGCGCTGGAACTCGGCTGCGACCGCGATGTCCTCGACGGCCGTCCAGCCATCCAGCGCAAAGCCTACGCGGCGGCCCTGGTGGTGCAGTTAAAACTGCAACGCTCGCCGGTTACCCACGCCCTCGCATTTGGCGCCGTCAGCGCGCCCACCCTTGCCGGCAGGATCGCCCTGATCCGCGAACCGGGCGCCATGCCGCACCGGCGCTGGACCCGGCTTGCCGCGTTGGCCGCCCTCGCAAGCGTCCTGACGGGCAGCCTCGCGCTCCAGCCGACATTCGCCTGGCGCGGCGAATCCGTGCCGCCGCTGCCCGGGCCGGCGCCGCAGGCATCGTCCACGCCCGTCAGCCCCGGCGCGACCACGGACACTATCAGCTGCACCGAACTGGCCGACGCCGCCAGCGGCAAGCGCCTGGTCCACGAAGGCCAGTGCGACGAGCGGATCACGCCGGCATCGACATTCAATATCGCCGTCAGCCTGATGGGCTACGACAGCGGCATCCTGGAAGACGAACACACCCCGGTCATGCCGTTTCGCAAGGGCTACGTCCACTGGAACCCGGCCTGGCGCACGGCGACCGACCCGAGCAGTTGGCTCAAGCATTCGGTGTTGTGGTACGCCCAGCAAGTTGCGTCCCGGCTTGGCGCGGCGCGCTTCCATGGCTACGTGACAAGCTTCGACTACGGCAACCGGGATGTCTCGGGCGACCCGGGCAAGGACAACGGTCTGGTCCTGTCGTGGGTCAGCTCATCGCTGAAAATATCGCCGGCCGAACAGGTGACCTTCCTGCGCAAGGTGGTCAACCGCCAGTTGCCGCTTGCGCCCAAGGCGTATGACATGACGGCCCGCATCATGCAGCCCGAGATGCTGGACAACGGATGGGAAATCCACGGCAAAACCGGCACGGCGTCGCCCGTGCTGCCCGATGGGCGCGACGACCCGGATCACCAGTACGGCTGGTACGTTGGTTGGGCCAGAAAGGGGCAGCGCACGATCGTGTTCGCCCGCATGGCGCTCGAGCGCAGGCAAGAAGGCTTCGCCGGCGGCCGGGTCAAGGAAGCCTTCCTGCGCGACCTGCGAACGCGGCTAGGCACGCTTTAAGCGCATCGCCGCCGGACAAAAAAAACCGTAACAAAAGAAAGCCACGCAACCCCGCTCATGCAAAAGGACGGGGGTGGATCGCTGTACCCGTTTGCATCCCATCCATCAGAAAAGGAACACCGTGTTGACCCTCTCGCCCAACCGCACCAAGCGCATTGCCATTGCCATCGTAGCGTCCTGTTTCGCTCCCCTCAACAGCCACGCCGCCGACAGCGACGCGCGCATCCGCGCCATCGTCGACAAAGCCATCCGCCCGATCATGGCCGAATACAAGGTGCCAGGGATGGCGGTCGCGGTGACGGTCGACGGCCAGGCGCATGTGTTCAACTACGGGCTCGCATCGGTCAAGGACAATACGCCGGTGGGCGACGCCACGCTGTTCGAACTCGGGTCGATCAGCAAGACGCTCACCGCGACCCTGGCCTCGTATGCGCAGGTGCTCGGCAAGCTGTCGCTGGACGAGCACCCCGGCACCTACATGCCGGAACTGAAAGGCAGCCCGATCGACAAGATGAGCGTGCTCAATTTCGGTACCTACACCGGGAGCGGGCTGCCGCTGCAGTTTCCCGATGAGGTCACGGACGCCACCATGACCGACTATTTCCGCCAATGGAAACCGCAAGCTGCGTCCGGCGCGCAACGCCGCTATTCCAATCCCAGCCTCGGCCTGTTCGGGCATCTCACCGCGCTGGCGCTCAAGAGCGACTTTTCCGACGCCATGGAACAACAGCTGTTTCCGCAACTCGGCATGAAGACCAGCTATGTGCGCGTGCCTGAGAGTGAAATGGCCAATTACGCATGGGGTTACGACGAGGACAACCTGCCGCGCCGGATGGACCCTGCCGTCTTGGTTGCGCAGACGTATGGCGTCAGGTCAACGGCCGCGGACGTGCTGCGTTTCGTCCAGGTGAACATCGATCCGCAGCGGCTGGATGAGCCGATGCGGCGCGCGGTGGAAGGCACCCATGTGGGCTACTTCAAGGTCGGCGCCATGGTGCAGGGCCTCGGGTGGGAGCAATTTCCCTACCCCGTCACCTTGCAGCGACTACAGGCAGGCAATTCGAGGACCATGATCATGGAGCCGAATGCGGCCAAGCGGCTCACAGTGGGGCCTGCGGCGTTCGCCAAGACCCTGTTCGACAAGACCGGTTCGACGGGCGGATTCGGTAGCTACGTCGCCTTTGTGCCGGAGAAGAAAATTGGCATCGCGATCCTGGCGAACAAGAACTATCCGATTCCGGCAAGGGTCAAAGCGGGTCACGCGATCCTGAAGCAACTCGCACCATAAACACGCTGCCCGCCGGGATCAGCGCAGGTCATCCCCGCAAGTAGCCGCATCCGGCAAACCGGTGTGCGCAACAGCATACTCGCGGGGGCGGCCCTGTTCCCAGCACTGCAGCACATGCAAAGCGCTGGCGGCATGGCTGCCCCAATGGCTGATGAAATGTTCGCGCCATCGAAACACGGCGGCATTGGCGTCGCCGCCATCGAAGAGGTTAAGGCCGCGCTTCAGATCACGCCATATGTCCGCCAGGTCATCGGCAAGATCGCCGATCATGGTGTCGCCGCAGGGAACAGCGAGCGGATCGGCGCTCTCCGAATAGTAGTTGACAGGGAGCGCGCCAAAGCGCCTGAACATCGCGCTCCACGCCTCGTGGGATACCTCCGCTGCGTCATCGCCCCAATCGCACTCACGCGGCGGCAAATCCAGCGCCTGCGCATACAAACGTGCAAGATGGCGGCGCGCGATGCTCATCTGGGCTTCGCCCGGCAGCACATCGCCCTCGGCCCATTGGCAAAAAGCGCGGGCCGATTCGACGAACGTCTCGATCGTGTTCATGGTGTCCTTGTTATGCGAGCGGCCAGCAACGCTCGATGGTACCGCCGGCATGTTCCTGCAAATGCCCGAGCGCCCGAGCGGCCAGGCTGGCGTCGGCAGAGCGTATCGCCAGAACCAGGGGATCTTGCGACACCGGAACCACGTCGACGCGCTGGCGGTCCGGACTGGCGCGCAAAATCAAGGTCAGCCCGGTCCAGCCGGCGTCTTCGGGATGCGTGCTATCGCCGTCGGAATCGATATCGGCATCCGCGCCCCACAAGTGCTCCGCAAGCCTGGAAAATGCCGGCCGTGGTCCGGGATTGCGCAGGTAGCCGGCATGGTCCCCCGCCTGCGCGCCGTCTGGACGCAGGCAAGCCGCCCTGCCCTGCGTGCTGTTTCCCGGCGCGGGCACCCACTGCAGCGAGGCGGGAACAAAGCCGATGCCGCAGCTGGCACAATAGCGGCCATCGACGAACTGGCTGAGCGGCGACTCCCTCAATGCCGCCGGCAAGCATTCATCGCTTGCCAGCTGATATGGCCAGGCCCTCCCTCGCCGAAGTCGACTCCGTACACAGGCGCATGCGCTGCAATCAGCAACAGCTTGGGCACGGTATGCGCGGATGAACGACATCGGGGACAGTCAACATCCGTCATGGGGCGTCAATGTCCGCGTCGGCCTGCACCAGCACCCCGATGGCCATCAGCAGCGGCCCGGCCAGCGCCGGGTCGGCCGCGATGTGAGCCTGATCGAATCCCCTGTTGGCAACCGCGATCACCGGCGACGCCGCAGCGATCACACGCCATCCCATCGTCGTGAGGATCTCGGCCAGCGCCGCTTGCGCGTGCACCGCGCGTGCCGAGGTGTTGATCAGCGCAACCGGTTTGCTACCCAGCTCGGCGCAACCGACAAGCCAGTCCAGCATATTCTTGAACGCTCCCGGTACGCCGTGCGCGTACTCCGGGCTGGCCACGATGACGCCGTCTGCCGCGCTCAGCAAGGCGCGCAGCTCGCGCACCGCCGACGGCGGATCGGCCTCGATATCGGGATTGAAAAACGGCAGCATGGGCGTGCCCTCGTACACCACCACGCGCACACCGGGCGGCGCCAGCGCGAGCGCGGCGCGCAGCAGCGCGGTATTGGCCGAGTCACGGCGCAGGCTGCCTGAGAGGGCGATCAGAGTCTTCATACATTAAGCGCATGTTATCGGGAGACGCCATCGTAACAGAGCCCGACCGATCGACACGTGTCATGCATTTCGTCACAAATGCCCTGATGCACTTGGGGCGTCATGCCCGCCTGTGGGCGGGACCGCTCAATTTTCTGCAATTTATCGAACAGGCAAGCCGGCGGGATCGTTAGCCGTTAAGCAGGCAAGCTGGAGTGAGCGGGCATGTTACCGGGGCCGGTTTCGCCAAGCGCGCCGCCGGCAGCACGGAAAGCCCTTGATTCGTCAAGGGCTTTTTTGCATGGGCTTACGAAGATGGTCCCCGGTCCGCAGTCCCCGGATCGATCGCCAGCAATTTCAGAAAAGCCTGATTAAACGCCGGCAGGTCGTCCGGCTTGCGGCTGGTCACAAGACGCCCATCGATCACGACTTCCTCGTCGCTCCACTCGGCGCCGGCGTTGCGCAGGTCGTTCTGCAGGCTCGGCCAGCTGGTCATGTGTTTGGCCCTGGCGATGCCGGCATCGATCAGGGTCCAGGGACCGTGGCAGATGGCGGCAATCGGCTTTTCCTCGGCGCCGAACGCGCGGATGAAGTCGATCGAGGCCTTGTCCAGGCGCAAGGCGTCGGGATTGGACACGCCACCGGGCAGCAGCAGCGCATCGAAGTCGGATGGCGACGCCTGGCCCACCTGCATGTCCACCTCGAAGCTGTCGCCCTTGTCCGCATGGTTGAAGCCCTGCACCTTGTCACCCTTGGCCTTGGGCGAGATCAAGGTCACCGTGGCGCCGTGCTCTTGCAGGAAACTGCGCGGCGAGGTGACCTCGATTTGCTCGACGCCATCGGTCATCAGCACCGCCACCCGTTTGCCCTTGAGGGCCTTGCCATTGTTTTGCTGCATGTGAACTCCTTTGCACTATCGAGTATTCATCAAGATTGAAGGAGGATTGTAAAAGCCATCGCGCCAACGTGTCGCCCGCCTCGCGCGCGCTGTAAAGCGGACGCGGCAGAAGATGCGCGCAGCGCCGGCCAGCACGATTGTGATGCATCAAACGAAGCGCGCCCACCGGTAGCATAGTCACTACATCGAAGCGCCAGGAGATGGCCGATGTCCACCGGATGCCGCAGGCGCGCCGCCCTGCATTCACAGCGCGCCGAGCACCCGCAGGCGCGTGCGCAGACGGCTCACCTCGTCGGCCAGGTCGAGCACCAGCGCGGCGATTTCCTCGTTGGCATCGAGATCGCGCTCCAGGCTCACCAGCCGCCGCGCGCGCCGCAGGTCGACGCTGCGGAAACGCCACTGCACACGCGCGCCCTCGTCCAGGCCCAGCGCCATGATCTCGTCGGCGCCCAGCAAGCCGTCGCCCACATGCCGCACCACCCAGTCGGGCTCGACGCCGCAGGCGCGCGCCAGCTCGTGCAGGTCGAGCGCCACGTCGTCGAGCAGCACTCCCACGATATCGATCTCGCCCATGCCCTATGCTCCCGTCCGCGCGCGCGGATTGAAGGCCATATCGCGTGCCATTGCGCGGTACAGCTCGCGAGCCTTGTCCGTATTTGCCGGCGGCAAGACGACCTCGAGAACGAGATACAGGTCGCCCGCCGGCGTTCCCGGAATGCCGCGTCCCTTCAGGCGCAGCTTGCGCCCCGTTTGCGAGCCGGACGGCACCGCCACCTCCACTTGTCCGGACGGCGTGGGCACGTCGATGCCGGCCCCCAGCGCCGCTTCCCATGGCGTCACCGGCACGCTGGCATACACATGGCGCCCCTCGATCCGGTAACGCGCATCGGGATGGAAGCCGATTTCCAGGAACAGGTCTCCCGCCCCGGCGCCGCCGCTGCCGGGATGGCCCTGGCCCGCCAGCCGCAATTGCTGGCCGGGCAGCACGCCCTTGGGAATCTTGACGTTGACGACGCGCTCGCGCGTCACCACCCTGCCATGGGCGTCGTGCTCGGGCACGCGCAGGGTGATGGCGCGGGTCGAGCCGTGATAAGAGTCGGCCAGGTCGATCGAGATGGCCGCGTGGATATCGTCGCCGCGCATCTGGAAGCTTGGTCCGCCGGGGCGGGCGCGGCGCCCGACATGGGCGAACAGATCGGAAAAGAAGTCGCTGGAGCCGGCCGCGTCGCCATCGAAGCCCGCGCCCCAGTCGGGCGGCGGCTCGAAAGGCTGTCCCGCGCGCCGGTTGCGGCCCAGCGCATCGTAGGCGGCGCGCTTGTCGGCGTCGCCCAGCACGCCGTATGCCTCGTTCACTTCCTTGGTCATGTGGTCGGCGTCGGGCTCTTTGCTCACGTCCGGATGGTATTTACGCACCAGCTTGCGGTACGCCTTTTTGATTTCCTCCGCGGAAGCGCCTTTGTCGATACCGAGGGTCTTGTAATAGTCCTTGTATTCCACGAACGGCGCTCCAGGAACGGTTTTAATCATCCTACAACACACCCGGCGAACGCAGCGCACGCTTGCCAGCCGTATTTTTGAGGGAGAAACGACATGAACGGGTGGCTGAGGGGAATCGGCTTGGCCATGCTGGCGCTCGGATTGGCGCTCGCCGCGACGGTGTGCGCCGGCAACTGGCTGGGCGAGCGCAAGATGGCGCGCCGGATCGCGCTGGACGTGGCCGACATTGCCCTGCCCACGGATTCGGCCAGCATCGGACACGGACGCTACCTGTTCAACACGCGCGGCTGCGCCACCTGCCACGGGCGCGACGGCAGCGGCGCCGCCGTCATCGACGACGGGACGATGCGGATCGTCTCGCCCAACATCACGGCCGGCGCCAACAGCGCCATCACGCGCTACCGCACGCGCGACTGGGTACGCACCCTGCGCCATGGCGTCAAGCCCGATGGCCGGCCGCTGATGATCATGCCGAGCGAGGACTACAGCCTGCTCAGCGACGCCGACGTGGGCGCCATCATCGCCTACGTGCGCCAGCTGGCACCCGTGCCCGGGCAGGCGGCGCAGGTACGCCTGCCGCTGTCAGTGAAAGTGATGTACGCCTTCGGCGCGGTGCGCGACGCCGCCGAAACCATCGACCACGGCGCTCCGCCGGCGCCGGCGGCCGTGCCAGCCGTCACCATCGAGCACGGCGCCTATGTCGCGCACAGCTGCATCGGCTGTCACGGAGAAAACCTGACGGGCGGACGCATTCCCGGCACGCCGTCGGCGTGGCCGGCGCCGGCCAACCTGACCCCGGGCCACGGCAGCGCCATGATTCGCTACCGCACACCAGACAGCTTCATGGCGATGCTGCGCAGCGGGCGCCGGCCCGACGGCAGCAGCATCAGCGCGGTGATGCCGTTCGCGGCGCTGGGCGAGATGAACGAGATGGACATGCGCGCGCTGCACGCTTACCTTCAAAGCCTGCCGCCGCGCGCCGGCGGGCAGCGCTGAGCGCTTCGCTATCGGATCCGGCGCACCGATGAAATCAGGTTGCCCATTGGTCCGAGACGGTCGTAACGGCCGGGGCCAAACGTCACGCAGCGCCCGCCGAAATCGGCGTGCTTGCAGAACTCCCACTCGCCCCGATGCACGATGAGGGAGTCGGCGCGGTCGTTGAAACCGACGTCGGTCAGGTCACGCGTGTCGTCGCCCAACACCAGGCGCTCGCCGCCAAAGCCGCCGGAGGAAAACAGCTCCACATCGCCATCGCGCTGGCCGCCGCCATCATCCGCATCGACCAGGCGCGCCGACGATACCCGGCCGCGCAAGCCGCGTCCCAGATCCTCGTAACGGCCCGGCGCGAAGATGCGGCAGGTGCCGCGGTAACCGGCGTCGCTGCACAACTGCCAGTTGCCTTCCATGACCTGGGCGCTCTGCGCGCTGTCGTTGAAATCGATCCCGGTGAAATCGTCGGCGTCGCGCCGCAGGCGCCTGGCGTCACCGTCCAGGCCACGCCCGGTGAACAGCGCGATCATTCCGCGCGGACCACCGTGATGGCGCCAGCCGCCATGCCCGCGCTCCGGCATGATCTCGCGGACCGACGAAATGGTGTCGTCGAAGCGCTCCAGGGTCGGGTACTCGCCCTGCTCGAACACCACGCAGCGGCCCTCGAAGCCGGCATGTTCGCACACCTCCCAGCGCCCGGAGCGCACGATCATGCTCGACGCGCGGTCGTTGAAGCCACTCTCGGCCAGGTTGGGCGTGGTGGTGCGCACGGTCATTTCGCGGCCGTCGAAACCATCGCGCGAGAACAGGGTCAGCTCACCGGCGCTGGCGGCATGGGAGAACACGGCGGCGGCGAGCAGCAGCGCGGCCTTGAAGGGAAATTTCAGCATGGGACCTTCCTTGATGTGCGATGACCGATTGTGACCATAGCGCGCCCGTGGCGCCAGTGCCCAAGCTGTGAGATGTGTAACAAGTCTTTACGCGATACCGACAAAAGTGGCCCGCGCCACCCGCGCCGCCGTTAGCCGGTAAAATCGACGTTTGTTCCTACCACGTCCACCATGTCCGCCATCCTCGCCCCGTCCGATACGCCCGTCCGCACCGAAATCGCCGCCCTGTGGCGCCTGTCCTGGCCCATGCTGGTCGGGCAGCTGGCCAATGTGGGCATGGGCGTGGCCGACGTGGCGATGACGGGCCACGTCAGCGCCAGCGAACTGGCCGCCGTGTCGCTCGGCGCGTCGGTCTGGTCGATCATCCTGGTGACCGTGATGGGCACCATGATGGCGATTAACACCGTGGTCGCGCACGAAACCGGGGCCGCGCAGTACGGCCGCATTCCGCACGTGATGCGCCAGGCGCTGTGGAAAGGCGCTGGCGTGGGCCTGGTGGCCTGCCTGGTGGCCAACCTGTCGACCCTCGTGTTCGACCATCTCGGCCTCACGCCCGACGTTGCCGCCAACGCCGCCATGTTCGTGCATGCGATCAGCATCGGCATGCCGGCCTTTGCCTGCTACCGCGCGCTGTACGGCTACACCACCAGCATCAACCAGACCAAACCCGTGATGGTGATTGCCGTCCTCGGACTGCTGTTCAACGTGTTCGTCAACTGGCTGCTGGTGTTCGGGAACTGGGGCATGCCCAAGCTGGGTGGAGTCGGCTGCGCGGTGGCCACCGGGATCTGCCTGTGGCTCATGCTCGGCGCCATGCTGGCCTGGATCCGCATCGCCCCGGCCTACCGCCAGACCTACCCGTTCACCCACTGGGAGTGGCCCAACTGGCCGGAGATCGGCAGCATGCTGCGTCTTGGCCTGCCGATCGGCGTGACCTACCTGGCCGAAGTGAGCGCCTTCGGTGCGGTCAGCCTGATGATCGCGCGCTTCGGCGTGGTGCAGGTCTCGGCCAGCCAGATCGCCCTCAATTTCTCGTCGCTGGTGTTCATGGTGCCGCTCAGTTTCGGCATCGGCCTCATTACGCGGGTCGGCCAGGCGCTGGGCGAAGGCGATCCGGTGCGCGCGCGTTTCGTGGCCTGGGTCGGCGTGGGCATGTCGCTGGCGTTTGCGCTGCTGTCGGCCGCGCTGATCGCCGTGTTCCGCTGGGAGATCGCACGCGCCTACACATCCGATCCGGCGGTGCAGGCACTGTGCGCGCACCTGCTGCTGTTCGCGGCGCTGTTCCAGCTGTCGGACGCCACCCAGGTCGCCACCTCGAGCGCGATTCGCGGCTACAAGGTCACGCGCCAGCCGATGCAGATCCAGCTGCTTGCCTTCTGGGGCTTCGCCATGCCGGTCGGGTACGTACTGGGCCTGGCGCCGGCATGGTTCGCCTGGTCGCCGGCGGTGCCGATGGCCGCCGCCGGATTCTGGATCGGCCTCGTACTGGGCCTGACCGTGGCCGCGCTGCTGCTGACGCGGTCTTTACACCACCTGTCGCGCACGCGCGCACAAGCCTGAGCGGAGGCGCCGGCGAGGGCTGCCCACGGGTGCGGAACTCTGGTATCTTCCTGAGTTCTCCACATCACCCGAGACATCCATGCGATTTCTTCTCTGCTTTCTAGCCGCATTGTCCTGTGTTCCCGCATCCGCCGAACGCCTGACACTGGACCGCATCCACGCCGACCCGGCGCTGGCGGGGCCCAGCGTGCGCAACCTGCGCGTGTCGCCCGATGGCGAACGAATCACCTACCTGCGCGGCCGCCAGGACAACCAGTTCCAGCTCGATCTCTGGGAATTCAACATGAAGGACAAGACCTCGAAGCGCCTGGTCGACTCCAAACTGCTGGTTCCGAACGAGGCCATCTCGCCCGAAGAACAGGCCAGGCGCGAGCGCGCGCGCACCGCCAGCCTGACCGGCATCCTCAATTACAGCTGGTCGCCGGACGGCAAACAGCTGCTGGTGCCGATCGGCGGCGACCTGTATCTGGTCGACGCGGCCAAGCCGCAAGCGGCGCGCAAGGTCGCCACGGGCAATGTGGCCGATCCCAAGATTTCACCCAAGGGCCGTTACGTCTCTTTTGTCCGCAAGCAGAACCTGTATGTAATCGACCTGGTTTCGGGCGCCGAAAAACAGCTCACCACCGACGGCGCGGGGACCGTCTTCAACGGCGAAGCTGAATTCGTGGCGCAGGAAGAAATGGGCCAGCGCACCGGCTATTACTGGGCGCCCGACGATTCGGCCATCGCCTACAAGCGCTTCGACGAGTCACCGGTACCGGTGGTGCGCCGCTTCGAGATTTTCGCCGACCGCACCGACGTCGTCGAGCAACGCTACCCGGCAGCGGGCGATACAAACGTGCTGGTCGACCTGATGATCGTCTCGCCCGTCAGCGGCGCGCAGCGCAAGGTCGACCTGGGTCCGAACCGCGACATCTACCTGGTGCGCGCCGACTGGAGCGCAAACAGCAAACAGCTGGTGTACCAATTGCAGTCGCGCGACCAGAAGCGCCTCGACCTGATTTCGGTCGATGCCGCCACCCTGGCGCAGCGCACCCTGCTCACCGAAACCTCCAAGACCTGGGTCAGCATCCATGACGACCTGCGCTTCCTCTCGAAGCGCAATGCCTTCCTGTGGGCGTCCGAGCGCAGCGGGCGCAATCACCTGTACCTGTACGACCTCGATGGCAAGCTGCTGCATCCGGTATCGAGCGGCGAATGGGGCATCGACAATGTGCTGGCGGTCGATGAAAAGGCCGGCCGCGTATACGTGTCATCCAACCGCGACGCCGTCATCGACAAACAGACCTACGCACTGGCGCTCGACGGCAGCGGCGCCGGCAAGCCGGTGCGCATCACCAAGGGCGACGGCTGGCACGAAGCGGCGTTCTCGCGCAACGGCGAAGTGTTCGTCGACACCTTCTCCGACCCGGCGACCCCGCCGCAAATATCGATCCGCCGTCCGGACGGCTCGATGGTCGGCTGGCTGGAAAAGAACGAACTGAATGCGGAGCACCCATACGCCAGATACAAAGCCGACCACCTCGCGACCGAATACGGCACCATCAAGGCCAACGACGGCCAGACCTTGTACTACTCGATGATCAAGCCGTCGGATTTCAACGCCGCGAAAAAATATCCGGTGTTCCTGTCGACCTACGGCGGGCCGCACTCACAGCACGTCTCGCGCAAGTGGGGCAATTACTTCGACCAGTACATGGCGCAGCAGGGCTTCCTGGTGTTCCGGCTCGATAACCGCGGCTCCTGGCGGCGCGAGCGCACCTTTACCGATGCGATCTACCATGGCCTGGGCAAGCACGAAGTCGAAGACCAGTTGAGCGGCATCGACTGGCTGGGCAAGCAGGGTTTCGTGGACGCCAAACGGATCGGCGTATTCGGCTGGAGTTACGGCGGCTATATGAGCCTGCGTTTGCTGGCCGCGGCGTCGGATAAAATCGCGATGGGCGTAGCGGTTGCACCGGTGACCGACTGGGCGCTGTACGACACCCACTACACCGAGCGTTACGTGGGCGGCACGCCGAAGGCGCAGGCGGATGCGTACAAGAGCAGCGGGGTGTTCGCGCACCTGGACGGACTCAAGTCGCCGCTGCTGCTGGTGCACGGCATGGCCGACGATAACGTCCTGTTCACCAACACCACGCGCCTGATCGATGGACTGGTCAACCGCAACGTGCATTTCGACCTGATGACCTACCCGGGTGCCAAGCACGGAATCTCATCGCGTCCGGGGCAGCGCCACGTGTACGGCACCATCGAAGCGTTCTTCAAGAAGAACCTGGCCGACGCACCGAAGTAAGCGGCACAAAGCGATCGACGAAAAAAAACAGCCGCGATCAACGCGGCTGTTTTCTTATGGAGCGGACCAATTAGTTGGTCGCATCCTTGATGGCTTCTTTGAGGTCGCCGATTTTTTCCTGGGTTTTGCCTTCGAGCTGGTTTTCCAGGCCCTTGGCTTGCTGTTCGCTGCTACCGACCAGTTTGCCAGCTTCTTCCTGAATTTTGCCGCCGATGTCTTGCAGTTTGCCGTTGACTTGATCTTTGTTCATGGTAAGGCTCCTTTAGTGCTCATGGCCAGGTTGGCGATGCAGTGAAGCCATCTTAATGCTGAGTTCAAAATTGATCGGTTCGCTTCCGCACATAGCAAAAAATTAAATATTTCCCTACCGGGGTCTGACCTCTGATTAGCAACAAAAACATTTCGCTTCGGAGGTCTGACCCCGGTTGGGAAATTTTTGTGCGAGCTGGATGTCGCGATGAGGGCTAATTTTTTCCTGCGTGCATAGAAAAATCGAACCGAGCCGGTAAACGGAACCGGGGTCTGACCTCTGATTAGAAAGATTTCTAATCAGAGGTCAGACCCCGGTTGTGGGGCATTTCTGGGCCGGATCAGCGGTTTCCTTGGTCTTTGAGCACTTCCTTGGCGTCGCCGAGTTTTTCCTGGACTTTGCCTTCGACCTGCTTCGACAAGCCCTTGGCCTGCTGCTCGCTGCTGCCGACAACTTTGCCGACTTCTTCCTGGATCTTGCCGCCGATATCTTTCGCTTTACCTTTTACTTGGTCCTCGTTCATTTTCGGTACCTCATAGGGTGAGTGAAACTGCGGGCGCACCAATGTGCGAGGGACTCAGAATAGGACGATCCGTTAAACCGTTCCGTTCGCTAACTAACCTAAGCGCTCACCCTCCGGCTTGCGCCAGACGCTCGCCAGCCAGGGCTGCTGTTCGCGCGGCAAGCCTTCTGGACGATAGTAATGGTGTAGCGGGGAAAAGTTGGCTGCGGTCATGTAGTCCTGCCATGTAGCGAGGTCGTAGTAGCTGCCGTAGCGCGGCCCGTTCCAGCCTTCCTGGTTGTCGCCGCGCGGATTGGAGCTGAACAGCACCCCGCCCGGTTTCAATGCCGCGTACAGTTTGTCGAGCACCCCGGGCAAGGCGCGGCTGGGCACGTGGAACAGCACTGCGTTGGCATAGATGCCGTCGAACAGGCCGGCCGGCAGGTCGAGGTGCACGAAGTCCTGCTGCCACACTTCGCAGCCGCTGTAGGCGCGCGCCATGGCCGCGAACTCGCCCGACCCGTCCAGGCCAATGGCGCGGTGGCCAAGGGCGCTGAAGGTCTTGAGGTCGCGCCCCGGGCCGCAGCCCAGGTCGAGCAAGGTGTACGGCGCCTCGGCTTCGATGGCCTCCAGCAGCGCCGCGATGTTCTGGCTGACGTCGTGGTCCACCGTACCGCGGAAGAACTGCTCCGCGGTGCTGTCGTAGTGCGCCAGGGTGCGCCGCGTGATGGCGTCGATGTCGTCGCTCATGGCGTGCGCCGTCCTACCATACCTTCACCCTTTCGGCCGGCGCCAGGTACAGGGCCTGGCCGGGCTTGACGTCGAACGCCTTGTACCACGGCTCGAAATTGCGCACGATGGCGGTACGGTATTCGGCCGGTGCGTGGCCGTCGGTCAGCACGCGCTGGCGCGCGGCCGCTTCGCGTACCTTGGTCTGCCAGGCATGCGCGTAGCCGAGGAAGAACTGCTTGTCGGCGTCGGCCGGCGCGGCCTGGCCCAGCGAGGCTTTGTACGCGTCGTACGCTGCCGCCACGCCGGCCAGGTCGGCCAGGTTTTCGCTCAAGGTCAGCTGGCCGTTGACCGCCAGGTCGGGGAATGGCTTGTAGGCGCTGAACTGCGCCACCAGCTTGTCGGCGGCGCCTTTGAAGTGGGCCATGTCTTCCTTGGTCCACCAGTCGCGCAGGCGTCCCTGGGCGTCGAACTGGGCGCCCTGGTCGTCGAAGCTGTGGCTGATTTCGTGGCCGATGATCGAGCCGATGGCGCCGTAGTTTTCTCCATCGGACGCCTTGGGATCGAAGAATGGCGGCTGCAAGATCGCGGCCGGGAAGTTCATGGCGTTTTGCAGCGGCAGGTTGACCGCGTTGACCAGTTGCGGCGGCATCGCCCAGGCGCTGCGGTCGACCTTTTGCTTGAGCAGCGCGACCTGCTGCGCGTAGTGGAACTGTTCGGCGCGCACGGCGTTGCCGAGCGCGTCGCCCGGCACCACCTTCAGGCCCGCGTACGAGCGCCAGCGGTCCGGATAGGCCACGCCGACGTACATGGTCTTGAGCTTTTCCTGCGCCTGGGCGCGGGTGGCGGGGGCCATCCAGTCCAGCTGGTCGATGCGTTTGCTGAAGGCGGCGATGATGTTGCCGACCATTTTCTGCACGCGCGCCTTGTTCTCGGCCGGGAAGTGGCGTTCCACATACAGGTGGCCGACCGCTTCGTCGAGCGCGTCGTTGGTGGCGGCCAGCGCGCGCTTCCAGCGCGGCGACTGCTGCGGCGTGCCGCTCAGGGCCTTGCCGGAAAATTCGAAACGCTGGTCGACAAAGGCTTTCGGCAAGGTCGGGGCGAAGTGGTTCACCTTGTGGAAGGCGAGGAAGTCCTTCCAGGTGGCGATGTCGGTGCTGTCGACCAGCGCGGCCGCGCCTTTCACGGCGCCCGGATGCCAGACGATGAAGTTGCGCGCACCCGACAGGCCGGCGCTCTTGAAGAACGCGGCCCAATCCATGCCGGGCGCGTTGGCGGCGAAGTCCTTGAGGGTCCAGGTGTTGTTGGCCTTGAGGACGTCGGCCGAATCTTCGCGGCTGGCGTGCGACTGGGCGATCTTCATTTCGAGGTCGAACACCTTGGCGGCGCGCGCATCGGCATCAGGGTAGCCGGCCAGCTTGAGCATGGCGCCGATGTGCTGCTTGTATTTGGTGCGCAGCTCGGCCATGCGCGGGCTGTCGGTCAGGTAGTAGGCGCGGTCGGGCATGCCCAGGCCACCCTGCAGCAGGTAAGGCGTGTTGTGGGCCGGGTCGTTCAAGCCCTGGGCGATCCACAGGCCGAACAAGTTCTCGGTGAAGAAGTTGGTGTTGTTGAGCGGGTCGACGTCGGCCCGCAGCGACGCGCCCAGCGCGCGCACCAGCTGCGCCTTGTCCTTGATGGTGTCGATCTTCGCCAGCAGCGGTTTGAGCGGGGCCGTGCCTTTCGCTTCGATGGCCGCTTCGTCCATGAAGGTGTTGTAGAAGTCGGCGACCTGGCGCGACTCGCCGGTGGCTTTCTTGTTGGCCGAGACTTCTTCGATCAGCTTGGCGATGCGCGCGTTGCTGCTTTCGGCCATGCCGGCAAAGGCGCCCCAGCTGCTGCGGTCGGCCGGGATCTCGGTTTTGGCGAGCCAGTCGCCGTTGGCGTAGGCAAAAAAGTCGTCGCCCGGCAGCACCGGGGCGGCGATCGCCTTGGCGGCCGGGGTGCCATCCTGGCCGGCGCCATGGGCAGGAGCAAAGGCCAGCGAGGCGCCGCACAAGGCGAGGCTGAGGGCGGTCTTGATCGGGGTCCAGTTTGTTTTCATGTCTCGTTCCTTGATGCTGTGTTTATTTGAGCGCCGCGCGCACTTGCGGCAGCAAACGGGTTTTCTGGGCGGCGCGGGTGCGGATGCCATTGGCGACTCTTTGTGCTTCGACCTGGGCATCGGGGCCGAAGTTCTGCTTCACGTAGGCTTCCATCATGTCCGCGTGGGCCGGATTGGAGGAGGACGATACCACGCTCGGGAAAAAGTGGTTCTGGCCAACCGATTCCTGGTCCTTCATCAAGGCCTGGCGGTTGGCGGTGGCGAAGGCCCATGCCAGTTCGATGTGTTCGCCGTGCGCCACCGCCGGTACCAGGGTGGAGGTCAGCTGCGCCGGCAAGTCGGGCGAGAGCGCCATCTTCAAGGTGCGCTGGGCCAGCACCGGGTCGCGCGCCAGGGCCATGGAGCGCGCGTAGCGGTTGCGTTCTTCGTCGGTCTGGGCTTGCGCCACGCGGCTGGCCAGGGCGTCGTAGGTGGCGGCGTCGCCGTAGCGGCCGGCCACGCGCATGACGAAGTCGATCATCGATGGCGGCACCTTGGCCGGCTCAAGCAGGAAGCGCGCGAAGCGGGCGCGCCCTTCGGCGATCACGGCCGGGTCGCCGATCTTGGCCAGCGCGCCGGCCAGCAAGGCGCGCAACTGGCGCTCTTCGGTCGATTCGCCCTGCTTGTCATCCCAGCCGAGGCGCGCGAATTTGGGTCCGGCCAGCCCGGTGATGTAGCGCCGCACCAGCGCGCGTTCCGGTTCGCCTTCAGCCAGGGTGTCGAGCGTGTTCAGGTTCTCGAGCATGGCGTGCCATACCGCCAGGCGCGGTTCGTCGGCGTAGGCCGAGACCAGTTTGACGTAGCTGTCGAGCTGCAGGCGGTCGGCCTGCACCAGGCTCCAGGTGTCGCCCAGCAGTTTGAGGCGGGTGGTGTCGGGCAGCTTGGCGGCCTGCCCTGCCAGCGCGTCGAAACCGGCCTTGTCGTACTGGACGCGGAAGTAGCCCACGCTGGCCGGGTCGATCACCAGCGCGCCGTCGCACGAGGCTTGCGTCAAGGTGGTGCTGGCGCCCGAGAGCAAGGCGTAACTGGCCTTGCCGCCCACGGTGCCCACTTGCACCGGTACGTTCCACAGGCGTTTTTCAGGGGCCGGTTCGTCGAGGCGGAACTGTTCCTGCGACAGAGTTACCTTGCGCTTGCCGTTCTCGCAGCCTTGTTCGACCTTGAGCAGCGGGAAGCCGGGCTGGGTGGTCCAGTCGGAGGCGAGCTTTTCGACCGGTTTGCCGGACGCTTTTTCGAGCGCGGCCCAGAGGTCGGCGGTGGTGGTGTTGCCATACTGGTGCTTGGCCATGTAGGCGCGGATGCCCTTGCGGAAGGGCTCTTCGCCCAGGTAAGCCTCCAGCATGCGCAGGAAGGCCTGGCCCTTGGCGTAGGTGATGGAATCGAAGGCGTCGGCGGCCTGCGCTTCGGTCAGCACCGGGGTCTGGATCGGGTGCGTGGTCTTGCGCGCGTCCAGGTTCATGACGCTTTCGCGGTCGGCCAGGGCGCCCAGCTGGACGCGCCACTCGGGATGGAAATGATCGGTGGCCTTGGTCGCCATCCAGGAGGCGAAGCCTTCGTTGAGCCACAGGTTGTCCCACCAGGCCATGGTCACCAGGTTGCCGAACCATTGGTGCGCCACTTCGTGGGCATTGACGCCGAACGAGCCCTGGCGCACGTTGTCGGGGCTCTTTTTCGGGTCGACCAGCAGGGTCGATTCGTTGTAGACGATGCCGCCCCAGTTTTCCATGGCGCCGTTAAAGCCGCCGGGGATGGCAATCTGGTCCAGCTTGGGCAGCGGGTAGGGCTGGCCGAAGTACGTGTTGTAGTAGCGCAGCAGGTCCTTGGTGGCGGCCAGCGCGTAGGCGGCCGATTCCTGCTTGCCTTCGGTGGTGACGATGCCGATGTCGACACCATCCTGCCTGGCGCTGACCCGTTCCAGTTCGCCCGCGACCAGCACCACCAGGTAGCTCGACATCTTGGGGGTGACGCCGAAGTGGAAGCGCTGCAGGCCGCCGTCGAGCTTTTCCTGGCGTTCGAGCGGGGTGTTGGAGTAAGCCTTGAAGCTGGCCGGCAGGTCGACGGTGAGCTTGAAGGCGGCGCGGAAGGCCGGTTCGTCCCAGGTCGGCAGCATGCGGCGCGTGTCGGTCGGCTCCATGTTGGTGGCGATCATGGTGCGCGAGGCGCTGCCGGCCTTGTACTTCATGTGGAACATGCCGCGCGCTTCGCGGTTGATGGTGCCGTGGAACTTGAGGGCCAGGTTGTAGCGGCCCGGCTCCAGGGGCTGCGCCAGCGCGAAGCTGAGCGTTTCCTGTTCCTTATCGATCTTTGGCGTCAGTTTCAGGGAGCCGATGTTCTTGCCCGACAGGCTGGCCGCGTCGATCTCGAGGTCGACGGCATTGAGCATGATGCGGGAGGTGGCTTTGAGCACCTCGATTTCCACCGTTTCGGAACCGAGGAAGGTATTGGCGGCCAGGTCGGGGATCAGGTGGGCGGCGTATTGCACCGGCACGATCTCCTTGGGCAGCTTGCCTGGCGTGGCGGCGAAGGCGTACGGGGCTTCGGCGTGGGCGGCAACCGCGGTGCAGGCCAGCGCGATGGCGGCGCTCAGACCTCTGGCTTTCAATAATGTCATGTTTTCTCTCTCTTCATGGCGGCGCCAGGAACGGCGCGACTTCCCAGCCTGCACTCTAATCGAGCGCAGGGCGAAAAGTACACCAAATGCGACCAACTGCACAATAGGCCGCCAGAGTGCCGAAATCCGGACATTGCGCCGCCGCCCCGGGCCGCGCGCTGTCCGGGTCCGGTGTCAAGCCTTGTCGTACGAGAATTGAATGCCTGCCGTGCCGCCGGTTTCCACAAACAGGTCGATGAAGGCCGGAACGGTGTCATGGCGCGCCCAGTCGCGCTGCAACTCGCAGAACATCTGCACCACGCTGATCATTTTCCCGCCCGCCTGCTCGATCCGGCGCAATGCCGCTTCGTGGGCCGCGCTGGAAGTGCCGCCGACGGCATCGACCACGACATAGACTTCATAGCCGTCGCGCAAAGCGTCCAGCGCCGGGAACGTCAGGCAAGCCTCGGTCCAGAGCGCCGTCATGATCAGTTTCTTGCGGCCGGTGGCTTTCACGGCGGCCTGGAATTGCACGTCCTCCCAGGAATTGATCGTGGTGCGGTCGTAGGTTGGAATACCTTCGAGCACCTTGCGCAACTGGGGAATTGGCGGCTTGTTCAAGCCGGTCTTGACGTTGACCGTCGAGTGCACGATCGGCAAGCCGTAGGCGATCGCCGCCTTGGATACGCCGACGATATTGTTGATCAGGAGCTGGCGGTCCATCGATGCGATCGAATTGACCTGCACCGGCTGGTAGTCGATCACGATCAAGGCCGAATTTTGCGGGGTCAGCAGATGGTCCTGGCGGGGGTCCCTGATGGTTTCACTGGTCATGATAATTCCTTTGAATGGCACATAAAAATGGAGGCGCCGTCGGGCCGCGGCACGTTGGCCGGCGGACCTGGCCCGAAGGCGGACCCGCATCGTAGTCTTTACGCGGTTGCGCCGCCAGACGGTGGAATCTATACTCAGTGTCCTACCAATGGAACACTGGACACCGACGTGCAAGACCTGAACGATCTTTTCTATTTTGTGCAGGTGGTCGAACACGAAGGGTTCGCGCCGGCCAGCCGGGCGATCGGCGTGCCGAAATCCAAGCTGAGCAGGAGGATTTGCATCCTCGAAGAGCATCTTGGCGTGCGCCTGTTGCAGCGCTCGACACGCCAGTTCTCCGTCACGGAAATCGGGAAGAGTTATTTTTTCCATTGCAAGGCGATGCTGGTCGAAGCCCAGGCCGCCCAGGAGGCGGTGGACCGTACCAGGGCCGAGCCGAGCGGCGTGGTGCGCGTCGCTTGCCCCATCGCGCTGTTGCATGCGCGGGTGGGGCCGATGCTGGCCCGGTTCATGGTCGAGCATCCCATGGTCACCCTGCACCTGGAAGCGAGCAACCGGCGGGTCGATGTGGTGGCCGAGGGCACGGATGTCGCAATCCGGGTGCGCGTGCCGCCGCTACAGGACAGCGATCTGGTGATGAAGGTGCTGAGCACGCGGCGCTGGTGCGTCGCGGCCAGCCCGGATTTCGTGGCAAGGCATCCGGCCCTGCAGGCGCCCGCGGATTTGAGCGGCGTACCGACCCTGGACTGGGGCGCTCCCGTGGCGCAGCACAGCTGGCACCTGGATGGCCCGGACGGCGCCGTGGCGAGTATCCGGCACACGCCGCGCCTGGTCACCGACGACATGATCGCGCTGCGCGCCGCGGCGGTGGCGGGAGTCGGGGTGGTGCAGCTGCCGCTGATGATGATCACGGAAGAGCTCAGGCAGGGTTCCCTGGTCATGCTGATGCCGGACTGGATTCCCAAAGGCGGGATCATTCACGCCGTGTATTCGTCGCGGCGCTGGCTGCGCCCCGCCGTGCGCACCTTGATCGACTTTCTGGCCACCAGCTTCGAACGGCTCGACGAAGCCTGAGGCGGACCTACCCTGGCGTCGGCGCGGTGGTAGCGTGCCCGCAGGAATCGCTATATAGTCCCCCCTGCCCCGCATCGACCAGGAGACACGATGACCCTTGAAGCCCTGTTGCAAAATCCGAACGCCCTGCCCTCCGCGCCCAAGGTGGTGGCGGAACTGATCAGCAGCTTCGACGACCCCGACGTGGCGGTCGAAGAGATCGCGCGCAAGCTCTCGCTCGACCCGGTGCTGAGCGCCAAGCTGCTGCGCCTGGCCAATTCGGCCTACTATCATGTCTCGCGCCGGATCGGCAATGTGGGCGACGCGGTGCGCATGCTCGGTTTCGTGACGGTGCGCACCCTGGTGATCAGTTCCGGCCTGGTGGGCAGCTTCAAGACCGTGCCCGGCCTCGACCTGAAGCGCTTCTGGCGCTACAGCCTGCACACGGCGGTGGCGGCCAAGTGGATCGCCAAGCAGATCGGCGCCAATACCGACCTGGCGTTCACCATCGGGATGATGCACGGGATCGGGCAATTGGTCATGCATGCTGGTGTGGCCCAGCAGGCACGCGAGCTCGACCAGACGGTCGGGCCCTACGAACATGGCCGCATCGCCGCCGAAAAGGCGCTGTTCGGCTACGATTTCGGCGAAGTCGGGGCGGAACTGGCGGCACGCTGGAAGTTTCCCGACCTGTTTCACCAGACCTTGCGCCACTTCGCCGACCCGACCCCGCAGTCGCCTTCCTACCGGATGGCGGCGGTGATTCACCTGGCCGTGCTGCGCGCGCGCTACGAGGAACGCCAGCCGAACGATGCGGAACTGGCCGCCTGTTTCACGCCGGCCCTGGCCACCGGCCTGGGGGTGGCGCCGGATGAATTGTTTGCCGGGATTCCGGCGCTGGGCGAGCTGAGCGGCGGGCTGGAAGAGCTTATCAATTAAGCAAGCTAAAAAGATTTTTCGGATTTTTTGAAAAAAAGCCTAAAGTTCCGCGCCATCGCGACGTTATGGAAGGACACGCGGTAATCTTTATCAATTTTTTGGCCAGGTGAGCGCATGACCTCCAACGAAGTTCTTTCGATGTACGAAAATATTGCTGGTCTGACTGGCAAGATGGCGGTAGCGGCAAAAGCCGGCGACTGGCATGGCCTGGCGCATCTGGAAACGCAGTGCGCGCAGCAGGCGGCGGCCACCAAGACCGGCGTACCGGCACTCGATGGCGCTCCGCGCATGCGCAAGATCGATCTGCTCAAGCAGATCATGGCCAACGACCGCGCCGTGCGCGAGATTACCGAGCCGTGGCAGTTGTCGGATGTGATGTGCGCGACGCATTGAAGCGGTAACGGATGTGAATGAAAGCGCCCGAGGGCGCTTTTTTTATTGGCAGGCCCCTGACTCCGTCGATCCCGCCCCCCCCCGTCGTTCCCGCGCAGGTCCCAGTTTCTATGAAACTCCTCAAATCTCTTGGAACTGTGCAAAGTGCGAGGGCGCTTCCAAATGGCGCTAACCTAAGCTCCGTCATTCCCGCGCAGGCGGGAATCCATAGCACATTCGTATATCGACGGTGCTATGGGGGAAACGCATGCGTTTCCGCCTGCGCGGGAGCGACGGTTTCGAGGTTTGGAGTCGCAAAGCTGCTCAAATTAGCGGCAAAGACTAGTTCCTGGAGAGGCGGGAACCCAAGTTCCTTGATCCGCTAGTGGCATCGGCACAAACTTGGGTTCCCGCCTACGAGGCTGTATTAATACTAAAACCTCATTCCCAAGGAAATGAGGCGGTAGGTTGATATGGCCGGGATGGCGGCATGCAATTGCGACATATGCCGACACAAGAGCCTAATAGCGGCGTTTAGTGGCCCGAACAGGGCCGCAAAAAGAGGCGAAATGCGCTTCAGAAGGGCTACCGCACGCGCCAGGTTGTAGGCGATGACATGCAAGGCGAACTCGCGTTTAACGGCCCGCAGTCCACGTCGGCGAAAGCGGTTCAGGTTCTGACGGCCGCGAAGATGACTGAAGACAGGTTCCACCATCGCCTGGCGTTGACTGAACAAGGAACGCACCTGGCGTTGTTGCATCACTTGGCGCAAGGCGTCGCGCTGCTCATCCTCTGGATGGCGCTCGATTTTACGCTTCGCTCCTTTTGTGCATTGGGACCGCACTGCGCAATTACCGCAGGCACTCGTTCCGTAAGAACGGAAAGCGCGCTTTTTTTCCGTGCCGCCGCTTACTTTCAGCAGCAACATAGTGTGACCTGCCGGACAACGGTAGGTGTCCTCAGCGGCATCGTAGAGGAACTCACTTTTGTGGAACACCTTGCTTTTTTTGCTCACGCCCGGTTCCTGCCCTTCCGGGCAAAACAGACTCACGTCGCGTTCCAACGTTGCCGCGATCACACTGTCGTCGAAATAGCCGGCATCAAGCAGAAGTTCTTCCGGCTGGCTACCCGTGACGCGTGCGCTTTGATCGAGCATGGCGCCGATCACTTTGGTCTCGCTCGACGGGTGCAGGGCCATGGCCGTGACAATGCGGTTTTCATTGGCCAGCACCGACGGCTTGTACGAAGGTGCCGTGCCTCTGCTGCGCTTCTGGCGCTGCACTATGGCTTCCGGCTCGACAGCGCTGAGGGCCAGCGTGTCGGTCTTCCTGCCGCTGCGCTTGCGTGCCTGCACGCGCTGCTCAAAAATACGTTCACACTCAGTGAGCGACTGTACCTCGTGCTTGGCGCAGTCATCGGCTCGATTCGCGTCCAGATGACGGCGCGCCGCATCGGCCCGCTCTTTCAATGCGTCGGCCTTGAGCAAGTTATAGTGAGAGCAGGCGGCCTCGATCACTGTGCCGTCGCCGGCCAGACGGTTGCTGCGCGATCCTGTTGCTTTCAAGATTTGTGCCGTGAGCGATTCGAAAAAATCCTTGGTCAGCGACTCCGCGTGAAGAACGATAAATCGACCGATGATGCCATGAGCAGGAGAGATCCCGCCTGCGACCCACATGCACCCCAGGTCCATCCGCGCCAATCGCTGCAGGTCGCGCAGCGAATGAATCCCTTGCATAATCCCATACAAGATCAGGCCCAGCATCAGGCGCGGCGAATACGGCGCGCGCCCCGTGGCCGCATAGCGCGCTTCGAATGCCTGAAAATCCTGCGAGTCGAGCAAATCCGCAACGATGAACACCGACGTCTGACCAGCCTGTTTGATGTGATCTTCCAGCCGGGTCGTGCCAATAAATATGGAGCGTGGATCGATGGTAACGAAGCGGCGCCCACTATGGACCGCCGTTCTGACAATTCGCCCCTCCTTGCCGGGCAAATCGTCGAACAAGCTGAACTGCGGGCTGTCTGGCGCAATTTTGTGGGCTGTGCTCATCTGTTTGAACGAAGGCTTGAAAGAGCCTCATCTTAATAGATATGACCCTTTTAATACACCCTCCTACGCGGGAACGACGAGGCGGCGTTAATCAAGCAGCCACGGCCAATTTCAGCGCCAATGCAATCCCCTCCGCCGCCTGGGTAATCTCCGGCAACGACGGAAAACTCGGCGCGATGCGGATATGGCTATCCTCCGGATCGACCCCGTATGGATACGCGGCGCCAGCCGGCGTGAGCGTAATGCCTGCTTCCTTCGCCAGCGCGATGGTCTTCCTGGCAAAGCCCGGCGGCGTCACCAGATCGATGAAATAGCCGCCCTTGGGCACCGTCCACGACACCCCCGCCACGTCGCCCAGGTGCGCGCCGAACTGCGCCAGCACCGCATCGAACTTGGGCTTGAGCAGCGCCGCGTGGCGCATCATCAGCGCTTCCACCGTGGCCGCATCCTTGAGCAGGCGCACGTGGCGCAGCTGGTTGATCTTGTCCGGGCCGATGCTGCGGATGCCCGCATGGCGCGTCCACCAGGCGATATTGGCCGGCGACGCTGCCAGCGCGGCGATGCCCGATCCGGCCCAGCTCACCTTCGAGGTCGATGCGAACACGATCGCCCGGTCCGGATGGCCGGCGCTGGCGCTTTCGGCAAGGACGTCGGCAATGCGCACCTTCTCGTCCGTCAGATGGTGAAAGCGATAGGCGTCGTCCCACATCAGGCGAAAATCCGGGGCGGCCGTTTTCATGGCGGCGAGGCGGCGCACCACCGCGTCCGAATACACCGTGCCCGACGGGTTGCTGTACTTGGGCACGCACCACATGCCCTTGATGGCCGGGTCGTTCGCGACCAGTTGCTCGACGATGTCCATGTCCGGCCCGTCGTCCTTGAGCGGCACGTTAATCATCTTGATGCCGCGCGCTTCGCAGATCGAAAAATGACGGTCGTAACCGGGCACCGGGCATAAGAACACCGGCTGCTGGCCGACCCAGGGCTGGCCGCCCGGCACGCCGTTCAAGAGTGCGTACACGATCACATCATGCATCAGCGCCAGGCTGGCGCTGCTGTCGACCGCGACCTGGGCGGCCGGCACGCCGAGCAAGCCGCCGAACAGCGCGCGCGCTTCCGGCAAGCCCACGCCCAGCCCGTAATTGCGGGCATCGGTGCCGTCGGCCGCGCGAAAGCCGGGCAAGGCATCGAGCAAGTCGTTGGAGAGGTCGAGTTGGTCCGGGGCCGGTTTGCCGCGGGACATGTCGAGTTGGAGTCCGCGCTGGCGGAACTGGTCGTATTGCGCTTGTGCTGAATGTGCTGCCGTCGTCATGAGCTTGCCTTCGGTGGTGGGGTTGCCGAAGAGTATAGCCTGAAGGTAAATGCATCACAGGGAGAGGAAGGAATTCTGGAGAGCGAGCACCAGGTATCTCCTGGTGTCGCCTCTTGCCGGTTGCATCCGGCGTCCGCAAGCGCATCGTTGGCTGGCGGACCGCTTCCGGGGACAGGCGTTTCTTCAACGATTATCTGCTTGCCGCGCCACGCTATCGTTGGTGGCTGCGCCAGATCCTGGGCCCGTTTGTGCAGTCCCGCAGGACCACGGAAACCAGTATAACGCAGTTCGCCGACTTGTGTAGACGACTTCGTGTGCGCACGGATCTTTTTTACAACATTTTGGTAAATGCAAGGAAATCAGCCGGCGTCGGGCTCGGCATGCGCGAGCGGCGCCGCCACTGCCGGCTTGCGTTTGAAGCGCGCCGTCAGCCCGGCCAGCAAGCCGGTTTGCGGCGCGGCGGCGGCGACGGGAAGCGCCGCCTTGCGCTTGCGGTGCCGCAGCAGGAACCAGACGGCCAGGCCGGTCACGATCAGCGCGCCAGCCACGCCGCCGATCAGCATCCAGGGCAGCTCGTCCCCTTTGCTGGCGGCCGCGGCATTCTTTTTGGCCAGGGCGGCGCGCGACAGGACCGGCGGCGGCGTGCTGGCCGCTTCGGCGTGACTGCCGGCCGCGGCGTCCTTGTGTTCGACGGCAAGTTGCAGCAGCTTGACCTTTTCTTCCAGTTCAACAATCTTGCTGGTCAATACGCCATTCTTTTGATCGAGCGCGGCGCAGGTCTTGATTTGTTCGTCGCTGAAGCGCTGGGGACAGGAGGCCGGCGCTGACGGCAGTTGCAGCACCCGCACCGGACGTGGCGCCGGCGGGGCCATGGCAGCCGGTTCCGCGTGCATGGTCCGTGCCGGTGGGGGCGCGGGCGCTGGAACTGGCAGCGGGGGCGGCGCCGGCTGCGGCGGCGGCGGCGGCTGCGGCGGCGGCGCCGGCTGCGGGTCCGGGCTCAGCCACAAAGTGGCGGCGCGCACTTCGCGCCTGCCGCCTTCGCCCAAGGTCAGAAACAGGTGGACATAATCGCTCTCGACCGGCTTGACCGAGGTGATGTGCAAGAATTGGCGGCCGTCGCGCTGCATCACCGACAAGCTCAGCTCCGACAGCACCGGATGCATGCGCACATTGGCGCCGCGCCACACATCCGGATCGGCCAGCCGTACCTGCACCTTGGCGCCGGCCTCGCCCAGCGCGGTCAGTTCGATGTCGGCCACCAGCGGCTGTCCGATATGCGAGCGCACCTGGATCTCGCCCAGTTCGGCCGCCTGGGCGCAGGCCAGCGCGCCGGCCAGCAGCAGGGCGAGGATCGGGGTAATGCCGGACCGGACCAGCCGGAGGATTCCTGAATGGTGCATATATGGTAATGTTGCTCGGCTAATGAGGTCGGACCCAGTGAAATCTGTAGCCCTACCGTAATTAACGTACGCTGAGATAAACTCTTTAACCCCAGTCCCAAATAAACAGGTAGCTAAATGGAAACAAGAATCGAAAAAGACAGTTTCGGCCCGATCTCGGTCCCGGCAGAGCGCTTGTGGGGCGCGCAGACGCAGCGTTCGCTGGAGCACTTCGCCATTTCGAGCGAACGCATGGCGCCCGAGCTGGTGGCCGCGCTGGCCCAGGTCAAGCGCGCCGCCGCCGCCGTCAACCGCTCGCTCGGCCTGCTGCCCGGGGACAAGGCGGACGCCATCGTCAAGGCCGCCGACGAGGTGCTGGACGGGCGCCATCCGGATGAATTCCCGCTGGTGGTCTGGCAGACCGGTTCCGGCACGCAAAGCAATATGAACATGAACGAGGTGCTGGCCAACCGCGCTTCCGAGCTGGCCGGCGGCGTGCGCGGCGAAGGCCGCCTGCTGCACCCGAACGACCATGTGAACATGGGCCAGTCGTCGAACGATATTTTTCCGACCGCAATGCACGTGGCGGCGGCCCAGGCCGTGGTGCAATCCTTGCTGCCGGCCCTGGCGCGCCTGCGCGGCACCCTGGAAATCAAGGCGCGCGACTTCGCCGACATCGTCAAGATCGGCCGCACCCACCTGCAGGATGCCACCCCGCTGACCCTGGGACAGGAATTCTCGGGCTATGTGGCCCAGCTGGAATACTCGGAACATGCGATCAAGTCCACCCTGCCCGGCCTGCTGCAACTGGCCGCCGGCGGCACGGCGGTCGGCACGGGCTTGAATACCCATCCGGATTTCGCGGCCCGCATCGCGGCCGAAATCGGTTCGCGCACGGCCATCAGTTTTAAAACCGCGCCCAACAAGTTCGCCGCCCTGGCCGGTCACGATGCGCTGGTCGGCACCCACGGCGCCCTGAAAACCCTGGCCACGGCGCTGATGAAGATCGCCAACGATGTGCGCTGGATGGCGTCCGGCCCGCGCTCGGGACTGGGCGAAATCAGCATCCCCGAAAACGAGCCGGGCAGCTCGATCATGCCGGGCAAGGTCAATCCGACCCAGTGCGAGGCGCTGACCATGCTGTGCTGCCAAGTGTTCGGCAATGATGTCGCCATTACCATGGGCGGCGCGTCGGGCAACTTCGAACTGAATGTGTTCAAACCGATGATCGCCCATAACTTCCTGCAAAGCGCGCGCCTGCTGGCCGACGGCATGCGTTCCTTCAACGAGCATTGCGCCCATGGCATCGAGCCGAACCGCGAACGGATCGCCGAGCTGATGGAGCGCTCGCTGATGCTGGTGACGGCGCTGGCGCCGCACATCGGCTACGACCGCGCGGCCCAGATCGCCAAGAAGGCGCAGCACGAAGGCACGACCCTGAAACAGGCGGCCTTGGCGCTCGGCTTTGTCACGGAACAACAGTTCCAGGAATGGATAGTGCCGCTCGACATGACCCGGCCCGGACTGTGATCGCGGCGCGGCGCGTGGGACGTTGACGCGCCGCGCCGATCCCGCCACACTGCGGTTCTTACATTATTTTTTAGGACGAGCAGGAATGCAGAAAGTCACTTTTGACCTGACAGGCGAGTTCGTCGAACTGAACCAGTTGCTGAAACTGTCGGGCTTGTGCGACAGCGGCGGTGCCGGCAAGAACCTGGTCGCCACTGGTGTGGTATCGGTCGACGGCAAGAAGGAATTGCGCAAGACCGCCAAGATCCGCGATGGCCAGGTGGTCGGCATCGGCGACGTGCGCATCAGCGTGCGCAGCCAGGGAACGGACGGGGCCTGATTGCGCTGGCGCAGAACAATCTCCTTGTAATCGGGCAATATTAGAAATATGCTGAGCAGAGACAAGCTGCGGCGCGCTGCTTCTTGCGGCGCGACAAATTCGAAAACTCTTGCTTTGTTTATATTCTAAGACGTGATTAACCGATTCAAGGTGGCCACCATGGATAACCCTGAAGAAAACCAGCAAACCCAAGATCGGCTCATCGGCGACCTGCGTCTGGTGATCGAAAATGCGGAGGAATTGCTGAAAAACACGGACCAGTACACCAGCGTGTTATACCGCAGTGCCCGGGCCAAGCTGGCGCTGGCGCTGAACGCGGCCACCGAGGAACTCGCCAGGTTCGAAGATGAGCAGCTTGGGCGCATGATCGAAGCAACGCATGCCGCCAACATCGACAACGCCGATCTGTCCGGCGAAGCGCGCATCATGCGCGCCTTTCAATAACCCACCCAGCGGCGTCAAGCCACGCCGCTGGCCGCGCCCATCCGCACCGCTTCAGGCGCCGGCAATATTCGACGCGCGCTCCTGCTCCCACGCTTCTTGCCAGGTAATGGCGCCCGGCTTGTCGAACCAGCCGTGAAGATAATCGGCGATCTGCGCCGCTTGCGGTGCCGGCGAGCTTGCCAGGAATGCCAGGGTCTGCTCCAGCCCCGCGCCGACAAAATACTCGGCGCCCATCGAACTGCCCACATCCATGTTGATGAACTTGGCTTCCCATAAGGCCAGGGTGTCGCGCACATCGCCGACCCGGTAGAGCAGGAAGGCGCACTGGTAGATGCCTTCGTAGTAATTCATGTCGTCCTGCACGATTTCTTCGGATATCCAGGTGCGGAACTTCACTTCTTCCGCCAGCATCTGGGTCAGCAGGACGTGGTAGGGCGCCGCCGCTTCGTTGACCAGGCGCTTGTAGATCGCCCGCCGCGCTTCCGGGGAGAGCAGCACGGTTCCCACCGCGGTGCTGACGGTATGGCCATTGCTCAGGTATTCGTCGATTGCTTGATCAGCGCTCATGGACAGGGATAAAATCAATATAAAGGATGATTATAGCTTGAGTAAAACGCAACGCTTCCGGCGTGCGCGCGCGCGCGGGAAAAATGCGCCTGTTCCGCACAGCGGGAGAGCGTCCGGCGCCCGCTGGCGCCGCTCAGTCTGGCAGCGCCAGCAGGATGCGCAGCGCGATCCACTGCGCCAGATGCGCCCCGATATCGAATTGCTCGTCGAGGGCGAAGGCGGCGTCGAGTGCCTCGCCCATCGTAGATCCGCCGGCCAGCGCGGCAAGCGCGCCCGCATGCGCCGGCGTGAGCGCGATCAGTTCCGTCTTCCAGCGCGGACGCGCCACCAGGGCGGCGCTCGGGCAATCCATGTCCGGAGGAAAGTCGACACCGCTGCCGGGCTGGTGCGCCTGCCACAGCGGTACCACTGCCCAACTTGATCCGATCAGGCTGCAGGCGGGGTGAAGCGCGAAGCGCGCGTTCTCGAAGGCCTCGGGGGTCAGCGCGGCGAGCGCGTCGGCGACGATGGGCTCGGCGTCGGGCGCATGGTCGGGCGCATAATGGGCGCGGTGCAAGGCCCATTCCAGGCGCGCCATGTCGGGCAGGTAAGGATAGTCGGCGATGTGGGGAAAACCGTCGAGGAAGCGGGTAAAACCGGCGCCGAAGCGGTTCAGGTCGGCGTCGAGGGAGGGCTGGGCCATGCCGTAAGCGCGCGCCAAGCCGCCGAAAAACTCCTCGCCGACCAGCTGGCGCAGCACCGGGCAGGCCGCCGCCAGGGTCTTGTTCCAGGTCACGGTCAGGTTGCCGCGGTACAGGCCGAAGCGGTGCGTGTTGGCCTCGCCCTTGCACTGGGCCAGGGCGGCGCCCTCCCCCGCGGGATCGAACAGGGCTTGCGCGAAGCGCTGCTGGGTCGCGGCCAGCGCATCCGATGCCAAAGGCCGCGCTGGCCGGCCGCGCCAGGGGTTGGCGGCGTCCAGCAGCGGATACGCGCTGGCAATGCGCTGGGCACGCTGCGCCTCGCCCAGCAGCACGTCCAGCGCCGGCACGTCGGTATCCCATTCGATCAGGGTCGGCAGGCGTCCGAAGCGCGCCAGCGCCGCCTGGTACAGCGTCCACACCGGCTCGGCCACCACGGCGCCATGGTGGTCGATCACGGCCTGCGGCGTCACCAGATGGCCGGCCAGGTGGATTTCACCCACGCTGCCGGGCGCGATGGCCGCGATCGCCGCCAGCGCATCCTCGCCATGGTTGCACTGATTGACATAGAGATTGTTCACATCGAGCAGCAGCGCGCAGCCCGTGCGGCTGGCCAGCTCGGCCATGAACTCGGCCTCGCTCATCGCATCGTCGTGAAACCGCAGGTAAGTGGAGACATTTTCGAGCAAAATCCGCCGATGCAAGCGATCCTGCACTTGCTCGACACGCTGGCACAGCAGGTCCAGCGCCGCCTGGCTGAGCGGCATCGGCAGCAGGTCGTTGAGCTGGCGGTCGGCGACGGCGCCCCAGCACAGGTGTTCGGACACGAGCATGGGCTCGACCCGTTCGACCAGGGCGCAGACTCGTTCCAGATGGGACATTGAAAAACCGCGCGCCGAACCCAGTCCGAGGCCGACGCCATGCAGGCTGATGGGATAATCGCGGCGCAGCTCCTGCAGCACATGCCAGTCCCAGCCCGCGCGGTCGAGGAAGTTTTCGGTATGAACCTCAAGCCAGCCGACCGCGGGCCGCTGCTCGAGAAACTGACGGTAATGGGGCGCGCGCAAGCCGACGCCGGCGCCCGGCGAGGCGGGACCGGATGCCAGACCGGCCGGTAAGGCCCCGCCCGTCACGACTTATTTGCCGGTCAGCTTGCCGCCGGCTTTTTCGCAAGTGCCCTTGGCCACGAATTTCCACTCTTCCGGCGCAAGGTCGACCTTCGACTGGCCCGAGCAGGAATGCGAACCATTGGCGCTGGAGCAATCGTTCTGACCAGCCTTGACGATGCCGTAGCACTTCTCTTTCTCAGCCTTGTCGACCGGATCGTGCGCGGCCGCGCCGGAGGAGACCGTGTACATGCCGGCAAGGGCGGCGGCGATCAGGGCTTGACGTTTGTTCATCGTGAATCTCCTTGGGAATAGTGAAGTGAACCAGGAACTGCCAGGTCGGAGGCGATTGTAAAGCCGGCCGCCCGATTACCTGGCGCGCTTTTCAGTTCCTTACAACTTTCCCCGTGACGCCGGCAATTTTAACGTAAAAAAAACCCGGCCCCTCCATTGTTAGGAGGCAACCGGGTGGCGCGCCGCGGCGTGGCATGGATGGCGCAAGCTTACACCGGCCACGCGGCAGCAGAACCACTGTTCCCAGGCACCGGCCCTCACGGGCGCGGCACTCAGGCAGTCGTATTGATCGTATTGCCGAGGTTCGACGGCAAGCGCTGGGGCGTCGGCAGCGCGTCGATCAGCTGGGCGGCGACCTGGCCTTCCATCTGTTGCGCTTTCTTCAAGACGGCGTAACCGACTTCCTGCTTGATGCCCGTTTCGGCCATGCTGGTTGCCAGTGAGGCGATTCCTGAAACATCCATGAGAGTTCTCCCGTTTTAATGGCTATCACGGATGGTAACGGCAGCCCTGGCCCGGAC
Source organism: Massilia antarctica (assembly GCF_015689335.1). Classification (GTDB taxonomy): domain Bacteria; phylum Pseudomonadota; class Gammaproteobacteria; order Burkholderiales; family Burkholderiaceae_D; genus Telluria_A; species Telluria_A antarctica. The sequence goes on along the minus strand of NZ_CP065053.1, from coordinate 3,554,807 downwards.
TTTAGGCTTGTGGCGAATTAATTCTTGCCTTGAGCCAGGCCAGCACCGCCGCCGGGGCGTTCAGGTCGAGCCAGGCGACGTTGTCCGGCAGATCATCGGGGCGCGGCGCATCCGATGCCACGGCGACAATATGCGGATCGTTCGGATACAGGGCCGGATGGCCGAGCGAGGGCCGCTGCACTTCCAGCTTGGGAATGGCTTCCCATTTGTAGCCTTCGACCAGGGTCAGGTCGGCCGGCCCCAGTACCGCCAACTGCTCGGCCAGGGTCGGTTCCGCTGCGCCGCGCAGTTCGCGGATCACGGCCACCCGGAACGGCGAGGCGATCATCACCTGCGCCGCCCCGGCCGCGCGCAGGCGCGCGCTGTCCTTGTGGGGCGGTTCGAGCATCACGTCGTGGTGGCTATGCTTGACGACATTGATGCGCAAGCCGTCGGCCGCCAGCGCGCCGACCAGCACTTCAAGCAAGGTCGTCTTGCCGCTGCCCGACCAGCCGATCACACCCAGTAAATTGTGCATGCGCGGCCTTTCCGCCGTTAAGTAAGTCCGCCATTATACAAAGGCATCAATACGGGTGGCGGTAGCGCTCGCCCTTGTATTTCATGACGGCCGCCTTGGGCAGCAACTTTTCAAGCACCAGGCCGGGCGCCACTTCCTCGCCTTCGCGGCGCAGTACCTTATCGATGAGCAGGAGCCGGTCGGCCGGATTCTTCGAGTAGATGTAGCCGCCGACGCTGATCGATGGAATTTCGTGCTGCAGCGCTTCGGGCAACTCGCGCAGGGTGCGCAGCTTTTCTTCCGGCGCGGCAGGCGCCGGGTCTGCCTTGGCGACCTCCGTTTTCAGCGCCGCGGGCTTGACCGGTTCTGCCTTCCGGACCCGCTCGGGCTTGGCGACCTCAGCCACCACGACCTTGACCGGTTCAGGCGTGCGCGGCGGCGCTTCCGCCACGGGCATGGGAAGCGCTTCGGGCGCCGGCGTGGGGGCTGGAGCCGGAGCCGGCGCGAGAACCGGCGCGGGCGCAGGAATGGCAGTCACCGGCGCGGCGGCCTGCACCACGGGCGCCGGCGTGACCTGATGACGCCATGCCAGCACGGCGGCACCGGCGCCGCCCAGGGCCAGCAGCGCCAGTCCGATCACCAGCGGCCTGGTGCCGGCGCCCTCACGTTCCGGCTCGCCGGCATGCACCGGCACCGCGTGGATGGTGGGCGCGCTGCCAAGCTGGCGCTCGGCCTGGGCTTTTTTGAGTGCTTCGAGAATATACGACATCTTATGATTTCCCCGTGGCGCCGGCGGCGAGCAGGCGCGGCTCGGCCACGCCGGTCAGCTGGTTCAGGCGCATGTAGGTGCGCGGACCGGCCACGCCGTCCGCCTTGAGATTCTGCCGGGTCTGGAAGGTGCGCAGCAATTGAACCGTCTGGCCGCTCAGCGGCCGGTCCGCCGGCGGCGGCGCCAGCCCGTTGATCTTGGCCAGGCGCGAGGCGATCCAGTCGACATCGGCGCCCTGCTCGCCGGTGCTGACCTGGTCGCGGTAATAGCGCGGCATCACCCACAGGGTCACGAAGCTGCCGTCGGAACGCGTGGCGAGCGCGCCGATGTCGATCTTCTGCTCCTTGCCATCGACGCTCAGGCGCGCGTGGGTATCGTCCATGCCGGTCAGCAGCGCATAGCTCACCTGGGCGCCGTCGCGCAGGGTGAGGATGGCCGGACGGTCCAGCAGGCGCAGTTCGTACAGCCCGCCCTTGCCCTGATGGCAGCGCAGGTTCAGTTTCAAGGCATCGTCGCAGGTGGCGCCAACCGGCAGCGCCAGGCCCCACAGGGCCGCCAGGGCGCGCAGCGCCTGCAGCTCGCTTGTGTGCACCAGCGGCGTGACGGCTACCCGTGGCGCGGGTGTCGCCTGCACCGGGCGCGATTGCGGCGCGGCGGCCAGCACCGTGGCCGCCACGGCGGCGGGGGCGGCGGCTTGTGCTCCCGCCGGCACGGACGGGCGCATCTGCCACGCTGCGGCCGCGCTGATCACGGCCCCGGCCAGCACCCCGGCCGCGATGACCGGCCAGCGCTTTTTCGGCGCGGGCGCCTTGGCGCCGCCGGAAAACACTTCGCTGCCGGCGCGGCGCAGGATAGCGCGTGTCACTTCGCGGCTGTTTTCGACGTAGGCGCCCAGCAGCGCGCGGTCGCACAGCAGGTTGATGCGGCGCGGCACGCCCTGGGACAGCTGGAACACCTGCGGCATCACCGCGCGCGGGAATGGCCGCGAGGAACCGCCGCCGGCCACCGCCAGCCGGTGCGCGATGTAGCTGGCGGTTTCCGCTTCCGTCAGCGAATCGAGGTGATAGCGCGCGATCACGCGCTGGGCCAGCTGTTCGAGTTCGGGCCGCGCCAGCATCGCGCGCAGCTCCGGCTGGCCGATCAGGATAATCTGCAGCAGCTTGCGCTCGCTCGTTTCCAGATTGGTCAGCAGGCGCAGCTGTTCAAGCACATCGGCCGACAGGTTCTGGGCCTCGTCGATGATCAGCACATTGTTCTTGCCCTGGGCGTGGCTGGCCAGCAGGTAGCGGTTGATGGCGTCGACATAGCTCTTGACGCTGACCGCCCCGGCCGGCGCAGGCGGCAGGTCAATGCGGAATTCGTCGCAGATCGACAGCAGCAGTTCTTCCACCGACAGCTTGGGATTGAAGATGTAAGCCAGGCGGCAATCGGCCGGGATCTGCTCGATGAAGCAGCGGCACACGGTGGTCTTGCCGGCGCCGATTTCGCCGGTCAGCAGCACGAATCCGCCGCCGCTGCCGACGCCATACAGCAGGTGCGCCAGTGCTTCGCGGTGGCGTTCGCTCATGTACAGGTAGCGCGGGTCGGGGGCGATCGAGAACGGTGATTGCTTCAGGCTGAAGAATTGCTTATACATGGATTCCCTGGAAGTGCATCACCGCTGGCGGCCGACGGGTAGCGGCTTGTATTTGGCGCAGTAAATCTTGGACTTGGTCTTGAAGTAGACGATCTTGCTGCCGGGATTGGACGCGCGCACCGGATAGCGCGAGTTGTCCATCGACAGATGGCGCACGCCAACGGCGCTGCGGATCGATTCTTCGAGCTTGTCGGGTGTGGTGTCGGCCACGGCGGCAACGAAGACCAGTTCGCTGGTATCGTCGCTGATCATGATGTCGGTCACGTTCGCGCCCCACAAGGTGGCGTCGGCCTTGAACCAGTAGGCGCCGCCCTCGTGCTTGTACGATGGGCCGAAGGCGCTCACCAGATAGTCGTGGAAGTAGGCATTGTCGAGCTGGCTGCGGCACAGGATGGCGCTGCCGATGACGGGGCCGAAGGTCGACGGTGCGGCCACGGCGCTGGCGGGAGCGGCCAGCAGCGCAAGGAAGGCCGGGAAGGCCCGCGCGCAGTTTCGCGCCAGCAGGATGCGCAAGCGTCCTGCCACCGGGGAAACCTGTTCCGAACCCGACGCCTGCCGCATGCGCGCTCCCTTGGCCCGCGTGCTTATTGACGCGCGCGCTCTTCCTTTTTGACCTTCTTCTGTTCTTTTTTCTCTTTCACGGACTTGGCCGGCTCTTTTTTCGATTCCTTTTTACTGTCTTGCGCTTTACTCATTGCAATCTCCTGATAACGATTCTATAGCTTGGACAGCCAATTGCGGTTCGCAGCGATTTTTTGCTTGGTAGCAGCGGGCAGCAGCTCGTAACAGCCGGGATACTGCTTGAGCGCGTTCTCGCGAATTTCCTTCTGCAAACCGTTGATAATAAACACATATACGATGGCACCGTCGTCGTTCTGTCGCGTGCCCATATAGCGGATCATTATTCCTCCTTTTGTTCCGTGAGCGGAGCGAATAAACCTCGGTTGTTCTCACATCGTCACATTATGACACTGCCCGGCGCGATTTCGCTACCGGGGCAAAGTTTGCGGCCGAAAAAAAGCCCGCACGGAGCGGGCTTTCGAGGTGGGCAGCTAGTACCCGTCCAACATCTTGTTTTTGTAAAATTTGCCAGAAAGCATATTACACATGCCAATCTGGAATCACTAAATTCCGATTAGAAATATAGCACATGACATTGGCATGACATGAACAAAATATCAGCGGGTGTGGCAAGAAAGAAACGACTCACCGTGCTCAGACATGCGCCAGCCAGGGATCGCTTTCCGGACGCGGAAACCGGGCCGTCATGAAGTCGACGAAACTGCGCACCTTGTACGACAGCAGGCGCCGGCTCGGATAGACCAGCGAGAGCGACATCTGGCCCAAGTGGTGGCCCTTGAGCAGCTGCACCAGGCGCCCGCTGCTGAAGTCATCGTCGAGCGAGACCGAGGAGCGCACCATGATGCCCATGCCGGCGATGGCCGCCTGGCGCAGCACCGAAATATTATTCGACACCATGCGCGCGGTGATCGGCACGTCGACCTGCTTGTTTTCCCACGTCACAGGCCAGCTATGGCGCAATTGCTCGAAGGCGAAATTGAGGCAATCGTGCGAGGACACGTCGACCGGCGTGAGCGGTTCGCCGCGCCGGGCGATGTAGTCGGGCGAGGCGCACAGCACCACATTCGAGGTGGCCAGGCGGCGCGCGATCAGGCTGGCATCGAATTTTTGCAAGCCCATGAAAATACCGACGTCGAAACCTTCCTCGACGATATCGACCGCATGGTCAGCCATGGTCACGTCGAGCACCACGTCGGGCACGGTCGCCGCGTACAGCGGCAGCAGCTTGGCGAGCTGGTACTGGCCGAAGCCGGGATGGCAGTAAATGCGCAAGGTGCCGCTGGCCTTGCGCGCCGAGGAAGACGCGATGGCGTCGGCATCGTCGATATCGGTCAGGATCTGGCGCACCCGCTCCAGGTATTGCTTGCCGGTTTCGGTGAGCGAAAGCTTGCGCGTGGTGCGGTTGAGCAAACGCGTGCCCAGATGGGCTTCGAGGTCGGCGATATTGCGCGTGACCACGGTGTTCGACATATCCATCGCCGTCGCCGCGCGGGCAAAGCTGCCCTGCTCGACGACCTTGGCAAACACCCGCATCGATTGAAGCCTGTCCATCGTCGATTATCCCTGTTAGCGCAACATTGCATTGCGATTATTCGCCTTTTTTGCGGATAGCGCAACGTATAGACTGCTTCACATGGACGAGCAAACGCAAACAGGCAACTCGTCGGCGCCGCAACCGAGCGACGTTCACCAATTACTGGAGAAACACCATGAAATCATTGTCTTTCATTGCTGCTGTTGCCGTGTTCCTTGCTGGTTCCGCTGTCGCCGCCGACGCAACTGTGGCCAGCGCCAGTGTCAGCGCAGCCGCGAGCAGCATCACCGCCACCCGCCTGAACGTGCCGGAACTCCACGCCCCATCGACCCGTACCCGCGCTGAAGTGCGCGCCGAGGCGCTGGAAGCGGCGAAAACCGCGCGTCCGACCTTGTCCAATCAGTTGGACATGTCCAAAAACTAAGCTTGATTATTGCGAATTCCGCAATTGTGCATTGCGCCATTCGGCCTTTTTCGAATTAATCAGACGTAATACACTGACCTTAATCAAAGAGCACCGCTCTTACCGCCGCAGACAATCGCGACGTTGACCTCATACTGGAGAAATATTATGAACGCATCGAAATTGTTTATCGCCGTAGCAGCCCTGGTCCTGACCGGTTCCGCCTTTGCCGCCGACACCCCTGCCGCCAGCACCGCCGTGTCTGCCGCCGCATCGAGCCTGAGCGTGCCAGCCGTGACCATCAGCCAGTCGACCACCCGCAGCCGCGCCGATGTCAGCGCCGAAGCCGTCGAATTCGTCAAGAACTACAAAACCGCATTCGCCATCCAGCTGGAACAGTACAAGAACTAATCGCGCCGGTCCGCCCCGGACCGTTCGCCCGCAGCACAGTTCAAACCGGAAAACCCGACATTTCCTCGGGTTTTCCGACCTCCTTGCTTCACCCCTCGTTCTGCCCCCGCCTCCCGACCGTTCACGCCGCCGATTCGACCATCTGTCGATTTTCGCTCGCGTACCAGCGCACCCCGCCGTATTGTTCATGCTCCGAACTCAACGCCGCCCAGCGGCAGACACGCCATGACGACCTACCTCAAGCAAGCCACCTTCGCCACCCTGCTCTGCGCCGCCGCAGCCAGCCATGCCCAGGCCACGTCCGACGTGCGCAAGGTCGCCCCCTTCCATGCGATCGAACTGTCCGGCCCCTATAAAGTGGTGATCACGGGCCAGGGCACGCAAGCGCTCGAACTGTCGGGCCAACGCAAGGAACTGGAGCGGATCGAAACCATCGTCCAGGGCGACACCCTGATCGTGCGCCCGCGTTCGCGCGGCGGCATCCACATCAGCTTCGGCGCCGACGAACGCACCACCATCACCATCGCCGCGCCGGGCCTGCGCAGCCTGGCCAATGCGGGCAGCGCCGACGTGTCCCTGAGCCAGGTCGACGCCGATCAGTTCGCGCTGAAGCTGAGCGGCTCGGGCGACGTGGAGGCCTACCAGCTTAAAACCGGCAAGCTGCAACTGACGATGAAAGGCTCCGGCGACGTCAAGCTGGCGGGCGCCGCGCGCACCTTGCAGGTCGACGCGCACGGCTCGGGCGACTTGGACGCCTGCGACCTGGCCGTCGAACGCAGCAGCGCCGTGCTGCGCGGCTCGGGCGAAGCCTGCGTTCCCGGCGGCGGCGGCCAGTTCTCGGGCGAGGTGCACGGCTCGGGCGAGCTGACGGTCAGGCAGCTGCGCGCCGACCAGGCGCGCCTGGTGGTCACCGGGTCGGGCGAAATCGGGATCGACGGCACGGTCGGCAGCTTGAGCGCGGACCTGAACGGCTCGGGCAGCGTCGAGGGCGAGAACCTGGTGGCGCAACAGGCCACGGTGACCGTGCGCGGCTCGGGCAGCGCCGAAGTGCGGGTCAAACCGACCGCCACCGCCGCCGCGCAACTGATGCACTATGACCGCAAGGGTGCCAGCACAACCCGCGACTGAACGCCGCCGGACTGGTTTTGCAGCGCAGTGGGCACCAATGGTGCCCACCTTGCGTTTACCTCCGCACGCTTGCGCGGCCATACCAAATTGGCACTAATCCACAACCGCATCAATACCATTCCACTTAATTTAAAATCCCTTGTAAAACAACGGCTTGCCACGATTTTCGACGTGCGTCCATTAATGCCAATTCGGTATTTTACAATACCACTTAAATACCTGTTGACAAGGTGGTTAGGCGATCATATAGTGCCCACACCTTCCCACTTCAGAACCCGGACAACAACACACATGATCGAATATCTCATCGGCGTCGATGGCGGTGGAACCGGCACCAGGGTACGCCTGGCGCGCGCCGACGGGAGCGGGTTGGCATCCGGCCAGGGCGGACCGTCCGGCCTGTCGCTCGGCATCGCACAGGCATGGAACTCGGTCGCCGAAGCGATCGCCTCGGCCTTCGGCGCCGCTGGCATTGCGCAGCCAGCCAACGCCGGCATCGCCATCGGCCTGGGCCTGGCCGGCGTGCACAATCCGCAGTGGGCCGAACAATTCGTCGCCGCCGATCCCGGTTTCGGCGCCATGCGCCTCGAGAACGACGGCTTTACCACCTTGATGGGCGCGCACGGCGGCAAGCCGGGCACCATCGTCGCCATCGGCACCGGCAGCGTGGGCCAGGCTTTGCTGGCCGACGGCAGCCAGCGCGAAGTGGGCGGCTGGGGCTTCCCGACCGGCGACGAAGCCGGCGGCGGCTGGATCGGCCTGCGCGCCATCGCCCATATTGAAAAAGTCATCGACGGCCGCGCGCCGCACAGCGCCTTCGCGCAAGCCGTGATCGACGCCTGCGGCGGCGAACGCAATGCGATCCAGGTCTGGATCGGCCGCGCCACCCAGACCGCCTTTGCCTCGCTCGCCCCGCTGGTGCTGGCCCATGCCGATTCCAACGACACCGCGCGCGCCATCCTGGCCGACGCCGGAAGCGAAGTGGCATTGATGGCGCACGCGCTCGACCCATCCGCCCGACTGCCGCTGGCCCTGTGCGGCGGCCTTGGCGTGCCGTTGCGCGCCTACCTGCCGCCAGACCTGCTGGCACGCAGCGTCGCTCCCCTGGGCGACTCCGCCAGCGGCGCGCTGCGCATGATCGAACTCCACGTGAGAGGACACTAACCATGCTTGCGCAGCTTAGCGATTTCAAGCCCGACGCCGACAGCGTCACCCCGCTCTACATGCAACTGGCGAACAAGCTATCGGCCGGCATCACCAGCGGCGACTGGCGTGCCAACGAAGCGCTGCCGTCCGAGCGCATGCTCTCCGACATGCTCGACATCTCGCGCGTCACCGCGCGCAAGGCCATCGACATGCTGTGCGATCGCGGCATGCTGACGCGCCGGCGCGGTTCCGGCACCTACATCACGCCGAAACTGGAACAGCCGCTCTCGCGCCTGACCAGCTTTTCGGAAGAACTGAGCCAGCGCGGCTTCACGGCCGGCTCGCGCTGGCTGGAACGCGAAATCGGCGTGGCGGCCCCGCTGGAACTGCTCTCGCTCGGCCTGTCGCCCAACATGCCGGTGGCGCGCCTGCGCCGCCTGCGCACCGCCGACGACGTGGTGATGGCGATCGAAACGACCACCATCCCGGCCATCCACATGCCTGACCCGCACGGCGTGACCGATTCGCTGTACGGCTATCTTGAGGCGCGCGGCGCCATTCCGATGCGCGCGCTGCAACACATCCGCGCCGTCAACGCCAACGCGGAGCAGGCACGCCTGGCCGGCCTGGCCCCGGGCGCGGCGATGCTGCACATTACCCGTGTGAGTTACCTGGACAGCGGCGCGGCGGTGGAACTGACCCACTCGTTCTGCCGCAGTGATTATTATGAATTCGTAGCGGAGTCGCGCCGATGAGCGATGCAATCAATGGCAATATCCTGACCACCAGCGGCTGGATCAATGGTGCGATCAGCTTCGGCGAGCGCGTGACCGGCATCAGTGGCGGCGCGGTCGACCCTTCCGTCAACGGCGACGACTACATCATCCCCGGCTTCATCGACCTGCATGTGCACGGCGGCGGCGGCAAGGACATCATGGAAGCCGGCGACGCGCCCCATGTGATCGCCGCCATGCATGCGAAGCACGGCACCACCTGCCTGCTGGCCACCACCATGACTGCGCCGCCGCACGAGATCACGCGCGCCCTCAAGGCCATCGGCGCGGCCTGTGGCGACCGGCGGCCGGGCGCCGCGCGCATCCTCGGCGTGCACCTGGAAGGACCGTACATCAACTCCGGCAAGCTGGGAGCGCAGCCGAACTACGCGCGCGCCGCCACCCTGGCCGAAGTACAGCAGCTGGGCACCTACGCGCCGATGCGCCTCATTACCGTGGCCCCGGAAATCGCCGGCCACCTGAATCTGGTGCGCGAACTGAGTAACGCCGGCATCCGCGTGCAGATCGGGCATACGCTCGGCTCTTACGAAGATGGCGTGGCGGCGCTGGAACACGGCGCGGCCGGTTTCACGCACCTGTTCAACGCAATGAGCGGCCTGCATCACCGCGAGCCGGGCATGGTCGGCGCGGCGCTGGCACATGCGCAGTACGCCGAACTGATTCCCGACCTGCTGCACGTGCACCCGGGCGCGATCAAGGTGGCGCTGCGTTCGATTCCGCATCTGTACTGCGTCACCGATTCCACCGCCGCCACCGGCATGCCCGACGGCGACTACAAGCTTGGCCGCCACAGCGTACAGAAATGCATGGGCGGCGTGCGCCTGCCCGACGGCACCCTGGCCGGCAGCACCCTGACCATGGACCAGGCGCTGCGCAACCTGGTGAGCCTGGGGCTGACCCTGGAAGATGCCTCGCACCGGGTCTCGACCTACGCCGCCGACTACCTCGGCGAAACCGAACGCGGACGCCTGGCGCCGGGCGCCTTTGCCGACATGGTGGTCCTGGACCGCGACCTGAAAATCAAAGCTGTCTATATCGAAGGAGAAAAGTGTGACCTCACTGATGCTTAAAGAAGCCCTGTCCGCCGCCGACTGCGTCGCCCTGCAACTGGAAAACGACGTCGAACGCTACGCGGAACTGGGCCGCAAGCTGAGGACCACCACCTTCAACACCGCGCTGACGGTGGCGCGCGGCAGTTCCGACCACGCCGCCAATTACTGCGCCTACCTGATCATGGCGCGCATGGGGCGCATCGTCGCATCCTTGCCGATGTCGCTGGTGACCTTGTACAAGTCGCCGCTGGTCACGCGCGACACGCTCACCATCGCCATTTCGCAATCGGGCCAGAGCCCGGACGTGGTCGAACCAATCCGCTATTTCCGCGACGGCGGCGCCACCACCATCGCGCTGGTCAACGATATCGACTCGCCCCTGGCCCACGCCGCCGAATGGGCAATGCCGCTGCGCGCAGGTAAGGAGCAGAGCGTGGCCGCCACCAAGAGCTTCATCACCAGCCTGGTGGCCGGTGCGCGCCTTGTGGCGCAGTGGCAGAACGACCCGGAACTGACCGAGGGCCTGGCCGCCCTGCCGGAGGCGCTGCGCAGCGCCGCCCAGGTGGACTGGTCGCCGGCACTGGAGGTGCTCACGCCGGCCCGCAACATCATGGTGGTCGGACGCGGCATCAGTTTTCCGATCGCGCTCGAAGCGGCGCTCAAGTTCAAGGAAACCTCGGCCCTGCAGGCGGAAGCGTTCAGCGGCGCCGAGATCAAGCACGGACCGATGGCCTTGATCGAGGACGGCTATCCGCTGCTGATTTTCGCCACGCGCGGGCCGACCCAGGCCGGCCTGATTGCACTGGCGGCCGAGATGCGCACCCGTGGCGCGCGCGTGCTGCTGGCCGCGCCAAGCGATGTGCCCGAACGCGACCTGACCCTGCCGACCGCCGCCACGCCGGATCTGGACCCGATCGTCGCCGTGCAAGCCTTTTATGTGATGGCGGCACACCTGTCGAAAGCGCGCGGCATGGACCCGGACCGCCCGCGCCATCTCAGCAAAGTCACCAAGACCAACTGACCCACGCCCGCCATCGATGAAGATCAAGACACTACTGACGGCATTGATGGCACTGGGCGTGGCGGCCAGCGCAGCAGCCGCCGAGACGAAAATCGAGTTCTGGACCTTCAGCATGAAGCCCAGGTTCACGCCCTTTTTTGAATCGGTGGCGCGCAAATACGAGGCGCAAAATCCCGGCGTGAAGATCGAATGGATCGATTTTCCGTGGGACGTCATCCAGACCAAGCTGGTCACGCGCATCGTGGCCGGCACGCCGCCGGCGCTGGTCAACCTGAACGTGCCCTGGGCCGACGAATTTGCGCGCGACGAACTGCTCACGCCAATCGACGCCCTGCTCGGGGCATCCAAAGCCAGCTACATCCCGAGCACCCTGGAAGACCTGCGCTTCAAGGGCAAGACTTACGGCTTCCCGATGTACAGCAACGTCGCCGTGATCGCCTACAACCGGACCATCTTCAAGGACGCGGGCTTGACAAGCGGCCCGCAAAGCTTCGACGAGCAGCTTGCATTCGCGCGCCAGATCGCCGCGCGCACCGGCAAGGCCGGCATCGCCCCGGCGCTGTCGAAAATCGACGGTCTGTTCATGTGGCAGGGCCTGGCCGTCATCAAGGATGGCAAGGCGGTGTTCAATTCGGCGCAGCACGTGGCGCTGGTGCAGAAACTCGCGGCCACCTACAAGGCCGGCGGCCTGCTCAAGGAAAGCCTGTTCGCCGAAGATAATTTCCCCGCCGTGGTCGACGCCTACAAGGGCGGCCGCCTCGGCATGCTGCTGGCGCCTCCGACGGCACTCAAACGCATCCAGAACGATGCGAAGGATATCTACGCCATCACCAACGTGGCGCCGGCGCCGCTCGGACCCACCGGCATCGCCGACGGCGGCTGGCTGATTCACTTTTCGATACCCAAGGGCGTGGACGCGAAGCTGCTTCCAGCGGTCGGGAAATTCGCGCTGTACCTGACCAGCGACGCCAACCAGCTGGCCTTTGCCAAACAGGCCAGCGTGTTCCCCACCACAGTCAGGGCGGCGGCCGATCCCTACTTCCTGGCGCTGCCGGCCAACGCCGGCGCAGCCGAAAAAGCCGTGGAAGCAGGCGCGCGCTCGATGGCGCATTCGCACACCTTGTACGTGGCCGGCATCGACGACTACGACGAACTCCGGCGTTCGCTGGTCAAGGCGGTCGAAGCTGGTGTCACCGGCAAGCAGGACGTCCAGCAGGCGCTCGACCAGGCCGTCGCCATCTGGAACAAGAAGCTGTCCAAACAGAGGCTGCACTGATGAGTACACGGCGCCACACCCTGCAGGCATGGATGTTCCTGGCACCGGCACTGGTGCTGCTGGCCGTGTTTTCGTTCTGGCCGGTAGCTTACGGCTCCTTCCTCGCGTTCACCGATTACAGCCTGATACGGCCAACGTCCTTCGTCGGCCTCGATAATTTTCGCTACATTTTCGATAACGAGATGTTCGTCACGGGCCTGAAAAATTCGCTGCTGTTCCTGGTGATGGTGCCGTTCGTGCAGATCGGCGCGATTGCGCTGGCGGTGCTGGTCAATAACCAGCTGCCCGGCATCCGCTGGTTCCGCGCCGCGTTCTACGTGCCGGTCGTGACGACGGTGTCGGTGGTCGGCATCATGTGGGGTTTCATGTTCCACGAACAGGGCACGCTCAACTACGTCTTCATGCAGCTGCGCCTGGCGAACGCGCCCATCGGCTGGCTGACCGACGACACCCTGGCACTGTTTGCGGTCATGTTCGTCACCCTGTGGCGCGGGCTGGGCTGGTACATGGTGATGTACCTGGCCGCGCTGCAGGCTATTCCCGCCGACATGCAGGAAGCGGCGATGCTCGATGGCGCCAACCGCTGGCAGCAGTTCTGGAAGATCACCGTGCCAATGCTGCGCCCCACCATCGCGGTATGCTCGATCCTGTCGGTGCTGGCCGCGCTCAAGGCCTATCAGGAAGTGGACGTGCTGACCCAGGGCGGGCCGATGAATTCGACCTTCACCGCCTTGTACTACGCCTACGACCAGGGCCTCAAGCACCTCAAGCTGCCGCGCGCGCTCGCCGCCAGCCTGGTGGTGTCAAGCATCTGCATCGGTATTGCGCTGGTGTGCCTGCGCTACCTCAAACCGAAACACCGCTGATGCGCGCGCGTCCGCTGGCCACGTTCGGCCATTACCTGATCCTGTGCGTGCTGGCCGTGGTGTGCGTGTTCCCGTTCTGGTGGACCCTGGTCACCGCGATTTCCACGGAAGGCAATGTGTTCGCCTTTCCGCCCACCTTCTGGCCGCGCGCGCCATCGCTGGAAAACTTCGCCGAGGTGTTCCGCGCGATTCCCATCATCGCGTTTTTCAAGAATTCGGTGCTGATCGCCGTGTGCACCGTGTTCTGGAAACTGGCACTGTGTTCGATGGCGGCCTATCCGCTGGCGCGCATGCGGTTCCGTGGCCGCAAACTGGTGTTCGGCGTGATCCTCGCCACCCTGGTGCTGCCGTCGGAAGTGAATTTTTTGGTGAATTTCATCACCGTCACCAAGCTGTCGCTGGTGGACACGTACACCGGCGTGATTTTGCCGAACGTGGTCACCGCAGTCGCCATCCTGCTGCTCAAGCAAGCGTTCGAGGAAGTGCCGCAAGACCTGATCGACGCCGCGCGCGTGGACGGCGCCTCGGAGTGGATCATCTTCAGCAAGATCATGCTGCCGCTGATCGCGCCGTGGCTGGCCACGGTCGGCATCCTGACCGCGGTCGAAGCCTGGAACGAGTACATCTGGCCATCCATCGTGATGAGCAAGCCGGATGAATTTCCGCTGTCGGTGGGCGTGCTGTATTTGCGCGGCACCTTCGGCAGCAGTACCCGCGTGATCGCCGCCGGCACCGTGCTGACGATCCTGCCCACCCTGGCCGCCTTCCTGTTCACGCAGCGCTTCTTCATGCGCGGCATGGACGGCGCAGTCAAGTAACGCTGTCAAGAAACCCCACCCAAGGATGTCGATGGAACTCACTAAAACAACTAAAAAAGAACGCAGCCCACTGGCCTGGGTACCGAGCTTGTACCTGGCGCAGGGCTTGCCCTTCTTCGCGGTCGCGATGGTGGCCGGCCAGATGTTCAAGAGCATGGGCGTGGCCAACGACGACATCTCCCACTGGACCGCCGCCATCATGTCGGCCTGGATTTTCAAGCCGCTGTGGAGTCCTTTCCTGGAACTGGCCAGCAGCAAAAAAATCATCGTGGTCAGTTTCCAGTTGATCGGGGGCGCCTGCCTTGGCCTGGTGGCGGTGGCGCTGCACATGCCGTTCTGGTTCGCCGCCTGCGTCGTCATGCTGACGCTGGTCGCCATTTCATCGGCCACCCACGATGTGGCCTGCGACGGCTTGTACATCTCCAGCCTGACGCAGAAGGAACAGGCGGCCTACGCCGGCTGGACCGGGACCTTCTTCAATGCCGGCCGCTTCATCTCGTCCGGCGGCTTGCTGCTGCTGGCCGGGTATTTTGAGAAGACCATGGGCGTCGTTTCGGCCTGGACCATCGTGTTCTGCATCCTGGCGGCGACGATGGCCATCCTGGGCCTGTACAACGGCTGGGCGCTGCCGCTGGCGAAAAACCCGGCCAGCGCCGACATCACGGCGCAGCAAATCGCGCGCACGCTCAAGGAAGTCATCATCGACTTTTTCAAAAAGCCCGGCATTTGGGTATCGGTCCTGTTCATCATCCTGTTCCGCGCCGGCGAAGCGCAGGTGCAGACGATTGGCCCGCTGTTCCTGCGCGAGGCGCGCAACCTGGGCGGGCTGGGCTTGAGCACAACCGAAGTGGGCGCCGTGTACGGCACTGCGGGCACCGTCGCCTTTGTCGTCGGCAGCATCGCGGGCGGCTACTTCACTTCGTGGCTCGGCCTCAAGCGCGCCATCCTGGTGCTGATCCTGGCGGTGAACCTGCCCAACCTGGTGTTCTACTTCCTGTCCACTACCCTGCCGACCGACCTGACCCTGATCGGCGCGGCGCTCAGCGTGGAGATGTTCGGCTACGGCTTCGGTTTCGTGGGCCTCATTCTGTACATGATGCAGGTGGTCGCGCCGGGCAAATACCAGACCGCGCACTATGCGTTCGCGACCGGGATCATGCAGCTGGGCTTCTCGCTGTTCAAATGGATCAGCGGCGATATCCAGATCGCGCTCGGCTACCACAACTTCTTCCTGTGGGTGCTGGCGGCCGCCGTGCCGGTGGCGATTCTGTCGCAGATCATTCCGATGAGCGCGAGCGAGCGCCAGCAGGCCGAACTTGCCGCCGCCAAGCTCTTGCCGGTCCGCTGAGATGGCCGCCGTCACCCTCAAGCAGGTCGTCAAGCGCTACGACGACAGGCAGACCATCATCCACGGCATCGACCTCGAGATCGCCGATGGCGAATTCGTGGTCTTCGTGGGGCCATCCGGCTGCGGCAAATCGACCTTGCTGCGCATGATCGCGGGACTCGAAGAAATCAGCGGCGGCGAATTGCATATCGGCGGCCTGCTGGCCAACGAGATCGCGCCGGCCAAGCGCGGGCTGGCCATGGTGTTCCAGTCGTACGCGCTGTATCCGCACATGACGGTGTTCGAGAACATGGCGTTCGCGCTCAAGCTGGCCGGCCACAAGGGCGAAGAACTCAAGGCGCAGGTCGGGCGCGCCGCCGACATTTTGCAGATCACCCATCTGCTGCAGCGCCGGCCCAAGGAGCTGTCGGGCGGCCAGCGCCAGCGCGTGGCGATCGGGCGCGCCATCGTGCGCAAACCCGAGGTATTCCTGTTCGACGAACCGCTCTCGAACCTCGACGCCAGCCTGCGCGTGCAGATGCGGGTGGAACTGAGCCGCCTGCACAAGGAACTCAAGACCACCATGATCTACGTGACCCACGACCAGGTCGAGGCGATGACCCTGGGCCAGCGCATCGTCGTCATCAACGGCGGACGCATCGAGCAGGTGGGCACGCCGTACGAGCTGTATAACAATCCGGGTAATCTGTTCGTGGCGGGTTTTCTGGGCGCGCCGAAGATGAACTTCGTCCCGGCCGAGGTGACCCATATCGGCGCCATCGGCGTGCGCGTGCGCCTGGCCGACGGCAGCTTGATCGATGCCGACGCCGATGGCAGCGGCACGATGGCCGAACAGAAGGTCACGCTCGGCATCCGCGCCGAACACATGGCGGTGCTGGCGGCGGGGTCGCAGCAAGCCAATACGATCGCCGCCGTGGTCGGCCATGTGGAATACCTGGGCGACCAGACCATCGTCTACGCAAGCATGGCGGGCGATGCGTCCCTGATCGCGCTGCGCCAGCCGCAGGGCAGTGCCATGCTGCGCGCGGGCGAGCGTATCGCGGTGCATTTGCCGCCCGCGCACTGCCATCTGTTCGACGACCGGGGACGCGCGTTTTTGCGCGCCTGAGCCGGTCCGCACGGAAATCAGGATGCAAAAATGAAGTTTATGTGACAATATGCGCTTCGTCCGAAATTCGCACCAACCGGACGACGCCCATGTAGGCTACGTGTCCACGGTTCGGCGGGCTGATGCGTTATAGCGTCAGGCTGTCTTTATGTCTTTGATTGAAGGATTTTCCATGTCCCAGTTTCGTCTCGCTCGTATCAGCCTGATCTTGGCCGCCATCGGCCTGAACGCCGCACCCGCCCTGATGACCAGCGCCAGCGCGCAATCCGCCCCTGCCACGCCTGCGACCAGCGCCGCTCCGACCAAACCTGAAACCGTTCGTCCGGAGCTGTACAAGCTGCTCGACCCGGCCGCCGTCAAGGTCTTGATCGACGGCAAGAAATTCGCTGAAGTCCAGGAGCGACTGACTGCCGCCGAAGCCTACGCCAACCGCACCCCGTACGAAAACTACGTCATCGAGCGCATGAAATTCTCGCTCGGTTCGGCCAGCGGCAACGAAGCGATGACAGCGAGCTCGCTCGAAGCGATCATCAATTCGCCAAGCACCCCGGCGCTCGACAAGCCGGAATTCATCCTGGCGATGGGCAATCTGCAAATCAACGCCAAGAACTATCCGAAGGCGATCGAATGGATGAAGCGCTACATCGCCGAGGGTGGCGCGCCGGCGCGCGTGCGCCCTTCGATGGCCCGTGCCTACTACCTGAATAACGACCTGGCCACGGCCAAGACCGAAGCGCTGGCCGTGCTGGCCGAAAACGAGAAGACCGGCACCGCCTCGACCGAGGGCGACCTGCGCCTGGTGGTCGCCATCACCGGCAAGCAAAAAGACTGGCCGGCTTACACGGCCGCGCTGGAGAAGCTCGTTGCCGCCTACCCGAGCGACGATCTGTGGGCCGACCTGCTGCACCGCATGTATGGCAAGACCAGCTTCAATTCGCGCCTGCTGCTGGACGCCTACCGCTTGGAATCGACCGTGCTGAAACAGCTGGAAGCCGAAACCTACGTCAACATGGCCGAAGAAGCGGTACGCTCCGGCTTCCCGGTCGAAGCGAAGAAGGCGGTTGACGCCGGTTTCGCCGCCAACGTGCTGGGTAGCGGCGCGGACGCCGCCAAGCACAAGTCGCTGCGCGACCGGGTCAGCAAGGGTGCGGCCGACGACGCCAAGAACATCGCCAGCGGCGAAGCCAGCGCTGCCAAGATGAAAGACGGCACCGGGCTGGTGAACCTGGGTTATGCCTATGTGACCATGGACGAGTTCGACAAGGGTATCGAGCGCATCGAACAAGGCATCGCCAAGGGCGGCCTGAAGCGTCCGGAAGAAGCCAAGCTCAAGCTGGGCATGGCGTACGCCAAGGCTGGCCGCAAGGATGATGCGATCAAGACCTTCGACACCATCAAGGGTCACGACGGCATCGGCGACCTGGCGCGTTACTGGGTGATGTGGCTCAAGCGTCCGGCAACGGCCGCGGCGCCAGCAGCCAAGTAATTCACGGCATCGCCGTCTGATCGGGCGGGTTCCGGCGCAAGCCGGGCCCGCCCGTTTTCGTTATCGCGGTCATTGATTGACCGGATTCAAACCGGATGAATGAGGGTTGAACTAATCGCATGATGCCGGACTCTAAAATTGGTATCAGTAGCGGCTATCGAGGACTTTGAAGCACCTTACTCACCCGTCGACAGAAAAGTGCTACCCTAGTAACACCCGCTTTATGGAGTTTCTTGATCATGTCCACCACATCACTAAAACTGTCCGCTGAGCTTAAGGAGCGAGCGGTTGCGGCAGCCGAGGAATTGGGCATCAGCACGCATGCGTTCATGGTCGGGGCAATCAGCCAAGCGACGGATGCGGCTGAGCAGCGCGCGGAGTTTGTTGCGCAGGCGCAAACTGCCCTCGTCGAGATGCAGGAAAGCGGATTGGGTTATGACGCTGACGATGTGCGCACCTATTTGCGGGAGCGTCTTACCAATAGTGACGCAGCCAGGCCGGAGGCCAAGCCGTGGCGAAAATAAGTTACTCGAACCGGGCGATTGCTGACCTGGAACACATCAGTAACTTCCTTGTCACGAGCAAGCTGAACGTGTCCGAGACACTTAACTTGATCGATGAAGCCATCAACATCCTTGCTCGTCATCCGCTCGTTGGGAGGCCGGCCGAAACGGGGTTGCATGAGCTGGTAATTTCGAAAGGGAAAAGTGGCTACATCGCGTTATACAACTACGATGTCAAGGGGGACGTCGTTTTAGTACTGTCCATCAGGCACCAACGGGAAGCCGGCTTCCGGCTATAGCGAATCCCTCCACCCGCAGCACTTCTCTTTTTTCGACTGAACCGAAGAAGCCCTGCCATCGTAGCCCCAGTATTGCCGATGCGAGGCGGGCTGCGCCCCATCTGCGCGGACATTTAAAATGGCATTTTGGCCTTCATGGCTGGATCATCGATATCAGGGAAACCGAATTCCCAACCGGCTTTCTTGGTGCCGGGCACCCAGGTTTTCAACGCGCGCAAATTGGCTTTGACCTGGCTCTTGGCATAGGCCATCCCTTTCGGGTCGCCGCTGCTGTCATGAGCACGCGCAACCATGTCGCCCTTAAAACCCATGGCCCTGAGCAGCTCGGCCGCATATTGAGCATGACCAATTTGAGGTGGTTGGTAGTGGCCGGATTCATTATCGACCGAGGTGACATGGCTGGTTTCATCGACAGTGAAAGCGCCCGCGGCAAAAACCTTTTGCTTGCCTGACAATTGAGAATGAGTACGGTATTGGTCGAAGTGATCCTTGTCCATCGCCTTCATGGGCAAATAGCGGAATTCATTTTGCACGGTAACGACATAAATATAGCGCCCCGGCGCCAGCGGTGTGCCCCCGGCATCGTTGATCTCTCCCTCGGGACCAGGTGCGCCGGGCTGCCATTGCTGATAGCTGTCGGGCTCGCGCCGGCGTCCCGCAACCTCGTCCGTGAGGGCGGCATCCCAGTGCACGTCAAGCGGCTGAATGTTTTGTTGTATGCGTAGTGTGTTCAGTTCCCCGCGCTGAGCTAACGTCAGTCCAGGTGTCGTTTGCGGGGCCACGCTCGCGGTATTCGCAGTCGCGCGGCGCAAACCACCGCCCACGGCCGCGCCGAGCAGTCCCAAGCCACCTGCCGCCACCGCCATGCCTGCACCCGCGCCCACGCCCAGGGCCGTGGCGGCAAGCGCGCCGGCGCCGAGGCCCAAGCCGACCGCCGCTGCTCCCAGGCCGCCAAGCACGCCCCACCCGGTAATCATTTGCAGCGGCGCCGAGTGCGGGGCGCTACCGCGCATCGGCGCAAGCCGCGCGCGCTGGCCGTCCATGCGGACCTGCTGCCCCACCAGAGCGCCCGGTTGGCGCTGCACAGTCGGCAGCGCAACGGAGGCGGCCATGGCTCCCATGACATCCGCTTCCCGTTCCAGGCTAAGGTCGTCATTGACAGACGCTCCCATCAGTTGGAAGCTGGGCCTGACCCGCCCCTGTTTTTGTTGGACCACATGCCAGGCCTCGTGCGGCAGATGCCGTTCCTGGCCAGTAGCGAGATGGATGTCGCTGCCCTGCGCGTAGGCCAGGGCATGCAACTGTGCGGGGCGATTCGAGTTGTAGTGCACGCGCACATCATCCATCGGCTGGCCTGACAGGTGCTCTATTCCGGACTGCAATTGCGCGGGCAAGCCGCCGTCGCTCTTGCGCTGTGCGACTGGCGCGCCCATGCGTGCCATTTGCGCATGCTGTTCCTGCATACGGGAGCTGTCGGCGATGCATGCTTGAAGGCGGCGCTGCGCTACGGCGACGGCACGATTGTCCACGATGTTGACCGAACCGCCGCCTCCACGGCCATGGAGGGCCGCGGCCGAGTTGCCAGCATGGCCGTGCTGCGCTGTTTGCCTTATCAAGCTCTTCATCAACAATTCCTTGTCAAGATAGTGGAAGAAGCATCGTGGCTCGAAATGATTGCTTAGTTTATACCGTTCTCTACGTCATGCGATGTGTGCTGAAATATTTTCCCACAAGCTGACACTGGCAAGTCGTGCCTTCGCTGAACGAATCAAGAAAGTCAGATGCTCGGATGAAGCGCGGTAAAAATTAAGCACAACGGCCTCTCATACAAAAAAAACGGGACGCCCAAGCGTCCCGTTTTTTTGGGCGGGACCGGAGTCCCTCCATCTCAGCCTCAGTATTTGCCGTGCAGCGCCAGATAAATCTGGCGGCCATTCTTGTACAGCGAACCCGGCACATCCATCGCACCGGCGGTGTGGATCACCGAACGCACCATCGGATTGTTCAAGTCCTTGCCGTCCAGGGTGACGCTGAAGTTCTCATTGATCTGATACGCCAGCGATGCCGACAGCGAACCGACCGCCGCCTGGTACGAGGCCGAATTGCGGCTGGTGCCATTCAAGAAGCCCGAGCGCCAGCTGTAGGTCAGACGCGCGCTCAACTTGTCCTGCTCATAGAACGCGCCGACGTTGTAGGCGTTCTTCGAGGTACCGATCAGGGTGCAGTCGGCATAGGTCAGCTTGCCGCAGACCGAACCCGGCGCCTTGCCGGTTTCCTTGCCCAGGGTGTAGGTGTAATTGGCATTCACGCCAAAACCCGCCGGCAGCGCCTGCTGGTACGAAAACTCCATGCCCTTCACTTCCGCCGTGGTGTTGAGCGGGGTGTCGATCTGGTACACGGTATTCTTCTTCTGCAACTGGTTGTAGAAGGTCGCGCTGCCGGAACCGTAGGTCACATAACCGTCCAGCGCCGAATAGAACGCGCCCGCCGCCAGCAGCGACTTCTCGGCGAAATACCATTCCACGCCCAGGTCGAAGTTATTCGCGCGGATCGGACGCAGGTTCGGGTTGCCGGCGCTGCCGGTGCCCTGCACGTCGCGCAGGTCGGTGCCGGCCATCTGGCCCAGCTCCGGACGCGCCATCGTGCGGCTGGTCGAGAACCGCGCCACCAGGTTCTTCGACAGGTCCATGCGGAAGTTCGCGCTTGGCAGGAAGTCGAGATAGGTGTTGGTGTACAGGCGCGGCTCGAAGTTGCCGGACGGCGCGATCTCGTTGCGCTCGACTTCTTCCTTGGTGTGCACCACGCGCACACCGACATTGCCCGAGAAGCCTTCGGCGCCGAAGTTCGCCATCACGTAGGCCGAACGGGTCGGCTCCTTGATCTTGAATTCGTTTTGCTTGAGGTGGCCTTCGTACTTGGCGTAGGTGCTCAGCCAGCTGTTGACGGCCTCGCGCGAGAACGTCCAGTAGCCGGCGCCGTTGGCGTCGAGGTCGTTGAACTCGGTCGGGAAGGAAGTCAACCCGCCCATCGGCAGGTTGCCGACCACGGCCAAGCCAGGCAAGGCGTTGATGCCGATGGCGGTCAGGTCGCGCTTGTGCTCGGCGCCGCGCACGCCGAACTGGATCGACTGCACGCTGGCCAGATCAAGCTTCAAGGTGCCGTCGATCTGGCCGTAGGTTTCCTTGTCGATCGCGGTGACGTGCGAGCCGTAGGTGTACGGAATGTTGCCGCCGCCGTCAGGACCGCCGCCGATCGAGAACTTGTCGGCGCCCGGGGTCACGTAGGTGACTGCCTTGTCGACGCCATGGATGGTGTAGCTGCCGCCGGTGTAAGGCATCCACACGCCGAGCGCGCCGCTGACGGTATTGCCCAGACCCTTGGTGGTGCCGACCTTGCTGGACAGTGTCAGCTTGTCGCTGACTCGCCATTTGCCGTCCAGGTTGACGAACTGCGACTGGCTTTCGGCCACGGGACGGCTGAATTCTTCCTGCACCGCGCTCGACATGCTCGAACAGGTGGCGCAGTTGGCCGGCACGGTGCCGGTCAGCTGGGTCAGCACGCCGTTGTTGACCGTGCCGCTCACGTTACCAGCCGGGAAATCCTTGGTCGCCCAGTTCGGCGCCAGGAAGCGGCCCAAGGATTGCATGAAGTTGTGGTTGATGTTCGGTGCGTCGAGATGCGAACGGAAGGCGGTCAGGTCGAGCGTGACGTCGCTGATCGGCTTGAACTGGATATCGATCAGGCCGCCCTTGCGGGTGCGTTCCTGCTCGAACCAGGCGGTGCCGCCCAGGTAGTTGGCCTTGGCGCCCTTGACCGGATCGGTCTGGATGGCGCTCGCTGCGCCAGGGAGGGCCTTGTCGACAGGCGAACCGGCTTCGACCGGATCGTACCAGATCCCGTTTTCCTGGCCAACGCGGCTCAGGGTGCGCTTTTCATGGAAACCCTGGACCAGCACGGCCAAGTTGCCCGCTTCGTTCTTCCAGTTCACCATGCCGTTAAACTGGGGATCGTTCTTGCCGGAGTTTTGCGAATTCACGGCGCCCAGGCTGATCTGTGCACTGACGCCCTTCTTGAAGTCCAGCGGTTTGCGCGTTTCGATGTCCACCACACCGACAGCGCCGCCTTCGAGCAGGTTGGCCTGCGCGCCCTTGTGCACCGTCACTCGGCCGATCAGTTCGGACGGGAACAGGGAAAAGCTCACGCTGCGTCCGCCGCCGATGATGTTGTCGGCGAACCAGTCGCCGCTCGATACGGTGTGGCTGTTCAGGGTGGTCAGGGTCAGGCCGAACGGGGTGCCGCGCAGGGCCACCCGGTCGTTCTCGCCGAAGCTGCCTTCGGAACCGCCGGCGGCGGCCACGCTCACGCCGGGCAGGCGCTGCAGGGAATCGGCGACGTTCTTGTCGGGCATCTTGCCCACGTCTTCAGCAGTAATGACTTCGACCAGGCTGTCGGAATTGCGTTTCTGGTTCAGCGACTGCTGCATGGCCGCACGGATACCAGTGACCACCACCACTTCACCCTTGACGTCCGGGTCCAGGCTTGGTGCCTTGGCGGGACCCTGGGCCTGAGCCTGGGCCGACATCGCGATGCTCAACACCAGAATAGCTGCGGCCGACGCTACCGGCGTCAGGCTGGTCGATACAGGACGCTCTGCGTTCTTATTCACTACTGACTGATTGCGCTTCATTACTTCCCCCTTGATGTTGGCTCCGTGAGTAAGCCAGTTCATTTTTAACAACGACTTTTTATGTGCTACGGGTACCACCACGTCTAAAACCAATCTAACGCCAATATACTCCTCTTTAATACCAGAACACTACCAGTTAAGTGATTTTTTTCATATGTTGTTTCGATAACACACGGGTGGACTGGGTTTTTGGGCAAGTGGTCTGGTCATTCGGGGCGAATTTTGCGTAGTTGCAAGAGGGAGGACTCTGGCAGCGGTCTTTTTTTGGTATTATCGTTATATGCAAATGCGACAACTGCATGATGTGGCGAATTTGCGCCAGGCGACAGGAAAAGTGGTCCCACCCTCACGAACGAAAGCAGATTGGTATGACTTCCCTTGTCGACATCATGCAAGCCTTGGCCCAGACCAGCTCGCAGCCGCTGTACCAGCAATTGCAGCGCGCCCTGCGCGAAGCGATCGACCAGCGCATCTTCGGCCCGGACGAGGCCCTGCCGGCGGAACGGCAACTGGCGCTGGACCTGTCGATCTCGCGCATCACGGTGCGCAAGGCCATCGACGGCCTGGTGAGCGAGGGCTTGCTGGTCAAGCGGCCGGGCTCGGGCAACTTCATCAACACGCGGATCGAGAAGAATTTCGCCAAGCTGACCTCGTTCTCGGAGGATATGCGGGCACGCGGGCGCACGCCGCGTAGCGTGTGGCTGAAACGCTCGGAAGGGACGGTGACGCCGGAAGAAGCCTTGCGCCTGCGGCTCTCGCCCGGGGCGCCGGTGTACCGCTTCAACCGGATCCGCTATGCGGACGAATTGCCGATGTGCCTGGAGTACGCGACCATCGTGGCGTCCTGCCTGCCATCGCTCGACGTGGTGGGGGTGTCGATGTACGAGGCGCTGGAAGCGGCCGGCAACCGGCCCACGCGCGCGCTGCAACGCTTATCGGCGCTGCTGCTCAATGCGGAGCAGGCCAAGCTGCTGCAATCGAAGGAAGGCGATGCGGGATTGTGCGTGGAACGGCTGGCGTTCCTGAGGGATGGACGGGCGGTGGAGTTTTGCCGGTCCTACTTCAGGGGCGATATGTACGATTTCGTGGCGGAGTTGAGTACGGCGTAGACGCTCGTGGTCAAGGAAGGCGAGCGCTCGCAAGACGGTGCGAGCCCCATCGCGGCTGCGGGATGCAACGCGCTCTTAAAAACTACTCGGCCAGATGAAACTCCAGTTTCCAGCCACCTTGTGCCGATGTTTTGCGCACCGTCAGCCGGATGATCCTGAAGAGCGGCTTGTTGCGCTCACGGTTAATCTGATTGTAGTCATCGACAATGGCTCTGGTCGTTTTACCGTTGGGCGTTGCGTGAAGAATCGTGTTGAAGTTCTCACTTCCCACAATTTCATTGTAAGTATTCACGTCCTCGCCATACATCTTAATGAGCGCCTCCTTGGACTCAGGGTTATCTATCGTGTCGCGTACGATGCGAGATGGTGGCCGGTCCGGAATGTCACCGGCGTCTGATTGCATAGCCTGTCGCCACTGCGAGAAGAACACATCGCTGGCATTAAAGGACTTCCCGTGAATGTTTCGAGCCAGATAATTTTCTTGCATCAAAGCTTCTTCGGGACTGTATGTGTTACAGAAATGTGTAGCCATAGGTCCGCGCTCATCTTTAGCGCGGTCTTCGAACCAGGTTTTGCCGCCACGAGTGCCATGGTCACGGCGGATCACGTCGGTACTCAATAGCGTCTCATATGCCTCGATCCGTACTTTGATCTGCGCAGCAGTGGCACCAGTGGACGACGGGGGAAGAAATGCGGATCGGCTGCTTGCTGAGCAGGCGCTCGACGCGCTCCCGGTGGAACTCGATCCGTTGCTGGTGCTGCATCCTGCCGCGAGGCGCCCCGGTGCGCTGGCTACCCGTCGAAGCACTGGATGCGCCTTGCTCGTGGCGGCATGGGCGCGATGCTGAAGAGAATGCGCCTGCGGGCTACTGACAGGCGCGGATGTCGGTGATGGCGGCGGACACATAAGCAACTCCTTGGGTGACGACGATTCGATCGATAGCCATGCAGAACACCAAACCGGATAATGCGCGGTCAATTGCTTGCTGACGGCGAGGTTCGCAGTGGACTTTATGTCTCAGGTGTCGATCGTGCCGCCTCGATAGGCTGCGTTCAGCGTAGCACCCGACCATCGCGCCATCAAAAACAATTAGGAATAATTAGCGCCGCACCTGCAAGGCCAAGCTCGCACTGTCGAGACGATGGGGATGGAATGGCGTGGGGCACGCCTGTGTTCCGCAGAATAGACCGCCGCGGAGATTTGCCGGTCGAACTTGGGGATATAGAGGATTTTGTGGCGGAGTTGCGTACGGCGGAGTCGTCGTTCGAGCGCCTTGGCGAGGAAAGTCGTTTCTGCCAGCGGCAGAAACGACAGTGACTCCTTAAATCGCGGTCAACCCGCCATCGACCGCCAACTGGTGCCCGGTCACGAACGAACTGTGCTCGGAACACAGCCACATGGCCGCCTGGGCAATCTCCGCCGGCTCGGCGAACCGGCCCATCGGATGCACATTGCGCAGCTTTTTCTCGCGCAGCGGTTCGCGTTCCAGCGCACGGCCCATCATCGGCGTATTGACCACGCCCGGACACACACTATTAATACGAATCCCTTCGCGCGCATACTCGGCCGCCGCGGTCTTGGTCATGCCCACCACCGCGTGCTTGCTGGCCGCGTAAATCGGCTGCGTCGGCGCGCCCACCAAGCCGGCCACCGATGCCGTGTTGACGATCGTGCCGCCGCCCTGCTTGAGCATCTGGCGGATCTCGTACTTCATGCACAGCCAGGTACCCTTGACGTTGACGTTCATGATGCGGTCGAACAGCGCTTCCTCGGCGTCCGCCAGCGGCAGGTGCTCTTCCTCGATGCCGGCATTGTTGAACGCGCAATCGAGCCGCCCGTAATACGCCACCGTCTTGTCGATCAGCGCTTCGACTTCCGTCGCGCGCGTGACATTACACTGCACGAACAGCGCCTTGCCGCCGTTTTCGACGATCATCGCCGCCGTCGCATGGCCGCCATCGACCGAGGTATCGGCCACCACCACGCACGCACCGGCGCGTCCGAACGCCACCGCGGCAGCGCGGCCGATGCCGCCCGCCGCGCCCGTCACGAGAACAACCTTGCCCTCGAACGACGACTCCTTCTGCTTCTCCCTGGCCATGATCCAACATCTCCGTATATTCTACAGAGGAAGCAAATACTTCCTCGAGGCAACAGAATACCGTAAACGTTGCTATCCCGCCAGCAAGTATGGCGACTTTTACCGCTTGAGCT
Source organism: Massilia antarctica (assembly GCF_015689335.1). Taxonomy (GTDB): domain Bacteria; phylum Pseudomonadota; class Gammaproteobacteria; order Burkholderiales; family Burkholderiaceae_D; genus Telluria_A; species Telluria_A antarctica. Next base: position 3,528,120 of record NZ_CP065053.1, on the reverse strand, counting down.
TGGCTTTCTCTTGATCTCCCGCTATGACGACGCTGAGCTTGGCCGGATCGATCGCCCTGCGGAAGGCGGCATTTAGTTGCTCCAACGACACAGCGGCCAGTTTTTGCTCGAAGCGCTCGCTCCATTCGAAGGTCTTGCCCAGGTACAGCAGCGAGGTCCAGCCGCTGGCCAGGATGTTGTCTTCCGCGCGGTTTTGCGCGCGCTGCTGCAACAGGCCCGATTTGGCCGCCGCCAGCTCACCCGGGGTAAAACCCTTGATGACGGCGCGCGTGAGTTCCTCGCGCATGGCGGCATCGAGCCGGGCCAGGTTCTGCGGGGCGGCGATGGCGCTCATGGTCAGGCTGCCGGCGCGGTCAAGGTCCCCTGCCCCCAGTTGCGAGCCGCCGCCGTAGGACAGGCCATCCTTCTGGCGGATGCGGTTCATCAGGCGCGATTCCAGGCCGCCCTCGCCGAAAATATAATTGGCCAGCATCAGCGCCGGATAATCCGCATCGTCGACTTGCAGGTCGAGGTTCATGCGCGCCATGACGACGCCGTTTTCCTTGTCGGCCAGGTTGACGGTCTTGTTCATCGGCGCGATCGCCGCATGCGTGCGCAGCACCGGCGCATAACTGGCGCGGCTCTGCCACTTGCCGAACAACTCGTCGATGAGCGGGGCCACGGGCGCGGCGTCGAAGTCGCCGACAATCGCCAGTTCGCCGTGCGAGGCGCCGTAGAAGTCGCGGTAGTAAGCCTTCACATCGTCCAGGCGCACCGCCTTGACGTCGGCGATCTGCTCGTCGAGGGTGCGGCTGGCGCGGATGTCGCCCTTCGGATAATGGTCGAAATGCTCGCTCAGCACGCGCCCGGCCACCGATTGCGGCTCGCTGCGGCCCGACTCCAGGCTGACCAGCATTTGCTGGCGCAGCTGCTCGAATTCGGCTTCCGGAAAAGTCGGCTCCTTGAGCACGTGCGCCATCAGGCGCAGCGCCTCGGCCAGGTTGGAACGGGTGGTTTCGAACTCCATCAGGCCACCGCTGATCTTGAGTTGGTCGAAGGCGTCCGAGAGCTGCTCGCGCGTATATTTGGTGGTGCCGCGCGTGAGCATGGCGCCCGTCATCGCCGGCAGCATGCCTTTGCCGAACAGGCTTTTCTCGTCGCCCCAATGCAGGTTCAGGTCCACGAACACGGCTTCGCCGCGGTTCTTCTTGGGCAGCAGCGCAAGCTTGATGCCGCCCGCGCTGGCCAGGGTGCTGCGTTTCATGATGTTGGCCTGGCTCGGCTCGAAGTCTTCCGACTTCTGGCTGGCGGCCTTGGGCTTGAAGTCCTTCATCACGGAGGCCAGGGTCGGCGCCGGCGGGATCTCGGCGCGGCGCGGGGCGTCGTCCGGCAGGAAGTGGCCGGTCACGCGGTTGTCGCGGCGCAGGTAGCGCCCCGCCGCTTGCGCCACTTCGGCCGCGCTGAGGGTGGCGATGCGTTCGCGCCCGACAAAGAACAGGCGCCAGTCGCCGAGCGCGATCACTTCGGACAGGGCTACGCCGACCTGCTGCGGATCGTTCAGGCTTTTCTCGATGCTGTTCATGTAGTTGCGGCGCACCCTCTCGATCTCGGCCTCGGTCGGCGGCGTTTTTGCGAAGTCCTCGACGGCGGCGGTGAGTGCGTCGCGCACCGGTTCGATCGGATCGCCCTTTTTCACCGTGGCGCCGAAATACAGCATGCCGGGCGCGTAGCCGGTTTCGGCGTAGGCGAAGACGTCGCTGGCCTTGCCGCTTTCGACCAGCAGCTTGTGCAGGCGCCCGGTGGTGGCCGCGCCCAGCACTTCGGAGGCGAAGCTGAGGGCATCGCTGTCGTCGTGCAGGGCGGCCGGCACCTTGTAGCCGACCGCGATGAGCTGCACGTCACCCTGGCGGCGCACGGTGAAGCTGCGCTCGCCGTCCTGGGTCGGCTCCACCGTCCAGAACTGCGGCAAGGCGCGCTTCGGCTTGGGGATGGCGCCGAAACGCTGCGCGATCCAGCCAAGGGTGCGGGCCGGGTCGAATTTGCCGGCCACCAGCAGCACCGCGTTATCGGGCTGGTACCAGGTGCGGTAGAACGCTTGCAGGTTCTCGATTTTGACGTTCTCGATATCGCTGCGGTTGCCGATGGTTGAACGGCCGTAGCTGTGCCAGTCGTAGCCCAGGCTCTGCATGCGCTTCATCAGCACTTCGCCGGGCGAATTCTCGCCGCTTTCGTACTCGTTGCGCACCACCGTCATTTCGGAGTCGAGATCCTTCTTGGCGATGTAGGAATGGACCATGCGGTCCGCTTCCATCTGCAGCGCCCATTGCAGGTTGTCGTCGCCGGCCTGGAACACTTCGTAGTAGTTGGTGCGGTCGAGCGCCGTGGTGCCGTTGAACTGCATGCCGCGCTGCGAGAATTGCTGCGCGATGTTGCGGTTGTTGGGCGCACCCTTGAACATCAGGTGTTCGAGCAGGTGGGCCATGCCGGTCTCGCCATAGTTCTCGTGGCGCGAGCCGACCAGGTAGGTGACGTTGACGGTGACGGTGGGCTTGGACGAGTCGGGAAACAGCAGCACCTTCAGGCCGTTGGGCAAACGGTATTCGGTAATGCCTTCGACGGAAGGTCCCTGCACGACGCCTTTGGGCAGCGGCAGGGCGAGCGCGGCGCCCGTGACAAGGTAAGCGGCGGCGCAGATCCAGCGAATTTGATTCATGAGGTCTTCTGGTAGGTGGACACGGTTTGCCGTGCCCACGCGGACCCCGGCGCGGGCCATCATACCAGAGCGCGGCATCGCCCCGGCGGGCTACTGGCGCGCGCGTTTCTCGTGCGATTGCTGATGCGAGCTGATGCGTGAGAGTTCGCCCATTTCCTCGGCCAGGAATTCGAGCAGGTCGTCGACGCTGACGATGCCGGCCAGGCCGCCCGCGTTATTGACCACCGGCACGCGCCGGATGCCGCGAGAACGCATGCGTTCGATCGTTTCGTAGAGGTCGTCGTCTTCCGGCGCGGTCAACAGGTCGGCGCTCATGATGTCGCCGACCAGCAGACTGGACGGGTCGAGTCCGAGCGCGATGACGGAGACCACGATATCGCGGTCGGTGATGATGCCGACCGGAATGCGTTCGCTTTCCGCTTGTTCGACGACGACGAGGTCGCCAACGTGATGCTTTCGCATCAGCAAGGCGGCAGCCTGGACGGATTCGTCGGCCTTGCAGTAGATTGTTTGGACAGTACAGATTTCGCCTATGCGCATTGTTTCCTCCTGAGCGGCTCAGCGCTGTTCGATATGCGCGCGCGCAGGATTGCACGCGACAGGCTTAAACTTACGCGGGCTTTCTGATGTCGGTTTGATCCCGCTCAAAGCGGCGGTAACGCTACATTAAATTTTAGGGTCGCCGGGCAGGGGCAGGAAGCAGGCGTTAACGATTTGCAAATCGTTATCCTTGGCGAAATTGAGGACGAAATGGTAGGCCAGCGGTTCGAGTTTCTGGAGGTCGTTGTTGACCACCACGGCCTTGACCCCGTCGAGCATGGTCGGGCGCACATAGGGCGAGAACTGCAGGTGCGCGTTGCGTCCGCCCGAGCCTTCGGGACGGAAACAGGACATGACGCCGCACAGCCGCTCAGCCCAGTCGCTGGGACGGAACTGCCTGCCATCGCTGGTAGTGCCAAGAATGAAAAACTCGTCGGCGAGTTTTTTCTTGCTTTCGGATAACTCGGCCATAGGGCGGGTCGTGGGAACAAGAAGATGCGTGGAGACGAAGGCGCAAGCGCCGGGCCAGTGAATCAGGTGCTGCGGTGGAACATGAGTATTATATCTTATAGAAGAGTTGAACTTGCAGAATGATGCGATGTGGTTAGAGGCGAGCGGTCTGCCACTACCGTCGTTCCGGCCACCGCCGTCGTTCCGGCCACCGCCGTCGTTTCGGCCGCCACCGTCGTTCCCGCGCAGGCGGGAACCCAATTTCGTGCCGAAGCTAGTGACGGCTCGACAAACTTGGGTTCCCGCCTGCGCGGGAACGACGAGAGTAGTGGCCGGAACGACGGTGGCACGACGTGCCGAATGGGGTGGTCGTTTACGCCGCCTGCCCAATATTAGCCAAACCAACCGCCCCCGACAACAGCAACAGCAGCAGCATCCATAAAAGCAACGCCCGCCATACCAATCCCACCGTGCTTTGCAGCGCGCGCGCGTTCGGCTCTTCGCCCGGCATCACTTCCACTTCGCTATACGTGCTGTCGACCGTGGCCGCATCCGGCGGCAACACCTTGGACGCATTCTCGTTAGGCGTGCCCAAACGCACGCCCATGGCTCCGCCCCCGGCCGACAGGATGATCCCGCGCGCCTCGTCGTTCCAGCGATGGGCGAAATTGCGCCACGCGTAAATGGCATCTTCAAAGTTGCCCACCACCGCGAACGCCACCGCCGTCAAGCGCACCGGCAGCCAGTCGATCCAGTAAAACGCGCGCGCGGCGAACTGGCCGAAGGCTTCGTTACGCATGTGATCGGGCTCGTTCCACGCCCGCGCCAGGTATTCCGACACGCGGTACATCACCGCGCCGGCCGGCCCCACGATCAAAAACCAGAAAAACACGCCGAACACATTGCGGTGGGTGGTCACCAGCGATTTTTCCACGGCGATGCGGGCCACTTCCGACGCTTCCATGCCGACCGTGTCGATGCGCACCCACTCCGACAGCAGCGCGCGCGCGCCGGCCTCGTCGCCCGCGCTCAGGGCCACCTGGATCGAACTGAAATAGTGGCTGTAATGACGGAAGCCCAAGGTCAGATAGACAATCAGCACATTCCATGCAAAGGCGATGAATACCAGCTGGTAGTGGTACAGCAGAAAGGAAATCAGGGCCGTCGGGCCCACCAGCAGCAGGATGACCAGCACCCAGCCCATGCGGCCGTTGCTGGCGTCGCCCGCGTTGAACCACCCCTCCATGCGCATCGCAAAATGCTTGATCTCCGCATAAATCAGATTGTCTGCCCGCAGCGGCTTGAGCTGTTCGATCAGCAGCGCGCAGAGAATGGAGAGAAATGTCATCGAAGGTCCTTTGTACTTTTTGAAATGAAGCAGCAGAGCAATTCATCAATGCCCGCTACGATAGCGCAGAGCACCGATTCAATCAAACATATTGGCGCTCCAGCCGGACCCGCCCTGCCCCGGTTCAGGCCCGCAGGAAGTGAAACAGATTGCGCAGCATGCCGGCGGTGGCCCCCCAGATGAAGAAGCGATCATACGGCATGGCGTAGAAGCTGCGCTGCCCCGCTCCCTCGGGCAGTTCCAGCGAGAGGCGCTGGTGGTTCATGCCGTCCATCAGGAATTGCAGCGGCACTTCAAAGATTTCGGCCACTTCATTGGTGTCGGCGGCCAGCTCGAACGGCGGCGCGATCAGGCCCACCACCGGCGTGACCCGGTAGCCGGTGCCGGTAATGTAATCGGGCAAGGTGCCGATCACGTCCACGTGGCGGCGCTGCAGGCCGATTTCTTCCTCGCTCTCGCGCAGCGCCGTGTCGATGGCCGAGGCGTCATAGCTCTCGGCGCGCCCGCCCGGAAAACTGATCTGCCCCGCGTGCGCCGACAGGTGCGCCGTGCGCACGGTCAGCAGCATGGTCAGGCCGCCCTCGCGCTGCACCAGCGGCAGCAGCACCGAGGCCGGCGTCATCACCGTGCGTTCGGCCCAGGATTCGCCCGGCGGCTCCGGCTGCCAGTCGGCGGGACTGGCAAAACGCTGGCGCAGCCACGCAGGCGTGAGGCGCTCGGGATCGAGCGCCGCTTCGCCGCCGAGGGCTTCAACGGGCAATTTTTCTGGATCAAAAATAATCTTGGGCAAGGGTATTGTCCTTTAAAACAAAAAAAGGCATCCGGGTAGGGATGCCTTTTTTGCAACGCAGATGCCGATTACTTGGCAGCGGCTGGAGTTGCAGCGCGACGGTTTGGCAGTTTTTCTTTGATACGTGCCGATTTACCCGAACGCTCACGCAGGTAGTACAGCTTGGCGCGGCGAACATCACCACGACGCTTGACTTCGATCGATGCGATCAGCGGGGAATACAGCTGGAACGTACGCTCGACGCCTTCGCCGGACGAGATCTTGCGAACGATGAAGTTCGAGTTCAGGCCACGGTTACGACGGGAGATCACGACGCCTTCGTATGCCTGGGCGCGCTTGCGGGTGCCTTCGACCACGTTGACGTTGACGATAACGGTATCGCCAGGTGCGAAATCAGGAATAGTCTTGCCCAGACGGGCAATTTCTTCTTGCTCAAGTTGCTGAATCAAATTCATTTTTAGGACTCCGATAACCATCTTGCTGGCGCTGCATTCGCCCAGTAGAGGATGGGGTTACTGATGCGGGCGAGATTGCCCGTACAGTGGCACTGCTTGGTACTGCAATAGCAGATTTACAAACCTGCAAGAAACTTTTCATCGGCCTTGCTCAGCAGTCCGGCGTTGCGCGCCTTGACCAGCAGATCGGGCCGTTTCTTCGCGGTGGCGTCGAGCATGCGCTCGCGCCGCCACTTGACAATCTCGGCATGGTTGCCGCCCATCAGGACCGGCGGCACCGGCACGCCTTCATACGTATCGGGACGGGTGTAATGGGGCGAGTCGAGCAAGCCGTTGACGAAACTGTCTTCGAGCGCCGAAGCGTCGTCGTTCAGTACACCAGGCAATTGCCGCACCACCGCATCCATCAGCGCCATCGCCGGCAATTCGCCGCCCGACAGCACGAAGTCGCCGAGGCTGATTTCCTCGTCGACGCAGCGCTCCAGCAAGCGCTGGTCGACCGCTTCGTAGCGTCCGCACAGCACGATCAAGCCCGCTTCATCCTTCAGGTCCATCACCCGCTCGTGGGTCAGCGCCCTGCCCTGCGGCGACATGAAGACCACGCGCGGCACCGGCAAGTCGAGCATGACCTGGCGCTGCTTGGCGGCGCCGATGGCAGCTTCGAGCGGCTTGGCCAGCATCACCATCCCCGGTCCGCCGCCATACGGGCGGTCGTCGACGGTACGGTGGTTATCGGTCGTGAAATCGCGCGGATTCCAGGTCGACAAGCCCCAGCGTTTCTGCTCGAAGGCGCGGCGGGTGACACCCGACTGCGTCAGTGCGGCAAACATCTCGGGAAACAAGGTCACGACATCAAATTGCATCGCGTTCTCGCCTTGCTTGAGCCTTAATAATCCAGACCCCAGTCCACCGTGATGGTCTTGCTTGTCTGGTCAACTGTTTTGACGAACTGGTCCACAAACGGAATCAGGCGCTCGGGCGCCTTGTCATCATTTGCGGCATCCGGCACCGGCGTGATGCGCAAAATCGATTGCGCGCCGTTGTGCATCATGTCGGACACCAGCCCCAAGGCTTCGCCTTGCAGGTTCACTACATTGAGCCCGATCAGATCGGACCAATAAAATTCATCGGCCGGCAGTTGCGGGAATTGGCTGCGCGGGATGGAAACAGCGGCGCCCTTGAGCGCCTCCGCGGCATCCCGCCCGAGCGTACCTGCCAACTGGGCCACGACGTCGCCGCCGTGTATTTTCGCAGTCCGTACGGAGACGGATTGCAGGCTGGGTTTATCCAGCCACCAGGTTTTCACGCTCAGCAACCCATCCGCGTCGGTGGAAAACGGGGTGACCCGTATCGAACCGGTGACGCCAAAGGCGCCGGACACATATCCGACTTGCGTCAGATCGTCAGGGATTTGCACCCCGGATGCTGCTGAACCGCTCAAACCCGGACCTGCTTAGGCTGCTGCTGGCGCTGCGACTGCAGGCTGGCTGTTCACCAGACGTGCAACGGTTGGCGACAATTGTGCGCCAACGCCTTGCCAGTAAGCCAGACGGTCTGCGGTGATACGCAGGCCGACTTCGCCACCAGCTGCCATCGGGTTGTAGAAACCGATGCGCTCGATGAAGCGGCCGTCGCGGCGATTGCGCGAGTCCGTTGCAACGATGTTGAAGAACGGGCGCTTCTTGGCGCCTCCACGAGCTAAACGAATAACGACCATAATAATTCCAAAAAGTTGTGCTGGGCGGAAAAAGCCGACAATTATAGCGCGCAATGCCGCGCAGCAGCAAGCGTTAATGACAACAGGGCGCGCACTTCGGGGCGAAGCAAAGATTATCGCCGATTTTGGCCCGGACCGCCAACTGCATCGTCGATGTCTGTCTCAGGAAACGCCGTGCTTTCCGGTCAGAATTGACCGATACTGCCTGCTTTCCCGCTTTCCGTGCCCGTTTCAGGCCCCCATTCATGTCCACATCGCACAAAAACAAGACCTTCGCCAGCTTCCTGGCCCTGCTCCTCGGCGCCCTCGGCGCCCACCGCTTTTACCTGCGCGGCAGCCTCGACAAGCTGGGCTTGCTGCACCTTGCCAGCCTGCCTATTGCCGGGCTGGTGTATGGACTGGCGCCCCAGGCCGACTGGTTTTTCAAGATCCTGCCGCTGGTGGTGTCCGCCATCGTCGGCTGCATCGAAGCGCTGGTGATCGGCCTGACCCCCGACGACAAATTCGATACGGCCTTCAATCCCGGCTCGGGCCGCACCACGGAATCGATCTGGGTGCTGGCACTGTTGTTGGTTTGCACAATGTTGGTGGCGGCGACGATGGGCATTGCCACCATCGCCCGCCTGTTCGACCTGCTTTACACGGGCGGCGCTTACGGCTGACCTACGTCCGGCGTCATCTTGCCGTGCCGCTCGCGCTGCTTGATGTCGCCACGCAGGCGCGCGGCACGCTGCTCGGCCGATTCGATGCGCAGGGCCGACTGCTTGGCGAAGCCGCCCGGTGGATTGAGCACCAGGTTGGCATCCCAGGTCTCGCCAGCCTTCATCATCAGCGGCGCCGGCAAGCGGTCGACGGCGGTCACGTCGATCCACGGGGCGATGCGCTGCAACACCAGCTTGATGCGCGGCTTGATGGCCGGCTCGGCAATGCGGCCACGCTCGCCCCAGCCGACGATCAGGTCGCTGCCGGTAGTCTGGTTGGCATAGCCCACGTCGTAGCGCACGTCGTGGCGGTAGCTCATCATGAATTCCTCGAACAGCATCGCCAGGTCTTCGCGCGAATTGTCATCCTCGAAAATCGAGTAGGCATAATCGTCCGATGCACGGTCGGAAGCGAAGAAGCGCCCGATGTCGGCCGCCGTGTACGCCTTTTGCACGTCCGTGGCGGTTTTGCCCTGGTACAGAACCTGCCCCATGCCCAGCATCTCGCTCGACTGCAGCGGGAACTGCGCGGCCAGCGCGTCCGACGGCAAGCTGCGCTTGCCGACCCGGTCGCCGATATTTTCCCAGATCGAGCGTTGCGGATCCATGGCGCGCTCGACCGACGGCAGGAAGTCGTTGGCGTGCGCCAGCTCGTGGTACATCAGGCGGCCCAGGTCGAACAGCAGCTCGTCGGTGGTGCGCGTGACGCGCGTCTTGGACGGATAGCTGCGGCGCGCGTAGGCGTTGTTCTTGACCGAGCGGCCCAGCGGAATGAAGTTCAGGTTGTCATCGAACGCCGAGCGGTAGTCGGGCACCTCGGTGACGACGTCGCGCTGCTCGGCCGTCAGCCACAAGTTGTTGGCGTCGAGATAAATCGCACCGGTGCCGGCGCTGTAGAAACTCGGCCGCACGTGCGAACCGATGACGATGGAGGACACGCTCGCCAGCAGGCGGCGGAAGTCGCTGTTGGCATCCTGGGTCAGCAGGAACTGTTCGAAATTGGCCCCCAGGAAATCGTGCGAGACGAGCACCCGGCCCATGATCTGGGCCACGCTCGGCACCACGCCGATGCCCGCTTCGGTCTGCAGCGGCGGCAGCACCTGCGCGGGGCACAAGGTGTTCGCGGAACCGGAGTAGCGTACCCCCACATCATAGGTGCAGCGCGCCAGCACGCCGGCGTAGGCACCGGCCTGGCGGTACGGATGCACGCGCGCGGTGATGTCGAACAGCGCACCCTGGCCGGGAACGGCCTGTGGGTCGAGGCTGACCAGCACGTCGTCGCTGTCCGTCGCGCCGGTGTTCAGGGTCATGGTGGCGCGGAAACGCAGCGCCACGTCGGCGCTCACCTGTGGCGCCTTGAACATCAGCAGTTGCGAATCCTTGGTATCCATCGTCACGGTCGGGCCGCTGACCTGGGTCCAGACGATGCTGACGACCTTGTCGCTGCCAATCAGGGTCGGCCAGGCGCGTATCGAGGTTTCGGTGCCGGGACGCACGGCGTGGTCGGCGCGCAAGGTGATGAAGCTGCCCGTTGGCGCCTCGCCCACGGTGACGTCGGTGCTCAGGGACTGGCGCGAACCGTCGGCCAGGGTGACGTCGGCGCGCAGGACGATTACGCCTTTCTGGTGCGGCTCGAACGAGACGGTCGGCGTGCGCGCCGCCTGCAGGGTGACCGCGGGGCCGCTCACCTGGGTCCAGCTGACATCGGCCAGCGGCGCGCCGCACGAGAGCACGCTGGCACCGGCGGCCTTGTCGGCGGCGACGGTTTTATCGGCGGCGATGTAGGCTTTACAGCCGTCCGGCTTGGTATCGGTGGGCGTTGGCGTCGGTGTGGGCGTGGTGTCTACCCGGCCCGGCACCCGGGTCGGATCGCCGCCCCCGCCGCCGCAGGCGGTAAACAGGGTGGCGATGGCGAGCGCGGCCGGAAGGCGCACTGCGTATTGTTGAATGTTCAAGATAAATCCTGTGGAATAGGGCAAACGTGGGATGTAAAGACCATGCGGGGGATTATAAACAGATGGCGGCAAACGAAGCACACCTTGCCGCGAATAATTGCTGTCTCGCAAGTGATCTACAATACGGTATGCGGCTCGTTGCCGGGCACGATAAATCGATCAGGAGAAGACTATGATGAAACGCAATTTGACACTGGCGCTGGTACTGGCGCTGAGCAGCGCGATGGGCACGGTCCACGCCTCGTCCGCGCAGGTGCGCGCCGCCGATGCGCAATATGCGCAGGACCGGGAAATCTGCAACGACGAGCGTAATGATGGGCAGCGCATGAAATGCCTGCGCGCGGCCAAGTCGGAAAATAAGCGCGCGCTGGCGGCGGCCGGTGGCGGCGAGCGTTACGACGATCGTAACGAGCCGCGCGCGGCCGCATGCCGCGACTGCGGCAAGGTGACGGCGGTGCGCAGCACGCGCCAGAAGGGCAATGCGAACGCGCTGGGCGTGATTGGCGGCGGCGCCGTGGGCGGCTTGCTGGGCAATCAGGTCGGCCGCGGTTCGGGCCGCGCGCTGGCTACGGTGGCCGGTGCGGTCGGTGGTGCGTATGCGGGGACGAAAATTCAGGAACACGCGAATGCGCATACCGTGTGGACGGTCGATGTCCAGTACGACAACGGCCAGCGCCGCTCGTTCAAGTTTAACAGTCAGCCGGGCCTGCAGCGCGGGGATCGCGTGCGCAATTCGGGCAATTCGATTCGCCGGTCGTAAGACCGCCGTCGGTACCCGACTACCCTCATCATCCGGGCCGCCACCCCGTCGTCTCCGGCATTGCCGGAACCGACTTCCCGCCACCACCCTCGTCGTTCCCGCGCAGGCGGGAACCCAAGTTCGTACCGCAGCATAGGCGGCTCGACAAAATTGGGTTCCCGCCTGCGCGGGAACGACGGGTCAAACTGTAACGGACGGATAGAACGGTAGCGACTTGCTTGACGTGCTTAGAACTGATCTTCCGTCAACGCCAGCACCCCTGCACTACCTTCCACAATCGCCGTACGCAATCCCGACGCCTGCGTCAGGATATGGTCCGCAAAGAAGCGCGCCGTCGCGATCTTGGCCTTGTAGAAGCCCGCATCGCCATCGCCGCCATCGATCTTCGCCTGCGCCACCAGCGCCGCGCGTGCCATCACCCAGCCACCAAGCACGATGCCGGCCAGTTTCAGGTACAGCACACTGCCCGAGAACACGCCCTTGATGTCGGTCTTCATGTTGGCGGCGACATACTCCACCACCGCTTCCAGCGCCACGCTGCCTTCGCTCAATGCGCGATGGATCGCCTTGAAGTCCGCGCCGCCCTGGGCCGCCAGCAGCGCCTCGGTCTCGCGCACCTGGCCGATGATCGACTTGGCCACGGCGCCGCCGTCGCGCACCGTCTTGCGGCCCACCAGGTCGTTCGCCTGGATCGCGGTCGTGCCTTCGTAGATGGTCAGGATCTTGGCATCGCGGTAGTGCTGCGCCGCGCCGGTTTCCTCGATAAAGCCCATCCCGCCGTGCACCTGCACGCCATCACGCGTGACGTCCTGCGACATCTCGGTCGACCAGCCTTTGATGATCGGCACCAGATATTCATACACCGCCAGGTTGGACGCGCGCACGGCCGCGTCGTCGTGGTGATGGGCGACGTCGCTGATGCCCGCGCCCACATACGCCAGCGCGCGCGCCGCCTCGACCTGCGAACGCATCGACATGAGCATGCGCCGCACATCAGGGTGATGGATGATCGATACCGGGCCGGCGGAACCGGCCAGGTCGCGCGACTGCACGCGGTCCTTGGCGAAGGCCACGGCCTGCTGGTACGACCGCTCGGCCAGGCCGATGCCCTGCAAGCCCACGCCGAAGCGCGCCGCGTTCATCATGATGAACATGTATTCGAGGCCGCGGTTTTCTTCGCCGACCAGGGTGCCGATCGCGCCACCGTTGTCGCCGAATTGCAGCACGGCGGTGGGACTGGCCTTGATGCCGAGTTTATGCTCGATCGAGACGCAGTGCGCGTCATTGCGCGCGCCCAGCGAGCCGTCGGCGTTGACCAGGAACTTGGGCACGATGAACAGCGAAATGCCCTTTACGCCCGGCGGCGCGCTTGGGGTGCGCGCCAGGACCAGGTGGACGATGTTTTCGGTCAGGTCGTGCTCGCCGTAGGTGATGAAGATCTTGGTGCCGAAGACCTTGTAGGTGCCGTCGCCCTGCGGCACGGCGCGCGTGCGCACGGCGGCCAGGTCCGACCCGGCCTGGGGCTCGGTCAGGTTCATGGTGCCGGTCCATTTGCCCGATACCAGCGGCTCCAGATAGGTCGCCTTCTGTTCGTCCGAGCCGGCCGTCAGCAGCGCTTCGATCGCGCCGTCCGACAGCAAGGCCACCAGCGCGAACGAGATGCTCGACGCGTTGAGCATTTCGATGCACGGCGTGGCAACCAGCTTGGGCAAGCCCTGGCCGCCGAAATCGGTCGGGTGCTGCACACCCTGCCAGCCGGCTTGCGCGAAGCCCTTGAAGGCATCCTTGAAGCCCTTGGAGGTGGTTACCTGGCCGTCGTGCCAGAAGCTCGGCTCCTTGTCGCTGGAGTGGTTCAATGGCGCGACGACGTTGGCGCAGAATTTCGCGTTTTCTTCGAGGACTGCTTCGACCGTGTCGGCGGTGGCGTCTTCGCAACCGGGCAGCGTGTTGACGGTGGACAGTCCGGCCAGTTCGTTCATCACGAACAGCATGTCTTTCAGCGGGGCTTTGTAAGTCACCTTGATCTCCTAAAATTGCGCTTCCAATGGACGTGTAGGGTGGGCACAGGGTTCCCGTGCCCACCCTACAGGTGTTTGCTGCAGATGCTGTACGGTAGCCGACGCGGTAGCCGGCGCGGTAGCCGACGCGGCTTAGCCGAGTTGCTTGACCAGGTCAGGCACTACCTCGAACAGGTCGCCAACGATGCCGTAGTCGGCCACCGAGAAGATCGGCGCTTCCGGATCCTTGTTGATCGCAACGATGGTCTTCGAGTCCTTCATGCCGGCCAAATGCTGGATGGCGCCGGAAATGCCGACCGCGATGTACAGCGACGGTGCGACGATCTTGCCGGTCTGGCCAACTTGCCAGTCGTTCGGCACGAAGCCGGCGTCGACCGCGGCGCGCGATGCGCCCATGGCGGCATTGAGCTTGTCGGCCAGCGGTTCGAGGATCTTGAAGTTGTCGCCCGAGCCCATGCCGCGGCCACCGGAAACGATGATTTTTGCGGCGGTCAGTTCAGGACGATCCGACTTGGCCAGTTCGCGGCCGACGAAAGTCGACTTGCCCGAATCGGCAACCGCGGCGATGGCTTCGGTGGCAGCCGAGCCGCCTTCGGCCGCAGCCGAATCGAAACCGGTGGTGCGCACGGTGATGACCTTGATCTTGTCCGACGACTGCACGGTGGCGATCGCGTTACCGGCGTAGATGGGACGCTCGAAGGTGTCCGGCGAATCGACCTTGGTGATCTCGGAGATCTGCGCCACGTCCAGCTTGGCGGCCACGCGCGGCAGGATGTTTTTGCCGTAGGCGGTTGCCGGAGCGAGGATGTGCGAGTACGACGCCGCCAGGCCCAGGACCTGCTCGGCCACGTTTTCGGCCAGGCCGTCGGCGTGGTGAGGCGCGTCGGCCACGAGGACCTTGGTCACGCCGGCGATGGCGGCTGCTTGCGCGGCGGCGCCGCCGCAGTTGCTGCCAGCAACGAGGATGTGCACTTCGCCGCCGCAGGCGATCGCAGCGGTGACGGTGTGGTGGGTGCTTCCCTTGAGGGAGGCGTTGTCGTGTTCAGCAATAACTAATGCGACCATGATTTTTCCTGTATTTTTAGGTGAGACGGCCAGGCCGCGATCAGATAACTTTGGCTTCGGTGCGCAGCTTGGCGACCAGGGTGGCCGCATCCGGCACCTTGATGCCGGCCGAACGCTTGGCTGGCTCGACGACCTTCAAGGTCTTCAGGCGCGGCGCAACGTCGACGCCCAGCTCTTCCGGCTTGACCACGTCCAGCGGCTTTTTCTTGGCCTTCATGATATTCGGCAGGGTCACGTAGCGCGGCTCGTTCAGGCGCAGGTCGGTCGTGATGATCGCCGGCAAGGTGAGCGCCAGGGTTTCCAGGCCGCCGTCGACTTCGCGGGTGACGGTGACTTTGCCGTCTTCCAGCACGACTTTCGAGGCGAACGTGGCTTGCGGCCAGCCCAGCAGGGCGGCGAGCATCTGGCCGGTCTGGTTCGAGTCGTCATCGATGGCTTGCTTGCCCAGGATGATCAGCTGCGGTTGCTCCTTGTCGGCCAGCGCCTTGAGCAGCTTGGCCACGGCCAGCGGTTCGAGGTCGGCGGTGGTTTCGACCAGGATGCCGCGATCGGCGCCGATGGCCATGCCGGTGCGCAGGGTTTCCTGGCACTGGGTCACGCCGCAGGACACGGCCACCACTTCGGTGACCTTGCCGGCTTCCTTCAGGCGCATCGCTTCTTCCAGCGCGATCTCGTCGAAAGGATTCATCGACATTTTGACATTGGCGATATCGACGCCGCTGCCGTCGGATTTCACACGCACTTTGACGTTGTAGTCGACCACGCGTTTGACGGGAACCAGGACTTTCATAGGGGTGCCTTTGGAAGAATGAATAAGGTGACTTGACTAAAGTGGCCTAGATTATAAGAGAAAAACCGTTTTCACGCTAAATTAAAGCACGATCGTGCGATTTTTAGCTAGAGGAAAACACCTAATCATCGGGCCTTGTCATGAAGTCGGGAAAGTGTTCGAGTCGATTCTGCGGGGCATGCCGGTGCGCTGCCCCGTCCGGGATATTATTTGCGGCGCATCAAAAAGATGAATTCGCGGCCGTTTTGGGTGTGGGAAACGAGGGCATTGCCGGTCTGCTTGGCAAACGCCTGGAAGTCGCGCACGGAGCCGGTGTCGGTGGCGACGATGCGCAGCACTTCCCCGCTTTCCATTTCCGCAAGCGCCTTCTTGGCCTTGAGGATCGGCAATGGGCAATTGAGTCCCCGCGCGTCGAGTTCCTTCTGGTATTCCATGATTTCGCTGTCGAAAGTTGTGTCGCTCATCGCTTGCTCTTAGGGTGGATTGGATTACTCACCCAACAAATATACTCCAAATCCGCAAATTTGACGCACCGCACCAATATATAAATTGCTTGTTGCATGGTCACAACGACAATAACGGAACTGCAACTGAAATTGTAAGCTAGATGTAAGAAATGTCTGAAGTGATGCGGCGGGTCGGTTTTCACCGTACTGCGACGTATGGTTCGATGTCGTCGTCCCCGCGCAGGCGGGGACCCAAGTTCGTGCTGTAGTCACAGGCTAAGCGAGCAACTTGGGTCCCCGCCTACGCCGGGACGACGTGGCCATTACGTACGCTCGGCCACCCACGCCGTCACACCAGCCAGCGCCGCATCCAGGCCGCTCGGATCGGTACCGCCGGCACGCGCCATGTCCGGACGTCCGCCACCCTTGCCGCCGACTTGCTGGGCCACGAAGTTGACCAGCTCGCCCGCCTTGACCTTGGACGTGGCGTCCGCCGTCACGCCGGCGATCAGGTTCACCTTGCCGTCAGCCACGCTGGCGAGCACGATGGCGGCCGTTTTCAGCTTGTCCTTGAGCTTATCCATGGTTTCGCCCAGACGCGCCGAATCGGCGCCTTCCAGGACCGCTGCAACGACCTTGATGCCATTCACGTCGACGGCCTGGGTCACCAGTTCATCGCCCTGCCCTGCCGCCAGTTTCGACTTCAGCGCGGCCAATTCCTTTTCCAGCGACTTGACATGATCCTGCACCTGCGCGATGCGGTTGGTCAGTTCGTCCGGCGTGGTTTTCAACGCGCCAGCCGCTTCCTGCACGCGGCGGTTGAGCGACTGCACCAGCGCCAGCGCGCCTTCGCCGGTGACGGCTTCGACGCGGCGGATGCCCGCTGCGACACCGCCTTCGCCGATGATCTTGAAAAGGCCGATGTCGCCGGTGCGGCCAACGTGGACGCCACCGCACAGCTCTTTGGACGAACCGATATCGAGCACGCGCACTTCGTCGCCGTACTTCTCGCCGAACAGCGCCATGGCGCCATGCTTGACGGCGTCGTCGAACGTCATGTTATGCGCGGCCGTCGCATGGTTTTCCAGGATCTCGCGGTTGACGATCACTTCGACCTGGGCGATCTGGTCGGCCGTCAGCGGCGCGTTGTGCGAGAAGTCGAAACGGGTGCGGTCGGGATCGACCACCGAACCTTTTTGCGCCACATGGTCGCCCAGCACTTCGCGCAGCGCCTTGTGCATCAGGTGCGTTGCGGAGTGATTGCGGATGGTGCGCGCGCGCTTGGCTTCGTCGACGTTGGCATTGACCGTGTCGCCCACCTTGAGCACGCCGGAGCTCAGCACGCCGTGGTGGCCGAACACGTCGGCCTGCACCTTGAGCGTGTCGGCCACGGCGAATGTAGCGCCATCGGACGTGAGCATGCCCTGATCGCCCACCTGGCCGCCCGATTCGGCGTAGAACGGCGTGGTATCGAGCACCACGATGCCGCTCTGGCCGGCCGGCAGTTCCTGTACCGCGCTGCCGTCGGCGTACAGGGCCACCACGCGGCTGGCGTGCGCCAGGCTGTCGTAGCCGACGAATTTGTTTTTCTCGCCCGTGTATTCGACGTTTTTCTGCTTGGCGCCGCCGGCGCCGCCGTCGATTTCCTTGTCGCGCTTCATGGCTTCGTGGAAGCCGGCTTCATCGAAATCGATACCGCGCTCGCGGCAAATGTCGGCGGTCAAATCGAGCGGGAAGCCATAGGTGCCGTACAACAGGAAAGCGGTGGCGCCATCGAGCTTGCCAGGGTTCTTGGCCAACTGCACTTCCAGCACTTTCATGCCATTTTCAAGCGTCCTGCCAAAATTGATTTCTTCGCCTTCGATCATGTCGGCGACACGCTTCTTGACCGCGGCCAGTTCCGGATAGGCCGCGCCCATCTCGATGTTCAGGTCTTCCACCAGCTTGAAAAAGAACGGCTTGGTCTGGCCCAGCTTGTGGCCGTGGCGCAGCGCGCGGCGGATGATGCGGCGCAGGACGTAGGCACGCCCTTCGCTGCCCGGAATGACGCCGTCGACGATCATGAAAGCCGACGCGCGGATATGGTCGGCGATCACGCGCAGCGATTTGTTTTCGAGGTCGGTGGTGCCGGTTTCGCGCGCGGCTGCCTTGATCAAGGCCTGGAACAGGTCGATCTCGTAGTTCGAGTGCACGTGCTGCAGCACGGCGGCGAGGCGCTCCATGCCCATGCCGGTGTCGACACATGGCTTGGGCAGCTTGTGCATGACACCCGCTTCGTCGCGGTTGAACTGCATGAACACCAGGTTCCAGATTTCGATGAAGCGGTCGCCGTCTTCGTCGGGCGAGCCAGGCGGGCCGCCCGGAATGTCGGCGCCGTGGTCGTAGAAGATCTCGGTGCACGGGCCGCATGGGCCGGTGTCGGCCATCTGCCAGAAGTTGTCCGAGGCGTAGCGCGCGCCCTTGTTGTCGCCGATGCGGATGATGCGCTCTTTCGGCACGCCCACTTCGTTGGCCCAGATGTCGTAGGCTTCGTCATCTTCCATGTAGACGGTGACGGTCAGCTTTTCGGCTGGCAGGCCGTACACCTTGGTCAGCAGCTCCCAGGCGTAGTTGATGGCGTCGCGCTTGAAATAGTCGCCGAAGCTGAAATTGCCCAGCATTTCGAAGAAGGTGTGGTGACGCGCGGTGTAGCCGACGTTTTCCAGGTCATTGTGCTTGCCGCCGGCGCGCACGCAGCGCTGCACGGAAGTGGCGCGCGTGTACGGACGGCTGTCGGTGCCGGTAAACACATCCTTGAACTGCACCATGCCGCTGTTGGTCAGCATCAGGGTCGGATCGTTGCCCGGTACGAGTGAGCTCGAACGGACAATCGTATGGCCTTTGGATTCGAAGAACTTCAGGAATTTGTCGCGGATTTCGGATGATTTCATGTCGTATGGGCGTGAGAGGGCAGCATGCTATAAAAAAACGATTATAGCGTATGCGCTTGCGGTAAACACGAGCGGCTTTCCACGCAAGGTTCGCGACGCGGCTTAGATGGCGGCTTGAGCGAAATCCGGCCCGATCAGGTCGATGCGGTCGGTGCAGAAAGCGTCCACGCCCCAGCCCAGGATTTCGCGGGCGCGCGCAGGATCATTGACGGTGTAGCAAAACAGCCCGTAGCCGGCGTCCTTGATTTGATGCGCCAGCGCCTCGTCGAGGTGTTTGTGGTTGGTATGGATCGCCACCACGTCCAGTTCGCGGGCCTGGGTTTGCCAGCCCTCGTCCATGCGGTCGAGCAGCAGGGCGCGCGGCAGGTCGGGCGCCGCCAGCCGGGCAGCGGCCAGCGCCACGGGGCTGAAGGATGACAGCAGCGGCACCTGGCGCGGGTTGTCCTGGGCGATTTCAATCCCGAACAAGGCGCGCGTGAGGCTGCCGACCACCCTGCCCGTTTCCTCTTCGAATCCGGGAGCGGGCTTGATCTCGATATTCATCCAGATGCCATGGTCCTTGCAGAACTGAACGAACTGGGTGAACAGGGGCACCGTTTCGCCCCGGCACTCGGCGCTGAACCAGTTGCCGGCGTCCATGGTGACCAGTTCGGCGGCGTCGTAATTGTACACATTGCCGGAACCGGCGACGGTGCGCCCGAGATAGGGATCATGCATGACGACCGGCACACTGTCGCGCGCCAGCATGACATCGAATTCGACCGCGCGAAAGCCGTGCGCCAGCCCGCAGCGCAAGCCGGCGATGGTGTTTTCGGGCGCGAGCTTGCCGCCGCCGCGGTGGGCTAGAGAGGTAGGGTAGTTCCACATAGGCGCGAGCTTATCATGTTCCAAGGTCGAAAATGGACTGGCTTTTCGCGGAGCCGGAATCGTTGCGTCCGGTCGAGGCGATACATCTACTCGAAGCGCCAGAGATCCTGAAAAGCGCACGCGCGACATCACGAGCAAATGTAATTTTACGCATTTCCCAAAAGTACTTGAGAAAACTCAGCGCGAAAATTCCCCTCCCATTATAAAGTTACCTCGGCCAATAACGGCTACCACAAGGAGAAGCACTATGCAGGACTTAAACCCTGAAGAAATCGAGATGGTGTCGGGCGGCGGGGGCCGCAAGTACGACCTTATCCCAAATGCGCAGTCGGATTGGGGAAACCGCACTAACGATATTGCTAACGGGCTCGGCGAACTGGGCTCGAAAATCGGTATCGGTCTGTACGACATGCTGCACTGACCATCTTCTTCAACGTCTGAATTCCTGAAAATATCGCGTCAAATAACACTGACGCGATATTTCCACATCTGACACGCGCCAATTACCGATCAAATAAATATAATATAATATTACGAGATGCAGTAATAAAAAATGGCGCCAAAAATCTTACTTCTAATATTAATTGTCAGCATGGTCTTGCGAGCCGTTCTATTTATGTCCATAACAGCATATTGGCCCAACGCTGCGTACTATGCCGACCATCTGTGCGCGTCGATCATGTTCATCGTAATGGCAGCAGCGAGCGCTCATCAATTTCAAATCAACCGCAAAATGTTTACTTTGATTATGGGCAGCACAATAACGAAACGACAGGTCGCGCTGTCGGTGCTCATTGGAATCCTAGTACTTATGTTCACCCTCGGTGAAAGTGCCGTTTTCACGAAAATCGTAACGTATTACGACCTCGAAGCAGCCTATAGTTTAGGCAAGTATCATCCTGAAGCATACACCTCTCATCCCTTCTTTTCAGTCCACGTTTTTACATTCATTATTTGCAGCGCGATTTTTCCTGCAATATTTGAAGAACTGTTTTTCCGTGGCTTGGTATTTCGCTCAATCTACAAAAACAAGTCTTTTTTCCTGAGTTCAGTTTTAACTGCAGCCATCTTTACGGCACTTCATTTCTCAAAAACTATCTACATCGGCACGTTTTTGTTTTCCCTTGCACTCTCGTACCTTTATGCAACCACCGGCTCGCTACGGACCTGCATGGTCGCGCATGCTACGTTCAATCTTCTCGCCTTCATAAATCAGTACTATTTCGACTTTCATCGCATTCGAGGCGTAGACGAACTGAGCGAATGGTATCATTGGATACCCGAACTCGCCATGCTCGGTATAGCTTTGGTTGCGTTCGGGTGGATTATCTTTATTTCAAAGGATGCAATCAAACACGCGTCACTTCCCGCCATGCCGTCTCTACAGCAAGCGGATGAGCGGCAGCGAAAAACCGAGGTACGCGGAGGCAACGAATCTGCACATAGACATTCGTCGAAGGCAGAACATATAACGACAAATTGAACGCCACTTGAAAGACGTCAGCAGTTCAATTAAGTCTCGTTTCCATTTGCGTCGCATCACAAGTATCGACCGATAAGCCTTTAGCTTGCTCATCGCCTGATCCAACGATTCAATCAGGCAGGCCGCTTGTCCATACCTACCTGTCCAATCGTTCTGAACCTGCGTCTATACTCGGCTGGCGACTGCCCTACATTGCGCTTGAACAGGGCGCCAAAGGTCGCGACATCCGTGTAACCCACCCGTTCCGTCACCTGCGCCACGCTCAGCGAGGTCGATTCCAGCAGCACCTTGGCCTTGCCGATGCGCGCCTGCTGCAAATAGGCCAGTGGCGTTTGCCCCGTCTCTTGCTTCACCCTCCTGAGCAAGGTGCGGTCGCTGACATGAAAAGCCGCCGCCACCTGCTTGAGGTTGTACGGCTCGGCCAGCCGCTGACCCAGCCAAGCGTGCACCTTGGCGGCGAACGTGTCGGCTGCCTGGGACAGCATGCGCGTATCAACGAAGGGCGCCTGACTGGTGCGTCGATCGTCCAGCAAACCCATGCGCGCGACAGCCCGCAGCACCCTGGCGCTCGCACTCTGCCTCACCAGATGCATCGCCAGATCGAAAGTGGCGCTGAACGAGCCGGTGGTGGTCACGCCGCCATCCTCGACCAGCATGGCCGCCGGCTCGACCATGGCCGCCGGAAAACGGCGCGCGAGGTCGGGCGCGAACAGCCACGAGGTGGTGGCACGGCGCCCGTCCAGCACGCCGGCATCGCCCAGCAGGAAGGCGCCGACGCACACGGCGGCCACCGGCGTGCCCCGGGCGAACGCCTTGGCCAGATAAGCGATCTCGGGGGCGAACGCGCTCATCGGCGCGGTGCAGGCATCTCGGCCGGACAGTTCCATGCCCGGCACCACCAGCAAATCGGGCCGCGCGACCGGTTTGCGCGTGCCGATCGGAATGCCGCCGGCGGCCGTCACATTGCCCCCGCCGAGACTGGTGACGATGACGTCGAACAAGGGCGGCCCGGCGCCGTCGACCGCCGCAGCGATCCGATTTGCCAACAGCAAGGTATCGCACAGGCCAAACACTTCCATTCCCATGCAGCCGGAGTACGCCAGGATGGCGATGCGTTTCGTCTTCATATGGCGAGTATGCCATTAAAAAGGGCAATATCGCCTCTTCTCCATGCCGGTGCGCACGCCGACAATGGCCCATCACTTCAAGGAGAAAATCATGCGATTGACGATTGTATTGTTCGATGGCTTTACCGCGCTGGATATCGTGGGCGGCTATGAAGTGCTGGCGAATGTTCCTGGCATGGAGGTCGAGTTCGTTTCTGATCGGATCGGGCTGGTCGCCAGCGATACCGGCCGTCTCGGCATGGCCGCCTACCGGACCTTCGACCAGCTGGATACGACCGATATCCTGTACGTGCCGGGCGGCCCCGGCGTCGCCGGCGCACTCGGCAACGCCGCGCTGATGGCCTGCGTGCGGCGCCTCCATCCGACCACGGCGTGGACGGTCAGCATCTGCAACGGCGCCGAAATCCTGGGCGCCGCCGGTCTGCTCAAGGGCAAGAAAGTCACGACCAACTGGTTCGCGCGCGCGCACGTCGCCGCTTACGGCGCCCTGGTCGGCACCGAACGCTACCAGCGCGATGGCAAGCTGATCACCGGCGCGGGGGTGTCGGCCAGTATCGATGCCGGCCTGTTCCTCGCCTCCCTGCTGGGCGGCGAGACACTGGCCCGCACCATCCAGCTCGGCATCGAATACTACCCTGCTCCGCCATTCGGCAACGGCACGCCGGACGAGCAGCCGCAGGCCGCCCAAGACCGGATTCGCCATGTCGAGCAGCACGGCGCGCAGCGTCTGGCGGCGCGAGTCATCCCGTTTTAAGGCCGCGCCGGGCGGATCGCTCTACGCTGCGGCTGCGCACGGCGCCTTTATGGCATGCGAATCAAGGACAGCGGCGAAGCGAGGTAAACAAAGACAGCGACATTGCACAGCACCGTGCTCCAGAACGCGACTTGAAACGGCCGCTTTGACGATTTGTGCCGCAGCCACTGCTGCGCCAGCACGGCGCCCGGCCAGCCGCAGGCAAGGCCGAGCAGCAGCAAGCTGCGTTCGGGGGTGCGGTAGCTGCCGGCGCGCGCGGCCGCCTTATCCATCGCGTACAGAGCAAAGCAGGCGCAGCTTGCCACCACGTACAGCACACCCACCCACAGCGGAATATGCCAGGCCAGCACGGCGCCCGTGAACACGGCGGCAAACATCAGGATCGACAGGTAAGGCATCAGGGTGGCCGTCAGTAAAAAGCCGCCAGCTTAGAGCGCGCCGGAGCGCCGCGCAATCATTTCCGCTGAATCGAGGAAAATTGCTTTATTATCAGCTTTAACGACACCATGGTGCGCTGGCGTACAGATGGCAAGCCCGCCGCAGCCTAAGCTCCGGCATCGGCCTCGGGCAAACCAGCGCAGCGGGGCTTTTCCAATCCACGTGGAGGGCGTATGGCTTTCGATTTAGGCAATCTACTACAGCAATACCTGGGCGGCGCGGCCAACAACAATGGCGCGCGCGCACTCGACGACTTCGACCAGGTGGCGCAGAACGCGCCGCGTGGCACGATGGCCCAGGGCGTGTCGGAAGCGTTGCGGTCCGACCAGACCCCGCCATTCCCGCAAATGGTCGGCCAACTGTTCAGCCATAGCGACGCCAACCAGCGCGCCGGCATGCTCAACCAGCTGATCAGCAACGTCGGCCCCGGCCTGCTCAGCTCGATCGCGGGCGGCGCCCTCGGCAACCTGTTCCGCGGCGGCGACACTCCGGCCGCGATTACGCCAGACCAGGCGGCCCAGCTCACGCCGGCGCAAGTCCAGCAAATCGCGGAACACGCCGAACGCAACAATCCGAGCATCGTCGACCGCATGGGCGATTTTTACGCCGAGCATCCGACCCTGGTCAAGACCATCGGCGGGGCCGCACTGGCCATCGTGCTCGGCCGCGTGGCTGAAGGCATGAGACACTAGGCAATTTCAGATACAGTTCTTCACCAAAAAGAGGTTACACATGGGCATTCTCAGCAATATTTTCCACAAAATCTTCCCCTCGTCGCACCCAGCCGTGCAGCCAGGCGCGACCCAGGCCGCACCGCCGGCATCGATGCAATCGGCCGGCGTAGCGCCAGCCGCGCCAACCCAGGCCTCGGCCCCGCCGCCAAGCGCGCCGATGGAACAGGTTGACGTCGAAGCCATCCTCAGCGGCATGCCGCAGAGCCAGACCCTGAACTGGCGCACCTCGATCGTCGACCTGCTCAAGCTGCTGAACCTGGACAGCAGCCTGCAATCGCGCAAGGAACTGGCGAGCGAGCTCGACTACACCGGCGACACCAGCGATTCGGCGTCGATGAATATCTGGCTGCACCGCCAGGTCATGAACAAGCTGGCGGCCAATGGCGGCAAGGTGCCGGCCGACCTGAAGGACTGATCCGCGCTGGCGCGACTGCGGTCGCGCCGCACACGGGACGAAAAAAAACGCCGCCGGGCACTCAAGCCGGCGGCGTTTTTTATTCGCGCCGGACGCTTACGCGAACAGCTTGTCGTAGGCGGCCAGCAAGGTCTGGTGCATGGCGCTGCCCTGCATGTCGGTGCCGAGCGTTTCCAGCCCGAAGAAGCGCTCGCTGCGGTCGAGCAAGGCCTCGGCCTGGCGCACCGTCTCTTCGCCGTACAGCAAGGCCATCGAGCGGCGATAGTTTTCCACATCTTCCACGTTGAGCATGCTTTCGATGCAGCGATACACCAGGCGGCGGTCCGGCGCCAGGTCCTTGAAGTGATGAATCCAGTCGCAGCCTTCGAGGATGCCGTCTTCGTCGCCAACAGCCAGCGCCAGCAGGGTTTTCAGTTCGCCGATGCGCAGCTGCTTCCACGGCGTGCCGAGCGGAATCGCCAGACCCAGGATTTCCCACAGCGGACGCTCATCGTTGACGTTCATGGTCCGCAAGTCTTCCAGCAAGGCCGCGCACTCTTCCTCGCTGAGCGCATCCAGGCGCACCAGTTGCGGGCGGATCAGGTTACCGATGCTATTGTTTTCCCATTCCAGGTCTTCCACCGGATAGATTTCCGAGAAACCCGGCACCAGGATGCGGCAGCTGTACGCGCCCTGCTCGCTGAAATCGGCCACGTAGATATCCTTGCCTTCGCCATGCAGGCATGCAACCAGCCAGTGGTAGTCTTCTTCCGTGGTGGTGCTGAAATTCCAGTCGGCGAAGGGGAAATCCGGGATATCGCCCATGAAATTCCAGCTGATCACGCCGCTCGAATCGACAAAATGGATTTCCAGGTTGGCCACGGCGTTGATCTCGCTCATGTCGAAGCCCGGCTCAGGGAAGCCTTCCAGCGAATCGAGGGCGCGGCCCTGCAGCAGTTCGGTCATCGCCCGTTCCAGCGCGATTTCAAAGCGCGGGTGCGCGCCGTAGCTGGAGAACACGCCCTGGTCTTTCGGATGCACCAGGGTTACATTCATCACCGGATACTTGCCGCCGAGCGAAGCATCCTTGACCAGGATGCCGAAACCGGCGCGGCGCAAGCCATCGATGCCGGCCTTGATGTTCGGAAAGCGCGCAATGACCTCGTCCGGCACTTCCGGCAGGCACAGGCCTTCGCTGATGATGCGGTACTTGATCTGGCGCTCGAAAATTTCCGACAAAGCCTGGCTGCGCGCCTCCATCATCGTATTGCCCGCCGCCATGCCATTGCTGACATACAGATTGCCGATGATATTGACCGGGATAAAGGTTTCGCTATCGTCGCGCAGGCGCTTGTACGGCAGCGCGCAAATGCCGCGTTCCACGTTACCCGAATTCAAGTCGACCAGCACCTCGGCATCGATCTCGCTGTCCGGGTTATAGAAAGCGTGCAATTCCGGATTGAGCATCTCGCTTGGCCAGGCGCCGTCCGGGCCCGGCTTGAACCAGCGTTCCTGCTGATAATGCACGAAAGGCCGGTTGGCGCGCGTTTCGCCGAGGTGAAAGTGGGTCCAGAAATAATGCGTGCCGAGGCGCTCGAAAAATTCGCCGTAGGCGCTGGCGCGCGCGGCCAGCTCGGTCGCGCCCTTACCGTTGGAAAACAGCATCGGACAATCGTTATCCTTCATATGGGTCGACCAGATGCCGTCGACCTCATGCAGCAACGACGACTCGTTCAGAATAAAGCCACGCGCGGCCAGCTTGGCCTGCATGGTGTCGATGGTCGATTCGAGGGCGGCGTCTTTGCCTGGAATGAAGGTGTTCATGCGAATTCTCTGCTAGGTGGGGGGCACTGCGGACGGCGGGGGGAGGAATTGGGTACGCATCATACAGCAACAAAAACGACAAGCGACGACAAACGGGGCCAAACATTGCTCAACCGGGGTCAGACCTCGGTTGGGCAATGTTTGGCCCCGGGATGCGACGCCGGTTCAGGACCGGCGTGGCGGGGAAACTCAGGCTTTCTTGTTGCGGCGAACGGTAGCGCCGAGGATTGCCAGGCCCATCAGGAACAGGGCGTAGGTTTCCGGCTCAGGAACCGGGGTCACGTCGACCGACACGGCGTCGAGGTAGGAACCGTAGGTTGGCGACGAGGTCGGGCCGACCGATTCAAAACGCAGCTTGGTCAGCGGGCTGGTGGCGACCAGGTCGGTGATGCTGAACAGGTTCCACTGGCCGCTGGTGCCGCCCATCAGCAGCGAATCGTTCAGCTTGGTGTCGCCCCAGTACACATTCATCGCGCTGTTGGCGTGGCCGGCGGTGTCCGGACGGCCCGAGTAAGCGAACGAGACCGAGTAGGTGCCGGCGACCGAGGTGTCGATCATCTGCCATACCGTGCTCAGGCCGGTGCTGTTCAGTTCCAGGTACTGGCGGCCATTGGCAGCGTACGGATTGAAACCGGCGGCGCCGCCTTGCTTGGCGCCCTTTTGGATTTCAAAAATGCCGTTGCTGGACTTCCAGCCGGTAATGGCATTGAAATTCTGCCATGAACTGGCGGTCTTGTTGACTTCAAAGCTGCCGTTGACCACGAGCTCGGCGCGCGCTGCGCCGCTGGCGAACATGGCGGCGGCGAACAAACCGCCCAGGAGTACTGTTGATTTCATGTAAATCCTAAAAATGATTACTAAAATGAAAGTATTGTTACGCAATTGATAGCGGATCATATCATTGATCCATATCATCTTTGTACACAGTAAACAAAAATTTCCTGTTTGCCAGCAATTTTTCGTTGTTTTTTGCCATCGATATGCAAACGTCACACAACAAACTGAACTTTTCCGCGCTGCGCGGTATCTAATTTATAAAATTGTTTAAATGTTATAAATAATCTTATGCCATCAATCGACAGCGACGCAGCACACCAGCCGCTTGCCCTCTGGGGCGGGCTCGAATGTACGGTCAATCGGGTGGGAGACGACTACTTCAGCCAGATGGAAAAAAATGGCCATCACGGCCGCGCCGACGACGTGGCGCGCTTCCGTTCACTGGGAATCAGCGCCATCCGCTACCCGCTGCTGTGGGAGCGGATGGCGCCAAGCGGCCTGGCCGGCGCCGACTGGTCCTGGGCCGATGCGCGCCTTGGTGCCTTGCGCGATGCCGGCATCGGCGTCATTGCCGGGCTGGTCCACCACGGCAGCGGCCCGCGCGACACCTGCCTGACCGATCCGGCCTTCGCGACCCGGCTGGCGGAGTATGCCGGCGCCGTGGCCGCGCGCTACCCTTGGATCGACGCCTACACTCCCGTCAACGAGCCCTTGACCACCGCGCGCTTCAGCGGCTTGTACGGCCTGTGGTATCCGCATGGGCGCGATGACCGCAGCTTCCTGCGGGCGCTGCTGATCCAGTGCCGCGCCACCGTGCTGGCCATGCGCGCGATCCGGCGGATCAATCCACGCGCGCGCCTGGTACAGACCGACGACCTGGGCAAAACCTACAGCACACAAGACATGGCCCGCTGCGCCGCCTTCTACAACGAACGGCGCTGGCTGGCCTGGGACTTACTCTGCGGCAAGGTCGGCCAGGCGCACCCCTTGTGGGGCTACCTGACGGATCACGGGGCCCAGCCGGCGGAGTTGCTCTGGTTCCGTGACAATCCCTGTCCGCCCGACCTCATCGGCGTCAACTATTACGTGACCAGCGAACGCTGGCTCGACCACCGGCCCGAGCGCTACCCGGCGCACTTCCGCGGCCACGCCGACGGCCTGCCCTGCGCCGATATCGAAACGGCGCGCGTCCTGGCCACGCCCACACCCGGCATCGGCCCGCTGCTGCAAGAGGTCTGGGACCGCTACCGCATCCCGCTGGCGGTCACCGAAGCGCACATCGACGCCAACCGCGAAGACCAGTTGCGCTGGCTGCTCGAAGTGTGGGAAGCGGGACAGCAAGCCCGGCGCAACGGCATCGACTTGCGCGCGGTCACCGTGTGGGCGCTGCTCGGCTCATTCGACTGGAACAGCCTGCTCACGCAATGGCGCGGCTACTACGAGCCGGGGCCGTTCGACGTGCGCTCGCCGCTCCCGCGCCCCACCGCGCTGGCGGCCATGATGCGCGAACTGGGCAGCGGCCAGGCGCCCTCGCACCCCGTGCTGCGCGGCCAGGGCTGGTGGCGGCGCGCCGGGCGCTGCCTGTGCCCGCCCGTGGCCACGCCCGAAGCGCCCACCTCCATTACGGCGGACGGCCACGGCCTGGTCGGCACGGCCTGCGCGCCGATCCTGATCACCGGCGCCACCGGCACCTTGGGGCGCGCCTTCGCCCGCATCTGCGCGCGCCGCAACCTGGCCTACCGCCTGCTCAGCCGCCAGGAGATGGACATTGCCGACCCGGTCTCCGTGGAACAAGCCATGCAGCGCTACCATCCCTGGGCCGTCATCAACGCCAGCGGCTACGTGCGGGTCGATGAGGCCGAAAACGATGTGGCGCGCTGCTTTCGCGACAACGTCGCCGGCCCGGCGGTCCTGGCGGCCGCCTGCGCCCGCCACCACGTGCACCTGACCACCTTTTCCAGCGACCTGGTGTTCGACGGACGCCAGCAGTGTCCGTATGTGGAAAGCGACACCGTCGCGCCGATCAATGTTTATGGCAAAAGCAAGGCCGCCGCCGAGCGCACCGTGCTCGACCTGCATCCGGCGGCGCTGGTGGTGCGCACCAGTTCCTTTTTCGGCCCCTGGGACAGCTACAACTTCCTGACCCAGGCCTTGTCCAGCCTCGAAAGCGGCGCCCCGTTCGCCGCCGCCGCCGACATCACGGTCACGCCGACCTACGTGCCCGACCTGGTCCACGCCTGCCTTGATCTGCTCATCGACAAGGAACGCGGGATATGGCACCTGACCAACGGCCATGCGCTCACCTGGGTCGACCTGGCCAGCATGGCGGCCCGCCAGGCCGGGGTGGACACTAGCCGGCTCGAAGCGCAGTCCAGCGCCGCTTGCCGCTACATCGCCGCGCGCCCGGCCTACAGCGCGCTGCACACCGAGCGCGGCATCCTGCTACCGGGGCTGGACAGCGCGATCGGCCGTTTTTTGCAGATGCGCGGCGAGAGCGTCGAACTGGAAAAGGCGATCCACTGCACCGACACACGCCAGCAAGCGAAGGCGGGGAGGCGCCAGCATGCCAGTTGACAAGCTTGACGTGGACCACCTTCAAGCGGACTGCCGACAAGCGGACTGCCTCAGGCGAGCGGCCAGAACCACACCTCCGCGGCTTGCCAGTAGCATTCGGTGCCGCAACTGAGCACCGCGGGGTTGCACGGGTCGGGGAAGACGATATCGATGTGCCCTTGGTCCGCCCCGCCATCGCCGTCGATGCGCCAGAACGAGACGATGCCGCTGCGCGCGCCGATGGCTTCGCGCGCCTGGCCACCGCGATACACCTCCGGCAAGCCCAGCAGATTGCGGCGTTGCAGCAGGATTGACAGGCGGGCGTGGCCGGGTTCGATCAGGCTGCCCTTGTGTTCACCCTTGAGGATGGCCAGCCGGCCCGGGATGTGCATGCCGGCACGCACCAGCGCCAGGCTGATCCGGGTGGCGCAGGTATTATGGTAAGCGGACACCTCGATCAGCGCATCCCAGCCGATCGCCTTGTACAGGGCGGCGCGGTCGACGCTCGCGCGGGCCGGGTAGTTGTTACGCACGGTAAAAAACGAGGGCTTCATGCTGGAACTCCGATGAGGCGGCAGGTCAGTCATATTGCCTTGCGGAAATGGCCCACCATTTGCGCCGCCGCAAGCTTCATCCCCGTCGCACCCGCACGCACTCCCGTCGCACCCGCGCAGGCGGGTGCCCAAGTTCGACGCTCAGCCATCCCCATCAA
This sequence comes from Massilia antarctica, assembly GCF_015689335.1. GTDB lineage: Bacteria > Pseudomonadota > Gammaproteobacteria > Burkholderiales > Burkholderiaceae_D > Telluria_A > Telluria_A antarctica. The sequence goes on along the minus strand of NZ_CP065053.1, from coordinate 3,497,800 downwards.
ACACAGCGCTCAGGCAGCACCACCGCACCCGCCGCCCCTGCCCGCTGTTATAGAATGACAAGAGCGATCAACTACCCGACAGGCCTCCACCCGTGCAAGAGCAACACGCCTTCCCCTTCCTGAGGGAAATCCTCCTGTTCCTCTCGCTCGCGGGCATCCTGATTCCAACCTTGCAACGCCTGCGCATCAACCAGGTGCTCGGTTTCCTGGCCGTCGGCGCCCTGCTCGGCCCGTTCGGCCTGGGCCTGTTCGCCGACACCCACCCCTGGCTGGCCTACCTCACTTTCCCGCGCGCCGAAGGCGTGGTGGCCCTGGCCGAACTGGGCGTCATGTTCCTGATGTTCATGATCGGCCTGGAACTGTCCGCCGCCCGCCTGTGGGGACTGCGGCGCTGGGTGTTCGGCGCCGGCACGGCCCAGGTCTGCATCAGCGCCGCCCTGCTCGGTGCCGTCATCCACCTGCTGGGCTACCGCACGGAAAGCGCCGTCATCCTCGGCATGGTGCTCTCGCTCTCGTCCACCGCCGTGGTCATGCAGTTGATGAACGAACAACACAGCACCAACACCCCGCTCGGCCAGGCCGGCTTCTCGATCCTGATGCTGCAGGATCTGGCGGTGGTTCCCCTCCTGATCCTGATCGGCGTCATGGCCAAGGGCGAAAGCGACGGCATCGTCTCGCTGGTGGCCATCACCATGGTCAAGGCCGCGGCCGCCATTGCCCTGATTTACCTGGTGGGCGGACGCCTGGTCCACCCGCTGTTCCGCATTTTCACCCGCCACCGCCAGCCCGACGTGTTCATGGCGCTGGTGCTGCTCACCACCCTGGGCATTGCCGGCCTGAGCGCGGCGGCGGGCCTGTCGATGGCGCTCGGTGCCCTGATCGCCGGCCTGCTGCTGGCCGAAACCGAATTCAAGCACGAGGTCGAACTCATGGTCGAACCCTTCAAGGGCTTGCTGATGGGGCTATTCTTCATGACGGTCGGCATGGGCATGGATGCGCGCCAGATCATCGACGCTCCGCTGTGGCTGGCCGGCGCCGTGTTCGGCCTGATCGCGATCAAGGCCGCCGTCATCGCCGTGCTGTTCCGCATCGGCGGCCTGGGCTGGGGGCGCGCGCTCGAAGGCGGCCTGCTGCTCGGCCAGGGCGGCGAGTTCGCCTTCATCGTGATCGGCTACGCCACCGCCAGCAAACTGGTCGACGCCGACCTGGGCGCGCGCGTCATGCTGGCCGTGGGCCTGTCCCTGTTCGTCACGCCCCTGCTGGCGCGCCTGGGACGCGAGATCGGCACGCGCTGGGAGCCGCGCGACGACGAACAGGCCGCCACACCAGGCCACGCCGCGCTGGCCGCCGCGCGCGGCCACATCATCATCGCCGGCTTCGGGAGGGTGGGCCAGCAACTGGCCAAGCTGCTCACGGCCGAAGGCATCGGCTACATCGCCTTCGAGAACGATGCGCGCCTGGCCACCAAAATGCACGGCGAAGGCTTGCCGGTCTACTTCGGCAATGCCGCGCGCGCCGAGCTGCTGCGCCACGTGAACGCGGGCGAAGCCCCGGCGATCGTGCTGACGATGGACCATCCCGCCTCGGCCCTGCACGCCGTGCGCGGCATCCGGCGCGAATTTCCCGACGTGCCGCTGCTGGTGCGCTCGCGCGACGAACAGCATGCGCGCGCCCTGAAACGGGCCGGCGCCACCATCGTGGTGCCCGAAACCCTGGAAGCGAGCCTGCAGCTGTCCGCCTTCGTGCTCGAAGCGCTCGGGATGGACGAGGAACGGGTCGACCGCATCGTCGATGGCGAACGCGATCTGTTCCTGGCAACCCTGGAGGCCGAAATCCACACCCGTCAATGAAACGGGATGCGATAATCGTCCCATGAAAAAACTGGTCCTGCGCCTGTCGATCCTGTGCGCGCTGCTGCTCGCAACATCGGCAGCGGCCGAAGTGGTCACCGTCTATACCAGCGCCAGTTTCGCGCCGCTGATGCTGGGCGACGGGCGCGGCATCTATCCGGACCTGATCGGCTACCTGAACCGCCTCAAGCCCGGCGGCCTCACGTTCAAGCTACAGTTCATGCCGCGCAAGCGCCTGCAGGTCAAGCTCGAAGACGGCAGCATCAACGGCATCGTCATCGGCATGATGCCCGAATGGTTCGATGACGTGGAACAGAAAAAGTACCTGTGGTCGGCGCCCTTCTCCACCGACCGCTACGCGCTTGTGTCGCTGGCGGCCAAACCGGTCAGCCCGGACGCACCGGCCGGCCTGGTGGGCGCCTCGGTCGGCGTCACCCTCGGCTACAGCTACCCCGGCATCGACAGCTGGCTGGCCAGCTCGCGCATGCTGCGCAGCGAAGGCCCGAGCGACGAGAAAAACCTGGAAAAGCTGCTGCTCGGGCGCCTCGATTGCGTGATCGTGGCCGAATCGATGGCGCGCTACTTCATCCGCGCGCAGGGCATGTCGTCCAGGCTGCACCTGGCCATCCTGGCCAGCCCGCCCACCGAGCGGCGCATGCTGGTGCCCCACAGCCACGCCGCCGCCTTCGAAAAAATCGCGCCCGTGCTCAAGAAGCTCAAGGACGATCCGGCCTGGCAGCGCATCGTCGCCACCTACCGGTAAATTACCTGAGCACCTTGAGCGCGGCCTGCACGCCCCACCACGCGGCTTCCTCGAACACCGAAAAGCCCGACAGATCGGCATGCGCGAACACGATCGGCCCATCGGCTTCGCGCAAGGCCTTCAGGCCTGCATTGCCGCGAAAGCCCGGCAGCGGCGCCGCCATCGCGTGGCCGCGCAGGGTGATGTCGACCCGCTCCACGCAGGCCGCGAACTTCCAGCCGTAGGCGCTTTTCAGGTCGGCACTGGCCAGCGCCACCAGTTCATCGGCGCGGGCCGTCATCATCCACTTGCGCGCCGCCTCGGGCGTGCGGTCCGACAGCGCCACGTAGGCGGAAAACACGGTCTTGGCGGGCGGCGCCACGCGGATATCCTGGTGGGTCGACACCACATAGCCCAGCCCCGGCTCCTGGTACACCACGTTGTCCCATGCCAGCGGCACCTCCGGCAGCTCGCGCGGGAAGTCCTTCATGAGGAAATTGGCCACCATCCACGGCGCGTACGATGGCGTGTGGCGCTGCGCATCGAAACCGTACGCGCCGATGTCCTCGACCACGCGCGCGGCCACGTACAGCGGCATCGCGCAGATCGCCTTGCGCGCCCGCACCAGGACAGTGCGCGCCACGCCGCCCTCGAGGGTGAAGCACAGCGCTTCCACGCCGGCCCCGGCGCGCTTGAGCGACACCGCGGTACCGGCCCGGCGCCGCACACGAGACGCGGCGGCCAGTTTGTCGGCCACCACCTGCATCCCGCCCGGCCAGGTCAGCCAGGCGCCATTGCCGGCATTGGCCGCTTTACCCCAGCGGCTGCAGTAATAATGCAGCCCGGCCCACGCCGACACCTTATCGTAGCGGGTGCCGTAGTCGTCGCGGCAGCAGTAGTTCAGGTACCAGTGCAGGGTCGGCGAGCGGTAGCCCTGCTGGTCCAGCCAATCCTTGAGCGTGATGCGGTCGAGCGAATCGAACTCCGGGTCGAGCGACGATGCCACGGTGGGGAACACGAACACGCGCTTGCCGTCGGCCCCGCGCAAGGTGCGCAGGCGCTCGACCTCGGCGAAAAAGCGCTGGTGCTCGGCCAGCTCCTCCGGTGCCACCCCCTCGGTCGGAAGAAAGCCTTCCTGCCAGCGGCCGTTGAACAGCAGGCGCTCTTCCGGGCCGTGCAGCACATAGCGCTCGTCGTAATACGGTTTTTCGCCATACGGGTCGCTCTCGATGATGCCAAGGTCGAACAGGATCTCGCGCACATGCACCGATTCGGGCGACGGCAGCGGCAGATAGTGGCCGCCGGTCGGATAGGCCAGCTCGCCGAAATGGCCGCCGGCGGCGTTCCCGAACGGCTGCGGGCCGTCGATCATGAGCACCTTGCGCTGCCCTTCGCGCTTCAGCTTCCACGCTGCCGTCAGGCCGGCGATGCCGGAGCCGAGGATGACGATATCGGTCTCGATGACTTCGTCCGGCGCCGGCAGCTTGCCGCGCTCGCGCAAGAAGTGGCCTTCGGCGCGGCCCGGGTAATGCACGGTGGGCGTGATGTCGAGCCAGCGCCGGAAGCCCTGCGCGCTTGCCACCGCCGCCCCCACGCCGCCGGCCAGTGCCAGGAATGAGCGCCGGTCCATCAGCGGATCACCTTGCGCCAGTCCTGCTCGAACTCGTGCACCAGCGACTGGGTATTGAGCCGGTTCGGCGCCATTTCCAATCGCTGCATATCGGGCGGAAAGGCGAACATCTCGCGCGTGGTCGCTTCGGTCAGGTAGCGCATCGGCAGCCGGTAGCTGGTGGGCGGCACATACTCCTGCTCGGGCGAGGCCATGACGAAGCCCCACTCGCCGAATGACGGTACGTAAGCGTGGTACGGCCAGGTGCGCATGCCGACGTCACGCAATGTCGCGTCGATGGTCCAGTAGGCGTGCGGCGCAAAAAACGGCGACGTCGCCTGCACCACCACCAGCCCCTTGGCCGCCACGTGCTTTTTCACCATGCCGTAGAACGGCACCGAATACAATTTGCCGAGCGCGAAGCTCGATGGATCGGGAAAGTCGATGATGGCCGCGTCGAACATGTCGGCCGAATTCTGCAGCCAGATGGCGGCGTCGGCGTTGACGACTTTCACGCGCGGGTCGGAGAACGAGCCGCCATTGAGCTTGACCAGCTCCGGACGGGTGGTGAATGCCCGCGTCATGGCCGGGTCCAGGTCGACCAGGGTCACCTCCCTGATGTTCGGGTAGCGCAGGATTTCGCGCAGCGCCAGGCCGTCGCCGCCGCCCAGTACCAGCACCTTGCGCGCCCACGGCAAGGCTTGCAGCGCCGGATGGACCAGCGCTTCGTGATAGCGGTACTCGTCGCGCGAGGAGAACTGCAGGTTGCCGTTGATGTACAGGCGCATGTCATCCTTCCAGCGCGTGATCACCAGGCGCTGGTACGGCGTACTGGTGGAGTACACGATGTTGTCGCCGAACAGGCCATGCTCGCCCCACTGCACCATGCGGTCCGACAGGGCGAAGCCCATCACCAGCAGGAACATCACCGAGCAGGCGCGCAGCACCCGTCCGCCGACGTCGGCCAGTTCGGCGCGAAATACGTACAGGGTCCAGAAGCCCACGCCGACATTGAGCATCCCGAACAGAAAGCCCGTGCGCACCAGCCCCACGTAAGGCGCCAGCACCAGCGGAAACAGCAGCGACACGGCCAGCGCGCCCAGATAATCGAAGGTCAGTACGCGGCTGACCAGGTCATTGAAGGCGGTGTCGCGCGCGTTCAGCGCGCGCATCACCAGCGGCACTTCCATGCCCACCAGCGCGCCGACCATGAACACCAGTACATACAACAAGGTGCGAAACGGCGCCGACATCCACGAAAACGTCATGAACAGCAGCGCCGCCGATATGCCGCCGATCAGGCCCACGGCCAGCTCGATGTCGATGAAGCGCGCCAGTACGTCCTCTTCGGCGATGTACTTGGAAAAATGGGCGCCCACGCCCATGGCGAACAGGTAGCAGCCGATAATGGTGGAGAACTGGAGAATCGAATCGCCCAGCAAATAGCTGGACAAGGCGCCTGCGATAAGTTCGTAGGCCAGCCCGCAAGAGGCCACCACGAACACGGAAAGTATCAAAATTCGTTTGGTCATGTCGTCTTTTTTGCTCTAAGATCATCGTGCACTGCCATTCTGACCATCTTTCATGGGGAAACCTCGTGCCCGCCATCCTAAACTATCTGCTCCACCTTGCAACAGCGGTTGCGCTGGTCATGGCGTTTTTTGTCATCTATACGCGCCTGACGCCATTTAATGAAGTGGCGCTGATCCGCGGAGGAAATCACGCGGCCGCGCTGTCGCTGGCCGGTGCACTGATCGGTTTTTCGCTGGCGATCGCCTCGGCGCTGCTGCATACGCGCGACTACTACCAATTCCTTGAGTGGGCGGCCGGCGCGATGCTGATCCAGATACTGGTGTATTACGTCGCCACGCGCCTGCTGAAGATGTCGAAAGAGCAGATCGAGGCCGACAACTCGGCCTTCGGCGTCCTGCTCGGCGCGATCTCGCTGTCGATTGGCCTGGTCAACGCCGGCGCCCTGTCCTGACCCGCCCTCATTTAACGCATTTCTACCGGAGACCGACATGTCCCTTGGTTCATTCATCAAGAAGCAGTTTATCGACGTCCTGCAATGGAACGAAGAGAACGACGGCGTGCTGGCGTGGCGCTTTCCGATGCAGGACTTCGAAATCCAGAACGGCGCCATCCTCAATGTGCGCGAGTCGCAAGTGGCGCTGTTCGTCAACGAAGGCAAGATCGCCGACGTCTTCGGCCCCGGCACCCACAAGCTGACCACCAACACCCTGCCGCTGCTGACCAACCTGAAAAACTGGGACAAGCTGTTCGACTCGCCGTTCAAGTCGGATGTGTACTTCTTCAGCACGCGCGTGCAGACCGGCCGCAAATGGGGCACCCCGCAGCCGATCACGATCCGCGACGCCGACTTCGACATGATCCGGGTGCGCGCCTTCGGCATGTATTCCTACCGCGTCGCCGATGCGCGCACCTTTTTCACAGAAATCAGCGGCACGCGCGACGTTTACACGCGCGACGACGTCGAAGACCAGCTGCGCGGCATCCTCCTGGCCACCATGGCCACCTCGCTCGGCAGCGCCAAGATCGCCTTCCTCGACATGGCAGCCAACCAGGCGCTGATGGCGCAACAGGTCAAGGGCGACCTGTACGCCGCCTTCGCGCGCTACGGCGTGGGGCTCGACGAATTCAACGTCGCCAGCGTCAGCCTGCCGGAAGAACTGCAGGCCGCGCTCGACGAACGCATTTCGGCCGGCATGAAGGGCGGCCTGTCGGGCGAGAAGATGAGCGGCTTCACCCAGTTCCAGGTGGCCAGCAGCATCCCGCTGGCGGCCCAGAACGAAGGCGGCCTGGCCGGCATCGGCGCGGGCCTGGGGGCTGGCGCGATGCTGGGCCACGCCATGGCGCAGGGCATGAGCGGCTCGATGATCCCACAGGTGCCGCCGGCGCCGACCGCGCCCTTGCAGCCGCCGGTGCCGGAGGTCGACCCGATCGAGGAGCGCCTGCTCAAACTCAAGGGATTGCTCGACAAGGGCCTGATCTCGGAAGACGACTACAACAGCACCAAGACGGAGCTGCTCAGAAAACTGATCGGCTAAGCCGCTGTCCATGCAAATCGTTTCCTGCCCAAGCTGCGGCGCCGAAGTCCAATTCAAATCGCACGCCGCCGTCATGGCGGTGTGCGAATTTTGTCGCGCCACCCTGCTCAAGGATGCCGAATCGGTCAAGAACCTGGGCACCATGTCGTCGGTGCTGGAAGACTATTCGCCGATCCAGATCGGCACCAGCGGCACCGTCGGCGGACGCAATTTCACGGTGGTCGGGCGCATCCAGCTGCGCTACGCCGAAGGCATGTGGAACGAATGGTACGTGCTGTACGACGACGGCAGCAACGCCTGGCTGGGCGACTCGTCCGGCCTGTTCACCCTCACCGCCGAGCGCAAAGTCGCCGGCGCCCTGCCCGCCTTCGATGCGATCCGCGTGGCCAGCGTCTATAGCATCGACCAGCAGCGCTACCTGGCGTCGGAAAAGCGCAGCTGCGAATGCATCGCCGGCCAGGGCGAATTGCCGTTCCGGGTCGGCACCGGCTGGCGCATCCGCGTGGCCGACTTCCGCAGCGGCCCGCTGTTCCTCACGCTCGACTACACCGATGGCGAAACGCCGGTGGTCTACACCGGGGTGGCGGTCACCCTGGCCGACATGCGCTGCCAGCTGCTGCGCGACGATGAACAGATCCGCGCCAGCGCCGGCAAATATCGCGGCAAGGTCGATACGCTCGACTGCCCTTCGTGCGGCAGCATGATCACCTACCTGCCGGGCGTGGCGACCAACCTGGTATGCCCGGCCTGCGCCGCGCAGCTGGACGCAGCCGGACCGAAAGCGAGCGTGCTGGCCGCGGGCGAGAAGGTCGAGCGCATGCGCACCACCATCAAAATCGGCAGCAAGGCCAATATCAACGGCAGCGAGTGCACCGTGATCGGCGCCATGATCCGCTCACCGGGCGGCGGGCCAAGCTGGACCGAATACCTGGTGTACAGCACCCGCATCAATTTTTTCTGGCTGATCGAAACCGGCGACGGCTGGTATCGCGCCGATGTCATGAGCGATTGGCCGGCCTGGGACCCTGTCGACCCCGAAGCGGCCCGCGCCGACAAGGTAGGCTACAAAAACATCGACGACTATGTGGCCACGGTGGTTGCCGCCGCTGGCGCCTTCAACTGGCGGGTGGCGGCCGGCGACCGCACCCGCGTGCTGGAATTCAAATACGGCAAGACCAGTCTGGCGGCCGAGATCACCGGCGAAGAGATGACGTGGTCGCGCTCCACGCCGCTCGCCCAGGACCAGGTGATGGCGTGGTTCGGCAATGCGGCCAACAAAGCCCACGCGGTCCAGGGTGCGTCGCCCCCGTCGCCCTCGGCGCTCTCCGGCACCATGGGGAAATTTTTCTGGTGGCTGCTCGGATTGAATCTGATTCCGCTGCTGGTTAACTTCGGCACGACCGCGATGTACCTGATCCTGGCCTTGCTGGCCATTTGCATTCCAGCCGCGTTTACCAATGCGGCTGGCAAGGACGATAAATGAACGAAAAATATCTGATGTACGCGATTGCCGTGACGGCGCTCACCACCATCATCAGCTGGGTCAGCATGTTCGACTCGTCGGGCAACAGCGGGAGCGGTTCGCGCGCTGGCAGCAGCTGGAGCTCCGGCAGCGGCAGCTACGGCGGCGGTTCCGGCGGTGGGCACAAGTGAACGCTCCCGTGCATCGCCCGGCCGGCATTCATCTGCTGGCTGATTTTCATGGCATCGATCCGGCCCTGCTGACCGCGACCGCGGACATCGACGCCCTGCTGCGCTCCGGGGCCGCAGCGGCGGGGGCGCGCATCTTGCACAGCCATTTTCACAGCTTCGGCGACACGCTGGGAGTGACCGGCGTGGTGCTGCTGGCCGAATCCCATATCTCGATTCACACGTGGCCGGAGTACGGCTTCGCCGCGGCGGATATTTTCATGTGCGGGGATGCGCAGCCGCAGCTGGCGTTGCAGGTGATTGAGCAGGCGCTCAAGCCGGCGTCGCGCGTGGTGCAGACCATTGAGCGAGGTGTGGCCACCACCGTCGTCCCCGCGCAGGCGGGGATCCAAGTTCGCGCCGTAGCCATAGGCTGACGAAGGAACTTAGGTCCCCGCCGAGTGCCGCCTTGGCGCGGGGACGACGGTGGGGGTGGCAAAATTTAAGTGGGAATGACGGACCCGGTGACCGCAAAACTGAACACACGCCGCAGCCTCTGCCCGGGCGCCAGTATCGTCAAGCCGTGCCTGGCCGGCCCTCCCGCCATATTGTGCGCGTTGATCAAGTGATCCACCGGCTCGAAGCAGAAAAAATCCCCGCCAGCCGGTGCATACACGATGTAGTACCCGCTATCCGCAGCGATGGCCAGGTTCAAGCCGCTCTCGGGCCAGCGAATGCGCGCCTTCCCATCCCAGCCTTCGAACACATTGTCGATCAAGCCATCAGGCAGCGCGCGCTCACGCTCGAACGACCACATCTCCGGAATCGCTTCCGCATGCGAGGGCAGTTTGTCCGCGCCCGCCATCCACACCTTGCGCGCCGCCGCCTGCAAAGTCGTACCCGGACTGCGCGGCATCCACGGATGCAATCCCAGACCGAACGGCAGCGCCAGCGGACCGGTATTGGTCACCTCCAGCGTCACCACCAGCGCATTGCCACGCAAGGCATAGTCGAGCGAAGCGCGGTACGAGAAAGGCATGCCGTCGCGCCGCTCCAGCATCAGCAGCACCTGGCTGGCCGACTGAAACGCCACTGTCCATGGCCGCTGCCAACCCTCGCCATGAATCGGAAACGGATCACCGTCACGGTTCGGGGCGATGTCGTAGCGCTCACCGCCATACGGAAAGCCCCCGGCCATCCGGTTCGACCACGGCACCAGCGGAAAGCACGCCAATTGATTAGGACGCGGCGCCGCATCGCCGCCGGCGTACGGGCGCAGCACCGGGACCGGCGCCGCACCGCCGATCCAGTCCAGACGCGACAAAGCGCCGCCGAAACCCGGAAGGATTTCGGCGGAGAGCTGCGCGTTACGCAAAACCAGCGACGACAGGCTAGTTATATTGAGGTCCCGTCAAAAGAAAACTGCCACCCTGGAAGGTGATGGTGATGTCGTCTGCCGGCGCGTAGTTGCCGTTTTCCGGGAACATGTGTTCGAACCGGGTCGAGCTGTCTTTGGCCACAAAACCGAGGTGACGCGATTTGCGGTCGTCCCACCATTTGGCCTTGTTGTCCGACACGCCGAAGGCGATGGTGTGGCCCACGCGCGCGGCAAACAGCGAGCAGCGCAGCGCTTCGACCAAGTCGTCGGCGCTCAGATACGTAATCATCATGCGCGGGTTGAGCGGCTCCGGAAAGCACGAACCGATGCGCAGGCACACAGTTTCGATGCCGAAGCGGTCGTAGTAGTAGCGCGACAGCGATTCACCGAACACCTTGCTGACGCCATACATGCCATCAGGCCGCGTTGGCATGTCGGCGTCGACCAGGTCGGTGGTCTTGTAGAAGCCCATCGTGTGGTTCGAGCTGGCGAACACCACGCGCTTGACGCCGCACTTGTGAATCGCTTCGTACAGATTGGCCATGCCCAGAATATTGGCTTGCATGATCGAATCGAACGGCGCTTCGGTCGAAATGCCGCCGAAGTGCAGTACCGCGTCCACGCCGTCCATCAGCGCCATCACGGCGGCCTTGTCGGCCAGGTCGCACTGGACCACTTCCTCGCCTTCGCCGGCCGGGCCGACATCGGCCAGGTCGGACAGGCGCACGATGTCAGCCCATGGTTTGACGCGCTCGCGCAGCAAGCGTCCGAGGCCGCCGGCTGCGCCGGTCAGCAAAATACGTTTGAATGGTTTGCTCATAATCAGGTCACCGGTGCAGGATTGAAAAGGGTCAGGGCATTGTGCAGCTTCCAGTGTTCGGCCCAGGTCTTGCTGCCGCTGGCGACATCGAGCATCAGCTTGAACAGCTCCCAGCCGACGTCTTCGATGCTCGCTTCGCCACTGGCGATGCGGCCCGCGTTCACGTCCATCAGGTCGTGCCAGCGGCGCGCCAGGTCGTTGCGCGTGGCGACCTTGATCACCGGGCATTCGGCCAGGCCGTATGGCGTGCCGCGGCCCGTGGTGAACACGTGGATATTCATCCCCGCCGCCAGCTGCAATGTACCGCAGATGAAGTCACTGGCGGGGGTGGCTGCGTAGATCAGCCCCTTCTGTTTGAGTTTCTCGCCGGGCGAGAGCACGCCGGTGATCGCGGACGATCCCGACTTGACGATCGATCCCATCGCCTTTTCGACGATGTTCGACAGCCCGCCCTTTTTGTTACCCGGCGTGGTGTTGGCGCTGCGGTCGACGCCGCCGCGCGTCAGGTAAGCGTCGTACCAGGCCATTTCGCGGATCATCGCTTGGGCCACGTCCGCGTTGGCGGCGCGCGACGTCAGTTGGTCGATCCCGTCGCGCACTTCCGTCACTTCCGAAAACATCACGGTGGCGCCGGCGCGCACCAGCAGATCGGTCGCGTAGCCCACCGCCGGATTGGCCGTCACGCCGGAAAACGCATCGCTGCCGCCGCACTGCACGCCTACCACCAGGTCGGACGCGGGGCAGGTTTCGCGCTGGCGCGCATTCAGTGCCTGCAGTTGCACATCGGCGGTGCGCATGATCGAATCGATCATCGACTGAAAGCCGACGTGGCCCTCGTCCTGCAGGCACACCTGCGCGGGTTCGGCGCCGCTCAGGATCGGGATCGAGCCTTTCGGGAACAGGCGCGCCGGCTGCAGCTTTTCGCAGCCCAGGCTGACCACCATCGCCTGGCCGCCGAAGTTCGGGTTCTGGGTGATGTTGCGCAAGGTGCGGATCGGGATCTCGGCGCCCGGCGCATCGATCGCCACGCCGCAGCCGTAGCTATGTTCGAGGCCGACCACGTCGTCCACGTTCGGGTAGCGCGGCAGCAGTTCGCTCTTGATGCGCTTGACCGCATGTTCGACCACGCCGGAAACGCATTGCACGGTGGTGGTGATGGCCAGGATATTGCGCGTGCCGACCGAACCATCTGCGTTCTTGAAGCCCTGGAAGGTATAGCCCTCCAGCGGCGCCATGACGGGCGCGGCGCGGGTGGCGATCGGCAGCCCTTCGAGCTCGCGCGCGGCCGGCATGCGCAGCACCGCTTCGGAAATCCAGCTGCCCCTGGGCAGTGCGCGCGCGGCGAAACCGATGGTCACGTTGTAGCGGATCACCGCATCGCCTTCGGCAAAATCGGCCAGGGCTACTTTATGACCCTGCGGCACGGTGTCGACTAGCACCAGCCCATCGGGAAACACCGTCCCCGCCGGCAAGCCGCCGTCGTTGACCACGATGGCGACATTGTCGCCCGCGTGCATGCGGATATGGAGCGGTGTTTTTTCCGGAATCGTCATTTTGATAGCCTTGTCTGCCCGCACCCGCATGCGCGCCCAGGAAATGCGGGCGCCCTTGCGGTCGGATTTGCTAAGTATGCCAGCAAACTTTAAAATCGGCTAGTCCAATTCAAGTTATTGGTCTGACCAATTTAACTTTTCCGCTAAAACCGGCCAGGGCGGTCCGGCCGCGTTCCACGCTTGGCCGCAGAGGGGCTTGAGCCGATATAATTGCTGCCTGATTTGCAACAAGGCAGACACAATGACTCAAGCATTTTCCGGCATGCCCAAGGCGCTCGGCCACATCCGCGTACTTGACCTCTCGCGCGTGCTGGCCGGTCCCTGGTGCTCCCAGAACCTGGCCGATCTCGGCGCCGATGTAATCAAGATCGAACGACCCGGCGTGGGTGACGACACGCGCGCCTGGGGTCCGCCGTACGCGCGCGACGCCGACGGCAACAACACCAGCGAGGCGGCCTACTTCCTGACCGCGAACCGCGGCAAGCGTTCCGTCACGGTCGATATTGCCACTCCAGAGGGCCAGGCGATCATTCGCGATCTCGCGCGCGAGGCCGACGTGGTGCTGGAAAATTACAAGGTCGGCCAGCTGAAACGCTATGGCCTCGATTACGACAGCCTGAAAGAGATCAAGCCGGACCTGGTGTACTGCTCGGTGACCGGGTTTGGCCAGGACGGGCCGTATGCGCACCGCGCCGGCTACGACTTCCTGATCCAGGGCATGGGTGGGCTGATGTCGGTAACGGGTGAGCGCGACGACTTGCCCGGGGGCGGCCCGCAAAAGGCTGGCGTGGCGCTGACCGATCTGATGACCGGCATGTACGCCACCGTGGCGGTGCTGGCCGCGCTCACGCACCGCGACCGCACGGGCCAGGGCCAGTACATCGACATGGCGCTGCTCGACACGCAGGTGGCCATGCTGGCCAATGTGGGCAGCAATTACCTCAACAGCGGCAAGGCGCCCAAACGCTGGGGCAATGCGCACGCCAACATCGTGCCGTATCAGACGTTTGCGTGCGCGGACGGGCATATCATCGTCGCGACGGGGAACGATGGGCAGTATCAAAAGTTCGTGGAAGCGGGCGGACGGCCGGACCTCGGGGCGGACCCGCGCTTCACCACCAATCCGCTGCGCGTGCAGCACCGCGATGTGCTGGTGCCGCTGCTGGCGGAGATGGTGAAGACGCGCACGCGCGACGAGTGGATTGCGCAGCTCGAAGCAGTCGGCGTGCCGTGCGGGCCGATCAACGATATCGGTGAAGTGTTCGAGAACGCGCAGGTGAAGGCGCGCGGCGTGGCGATCGAGATGGATCATCCGGCGGCGGGCAAGGTGAAGCTGGTGCGCAGCCCGATGAAGATGTCGCTCACGCCGGCGCAGGCCGATTTGCCGCCGCCGATGCTGGGGCAGCATACAGATGAAGTGCTGCGCGATCTGCTGGGACGGAGCGATGAAGAGATTGCGGCGCTGAGGGCCAAAGGCGCGATTTAATTACCTGCGATAGTTCAAACTTGACCTGACAACCGCAGTCAGATGAGTTGGAGCTATCGTCGGCCCCTATCGACCAGAAGCGGTCAGACAAATGGCCGCGACGCCTATATTCCATACGCCATTTCGCATCAAATGAAAGCCAGCATGACTTCTGACGATGGCATCTTGAGAGTTGTGGATGACGCTTTTGGTGATGTCGCCCGTCCAGAACATTTCACTGTAGCTGATGGTGATCCGGAGTGCATGGATCACGATCGGCTTCTGCATTCGCGCACAACGAAGACGTTGACGATCGAAGATGTTGGACACATTGGATACGATCCGCTTGTTGAGTGTTTTCCGCAAGGACTTGCGTACTTTTTCCCGGCGTTGGCTAGATTCGCGTTAGCCGATTCTCGTCCTCACGATTGGTATGCGTTTCAGCTGGCGCTTCACCTTACGCGAGATGGTACCGCCAATCGTTTTCTGAATTTCTGCACAGATTCGCAGAAGGCGGCTGTGTTCGCGGTATTCGCCCATATTCAAACGACTTGGGCGGAAAAGATTGAGTCGGAATGCTGCGCCGAGGAGATCGAGAATTGTGTGGCGCTATGGCGCGACTAAGCTAAGCCTCTGCGGCCGACGAAAATGATTGTCGGCTTTGGGGGCGGAAGCTGTCGCTCACCATATGCCCCTCGTCGGATCAAGTGTGAGGTACCACAAAAATCCCCCCAACCGGCGATCCCGCACAGGGAACGACACGCTTACCCGGCTTTCAAACTGAGCGCCTCAATCGGCGCCAGCCCGCGCAAGCGCAGCGCAATCGCCAGCGCCAAGCCGAGCGCCAGCGCCAGCAGGCCCACCACCCCGTTCCACCCGGCCGCGCTCCACACCAAGCCGGACACCGATCCAATCACGCTCGACCCGATATAGTAAAAGAACAGGTACATGGCCGACGCCAGCGCTTGCGGCGCCCTGGCCCGCCGTCCCACCCAGCTGCTGGTCACCGAGTGCGTGCCGAAAAAACCGAACGTGAACAAGCTCATACCCGCCAAAATCAGCACCAGATGATTCGACAGGGTGAGCACCAGCCCGGCCAGCATGATCGTCATCACCATCCACAACACGTTACGGCGCCCGATGCGATCGGCCAACCGGCCCGCCCATACGGAGCTGAACATCCCGATCAAATACAACACCGACAGCGCGCCGACCGCGCTCTGGCTCAGGTTGAACGGCGCGGCCAGCATGCGGTAGCCGATGTAGTTATACAGGCTCACGAACACGCCCATCACCAGGAAGCCAAGTGCGAACAGCCACGGCATGCCATCGTCGCGCAAGTGGGTGCGGGCGCCGTCGAGCAAACCGCGCAGCCCGGGTTTGCCGCCCCTGAAATTGGTGGACTCCGGCAGGCTGCGCGCGAACTCCCACGCGGCATACAGGCCGGCGGCGCCCATCAAGCCCAGCGCCAGGCGCCATGAATAATGGTCGCTCGCCACGGAGGCGATCACCCTCCCCGCCATGCCACCGAGCGCAGTGCCGCTGATGTAGAGGCCCATCGACAGGCCGAGCGACGGCCCCTCGATTTCTTCGCTCAGGTAAGCCATGGCGACGGCCGGCATGCCTCCCAGCGAAAACCCGAGCAAGGCGCGCAGCACCAGCAACTGGGCGAAGTTCTGGGCAACGGCGGTGAGCACCGTGAAACCGGCGGCGCCCACCAGCGCGAACGTCATCAGCTTTTTGCGGCCGATGCGGTCCGACAGCGCGCCGCTGATCACCAGCGACACCGCCAGCGCCAACGTGGCAATCGACAGCGACCAGCTGCTCTGGGCGGGTGTGAGCGCAAACTGGTGCGCCAGCAGAGGCATCAGCGGCTGCACCGAATACAACAGCGCGAAGGCGGAAAAGCCGCCGCACAGCATGGCGCGGTTGATGCGTTTGAAGGCGGACGAAGCGGCGGCAACGGCACTGGAAGACATGATGGGCAACCCAAGTTGAATAAACTGCTGTCATCTTAGGTTTGCGCTTTTATACTGTCCAATATATATTTAAGTCGTTTCTCATACATTAAATCGATTACAACCATGGAACTTCGCCAGCTCCGCTACTTCATCGCCGTGGCCGAGGAACTGCATTTCACGCGCGCGGCCGAGCGCCTGCACATCGGCCAGCCGCCACTCAGCCACGCCATCCAGATGCTGGAAGCGGACGTCGGCGCGCAGCTGTTCGAGCGCACCAAGCGCTGGGTCAGGCTGACCGAAGCCGGCCGCCTGTTCCTTGACGATGCGCGCCGCATCGTCGCCTTGGCCGAGCAGGCCGCGGCCACCGCGCGCCGGGCCGAGCGCGGCGAGGCGGGCGAACTGCGCGTCGGGTTCACGTTCTCGACCCCGCTCACGCCTTTGTTTGCGCATGTGATCAATCGCTACCGTCAGCAGTATCCGGCGGTGACCTTGACCTTGCACGAGATGGCCACCGTGCCGCAGCTCGATGCGCTGGCCCGGCGCGAACTCGATCTGGGATTCGTGCGCCCGCCCGAGGACGGACTGCCCGAGAATATCGGCTTGACCGCGCTGCGCGAAGACCCGCTGGTGGCGGTGCTGCCGACCGGCCTGGCCCTGGCGCGCAAGAAGGCGATCGCGATCCGCGAGATGGCCGGGCTGCCGTTCGTAATGTATCCGCACAGCGCGGGGACCGGGATTTATCCGCAGATCTTCAGGCTGTGCCGGGATGCGGGGTTCGTGCCGAGGGTGGAACAGACGGCGGGGGAAGCGTCGACCATTATCGGGCTGGTGGCGGCGGGGTGCGGGGTGTCGGTGCTGCCTGGGTCGTTCGAGAGGATCAGGATGGATGGGGTGTGTTACCGGCCCTTGCTCGATGCGGCGGCGACGACGACCTTGCTGCTGGCGCAGCGAAAGGGCGAGCACGCGCCGCTGGTGCAGGCGTTTTTGGCGTTGGCGACAGAGGCGGCGCTTTGAACCGTCGTTCCGCTAGCGCCGTCGTCTCTGGCATTGCCAGAACCGACTTCCCGCGCAGGTCCCAGTTTCTATGGAACTCCTCAAATCTCTTGGAACTGTGCAAAGTGCGAGGGCGCTTCCAAATGGCGCTAACCTAAGCTCCGTCATTCCCGCGCGGGAATCCATAGCACATTCGTATATCGACGGTGCTATGGGCTCCCGCCTGCGCGGGAGCGACGGTTTCGAGGTTTGTAGTCGCAAAGCTGCTCAAATTAGCGGCAAAGACTAGTTCCTAGAGAGGCGGGAACCCCAAGTTCTCAGCGTAGTCGTGAGGTGAGCAACGGACTTGGGTTCCCGCCTGCGCGGGAACGACGGTCTACAAGCTAACGGTACTAGTTATCCCGGGCTCGAGCCTTACCTATTCCCGGGCTCGGGCCTTAGCTATTCCCGGGATCGGGCGTCAGCTATTCCCGGGATCGAGCCTTAGCCATAATCCGCATCGAGCTCCGACCCCGCGTAATTCTCGAACTCGGCAAACAAGGTCTTCATCGCCGTGCGCGTGCGGATTTTCTGGATCACGGTGCAGTTGGTGCGATACGACGCAATCCGCTCCGCGATCACCGGCTGGTGCTGCGCCGGCACCTGCTTCATCAGCGCCGCCCAGCCCTCCTCGTAATCGGGCTTGTTCTTGCGTACCGATTTCACCAGCCGCTCGAAATCGGCCTGCCCCGTGCGCGCCACGATCCGCCCGCCGCCTTCGATCGCGAAAATGATCGCTACCGCAATCACCCCTTCCGCGTTCAGATCGGCGTCGTTGATCGGTCCCGCGTAATGGTGGCGCCGCAGCCAGCCGGCCGCGCGCACGATCGCTTGCACCGCCTTGCGCTGCTTGTACTGCACTTCGAACTTCTCGTACCCGGACCAGTTCTGGTGCGGGTCGGCGCTGCAGATGTCGACGAACAAATCCTTCATGCGCCGCTGCGCGTACACCGGGTCCTGGTCGTACTCGCCCACCAGCGAATCTTCCGGCAGGGCGGCCAGGTCGCGCACCATGCGAAAGCCCGCCTGGAATGCATGCTCGGCCCCGTGCTCGATCAGGAAGTCGAGCGCCGCTTCGTCGCCTTCGTGCATCAGCTCATGCTCGAGCCCCAGCGACACGCAGCCCACCGTCAGCAGCAAGGCCTTCTGGATGCCTTCGGCGGTGCGGTCGTTGGTGAATTTCTCGGCCACCATGGCGGTGATGCCGGCCAGTTCATCGGCCAGGATCACCGACTCGTCGCCGATCTCGCGCGCCGACAGGCAGCGGATCGCCCGCACCAGCCGCGGCAGGCGTTCGACGACGATGGCGGGCAGCGTGTTTTGCGCCCCCTCCATCACGAGAAGATTCCCGTGCCGATGCTCTTGCGCGCGCCGCGCTTGGGCACATTGCTGCGCGACGAGGGCACCTGCTTGCGCAAGCGGTACAGCAATTCCTTGGTCGAACGCTGCAGGAATTTCTGCTCTTCGTCCGGGTCGTCGTTGTACTCGGTGTCGGCGATATCGCCGCTGTGGCGGAAGTCCGGGAACAGCTCGAACAAGGCACGGTCCCAGCCATCTTCGCTGGCCTTGGCCAGTTCGATCGCCAACGGCGCCACGTCGCTGTCGGACGAGGTCTGGCTGGTGATGTAAGGGCCCTTGGCCAGCACTTCACCGGCCAGTTCCAGCATTTCCTTGGGCGCCATCGAGAACAGGATCGCGAACACGGTCGCGCCGTGGTCGGTGGCCGAGGCTTCTGCCAGCAGTTCGGCGCGCCGCTCCGGATCGTCGGCCGAAAACACGATGCCGTGCACGTGCGCGAACAGGGTTTCGGCGACCCGTTCAGGGTCGTCTTCGATCATGTCGTCCGACCAGGTCGCGGCGAAAAACGCCAGGCTGTCGGCCCAGGCCTTGGGCGGCACCAGCAAGGTGGCCAGCGAGGTTTTGCCGCCGTCGAAACCGGACAAATGCAGGGCCGTGACCTGGGGCGCCAAGGTCGCGAGCACCTCGACCACGGCCAGGTCGCCATGCTGCTCGACCGCCTCGGAAAACGCTTGCTCGGCATGCGACAGCGAACCGGCCAGCACCAGTTCGCTGATCTGTTTCGATAATGCGGGCAGATTGCTTTGTTCGCTCATGCTCAATCTCCTTCCTTGTCGAACATCTGGGCGAAGTCGTCGGTGACGCCGTCGTCTTCGTCGTCGTAGCGGTCGTCGCCGTCATCGTCGCGCGAAAGCTGTTCGAGCGATTCGTCGTCTTCGTCCCACAGGCGCGGGTGCTTGAACAGGAATGCGGTGATGATGGCCTGGCGCGCCAGTTCCGGATGGTTGCCGGTCATGGCGCTGTACATGGCTTCGGCATCGCCTTCGCAGGCGGCCATGGCGAATACCTTTTCCGGGCTGCCGCCCTCATACTCTCCCGCTTCCACCAGCAAGCCCTTGGGATTGCTGAAGGTGATGTGATCGACCAGCGCGAAGCTCATCATGTTGACGTCTTCGATGCCGCCGCCGCCGGCGTATTCGCTCACGAGCGCACTGAGCATCATGTCGTAGTTCTTGCGGTTCGGCGGGTCGCCCAAAATGCCGTCGATCTGGCCGCCAAGCTCGCGCGACTGGTAGGCAAATTCGGGATGTACTTTTCTCATTTTCTGATCCTGTTGTGGTGCGTATGACTGCTGATGTGCTGCGCGCGGATGTGGGCGCGGATAGGGGAGCGGCGCTTACGCCGGCAAGGCCACGCCGTTCAGGCTGAACAGCGAACGCCACAAGGCAAATGCCTCTTCTTCCGCATCGATGATGATGCGGTGGTTGACGCTCTGGTTGTATTCCTCGCGCTTGGCCGGGTCGGACAGGATTTCGTAAGCCTTGGTGATGCTCTTGAAACGCACTTCCGCGCCGGGGGCGTCGTTGCGGTCCGGATGGAAACGCATCGCCAAGGAGCGGTACACCTTCTTGATCTCGTCGTCGCTCGCATTCGGCGCCACGCCGAGGGTGGTGTATAAATTGTCCACGAGAAACTCCTGCTGCCGAAACTATAAAGCGAGATTATCCTATAGAACGGCGTCGGCCGGGCGGATGGGCGGTGCGCGGCCTGGCGCCGGGCAAGCGCGGACAACACGGACAAACCACCTTGCGGTATTGTGCACGCGCACATTGCCGCAATCTGACCACACACATTGCGTTAAAATGACACAACCTTATCATTCGCAAAGCATCTCTCCATGAGCAACGAAAAAAACCCTGCGGCGCCGGCTGCGAATGCCCCGTCGCCGAACTTCCTGCGTGCCATCGTCGAGAACGACCTGGCCGCCGGCACCCATGCCCGCCCGGGCTTGCCGCCGGTAATCACCCGCTTTCCGCCCGAGCCGAACGGCTACCTGCACATCGGCCACGCCAAATCGATCTGCGTGAACTTCGGCCTGGCGCGCGACTACCAGGGCCGCTGCAACCTGCGCTTCGACGACACCAATCCGGCCAAGGAAGAACAGGAATACGTCGACACCATCATCGACAGCGTCAAATGGCTCGGTTTCAGCTGGGAACAGAGCGGCGAAAGCCACCTGTACTACGCGAGCGATTATTTCGAGCGCCTGTACCTGATGGCCGAATACCTGATCACAGCCGGCTACGCCTACGTGGATAGCCAGAGCGCCGACGATATCAAGAAAAACCGCGGCAATTTCGGCACGCCAGGCGTCAATTCGCCGTTCCGCGACCGTACGCCGGACGAATCGCTGGCGATGTTCCGCGACATGAAGGCGGGCAAGTACAAGGACGGCGAACACATCCTGCGCATCAAGATGGCGGCCGATTCGATGGCCTCGCCCAATATGACCAACCGCGATGCGGCCATCTACCGGATCCGCCATGCGCACCACCACCGCACGGGCGATACCTGGTGCATCTATCCGATGTACGACTTCACACATCCGATTTCAGACGCGCTGGAAAACATCACCCATTCGGTCTGCACCCTGGAATTCCAGGACCACCGCCCGTTCTACGACTGGCTGCTGGCCACCCTGGCCGAAGGCGGCTTCTTCACGCAGCCGGTGCCGCGCCAGTACGAATTCGCGCGCCTGAACCTGACCTACGTCGTCACCAGCAAGCGCAAGCTGCGCGAGATGGTCGATGAAGGCATCGTGACCGGCTGGGACGATCCGCGCATGCCGACCATCGTCGGCCTGCGCCGGCGCGGCTACACGCCGGAAGCGATCCAGCTGTTCTGCGAGCGCATCGGCGTGTCCAAGGCCGACGGCTGGATCGACATGAGCACCCTGGAAGGCTGCCTGCGCGACGACCTCGACCCGAAAGCGCCGCGCGCCACCGCCGTGCTGCGCCCGCTGAAATTGATCATCGACAATTTCCCGGAAGGAGAGTCGGTCGAATGCAGCTCGCCCGTGCATCCGCACTTCCCGGAACGCGGCGTGCGCACCTTCCCGATCACGCGCGAACTGTGGATCGAACAGGATGACTTCATGGAAGTGCCGAGCAAGGGTTACTTCCGGTACTTCCCGCCGATCGGCGATACTCCCGGCAGCCGGGTGCGCCTGCGCCACGGCTACGTGACCGAGTGCACCGGCTACGACAAGGATGCCGACGGCAACGTTACCGCCGTGCACGTGAAGTATTTCGAAGACAGCAAATCGGGTACCGAAGGCTCGAACACCTACAAGGTCAAAGGCAACATTCACTGGGTCAGCGCCGCCACCGCTCTGGAAGCCGAAGTGCGCCTGTACGACCGCCTGTTCACCGAGCCGCAGCCCGATGCGGGCGGACGCGACTGGAAGCCCTTCCTCAATCCGAACGCGCTGGAAGTGGTCACCGCCTACCTGGAACCGGGCATGAGTGCCGCCGAAGCGGACCAGCGCTTCCAGTTCGAACGCCACGGCTACTTCGTCGCCGACCGGGTCGACTCCACGCCAGGCAAGCCGGTATTTAACAGAGTGACCACGCTGAAAGATAGCTGGGTTAAATAAACGTTGCCGAAATGCGACATTTTTGTGCCTCGAATCCTGCCCCGGTCACCGCTGCGGCGGGGTTTTTCCTATATTCAGAATTTTCCCATCCCCCTACCTATCAGGGTCACTAGGTATTCTGACAACTTACTTCCGGTTAATGTAGAGCAAACAATGCATCGCCATTTGCGGCTACCGAGAGGAATGCAACGCGCAATGCTTACTTTGAAGACAACTATAAAAACATTCTCTACGGCACGTCCTGCCCTGTGGGTTGGCCTGCCCTTCTCGCTGGCGGTCGGCATGGTGCTTTACTTTGCGACCGCCAATTCTATTGAAGCGGACTCGCGCACCCGCTTCGCCGGCCTCGCGCAAAACGCCCGCAATACCATCAGCGCCCGCATTAAGTCGTACACCCACGTGCTGCGCGGCACCGTCAGCCTGTTCCAGATCAGCGAGCCGCTCACGCGCCGCCAGTTCCATGGCTACGTCAAGGGCTTGCACGTCACCCAAAACTTCCCCGCCATCGAAAACATCAATTACGCCCAACTGGTGCGCGACAGCGAGCGCGAGGCCTTCCTGCAGCGCATGCACGACGAGCGCAGCGCCGACGGCCTGTCCCCGCAAGAGTTTTCGATCAAGCCGCCCGGGCGCCGTCCGCTCTACACCGTGGTCGCCTTTACCGAGCCGGAACAACCGTGGGCCGCCACGCTCGGCTACGATCTGCTCGCCAATCCCCTGGTGCACGACACCCTGGCCAGCATGCGCGATACCGGCAAGCTGATCCCCTCTGGCATGCCGGTCTCGTTTATTTCGGGACCGAATCGCACCGGCCTGGCGATGCGGCTGCCGGTGTACAAGCCGCATGCCCCCACCGATACGCTCGAGGAGCGCCGCGCAGCCTACATCGGCACGGTCGGGATCGCGTTCAGCGTACAAAAGCTGGTGCAGGGCGTGATCGATGAGATTCCCATCAAGAACGTGCGCATGACCCTGGTCGATAACGCGATCGGGGTCGACATGCGGCGCGGGCGGGTCCTGTTCGACAGCCATCCGGCCGATGACAACCCGCTGCTGCCCTTCCTGGCGCCGCCGAGCCGCTTCAGCAGCACCCTGCCGATCGACTTCAACGGCCGTCCATGGGATGCGACCTTCAAGGTCGAGGCGAGCGACATGTACACCGCCTTCGAGGAATTCGCGCCATGGCTGGCCTTGATGGCCGGCTCGATCAGCTCGATGCTGCTGTACGCGCTGTTCCACACCCTGACCTCGTCGCGCCGGCGCGCCATCAAGATGGCCAAGGGCATGACGCGCGAACTGCGCGACAGCCAGGCCAAGCTGCAACTGTCGCACCAGAACCTGCGCCGCCTGGCGGCCCACGCCGACCAGATCAAGGAAGGCGAACGCAAGCGCATCGCGCGCGAAATCCATGACGATCTCGGGCAAAACCTGCTGGCGCTGCGCATCGAGGCGGACATGCTCAGTTCGCGCACGCGCGAGCGCCACCCGCGCCTGCACGCGCGCGCGCGCTCGACCTTGCAGCAGATCGACGCCACCATCAAGAGCGTGCGCCAGATCATCAACGACTTGCGTCCGAACGTGCTGGACCTGGGCTTGTCGGCCGCGGTCGAGTGGCAGATTGCCGAATTCAAGCGCCGCACCGGCATCGCCTGCGAACTGATCGACGAGCCGAAGGAAGTCGCCCTCAGCGACCACGCCGCCACGGCGTTTTTCCGCATCTTGCAGGAATCGCTGAGCAACATCGTGCGCCATGCGCAGGCCACCAGGGTCAGGGTCGAGCTCAAGCTCAACGGCAATCGCCTGTCGATGACGGTCAGCGATAACGGCATCGGCCTGCAGGCCGGCGAACAGGGCAAAGTCGGTTCCTTCGGCCTGGTCGGCATCGAAGAACGGATCAGCATCCTGGGCGGCTCGTTTTCCATTTCCAGCCCCGCCGGCAACGGCACCACCGTGTGCGTCAGCGTGCCCCTGCATAACGAAGCTTCGCGTGGCGGCCCGTCCGACAACCCGCACGGCAAAAACGAGTCGCATGCGGCACTTGTCTGAGGCCCCCTGGCATTGTCCTAAACAGAACCCTGCCGAATGACCTGCGGCACAGTCGGCGCATCCTCAGTGCATTAGGAGTTGCCTGAAATAATGATTGATCCAAGTCAACAAGCTGAATGTGGGCCGGCGCAACATCCTTAAACAGTAACGGGAATCAATGTAATAGGGAAATTGATTAACCGTGAGAAATAAGGAAACAGTCATAGTTTTGCAGCAGCCGTAGTACCCGCAGGTAAAACCAGGGATGTAGTCCATAAATCAATCACACTCTAAAAAAGAGGCTTAATCATGATGACCAACGACGCAATCAAAGCAATCTCCGAACTCGATCTGGAACCGATCAAAATGAAGCTCATGCACGTGGAATCCGGCGAGGGCTGGTCCCTGGAAAAAGCCGAGGCGGTTGAAGTCGAATACCGCCGCTTCCTGTGCCTGATGAAAGCGTTCCCCGAGGAAGATATTTCGCCACTCGTCGAGGTCGACATTTTCTGGCACTACCATATCCTGGACACGATGAAGTATGCGAAAGACTGCGAGCAAGCGTTTGGCTACTTCCTCCACCACTACCCGTATGTGGGCATGAGCGGCGCGCACGACGATGCCCAAGTGCTGCAAGCGTGCGCCGACCGCATGCGCGATCTGTATGAACAGGTGTTCGACGAATCGTATGGCCAACGCGCCTCGGCCTGGTGCGCGAAGGCCGCTCCGGCTGCGCTTGCGTCGGCCTGGTGCGCGAAGGCCGCTCCGGCTGCGCTTGCATCCGCCTGGTGCGCCAAGGCGGCGCCGGCTGCGCTTGCATCCGCCTGGTGCGCCAAGGCGGCGCCGGCTGCGCTTGCATCCGCCTGGTGCGCCAAGGCGGCGCCGGCTGCGCTTGCATCCGCCTGGTGCGCCAAGGCGGCGCCGGCTGCGCCTGCATCGGCCTGGTGCGCCAAGGCCGCTCCGGCTGCGCCTGCATCCGCCTGGTGCGCCAAGGCCGCTCCGGCTGCGCCCGCGTCGGCCTGGTGCGCCAAGGCGGCTCCGGCTATACCTGCGCCTGCGTCCGCATGGTGCGCCAAGGCGGCACCGGCTGCATTACGGTCGGCCTGGTGCGTCAAGACGACACCATTGGGCGCCAGCGCGGCATCGTCCGCCAGAGCCGAGCCGCCCGCGACCGCCGAGCCCATGCTGGTGAGCGCGGCGACCGCGGCACTGATCCAATCCATCTCGCATGGTGATCTGCAGCCAGCCTGAACATTGGCTGGAACCGGCAAGGCGGGTGGGAACGCGCTCACGGCCGTTTATCGGGTAAGCACGGCGAACGGCAACGGGGAGCGACAAGGAGGCGGTTCGGGGCGCCCGGACAAGGACCTCGCGCCCCGAACCGCCAGCGCCAGCGCCGAGCAGATTGCAATTTCCAGGGGCACGCAAGTGCCCCTGTTCTTTTGTCCGCCTCAGGCGTTGATGTGGATGCTTACTGCCGGCACGCCCATCATCGCGCGCAATTCGCGGATGCTGAAATCGCTGATTTCATGCATACGCAGCAAAATCGTCGCGCCAATCGGCAAGGTGCGGTGGCGGATTTTGCTGATCACGGGCGGCGCCACTTCAAGCGCGCGCGACAGGGCCGCGTCGTTCTTGAGCTGCAAGCGTTCAATGATGGCATCGAGTACCCTGTTCGGATCGTAGGTCGCATCTTCCGGAAATCTGCGATTGGTCATGTGATTGAATCTTTCCAAATTCACGCCCGTGGCATATTCGCCGGCGCGCTGTCTTTACAGACGATTAAGTAAGCGGTACTGGCAAAAACAGCCCGAATATGCGGCTGCAATGGCACAGGCGTGCATCATACACCTTAGTGTTGACATTCGCTTAACCAGTAGAACCCGAACTCAATTAAGTTTGCATTTAAGGCAATATTTGGTGAGAATCGCGACGGCGCGCGGCGCGCCGGACAGGCGCAAACAGCCAGTCCAGGGTCACCTGGGTGGCCAAACGGCTGTAAATGGTGGGAATCAGATAGAATTGAACGAGCAAGCGCTCACTATCGGTGGGGACCAGGCGCCAGCCAAGTTGGCGGCGGATCTCGTCGGGAGGGGGCGGCGGACGGCGGGCGCTTTCGCGCCGCGCCATGTAGGCGCGTACTTGTTCTTTGCTCGGCTGAATGATTCGATGAGGCATGGCAATGAGCGCAAGTCAGCAATTGAATGACGACACTGCACACGATACGACCGTAGCGGCACTGGAACTTGATGACGCTCAAACGAGCGCGAGTACCTGCCCATTGACAAGCCGCTTGCCGCCCTATTTCTTTTGGCTGGCCAGATACAGGGTTTTGGCATCCTGATGCGCACGGTCGAGCGTGCGCATGGCTTCCTTCTCGTCGTGTTCGACGAAAAAGTTGGCGTCCTGCGCTTTCACGACCAGCTTGATCGCGGCGGCATCGCTCAGATTGAACTTTTCCGTGATCAGGGTGGTTACTTCATCCAGATATTCTTCGTAGGTCATCGTGCTTCCTTAGTGGGGAACGCTATTTTACCAGCGCCATCGCCGCCACCGCCGGCGCAACGTGCGGATAACGCAGGCGCACCCCCAGCTCGCGCTTGATGCGCTCATTGCTCATGCGGCGCGACTCGGACATGAACGACAGCAACATCGGCGATACCGAAGCAACTAGTTGTGATCGCGCAACGCGAGGTGGACGCGCCATCCCGAAGGCATCGGCCACGGTATCGAAATAATCGGCCATTTTCATCTGCGTATCGTCGACCGCGTGATAGATGCGGCCGGGCAATGTCCTGTACAAGGCCAGCGCGACGATGCGCGCCAGGTCGTCGGCGTGGATATGGTTGGTGAACACGTCCTCCGACGCCAGCAGCGCCGGCGTACCCTGCTCCAGGCGGCGCAGCGGCAAGCGCTCGCGCGCATAGATGCCGGGCACGCGCAGGATCGCCAGGCGCGCGCCGCTGCGGGCAGCCCAGGCGCGCAGCACCCGCTCCGCATCGACCCGGCGCTGGGCGCGGGCATTGCGCGGCGCCACGGTGCGCGTTTCATCGATCAGCGCGCCGGCGCAGTCGCCGTACACGCCGGTGGTGCTGACATACACCATGCGCGCGCCGGCCGGCAGCACCGCGCACAGATTGCGGGTGCGGTGGTCCAGGCTGCCATCGGTGTGCGGCGGCGCCATATGCACCACCCAGTGAGCCAGGCCGGCCAGGCGCTTCAGGCTGGCCGGCTGGTCGAGGTCGGCGATGACGGGGACCGCGCCGGCCGCGCGCAATTCGGCGCAGCGCTCGGGGTTGCTGGTGACGGCGAACACCCGAAAGCGCGCGCGCACCAGCGGCAACAGGCGCATGCCGACATCGCCGCAGCCGAGAATGAGCAGGCGCGGCCGTTTGAAGGGGGAAGTCATAGTCATGTGAAATTGTTTGTCATCAATGGCGTAGGCGGACAATATACAAGATAAGCGTGGCGCCGGCAGGGCCCTGCCGCACCCGGCGCGCGCACCGGAACATGTAAAATACCCGCACCCGTTGCTCGCCACGGTACCGGCGCGAGCAATACCGACCATGCAGTTCTTATTGATGACGATAACCCTATGACGTTTCAGATTACTGTCCAGCCGAGCGGCCACCAGTTTGCCTGCGAAGCGGACGAAACCGTGCTGGCGGCGGCGATCCGCGCCGGCATCGGCCTGCCCTACGGCTGCAAGAATGGCGCCTGCGGTTCCTGCAAAGGCAAGGTCATCTCGGGCACGGTCGCGCACAAGGCGCACCAGCAGCGCGCCCTGAGCGAGGAAGAAAAAGCCGCCGGTTTCTCGCTATTCTGCTGCGCCACCACGGCGGACGACCTGGTGATCGAAGCGCGCGAAGTGGGCGGCAGCACCGATTATCCGGTGCGCAAGATGCCATCGCGCGTGGCCAGCATCGACAGGGCCGCGCCGGACGTGGCCATCATCACCCTGCAATTGCCCGCCAATGAAGCGCTGGCTTACCGCGCCGGGCAATACATCGAATTCCTGCTGCGCGACGGCAAGCGGCGCAGTTACAGCATGGCCAGCGCCCCCAGCCTGGCCGGCCCGCTGACCTTGCACATCCGCTACATGGCGGGCGGGCTGTTCACGGAACAGGTGTTCAATACCATGAAAGAGCGCGACATCCTGCGCTTCGAGGGGCCGTTCGGCACCTTTTACCTGCGCGAAGACTCGGACAAGCCGATCGTGCTGCTGGCCTCGGGCACCGGATTTGCGCCGGTCAAAGCGTTGGTCGAACACCTGATCCACCTCGGCTCCCCCCGTCCGGTCAGCCTGTACTGGGGTGGACGCCGCCCGGCCGACCTGTACATGAATACCCTGTGCGAAGAATGGGCCGCCACCCTGCCCCACTTCCGCTACGTGCCGGTGGTCTCGCACGCCTTCCCCGACGACCACTGGAGCGGGCGCACCGGCTACGTGCACGCCGCAGTGATGCACGACCTGCCCGACCTGTCCGGCTACCAGGTATATGCCTGCGGCGCCCCGGTGGTGATCGAGGCCGCGCGGCGCGAGTACGTCGAGCAATGCGGCCTGCCGCCCGAAGAATTCTACGCCGACGCCTTCACCAGCGAAGCCGACCTGGCCTGATGTTGCCCGGAGACCCGCCTTGGCTGCCTTGCCGCCGCCAAACGCTGGCCGTTTAACCGGGGTCTGACCTCTGATTAGCAATTAGTTGCTTAACTGACCACTATCCGTTTAACCGGGGTCTGACCTCTGATTTGCAACTAGTTTCTTAACTGCCCACTATCCAGGTAATAAAACGCGCCAGCACGACGCTGTTTCATCACCAAAAATATCAAAACCTGCACCTGTTCCATTGAATTTGCAACAAATTGCTAATCAGAGGTCAGACCCCGGTTGTAGGAGGGGTTGTCGTTTTTAGCGAGAGGACGCCCTCGCAGGTTGTAGGACTATTTACGCTTGACTGCGGAGGCATCGAACTGGTCGCTGTTTTTGCCAGTCACGCCGCTGTAGAAATGCTGGATGTCGACCATGTCGACCGTGATGTCGCCCGTGGTGTGGAACATGCGTCCAATGCCGCCCGTCTTGCGCTTGAAGTCGAGGAAGGCGAGCGCGATCGGGACGTTGGCGCCGTGCGCAATGTGGTAAAAACCCGTCTTCCAGTGCGTGACCCTGCCGCGCGTACCTTCCGGCGCGACAATCACCGCCAGCCGCTCGCGCTTGGCAAACGCGTCAATCGTGTTTTGCACCGTGTTGTTCGAGGCCGTGCGGTCGATCGCAATCCCGCCCAGCCAGCGCGACAACCATCCGATCGGCCAGGTAAACAGGCTCGACTTGGCCATCCAGTACACCCGCAAACGCAAGGCGAAACACACCATCAAGGTGATCGGGAAATCCCAGTTGCTGGTGTGTGGCGCGGCAATGAGGACGTACTTCGAATAGCCGGCAATCTGCTCCGGGGTCAGCCCGTCGGTACGCCAGCCCATCAGCCGCAAGGTCAGGAGCGAAAACCCTCTCATCAAGGTGTTGACGACAGGTGTGTCAAATATGGTGTTCTGCATAAAACGATAACGGCAAGGAAGCGGCACAGCCAGCAGGGTCGGGAAACATCGGGCACAATAGAATGTTGATGATTCCAGAAAGAATCATTTTACCCTACCCGCGTAGCCAGTTCCGAAAGTTCCTATGTCGATGATGTCGCCGTCCAACGGTTTCAGCGTTTTGCGCCACCGAAATTTCTCGTTTTATCTCGCCGCACGCGTGCTGGGAACCCTGGCGGTGCAGATGCAGAGCGTGGCCATCGGCTGGCAAGTGTATCGGATGACGGGCAGCCTGTTCGACCTGGGCCTGATCGGCCTGGCCCAGTTCGCGCCTTTCCTGGTGTTGATTTTGCTAGCCGGACATACGGCCGACCGCTACGACCGGCGCTGGATCATTATCCTGTGCCTGGTCACGCAGTTGCTGTGCGGCTTGATGCTGCTGGCCTTTACGGCCAGCGGGGTGTCGGTGGTATGGCCGGTATTCGCCATTCTGGTGCTGTTCGGCAGCGCGCGTGCGTTCATGATGCCGGCCACCCAGGCGGTGCTGCGCAATATGGTGCCGGATGAGCATTTCAGCCAGGCGGTGGCCCTCAGTTCGTCGGCGTTTCACGTGGCCGTGATCGCCGGCCCGGTGCTCGGCGGCTTGCTGTATATCGAGGGCCCGGCGACCGTGTATCTGGCGGCCGCGACCTTGCTGGTGTTGTCGGTGATCCTGATGTCGATGACGCATAGCGCCCCCCAGGTGGTCAACAAGGAACCGGCCACCTGGCATACGGTGCTGGAAGGCTTGCGCTTCGTGTGGTCGCGCCCAATCATGCTGGGGGCCATCTCGCTCGATCTGTTCGCGGTGCTGTTCGGCGGCGCCACGGCGCTGCTGCCGGCCTACGCCCACGATGTGCTGCAGGTCGATGCGGTGGGACTCGGTTTCCTGCGCACCGCGCCTGGTGTGGGCGCCGCGCTGTGCTCGGTGGCGCTGGCGTTTTATCCGATCCGCCGCCGGGTCGGCGCGTGGATGTTCGGCGGCGTGGCCGTGTACGGCGTGGCGACCCTGGTGCTGGGCTGGACCGCGAGTTTCGCGGTCGCCCTGGGCGCCCTGTTCCTGCTCGGCGCCGGCGACATGGTGAGCGTGTACGTGCGCCATCTGCTGGTGCAGTTCGAGACGCCCGATGAAATCCGCGGCCGCGTGAGCGCGGTCAATGCGGTGTTCATCGGCGCATCCAACGAACTCGGCGAATTCGAGTCGGGCCTGACCGCCGGCTGGTTCGGGCTGACGCGCGCGATCCTGTTCGGCGGCGCCGCCACCCTGGCGGTCACGGCAATCTGGATCTTCAAGTTCCCGGTCCTGTCGCGCATGGACCGTTTTCCCCATCACGAGAAGGAAGCGACGGCGCAGGACGGCAAGGCCGCCGCGTGAGCGCGCTCGCCGCCCATCTGCGGGCCTTCGCTGCGCGTACGCCAGTGGAAGCCGACGCGCCGTTCCTGGCGCGCCTGTACGCATCCACGCGCCAGGATTTGCTCGGCACAGGGAGCGCCGACCCGGCCCTGGCGGCGTCGCTGATCGCGATGCAGCAGCGCTTGCAGGCGGCCGATTACCGCGCGCGCTTTCCGGATGCCGTCTATCTGGTCTTGCACGAGGCTGGCGAGCCGGTGGCGCGCATCGTGCTCGAGCATGGCCGTGAGGCGCTGCGCCTGGTCGATATCGTCCTGCTGCCGCAGGCACGTGGGCGCGGCACCGGCCGCGCAGTGCTGCGCGCACTGCAGCGCTTTGCAGCTGACCGTGATCTGCCGCTGACCTTGTCTGTCCACCACGCTAACCCGCGCGCCCGCCGCCTGTACCTGCAACTGGGCTTCCGGATCGAACAGGCCGGCCTCCACGCCGACGCCCTGCGCTGGCAGGCGGCATGACCCGATTTCATTTGCACTGAGCAATATCGAACAAAGGTGTAATATAGGCTGTGTGCTTAACGATGTGCCAACCCTGGCGAGGCGTAGCAATGCGCGCAGGCAGCACATGCAGGTAGACAAGGGTTGTGCCAGTACCTTTATGAACAGCCGGGAGTGAGCTTATGCAAATCAACATCAATACCGATAAAACGATCGAACGTCATCAAGGCCTCGACGATCATGTGCAATCCGTGGTCACCGCCGCCGTTTCGCGTTTTAGCGAACACATTACCCGTGTTGAAGTCCACCTCAGCGACGAAAACAGCCAGAAATCTTCCGACGGCGGCAACCGCTGCCTGCTCGAAGCGCGCGTGACCGGCTACCAGCCGATCGCCGTGAGCGACCACTCGGTGCATCTGCACCAGGCGATCACCGGCGCGGCGGACAAACTCAAGCGCGCTATCGAAAGCGCCCTGGGCCGCCTGCACGACAAGCAGCTGCACGCCACGCCGAAACTGGTGCCCGAGCCGGACGAAGTGAGCGAGTAATCGCCAGCTAACACGGCCAAGGCCAGCGCCCTGCCCCACGGCAGGCTGGCCCAAGGCAAACCAGCAAGACAGCCAGCCTGTCTTGCTGGCGCACCATCAGAACATCGACGCCGACTGTGCCAATGCGCGCAAGTAGCGCACACCGGCCAGCGAGCGGCTGCCGTACCACGACATCATTTCACCATCGATCACATGCACCGGCTTGCCGATCTGTTTTTCCAGCGCGTCCGCGTGGACGTCCGTGAAGCGGTAGGGTTCGGTCGACAGCAGCACGCCGTCGATGCGCGCCACCAGTTCATCGGACCAGTTAAAGCGCGGGTAGCGCGTCGCATAGCGCGTCGCATAGCGCGCCGCGCCAGGCGACGCGTCGTCCAGTTGCGGCACCTTCCAGCCGATCTCGGCCATCATGCGGGCGATATAGGTGTCGGCCGAAACGCTCATCCACGGGTCTTGCCAGATGCAATACAGCAGCGTCGCCGGCCGCCCCTTGGGCTGTGCTTGCAGCGCCGCGTATGCTTCCTCGAAAGCGGCGCACCAGGCCGCAGCCTTGTCGCCGGCACAAAAAATCCCGCCCATCAGGCGCGCCAGGGCCAGGTTGTCGCGCGGAGCCAGCGGGTGCGTGACGACGATGTTGGGCACAAACTGCGCGAGCGCCTCGACGGTCGGCTTTTCGTTTTCGTCGATGTTGACCACCACGTGGGTGGGCGCGAGCTTGCGGATCTTCTCCAGGTTGACATCCTTGGTGCCACCGATCTTGGCGATGGCGCCGACCTGGGCGGCCGGATGGATGCAAAAGCCGGTGCGCCCGACCACTTGCCCGGCCAGGCCGAGGTCGCACAGCAGTTCGGTAATCGAGGGCACCAGCGACACGATACGTGCCGCCGGGTCGGGCTGATGAGGGGTGCCAAGGGCGTCGGTGAAGTGCATGGGATGGACGGTTCGATTCGAATGACGCTATTGGAACACTGATATGATGCAAACGCCAATCGTTATGGCGGCGCATACCTGACCGGAGAGACTATTTTGGAACAGATCGGCACCTTCGCTGCATCAAGTTACACCATCCGGGACTTGCATTTGTTCCGCGACATCGACGACGAGCAGATCGCGCAAGCGCTGGCCGACTGCGCCGTGGTGCGGCTGGCGCCCGGTACGACGGTCGAGAACGGCAACCGCGCGCGCCTGTACATCCTGCTGCGCGGCGCGCTGGCGGTCGAGGCCGACACGCGCAACGGCATGGCCGACGGCACGGTCAGCAAGATCTTGCCGGGCGAAAGCGTGGGCGAGCAATCGGTGCTGGACGAAGCGGCCAACCTGGCCTCGATCAGCGCGCTGGAGGAATCGGAGCTGCTGCTCATCGAAGGCGAACTGGTGTGGAAGCTGATCGACCAGTCGAACGGGCTGGCGCGCAACCTGCTGCGCCTGCTGTCATTTCGTATCCGCGCCGCCAATGCGCTGCTGCGGCGGCGCCAGAAGCTGGGCGAATTTTATCGCCAGCTATCGATGAACGATGGCTTGACCGGCATGTACAACCGGGCCTGGATGAACGACATGCTGCCCAAGCTGATCGCCACCGCGCACCGCGCCGGCACGCCGCTGGCGCTGGTGATGCTCGACCTCGATCATTTCAAGCGCTTCAACGATACCCACGGCCACCTGGCCGGCGACGATGCCCTGCGCGCGGCGGCCGACGTGATTTCGACGGCGCTGCGCCCGTCCGATTTCGCGCTGCGCTACGGCGGCGAGGAATTGATGGTGATCCTGCCCGAAACCGCGGAAGCGCTGGCGCTGATGGTGGCCGAGCGGCTGTGCACGCGCATGCGCGAAGCGCCGATCTTCCGCGACATGCGCATTCCCCTGCCGCACATCACGGCCTCGTTCGGGGTGGCCATGCTGGAAGCGGGCATGGACGACAGTGCCCTGATCGCTGCGGCGGACGCGGCCATGTACCGCGCCAAGGAAGGCGGGCGCAACCGCGTCGCGCGCTGACATGCCGCGCCGCGCGCGCAATCCAGGCCCCGGCGCGGCGCCAATCTGTGTACCATATGGGTCCGCCCCCGATGCGCTTGACGGCCACCCCAGCCGTCATTCCCGCGCAGGCGGGAATCCAAGGCCAGCCGCTTTAGCCACCAGAGCTTGGATTCCCGCCTGCGCGGGAATGACGGATCAATCGCACCAGGGTCTGCCCCGGCGTGTACACGGCCCCGGGGTCGCCACTTATTGATCGACGTTCCATGACCACCCATACTTTTCTCTGGCACGACTACGAAACCTTCGGTGCCCAGCCGCGCCGCGACCGTCCGGCGCAGTTCGCCGCGATCCGCACCGATGCCAACCTCAATGAAATCGGCGCGCCGATCATGCTGTACTGCCAGCCGGCGCCGGATTTCCTGCCCGACCCGCAATCGTGCCTGATCACCGGCATCACGCCGCAGCAATGCCTGGAATTAGGCGTGCCGGAACACCAGTTCGCGGCCACCATCGAGGCGGCCTTCAGCCAGGCCGGCACGATCGGGGTCGGCTATAACACGATCCGCTTCGACGATGAAATCACGCGCTTCCTGTTCTGGCGTAACCTGATCGATCCGTACGCGCGCGAGTGGCAGCACAATTGCGGGCGCTGGGACTTGCTCGACGTGGTACGCATGACGTACGCGCTGCGCCCGGAAGGCATCGAATGGCCGCTGCGCGAAGACGGCAAGCCGAGCTTCAAGCTGGAGCACCTGGCCAAGGCCAACGGCTTGCTGCACGAAGCGGCGCACGATGCGCTCTCGGACGTGCGCGCCACCATCGCGCTGGCGCGCCTGATCCGCGACAGGCAGCCCAAGCTGTTCGATTTTTGCCTGGCCCTGCACAAGAAAGACAAGGTCGCGTCGGAAATGGGCATGCATCTGGCGGCGCCGCAGCGCCAGCCCTTCCTGCACGTGTCGGGCATGTTCCCGACCGAGCGCGGCTGCATCGGGCTGGTGTGGCCGCTGGCGACCCATCCGACCAACAAGAATGAAGTGCTGGTGTGGGATTGCAGCCATGACCCGGCCGAGCTGTTCGGGCTCGATGCGGAAACCATCCGCCTGCGCATGTTCACGCGCACAGCCGATTTGCCGGAGGGCGTGACCCGCTTGCCGATCAAGAGCATTCACCTGAACAAGTCACCTATGCTGGTGGGGAACCTCAAGACCCTGAGCGCGGCCATGGCGGACAAGTGGGGCATCGATATCGAGCAGGGACGCGCGTTCGCAGCCGTGGCGGCGGCCGGGCCGGACATGGGCGCCTTGTGGGCGCAGGTGTATCAGCGCCAGGGGGAGCTGGAAGCGGTCGATGTCGATGAGGATCTGTATGGCGGCTTTATCGGCAACGGCGACCGGCGCAAGCTCGAGTCGCTGCGGGCGGAAACACCCGAGAAGCTGGCCAAGGCCCGGCCATCGTTCGAGGACCAGCGGCTGGGGGAACTGGTGTTCCGCTACCGCGCGCGCAATTTCCCCGCGTTGCTGAGCGAAGCGGAAGCGCAGCAGTGGGAAGAGCACCGTGCCGCCAGGCTGTTCGATGGGCAAGGCGGGGCGCGCACGATCGAGCAATTGTTTGCCGAGATCGATACGCTGTCGGAAGATGCCGACGAGCGCGCGGAGGAAATTTTGGGAACCTTGTACGATTATGCGGAGGCGATTGCACCGAGCAGGTATTAGTTCCGTCGCTGTCGTTATCGCCGCCGTGACCGTCAGCGCTACCCCGTTCTACACAAGTCCAGCCGGCCGGCCGCTCTGAAAACACTCTCGCGGGAAGTCGGTTCCGCCAATGGCGGAACCGACGGGGCGGAAACGCCGCACTTACGGCTCCGGCGAATAACTGCGCTTCATCACCCTCAGCACAAACGTCGACCTGCTGTGCCGCAATCCGGGCAGCTTGTACAACCTGCGCCTCAAAAACTCTTCGTACCCCGCCGTGCCCGCCACCGCGACCTTGATCAGGTAATCGTACTCCCCGGTCAGCAAATACGCTTCCAGCACTTCCGGCATATCGGCCAGCGCCTGACCGAAGCGCTCGAAGGTATCGTCGTCATGCCGGTCCAGGGTCACTTCGATCATCACCGTATCGGGCACGCCCAGCGCCTTTTGACTCAACAGCACCGTGTAGCCCTCGATCACCCCCGCCTCTTCCATCTGTCGCACCCGGTTCCAGCAGGGCGAGGCCGACAGGCCGATTTTCTCGGCCAGCTGCGTATTCGAAATGCGCCCGTCGCGGCGCAGCTCGCGCAAGATCTTGCGGTCAATTTCATCAAGTTCGGCAGCATTCATGGCTTTTCGCATTCCAGAAGAAGGAATTCCACGATATCACATCGTCACCAGAAGAATCTTCCACCAAACCGGAAAACTCCGCTCACTTCGAAAGCCTATTCCGCCGCTCTCCGGATATCCTTTCGACATGAACGATAGCCACCTCCCCCTGCGTTTTTCCGTCCCCAGGACGACCACCCTGGACACCCTCGAAGCCGTGCTCGCCATCGCGCGCCGCGGCGGGCTGCAACTGGCCGCGCTCGAACTCGACAGCCGCGGCGCCGACGACACCATCTTCCTGAAGCTGCGCGCCGCCGACACCGACCTGCTCGATCTGTTCATGGCGCGCCTGTACAACGTGATCGGCATCACCGATATTTGCCCCTTGTACGAAAAAGTTACGCGTATGCATGTTGCCTAATTAGCATAAATGGCGGACACTAGAACGTCGCGCTGCCGCGCCAGACTTGTTGAAGCCCATGACATTATTCACCCGGAAACGCGTAGCCATCCTGATCGCTGTGCTCGCCGCCGGCGCCGCCGGTGCCGCCTACCTGCACTCGACCAAACCGCCCGTCATCCCGGAGTCGCGCTACCGCGCCGCGCCGGTCGACACCGGCACCATCACCCAGACCGTCACGGCCACCGGCACCATCAACCCGGTGGCGCTGATCAATGTCGGCTCGCAAGTATCGGGCACCGTGGTCGAGCTCAAGGCCGACTTCAACGATCACGTGAAAAAAGGCCAGGTGCTGCTGAAACTCGATCCGACCATCTTCAATGCCCAGATCCGCCAGGTCGAAGCCGGGCTGGCCTCGGCCCAGGCCTCGATGCGGCTGGCGCAAGCGAACTTCGAGCGCAACGAACGGCTGGTGGCGCAGAACTACGTGTCCAGCCTGACCCTGGACCAGGCGCGCCGCGAGCTGGACGTGGCCAAGGCCAACATCAAGCTGTCCGAGGCACAACTGGCGCGCGCCCAGGCCGACCTCGACAACAGCGTGATCCGCGCCCCCATCGACGGCGTCGTCATCAAGCGCACGATCGACCTCGGCCAGACTGTGGCGGCCTCCTTCACCACGCCGAACCTGTTTCAGATCGCCAAGGACCTGACCAAGATGCAGATCGACACCAGCGTCTCGGAAGCCGACGTCGGCGCGCTGAAAGATGGCCAGCCAGCCCACTTCGTGGTCGACGCCTACCCGGACCGCGAATTCGCGGCCAGCATGCGCCAGTTCCGCCTGGCCGCGAACGTGGTGCAAAACGTGGTCACCTACAACGTCGTGCTCGATGTGGAAAACAAGGAAGAATTGCTGAAACCCGGCATGACAGCCCAGGTGCGCCTGGTGGTCGGCAACCGCCCCAACGTGCTGCGCATTCCCACGGCCGCCCTGCGTTTCCGTCTCAGCGATGAAGAGCTGGACAAGGAACAGAAAAAACAAAAGGCCGACGGCAAGGCGCCGCCCGCAGTGCCGCCGCCGGCCGAGGATGACGACATCACCTTCCGCAGCAAGAGCGAAACGGCGCGCATCTTCAAGGTCTACAAGCTCGACGAAAAGAACGCTGCCAAACCGGTCGACATCAAGATCGGCCTGTCCAACTTCCGCTACACCGAAGTGCTGTCGGGCGAACTGAAAAAAGGCGATAAAGTCATCACGCGCGCCAACGCCAGCGCCAAGAGCGAGTTCTGATGCCGGCGCAGGACACGCCGCTGATCGATATCCGCCAGGTTACGAAAAGCTATTTTTCAGGCAGCATGGAAACCCAGGTGCTGTTCGGCATCGATCTGCTGGTGCCACGCGGCGACTTTCTGGCCGTGATGGGGCAATCCGGCTCGGGCAAGTCGACCCTGATGAATATCTTCGGTTGCCTGGACCAGGCCACCGGCGGCACTTACCTGCTCAACGGCATCGATACCTTGACCCTCTCGCGTGCCGAACTGGCGACCGTGCGCAACCGGACCATCGGTTTCGTGTTCCAGAGCTTTAATCTGATCAAGCGCATGAGCGTGGCCGAGAACGTGGCCTTGCCGCTGATCTACGCCGGCGTGTCGCGCGCCAAAGCGCATGCCAAGGCGCTGGTCGAACTGGACCGGGTCGGCCTGGCCGAGTACGCCAAACGCACGCCGAATCAATTGTCCGGCGGCCAGCAGCAACGGGTGGCCATTGCCCGCGCGTTGGTGGGCGACCCACCGCTGATCCTGGCCGACGAGCCAACCGGCAACCTCGACACCCAGACCAGCGTCGAGATCATGCGCTCCTTCCAGCAATTGAATGTGGAACGCGGCATCACGATCCTGCTGGTCACGCACGAGCCCGACATCGCCGCCTACAGCAAGCGCCTGATGCGCCTGAAAGATGGGCGCGTGCTGTATGACGGCCCGGCCGCCGACGGCTTGCGCGAACTGGCGCTCAGCCACGAGCAGCAGATCCTGGCGCACGGGGGCGCACCATGAATTTTTTCCAGGTCGTGATCGAAGCGTTCCGCTCGATGAGCGCGAACCGCCTGCGCACCGCGCTGACCATGCTCGGCATCATCATCGGGATTACCTCGGTGGTGCTGTTGCTGGCCCTGGGCGACAGCATGCAGCGCTTCATCGGCAAGGAACTCGAAGCGCTGGGCACCAATATGCTGTTCATTTCGCCGGGCGGCAACCGCGCCGCGGCCCAGCGCCTGCGCGCCGGCGCCGCTCCCGCATTGACCCTGGCCGATGCGGCTGCCTTGAATTCGCTGTCCAGCCTGTCCGGCGCGGCGCCTGCCTTGCAGGGCGGCTTCAAGCTGGCGGTTGGCAATGAAACGGCGTCCAACACCGTGCATGGGGTAACGCCAGCGATGTTCAAGATTCGTAACTGGAAGATGGAACTGGGCAGCGTTTTCAGCGAAGCGGACGTGCGCGCCGCCTCGCGCAGCGTGATCATCGGACACAAGGTCGCCGACCAGTTTTTCTACAAGATGGACCCGCTCGGCAAATATATCCGCATCGAAAACGTCGCCTTCCAGGTCGTTGGCGTGCTGCATGGCGAAGGCAAGCAGGTCGACGGGCCGGACTTGTCGGAACTGGTGCTGGTGCCGATCACCGCCGCCCGCGCCCACCTGATCCGCAACCCCTTCCCCGACAATGTGCATTACGTCGTGGCGCAGGGCAGATCGGACGGCAACTTGCTCGATGCCATCGAAGACATCAACGAAACCATGCGCGACCGCCATCACATCAAGTTCGAGGAGCCGGACGACTTCCGCATCGACAACCTGGCCTCGTTCGCGGAGACGGCCGGCAAGATCAGTGCCGGCATTGCCGCCCTGCTCGGCGTGATCGGCGCCATTTCGCTGGTGGTGGGCGGTATCGGGATCATGAACATCATGCTGGTGTCGGTGACCGAACGCACGCGCGAGATTGGCATCCGCATGGCGATCGGGGCCAAGCCGCGCGATGTGCTGCTGCAGTTTCTGACCGAGGCGGTGGTGATATGCCTCGCTGGCGGCGTCATCGGCATTGCGATTGCCGTGGGACTGGCGGCGGCGATCACCGCTATCGGCAAGTTCGAGGTGGTGATCACCTTGTCCGCGGTGATCGTGGCCTGCGGCTTTTCCAGCCTGGTGGGGGTGTTCTTTGGTTTTTACCCGGCACGGCGTGCGTCCAGGCTGCTGCCGGTCGATTGTTTGCGTTACGAATAGACTTGATGAAATTCCCATTCCTGATTGCCATGATGCTCGCGGCCGGCATCGCTCCCGCCCAGGAGGCTGGAGCTGTCAAGGAAGTTGACACGGTGCAGGTCAACGTGCTGCGCGATCCCGATTTCAAGACGTACAGGGCGTTTGTTGCCGGGCTGGACTCTTTCGACAGCAAGCACGCGCTGGCGGGCTATCGCATGGTGGCGGGCGAGCGCAACGTGACTGCCCCGGCCGGGGCCGTTGGCCCGGACGGAATGACGTACGTAGTACCGCTGCACGACGCGAGCTGGCCGGATGATGCGCTGGTGGAGTTTGAGTACTTCCGGCAGAAGTAATTACGGTCGTCATGTACCGGCGCGGTTTGACTGCCGGCTTTTCCCCTGCGCTATCAATGAGTATCAGTGCTGCGCTCACTCCTCAAAATCGGCATACGCATATCTTGTCAAGTCGAGTTCATTCTTCAAAATCTGCGTACATATACGCAACACCGTCGATCATGATTTTCTCAGAGAATTTTAGTATCATTGCACATGCCGCAACCCTAAACTCCGAAAATTTTTTCTGGAAATCTGGAGGTAAAAGCCCTTCACGCATCGGATAATTAAGCGGCAAATCCACAAACGGTACAGGCAGTTGAATAGTACCGTCGAGAACTGCCTTGCACATGGGAACCACCCACTTCCATATCTCATACTCATCGTCATCTTGGCTGATGTTGATCTGTATGTAATTCAGCAATTCCATTGCAAGGCGTTTGAGTTTAACAATGTCTACTTCCGCATAGAATCCAGTGTTTCCCATCAATTTAACAAGTCGTCTCTTTGTCATGTTCATGGTAATTTTCCAATTAAAACGGGAGCCGTAAACGCACTCCGGTCGGTGATCAGTGTCTGAATCCCTCCGCCTGGTTGAAAATACCCATTTTGTGAAGTCCGAGCAATCGTCGACTCAAATACCGTGATCGCCTTATTTGCTGTAACCTCATGAACGTCGAAGCGTAGAGTTTGCTGGCTTTCCAAAGGAATTCCGATACGATCTGAAATTTGATCATAGCTCATCCCTTTCAAAGATGAAATTTCGTCCTTTGTAGCAAAGAACGCTGAATATTTTCCTGGGATATCCCCCTCTGGCACTAATTTATATAAGGAATCACCCGCGACCAAGTCAACTGCTTTAGGTAGGTTAGATCCACTGGCCATCAAGTTGGATGCTTTATCTGCCGCCTCCACGGGCGTGAACCCTTGAGATGCGTACGACTCGACGACCCTACGTCCTTCAGGACTTTTCAGAGGGCTATCTACAATCCCGTAAGTCCTGTAGCCATCTGGCCCGCTAAATCCGTTCGGTGGCGGACGCGCTCTCTTTGGAGCATGCGAAATATAGACGCCTCCACGAGCTGCCGGTGCACCTGTTGAAGCCGGTGTGATTGCTCCTTTGGCAGCTGAAGCACTGGCAGCCGTAGCGCCTGCCGCCGCATCCTTGGCCTTAGCCGCATCCAACAGCTTTTTCGCTTTCGCAGCACGTCCAGCTTTAAGCAAGCCAAACCCGAACGTGATTACCTCGAACCCACCCCGCGATATCGATTCAACGTACTGCCCCTTCGTCCATGGATTGGTCACAGGCCGGGCCACGGCTTGTGCAAACTTCCCTGCAT
This sequence comes from Massilia antarctica, assembly GCF_015689335.1. Lineage (GTDB taxonomy): Bacteria > Pseudomonadota > Gammaproteobacteria > Burkholderiales > Burkholderiaceae_D > Telluria_A > Telluria_A antarctica. Next base: position 3,456,156 of record NZ_CP065053.1, on the reverse strand, counting down.
CCTGCGCGATACTCGTCGTATTGACATTGCCAAGACTAATTTCTTCGAGAAGTATCTGCTCATCAAGCGCCGCGAGCAGCTGGCCATCCACCGTGCTAAATCTGCGCACCAGCTTGGGGACACCCTTCATCCCTTCGTAGAAAAGTTCGCTTAAGCCAAAGGCAAGGTCCTTCGCACCGCCGAGCAAACCGCGTCCGAGCTGCGCATCCCAATCACCGACCGTTCCTGGTGTCCCCTGGATCTTGCCGATCCAGCCATCCAACACAGAATTGGTCCTGTCAAAATCGACGAACTCGTCGAACGCATCGAAATCCAGGCGTCCTGCAATCACCTTCTCCCGCAGCGCTTTGAGCGCCAGCAATTTCTTGCTGATACGCGCTGGAGCGCCGGCCGGCGCAGCGGCGCCTTTCGCCGCTGGCGACGCGACGGTTTTCGTCATCGTCACGACCTGCCCGCGCGCGCCGCCCATGCCCGCGCTGTCGCAATTGATACGGCAAGCGCTGTCGTGACGCGCGACAGCAATCCCGTTGACCTTGACGTTGGAATGGCCCTCCAGGATCTGGACATAGCCCGTGGACAGCGAGGTGCCGGACACAATATGCGCGCCCGCATTCGCTTGCGTGTTCTTGAAGAGATCGCCGACGCGGTAGACCGGCGTGCCCCGCGCTTTTACATCCGGCGACGCCGCGTGCTTGTAATCGAGCTGTGCGAAGCTGCTGAACGCCACCACGCATTTGCCCACCTGGCACAAATCAGGCTCCGTGGCGACAACGAGCCAGCCATCAGCATGCGCGATATGTCGGACCAGACCCATCATCCACCCCGCTCAATGGTTGCACTACCGGCTCATCGCCCACGCCCCCCACACGAGATCGGGTGGAAGCAATCGCAATGTCCACCACCGGGTCGTCGTACCCGAAATGAGTGCGCCAGACAATCGACACCTGGCGCCGGTCCAGGTCGAAACGCAGGGTATCGAGCAGCGGCACGCTGACCACATCGCTCCCACCGGCAAGCCTGGCCACGACAATGGGCATCCACCCGGGCAGCGCCATGTCGGTTCTTTCCTCCAGCAGGCCGATCATCGTCACGCTTTCGTCGCCGCGCAGATGCGGGGTCGCCACCAGATCGGCCGGGGCATTCTGAAAATAGCGGGCATCGAAATTTTCCGGTAACAGCGGATAGCGGGTGGCACGCCAGCGCGCGTCGTACTCGCCCTGATAATTCACCCGCGGCGCACACCAGCGTGCAATCGCCCCCAATCCCTGGGGCGGCACATGCTGGAATGGATGCGTGACCGGATCGAGCGCGGCTTCGATTTGCGGAGCATCGAGCACCTTCTGGCTAGTCACCCAGTGCGCTACGAAGGCGCGCCCCGCGCGGCCAAGATGCTTGTAATCGGCGGGCTTTGGCAACCAGCCGATTCCCGCCGGATTGGCGCAATGTCGGATCGTGCCGGGTTCACCATCGCCGGTGAATTGAGGGCCCACGTCAATGCAGCCGCCATACGCCAGCCGGTAATCAAGGCATACAGATTCCACAGGCGACGCCGGCCCGACGCGCCAGCCAAAGACCCGCTTGCGAAACTGGCGCGGCCCGTGCAGGCGTAACAGTTTTTTGAGTCCGCCGACGCGGATTCCCGCGACCCATTGGGTATGCGGCACCCCGCCGGGCGCCAGTGCGCGGCCGCTGACGAGGATGTCCGTGCCGGGTTTATACGGCACCAGATCGCCATCTTCCTGAATCACCGCGCGCAGCGGATCGGCGGCTGCCGGTCCGGCGTACACATCACCGGCGACGATGGGATGCTGTTCCGCGGCCAGGGTCATGGGCTCGCCCTGCGCGGTAAAGTCGAAGGTGGCGCGCACTACCAGAACATCGAGACGTTCGCCTTCGGGCCCGGATTGCTGAAACCAGAAGTGCGGTACGGCGAGATGATTATGGATGGTGGCGCATAGCCCGGCGTCGCTGGCGGGCACCTCCTCCACGCAGACGGCCGCCATCATGTGGCCTTCTCCCCATCGTCACCCGGCGCGCTTGCGGCACCACCGGAATTGAGAAGCACATCCCCCGGCCCATCGACGTGGACCTTGCCGCTCGCCTTGATATGGATGTCCTTGCTTTCAAGGTAAATCGCGTCCGGCGTCATGACGAATTTCGATCCACCGCATACCAGTTCTATCCTGTCACCCGCGGACACCGAGACGACCTTTCCGACCTTGGTCGTCTGGCTCTTCCCGACCACGGTCGCCATGATCATCCCGACATTCAGGTTGTAGGCCATGCCCACCGTATCGATCCGGCCCATGCCGACGTTCTGCATGGATGCCATGCCGATCGTCTCGGTCTTCATGCGCGCGACATTGATCGACCAGTTTTTGCCGATCTTGTCCATCTCGTTTTTAGCAACCGTCTTGCTGCGGTTGCAGCCAACGCTGATCGTTTCATTCTTGCCGACGGTTTCGCTGCGATGGCGACCGATGGAGATCGTCTCGTCAATGCCGACGTCTTCGCTGCGGTTCTCTCCGATGCTGATACGCTCGTCACGGTCGACCCGTTCCGTGCGGTTGTTGTGCACCGTGATCGCTTCATCCCGATCAACCGTTTCGCTCCGATCGCGCTTGATATGGCTAGTCTCATCACGGTCGACCGTCTTGCGCCGGTCATTGCCGACCCATTTATCTTCGTCATGCTCAACTTCGGTCAGCTGATCCTTCTCCGCATGCAGCCATAACTGCTCCTGCCCCTTCTTGTCCTCGAAGCGCAATGCATTCGCGTTGTCGTAGCTGCCGCCTGGTGTCGAGCGTGACAGGATGCCGCTCTGGGTTTTATTGGCCGGCAGCGCCCACGGCGGCAGGGTATTCGCGTTCGGCACCATGCCCGTGATGATCGGCCGGTCCGGATTGCCATCCATGAACTGCACCAGCACTTCCGTCCCGATGCGCGGAATCGACACCATCCCGAAATTTTCACCCGCCCAAGGCGTCGCGACCCGGATCCAGGCCGAACTCTTTTCGTCATTGCCCCCGGCACGGTCCCAATGAAACTGGACGCGTACCCGGCCATACATATCGGTATGAATTTCTTCGCCGGCGGGGCCGACCACGGTAGCCGTCTGAATGCCGTGAATTTTCGTCTCGCTGCTGTTATGGCTGCGGGGAGCGCGCCAGGGGACGATTTTTCGTACGCACACCAGTTCATTGTCGTAATGGGACGGCGCGGTCGAACTCACATGGTAGTTATTGCTCGCGCTGTGAATCGCCTCGACGATGAGAAATTCCCTGGCTTGCTCGTCGTCCTCCATCGCCCCCCGGTCGAAATGACCGGTAAGACGAAACCAGCGGCCCGGCATGACATGGCGGCTGTTGCCGGCACCCTTGAAGCTTTTGCCAGCCGCTTCCAGCGCCTCCATGCGGGTTTGAGCCACCGAGCGGGCGTCCCCTCCATCCTTGAAGCCGAACGCGCCCGTGTATTCGTAAGACTCCACATGCAGCACCTCGCCTTGCCGATGACATGTCGGCAAAGCCGTCAGCGCAGGCTGCGGCGACTTGAAGTCGTACGATGCCAGCGCGATGCTGCCTTGCGTGACCTGCCGCCCCGGCGACCATTCGCCGATGCCGTCTTCCTCGACCGCGCCGCCATGACGCTGGAAGGCAATCTCCGGATCGCCGTCAATCGGAGGAGCGGCACACGAATCGTCGGATAACACGAGCGTATGGCCAGTGGCGCTGTGTTCGAACCAATAGAAAATGCCGGCGGCCGCCCAACGCCGTTCCAGGAAATTGCTGTCGGTCTCGTCGAACTGGCAGCAATCCGTCATCACGCCGCTCGCCCCCTGCACGCGCCAATCCCAATCGGCCAGGTTCGCGTAGTCCCCGAAAATGCTCCGGGCCTGCTCATACAGGGTGGTGTAATGAAACAGATAGTTATCCTTGCGCAGGCTCAGATACTTGAACCACGGCGCCAGGCGCGCTTCGTAAAATGAAATGCCGCCATCGACACGTTTCAGGGAAAAACCAAATACTCGCCCCGAAAAATACCGCAAGCTGCCATCCTTGCGCACCAGCGCGATGCACATAAGCTTCCCCTGGACTTCCTTGAGCGGGATGCCTGGATCGTCCGACAACAGTTCGGCGATAAACTCGAATGGCCGGGACAATCCTTCCGACGCATGAAGCTGATTAACGAGCAACTGCGCAAGGGGTCCGTCATCGTGGGGAAATGACAAGCGCAACAAGCGGTCATGCTGGCGCTCGCTCACCATGTGTTGCAAGCAATCAGAAGAGGAAATAGTCGGCATGTCCCAGTCCACTTTGGTCGGTTGAAGATATTTCCACTTGGAATCTTCAACCGACAGTAGAGGAACGAAAGCAAGGCGGAGTTGAGCGAGCGCAGAGAGGTGACGAAACCCGGCGAAGGCGCGCAGAGGGTGTTGCGAGGAAAGCGAAATCTCTTTAAATTAAGGCTGGCACTGCGCAGTGACAAGACCTTGGCGGGCGACGCCCGGTTCGGATTCCTAGGCGCCGCAGCCTGGACGGCCCTTGCCGTCGACTGCTCCGCTGTTGAGCGTGCGCAGCTGCACCCCGCCGCCCGCCTTCCCGCTCAGGCAAAACCTGGCGCGGTAAGCGCGCGGCGCCGTGGCTAGCATGGGGGGCTTGATATCGATCAACACTTCGTAGACTTTGCCCGGCAGCAGCGGCAAGGCTGAGGTTTTCGGCAAGACCGGCAACCGGCCCGCGTACGGTATGCACAAACGAAACGTCACCGGAAACGCCCGCTCCGGCGGGATCGCCATCGCCCACATGAGCGTGTGCCCGCCAGCCGTCACATCGGTCACGCCGATTGAACGGAATTCCGGCGAGCCGAACAGGAGCTCATCCTTCTGGAAGACCGTAAAGCAGGGTACGCCACCAGTGCCTTGCCGGACATCGAGTTCGCCAATGTGGGGGGTGGCGCAGGCGCCCGCGCTGAACGTCAGCGCGACGAAACTACACAGGATCTGCAGGCTGGGCCGCATGAAACACCCCTCGGGAAAAGATGCGGTAAATAAACATCAAGAGTAGAGGGCTGGCTTCGCGCAGTGTTGACTCAGCACATACGGTAACGCCGTGTGGGACTTGACGCAGCGTCAAGGTATTTGTCTTACAAGCCGCCATGCTGTCCGGGCAGATGCCCGCTACGCTGCCCTACCGATGAACGCACGATGAAGCCCCTCAGATTCGGGACTAGACCTTGCGTCTTGCCAGTCGCTTCAAATGCAGCACGCAGCGGCCATAATCGCGCGGCAGATTCGCCACGCTGGCCGGATCAGCGAGAAAGCCAGCCAGTACCTCTTCATACAGTGGCAGGCTGTCTGCGTAGCGCTGCTGGCGCATCGATACCGCTGAACTCAGGTGCCTGAGTGCGAAGTAATCGGCCAGCAGATCGCCCTGCGCCTCCATGTTGAAGTCCGCCAGTGTCTTGCCCGGTGCAAGATCGTAGTCGTACGACAGCCCGATGCGCACCGCGCCCCGCAGGCGCACCGCGTATCCCAGTTGATGCTGCCATACATGCGCCATTTCATGAAGGAACCAATGCCGGTTACTGACGGATGCGTGAGCGTAGTCGTCGAGGAAGCAGGACGCATGAAAGTACAGGTGGCCGTTCGGCGTCATCGCGCAGTTACTCGGCTGGAAGGGCATATAGCGCCGGCTGTGGATGCGCACGCGCCGGTAGTCGATGGCATCCCGGAACAGCAGGGATGCCATCGCGATTTCGCCTGCGGTGAGTGTTCGGTAACGGTGCGACCCACGGTGCTGAGAAAGCATTGTGTCCATTGTTGGGTTTTGCGGATACTGAGCTACTATGAAAGGCTGAACACTACTCCTGCATTCACCGCGCAACCGATGCGCTTAGCCAGAAGCCGGAATCCATCCCTTCCCAATACATGAAAAAAGTCCTTCTCCCGACCCTCTCGTACACACTGAAGGAAGCGATTGGTAAATATACCTTCATCACATTCAACGTAGGGCCGGGCGGAGATGTGTACGTCCTTCTCGCCCTTGACACGCTGGACCACCGTACAAAGGATAACGCATTCGCATCCTTCGCGAAAATCATTCCGGATTCGCCGCAGCGTTACCGTGTCCTGGTCTTCCGCCAGGGCGAACTCGAACTCGATCTTCCCATTCACGGTGAGCGGTTCAACATTCACACTATCCAGCCACTGGGAAACGACCTCCTTCTAGCGTGTTCGCGCTCGGAGTACAGGCGGGAAGATGATGTCGACCTGAATGCGCGCGTCTATTCGCGAGACGGTTCCTTCCTTAGAGAGTTTCTACTCGGCGATGGTCTTGAAACCATCCAAACGACCAGGCATGGCGAAATCTGGGCTTCCTACTTCGACGAAGGAGTTTTAGGAAACTACGGATGGCCCGTTCCAGTGGGCGCCGCCGGTTTGGTCGCCTGGAATGAACTGGGTGAAAAAGTGTACGAGTACGACCCTGTCTGGCCAGTAGACCGGATCATCGATTGCTATGCGCTGAACGTGGCGAGCGCAGACGATGTATGGTGCTGCTACTACACGAATTTTCCGCTCGTCCATTTACACAAGAAGCGCATCGCCTCGACGTGGAACGTCTCCGTCTCGGGTAGCAATGCATTCGCCATCGCCGGTGCACACGTTCTATTTGCCGGTGGCTACGACAAGCGCGACTCGTTCACGCTTGTTCGCCTTGACCCGGATGGCACTTCAATGGTGATAGGAGAATTCGAACTGATCGGTGACGACGGCGTCGCTGTGAAGCCTCTCAAAACGATTGGGAGGGGCGCGGTACTCTACGTTTTAGACGACGCGGTTCTCTACGAAATCGATTTGAAACACGTCCTCGCAACGCGGGGCCGCGGCTGATTCATTAGTGACGCGCATGCGCGCTGCCGGCCGAGAAGTCGGGCAGGCAGCAGGATGGGGCGAAGTAGATGGTCCCGTTGGGCGTCATGGCGCAGCTCTTCGGCTGCAGCCCGAACGGCAGGTAGCGGCGCGCGTGCACCTGTACCTGCACATAATCGATGGCATCGCCGAACAGCGCCGACGCCATCGCAATTTCGCCGGTCGTCATGGGACGTCCCGGTTTGCCGCACCAGCGCGCCCGCACGGCAGCCAAGCCTTAGCGCAGCGCGGAAGCGGCTCTGGCCAGCTCGGTGATGCGGGCCCAGTCGCCGGCCAGGATTGCATCCTTCGGCGTGAGCCAGGAACCGCCCACGCAGGCCACGTTCTTACACGCCAAAAACTGCGGCGCGGTCTCGATCGAGATGCCGCCGGTCGGGCAGAACGTCACGTCCGGCAGCGGGCCACCGATTGCATTGAGCATGCCCACGCCGCCCGCCGGCACCGCCGGGAACAGCTTGAGCTGGCGGAAGCCCGCTTCGCGCGCGGCCATCACTTCCGACGGTGTCATCACACCAGGCAGCAGCGGCAGGCCGCTCTTGCGCGACGCCTCGATCAAGGCCGGGGTCAGGCCCGGCGAAACGCCGAACACCGCGCCCGCATCGCGCGCCGCCGCGAATTCGTCGGCCTGCGTCAGGGTGCCGACGCCGACAATCGCGCCTTCCACCTGCGCCATCGCGCGGATCGCGCCCAGGCCGTGCGCGGTGCGCAAGGTCACTTCGAGCACGCGGATGCCGCCCGCAACGAGCGCCTTTGCCAGCGGCACCGCGTGCTCTGGATCGTCGATGGCAATCACGGGAATCACGCTCGCCGAGCGCATGATGTCGAGTAGGGTCATGGTCATTTTGGGTTCTTGATCAAAAAGTCTTCGTCGGAGCCGGGCACGGTGTCGCCAATGTCGGCGGTGTCGTGCAGCGACACGGTGGTGGGAATCGGCGACGGCAGCGGGAAGGTGGTGGCACCCTTCTCCGCTTCGCTGATCGCATTGCGGAACATCGTAAACAATTCACGGCCCATGCCGATATGGCTGGACGACAGGTCGGCCGTGGCCTGCGAACGCGCGGCCCACACGGCGGCCGGCACCAGCGCTTCCAGGGTGCCGGTGGTGGCGTCGAGGCGGATGATGTCGCCATCGCGCACGAGGCCCAGCGGGCCGCCCGCCAGGATCTCAGGTGATACGTGGATCGCCGCCGGCACCTTGCCCGACGCGCCCGACATGCGCCCGTCGGTCACCAGCGCCACATGGCGCCCGGCATCCTGCAGGTTGGCCAAGGCCGGCGTGAGCGCGTGCAGTTCCGGCATGCCGTTGGCGCGCGGCCCTTGGAAGCGCAGCACGGCCACGAAGTCGCGATCGAGCTTGCCCGCCGTGTAGGCGTGCATGAAGTCTTCCTGCGAATTGAAGGTCAGCGCCGGCGCCTCGACGATGCGGTGTTCTTCCTTGACCGCCGAGATTTTCATCACCGCGCGGCCCAGGTTACCGGCCACCAGGATCATGCCGCCGTCGCGCGCAAACGGCGCCGACGCAGGCCGCAGCACGCTGTCGTCACCGGTGAGCGCGGGCAGTTCCTTCCAGATCGCCTTCTCGCCATCAAGGAACGGTTCAAAGCAGTGCGCGCGCAAGCCCTTGCCCAGGATGGTGGTCACGTCGTCGTGCAACAGGCCCGCGTCGAGCAGTTCACGGATCACGAAACCGGGGCCGCCGGCGGCCTGGAAGTGGTTCACGTCAGCGTCGCCGTTCGGGTAGATCCGGGTGAGCATCGGCACGATGGCCGACAGTTCGTTGAAATCGTTCCAGTCGATCACGATGCCGGCCGCCTTGGCGATCGCCACCAGGTGCAGGGTGTGGTTGGTCGAGCCGCCGGTGGCCAGCAAGCCCACCACCGCGTTGACGATGCATTTTTCATCGACGATCTGGCCGACCGGCGTGTAGCTGCCGCCCTGCTGCGAAATGGCGACCGCGCGCTGCGCTGCGGCGCGCGTAAGGCCGTCGCGCAGCGCCGTGCCCGGGGTGATGAAGGCGGCGCCCGGCATGTGCAGGCCCATGATCTCCATCAGCATCTGGTTGCTGTTGGCGGTACCGTAGAAGGTGCAGGTGCCGGCGCCGTGATACGACTGCGACTCGCATTCGAGCAGTTCCTCGCGCGTGGCCTTGCCCTGCGCGTACAGCTGGCGGATGCGCGCCTTTTCCTTGTTCGACATCCCGGTCGTCATCGGCCCGGCCGGCACGAACACCGCCGGCAGGTGGCCGAAGTGCAGCGCGCCGATCAACAGGCCCGGCACGATCTTGTCGCACACACCCAGGTACACGGCCGAATCGAACATATTGTGCGACAGCGCGATCGCGGTCGCCATGGCGATGGCGTCGCGCGAAAACAGCGACAATTCCATGCCCGGCTGGCCTTGCGTGACGCCATCGCACATGGCGGGCACGCCGCCGGCGAACTGCGCCACCGCGCCGACCTCGCGCACCGCATCCTTGATAATGGCCGGGAAGTGCTCGAACGGCTGGTGCGCCGACAGCATGTCGTTGTACGCCGAGACGATCGCCACCGACGGCTTCTTCACCTGCTTGAGCAGCAGCTTGTCGTTAGCGGGGAAGGCGGCAAAGCCGTGCGCCAGGTTGGTACACGACAGCGCGCCGCGCTGCGGGCCGTCGACGCGGGCCGCGTCGAGGTGCGCCAGATACGCCGCGCGCGAAGGACGGCTGCGTTCGATGATGCGCTTGGTGACCGATTCAACTACGGGATGCAACGCCATGGTCGTTCCTTATGAATTTATTTCGTGAAATTTTACTACAAAATTGGCAAATACCGTACATTCTGCTCGTCCGGCTTACTCAATTCAATCGTCAATTGGCACTTCACAGCCGATAAAGCGACCCGGGAACATCCATTATGCGGCGTCGCCACCGCTCGTGGCCGTCAATTTTTTGTAGTGAATTTACGTGAATTTCTGTATTATTCGATAATCTTCTTCGATGCGCTGGCCGCGCGGCCGGCACCCGATTCTAACCAACCGAACAGCGAGCACCAATGCGCCAGCCTGCCCTTACCTCCACCGCCAGCTTCCAGGCCCTCGAAACGCACGCGATCGAAGCCGAAGACTGGCAATTGCGCGGCCTGTTCGCCGCCGACCCGCAACGCTTCCCCAAACTGACTGTCGACGCGGCGGGTTTGTTCCTAGACTATTCAAAAAACCGACTTGACGGGCGCACGCTTGAACTGCTGGTCGACCTGGCGCAGGAGCGCGGCGTCGAAACCCAGCGCGACGCCATGTTCGCCGGCGAGCGCATCAACCTGACCGAGCGGCGCGCGGTGTTGCATACCGCCCTGCGCGCCCCGCGCGGCACCGCGCTCGTGGTCGACGGCCAGGACGTCAACGCCGACGTCCACGCGGTGCTCGACCGGGTCCGCATCTTTACCGACGCCGTGCGCGCCGGTACCTGGCTTGGGCACAGCGGCAAACCGATCACCGACATCGTCAATATCGGCATCGGCGGCTCGGACCTGGGACCGAAAATGGTCTGCCTGGCGCTGCGCCAGTACGCGCATCCGCGCCTGACCATGCACTTCGTCTCCAACGTCGACGGCCACGACATGGACGCCGCGCTCGGCAAGGTCAATCCCGAAACGACCCTGTTCATCATCGCCTCCAAGACCTTCACCACCACCGAGACGATGATGAACGCGCAGACGGCACGCGCCTGGTTCCTGCAACATGCGCCCGAAGACGCGCTGGCGCGCCACTTCGTCGCCGTCTCGACCAACACGGAAGCGATCAAGACCTTCGGCATCGACCCGGCCAACATGTTCCCGTTCTGGGACTGGGTCGGCGGACGCTATTCGGTATGGTCGGCGATCGGTCTGTCGGTGGCGCTGTGCGTCGGTTTCGGCCACTTCAGCGACCTGCTGGCCGGCGCCCATGCGATGGACCAGCACTTCCAGCAGGCGCCTTTGGCGTCCAACATGCCGGTGCTGCTGGCGCTGGTGGGCTTCTGGAACCGCCAGTTCCTCGGCTGCGCCTCGGTGTCGATCGCGCCGTATCACCAGGACCTGAACCGCTTCCCGGCTTATCTGCAGCAGCTCGACATGGAAAGCAACGGCAAGCGCGTGACCAAGGGCGGCCAGCCGGTCGACACGCCGACCTGCCCGGTGATCTGGGGCGACTGCGGCACCAACGGCCAGCACGCCTACTTCCAGCTGCTGCACCAGGGCAGCGACGTTACGCCGATCGACTTCATCGCCGCGCTGCGTCCCGCGCACGAACTGGAAAACCACCACGCCGCGCTGCTGGCCAACTGCTTCGCCCAGTCGGAAGCGTTCATGCGTGGCAAAACCATCGACGAGGTGCGCGTCGACCTGCAGTCGCAGGGACTGTCGCTGGCCGAAATCGAAGCGCTGGCGCCGCACAAGACCTTCCCCGGCAACCGCCCGAGCAATACGATCCTGATGGAGTACCTCAAGCCGTACACCTTGGGCGCCCTGATCGCGCTGTACGAGCACAAGACCTTCGTGCAGGGCGTGATCTGGGACGTGAACAGCTTCGATCAGTGGGGCGTCGAACTGGGCAAGGTGCTGGCCAAGAAGATCGAGGCCGAACTGACGGGCGAGCCGCAGCCGGAATTGCACGACAGTTCGACCAACGGCCTGATCGCCATGGCCAGGGCGGCGGTGTGATGGATACCGACACCTTTACCGTCGTCCACGACACCCCGATGCTGGTGGGCGAATGCCCGCTCTGGCATGCCGGCGAACAGACCTTGTACTGGGTCGATATCGGTGGCTTCACGGTGCATGCGCTGCACCCGGGCAGCGGCGCGCACCGCTCGTGGCGCATGGCGAGCGAGCCGGCGGCGCTGGCCATCCACGCCGGCGGCGGCCTGGTGGTGGCCACCCGCGCCGGCTTCGTGCACCTCGACACGGCCAGCAACGACATCACGGACATCGCCGCCGCGCCGTACGACACCGCCACCACCCGCTTTAACGATGGCCGGGTCGATCCGGCCGGGCGCTTCTGGGTCGGCACCATTTACGAACCGCGCGACCAGCAGGCGGCGCAGATGTTCTGCCTGGAGAAAGGCGTCGTCAGCCTCAAATGGTCGGGCGGAATGATGAATTCCAACGGACTCGGTTTCACGCCGGACGGGCAGGCGATGTATCACGCCGACACCGCCGCCCACCGGATCGATCGCTATCGCTTCGATGCGGCCAGCGGAGAGGCCAAGGCGCGCGAGACCTTCCAGCTGTTTTCGGCCGATAAAAAGGCGGACGACTACGGCGGCCGGCCCGATGGCGCGGCGGTCGACAGCGAAGGCGCCTACTGGTGCGCCATGTTCGAAGGGGCGCGGCTGCTGCGCTTTGCCGCGTCGGGCGAGCTGCTGCGCGAAGTGAAGCTGCCGGTCAAGTGCCCGACCATGATCGCGTTCGGCGGCGACGATCTGCGCACCTTGTATGTGACCAGCGCCAGCCACGGACGGCCGGAAGCGGAGCGCGAAAGCTATCCGTTAAATGGACACGTGTTGTCGCTGCGGGTGGATGTGGCGGGGCGCGAGGAATACGCGTACCAGCCATGACCTACGCTTTCACGTTAGCTTAAAAACCGTCGTTCCTGCCATTGGCAGAAACGACTTCCCGCGCAGGTCCCAGTTTCTATGAAACTCCTCAAATCTCTTGGAACTGTGCAAAGTGCGAGGGCGCTTCCAAATGGCGCTAACCTAAGCTCCGTCATTCCTGCCATTGGCAGAAATGACTTCCCGCGCAGGCGCACTGCTGTCCGGAATAAAGTGGGTTGACAACGTTAAAAGGGTTGCAGGTATTGGTTTACGAGGGTTAACCTCTGTTTGCCAACTTAAAAACCAAACCTGCAACATGTTCAGCATAACTACTTTTCAGCGTTTAATGAAGGGGCTCCCGCGAGGAACCTTCGCTCAACTAGTCGAACGGCACAATGCCGACAAATATTGCAAGAAGTTCGGGCATTGGGATCATCTCATTGCCATGCTCTACGCGCAGATCAGTGAGGCGAAGGGGTTGCGACCACTGGAGACTGGCTTCAACAGTCATGTCGCGCATCACTACCATCTTGGTACGTCAGCGATCAAGCGCTCCACCTTGGCTGACGCCAATGAGAATCGATCTGACACGGTGTTTAGTGATACCGCTGCCTGGTTGATGGGGAAGGTGTCGCGTAAGCTGCGCCAGCAAAGCAATGATCTGATGTATTTGCTTGACTCCACCTCGTTGACGTTGAAGGGACGGGAGTTTGAGAGGTGGACGCCCGAGAATAGCACTCGCAATACGCAAGGCTTGAAGCTGCACGTTTTGTATGATGCCCATGATGCAATCCCTGTCTGGCACGACATTAGCCACCCCAACGTCAATGACGTTGAACGGGCAGTTGACGTACCGCTCGAAGCGAACGCGCTCTATGTATTTGACAAGGGCTATTGCGATTTCAATTGGTGGAAATCCATTGACGAGGCCAACGCGCGCTTTGTTACTCGTTTCAAGAACAACGCCGCTGTCAACGTCCTGCAGAAATCGGACATCCCTGCTGATGATGCGCACATCGTGCTCAGCGACGAAATCGTTACTTTCAAGCACAAACGGCTCGGCGGAAAACGGATCAATCTCTACTTTGGGAAGCCTTTGCGCCGTGTCATCGTGGCGCGGCCGAACAAAGATACGCCCATCGTTCTGGCTACTAACGACTTCGACAGTAGTGCCATGGAAATTGCCCAGCACTACAAAAAGCGCTGGGCAATCGAGCTGTTCTTCAAATGGATCAAGCAGCACCTCAAGATCAAGCAGTTCCTCGGACGATCTGAAAACGCGGTCCGGATTCAGATACTTACCGCTCTCATCAGTTATTTGTTGGTTGCACTGTTCAACGAGTCCAACCGTGTGAAACGGACCCTGTGGGATTGCCTTTGCTTCGTCCGCGCAACCCTATTTCAACGTACGGACACCGAAGATTTACATGATCGCCGACGACGACAAGCGGCGCACGAATTCGCAGAAATTCAAGGATGCCTCTTCTCGTGAGCGCGTCAAGAAAATTATTCCGGACGACAGTGCGCGCAGGCGGGAATCCATAGCACATTCGTATATCGACGGTGCTATGGGGGAAACGCATGCGTTTCCGCCTGCGCGGGAGCGACGGTTTCGAGGTTTGGAGTCGCAAAGCTGCTCAAATTAGCGGCAAAGACTAGTTCCTGGAGAGGCGGGGACCCAAGTTTCTCAGCGCTCGCAACTACAGCACGAACTTGGCGGGAACGCATGCGTTCCCGCCTGCGCGGGAACGACCGTGGTTACGGCAACGACGGTGGCTATGGGGACGACGCCACTGGGGACTACGGCCGCTACAACTTCGGCGTCATCGTATACAAATACTTGAACTCGTTCTCCGTCCCCGGCCCCTTCTCCTTCCCCTGCATCTCGCGCTTGAGCACCACCAGCCGGTTGTTCACCACCCCGAACGTGAACTCTTCCTTCGTGGTCTTCTCGTACGACAAGAACACCATGAGCTTGGCCTTGATCGTGTGATTCGTCACCGCCGCCAGCGGCACCCCGTCCGGCCCTAGCCAGAAGCGCGCTTCGATGGTGTTGTTCTTGATGCTGACGTTCTGGTTCATCTCTTCCTGGGGCGTCATCACCAACTCCACCAGCCTGGCCGGCTTGCCTTGGTAGGTATCGGCGCGCTCCGACTTGAACTGGCTGATCGCCAGCGACTGCAACAAGCGCGGCGCATAATTCACCGCCACCGCCAGGCGCGGCGCGGAACTCGATGCCAGCAGCTGCGACAACGCCTCCTTGCGCTTGGCCCCTTTCGCCACGCTCGCCTCGTCCGCCGCGCGCTTGAGCAGTCCACGGTCCCAGCGGATCTCCAGCCCGGCCGGATCGTCCACCACCTGCGCCGCCGCCATCACCGTTTCCGGCCCCTTGAGCGGCTTGGCATCGAATTCCGTGAGCGTTTCGCGCACCTCGTACGCCGCGCGCAGCGTGCCCTGCCCCTGCAACAGCGCCAGCGCCGCCTTCATGTCCTCCAACCCGCCCGCACACGCCGGTCCGGCGCAAAAAAACGCTGCAATCACCAAGTATTTCATAGCCATCCTATTGAGTTAGTCGCTTTCGGGTGATCGATGCACTTCCCAATGGCATCGATTCTGTTGAGTAATATACCTGCGAACAACGTCGCACGGCAAAATGCCGCGCTGGACCAAATGATTCAATGCCGAGTGATAAACTAGCGTGCAATTAAGAATGCACAAAACACGTCGAAGAGAGAATTGAACATGCTGGTCAAAACAGGCATCACCGGACTGGACGAAGTACTGCTCGGCGGTATCCCGCGCGGGAACAACCTGATCGTCGAAGGCGCGCCCGGCACCGGCAAGACCACGCTCGGCCTCGGCTACATTTATGCCGGCGCCGCGCTGTACGACGAGCCCGGGGCGATCGTGTCGTTCGAGCTCGATACGGCCAAGCTGCTGCGCGACGCCGCCGGCTTCAACTGGGATCTGCAAGGCCTGATCGACGCCGGCAAGATCAAGGTGATCCAGACCAGTCCCGCCGTGCTGCTGAGCGAATTCCGCAATGCCGACGGCGCCTTTGCCGACGCCCTCCGCTCGATCGGCGCCAAGCGCCTGCTGATCGACGGCCTGACCCCCATGCGCCTGTACGCGGAAGTGCACGACAAGCCGTTCCGCGAAGACGTTCACCTGCTGATCGAAGGCCTGGCGCGCATGGGCGTGACCACCATGGTCACGGCCGAACGCGACGAAAGCCTCGGCTCCGTTCCGTCGCACGAGCGCTTCGTGTTCGACACCATCATCTCGCTCACGCGCGAAGAGCACCGGCGGCGCGTCCACCGGCGCCTGACGGTGCTCAAGTCGCGCGGCCAGGACTTCATCGCCGGCAGCCATACCATGCGCATCGAAGGCGGACGCGGGGTCCACGTCTACCGCCGCGCCCAGTCGCGTCCCGTCAACTCGACCGACCAGCAAACGTCCGACCAGCGCGTCTCGACCGGCTCCAAGGCCATCGACGACATGATGGACGGCGGCCTGTACGCCGGCTCGGTCACCATGGTCAGCGGGATCTCCGGTACCGGCAAGACCGTGTTCAGCGTGCAGTTCCTCACGGCGGCCGTCAGCACCGGCCACAAGACCTTGCTGGTCAGCCTGGATGAACACCCGCGCCAGCTGGTGCGCAACGCCACCACGCTCGGTTTCGACCTGGCCGCGCTGATGGACAGCGGCGACCTGTTCATCCACTACGAGTCGCCACTCGAACTCGAACTCGATATCCACTTCGACCGCATCATCAAGCTGGTCGAGGAAAAACACATCGACTGCGTGGTGTTCGATTCGTGCGCGGTGTACGAAATGACCAGCCCTTCCGAGGTGGCGGACTACCTGTACGCCCTGGCCACCTTCTTCAAGAACCGCCTGGCGACCATCCTCTTCAATTACGAAAGTCCGGAGCTGCTCGGCATTTCGCAGATCAGCGAAGAACTCAAGGGCTCGCACCTGGTCGACAACATCATCTTGCTCAACTACGTCGAGATCTCCACCGTGCTGCGGCGCGCCATCGCCGTGCCCAAGGTGCGCGGCAGCCGCAATCGCCAGATCACGCGCGAATACGTGATCGCCGAAGGCGGCTTGCAGCTGCTCGACGAAGAAGGCGGACATGCCGATCCGGCCGGCGTGGTGCCGCAGTTGCCGTTTTCCTCGTATTACGGCCTGCTTTCGCGCTCGCCGTCGCGCCAGAGTCCTCTCATCGAAGACGCCGTGGCGCACGGAACGCGCCTGCCCGACTCGGTCGAACTGCCGACCGACAATCCGGCATGATCAACTTGGCCATCGCCGGCGACGCCGCCATCGACTGGGACGAATGGGTCACGCCGCTGACCCAGTTTTCCCAGGCCAGCGGCCTGACGGTGTCGCTGTACGACGTGCGCGGCTGGCGCCAGGTCGGTCCGCTGGTGGCGTCGTCCACCGCGCGCATGCTGGCCACCTCGGTCTTGTGGCGCGATGACGGTCCCGGCACCGCGCTGGAAAAGCGCATCGCCGCGCGCGTGTTCGCGGGCGACGTCGCCGAGGAAGGCGGCTTTCACGGCATGCGCGTGTGCAGCCTGGCGCTGACCCAGTTCGGCCAGGTGTACGGGGTGCTGGTGTACGGCTGGCGCTTCAACGATTTCAGCTCGCCCATGGCCTGCGAGCGCATCGGCGCGGCCGTGGGCGTGTCGGGCAATGCGCTGTGGAGCGAAGTGCGGCTCGAGTCGCCGGTGTCGGAAGCGCGCCTGGCGACCTACGGCGCGCTGCTGCAAACCCTGGCCGGGTCGATCGACCGCCAGCGCGAAACCATTGGAGAACTCAACCGCGTCAATCGCGCGCGCGACCTGTTCCTGGCCACGGTGTCGCACGAGATGCGCACGCCGCTGTCGGCGCTGTCGATGCGCATCGAGGTGCTGCTCAAGACGGTGCCGGACCTGCCGTCGAAGGTGGAGGCCGGCCTGACGGCGATGCGCGTGCACATCGGCCAGGAAGCGGCCATGATCGATGACCTGATCGACGCGGCGCGCACCTTGACCGGACAGATGTCGATCACGCGCACGCCGGTGGTGCTGGGACAGGTGCTGCGCGACGCGCTGTCGACGGTGGAAGGCAACGCCAGCGAGAAGCACATCGTGCTGGCGGTGACGCCACCCGATCATGGCGACCAGGTGCATCTGGAGGCCGATGGACGGCGCTTGCAGCAGGTGCTGTGGAATCTGCTGTTCAACGCGATCAAGTTCACGCCGCGCGGCGGGACGATCCGGATCGACATCAGCCAGGGCGCCGAGCAGGTGGAGATCGCGGTGTCCGATTCCGGCCAGGGGATCGCCGCGGACGACCTGCCGCATGTATTCGGGGCGTTCAATTTGCAGCGCCATGCCAATGCGGCCGGGCTGGGACTGGGCCTGTACATCGCGCGCCATCTGGTGGAACTGCACGAGGGCAGCTTGTCGGTGGCCAGCGCGGGCAAGGACAAGGGGACCACGTTTACGATCCGGCTGCCGCTGGGGTGAGGCGGGCGCTGGCGCCGCCAGCATCCATCGAGTCCGGCCCCATCCCCGCAGCCGTTTTTTTCAGTTGACTAAACGAATCATTTTCCCTTATCGTTCGTCTGTTTTCATTTTCTGGAATCCCTTATGGGTACTTGTTCGAGTGATTGTTGTTGCCAGTTCCCTGGCACCGCCCCGGCAAGATAACGCAGCTTCCCCTGCCGTCATCTTGCTTCATGCGGATGATGGCGTCCTGGGTAGGCTGTAAGCCGCACCCTCTCCATCCCCCTTATTTTTTGCTGCGTCGCCCGCCCCTCCGGTGCGTGCGTCCACTTGCCGTGCGCTCCTTCCTGGCGCGCCCCGGCAAGCTGCCCGCTATCGCCCGTGCGCGATGCGGCGGTGCGCCCGCTGCCGTCCCGGCGCTGGCCGCAGCCCTTGTGCGAACACCGCGCCGCCCCCTGTCGGGCGGCCTTTTGGAGACACCGATGTCGACGTATCCGCTCACCCCAACGCCGCCGGCGCCCAAGCGCCTTGCCCCCCGCTCCTGGCTTCACAAACTGGGCCCCGGCCTGATCACGGGCGCCGCCGACGACGACCCGAGCGGCATCGCCACCTACTCGCAAGCAGGTGCGCAGTTTGGCCTGCACATGCTGTGGACGATCCTGTTTACCTATCCGCTCATGGTGGGCATCCAGATCGTCAGCGCGCAGATCGGACGGGTCAGCGGCAAGGGGCTGGCCGGCAATCTGCGCGCCCATTTTCCCGTCGGGCTGGTGTACGCGGTGGTTGCCTTGCTCCTGGCCGCCAACACCGTCAACATCGCCGCCGACGTCTCGGCGATGGGGGAGGCGATGAACCTGATCGCCGGCGGCTCGGCGCACTGGTATGCCGCCCTGTTCGGCGTGGTCTCGCTGCTGCTGCAAGTGTTCATCCCCTACACCCGCTACGTGCGCATCCTGAAATGGCTCACGCTCGCCTTGCTCGCGTATGTAGCGACGGTGTTTTCGGTCCAGGTGCCATGGCTGGCGGTGGCCAAGGCAAGCGTCATGCCGCAGCTGGAATGGTCGCAGGGCTATGTCACCACCATGGTGGCGGTGTTCGGCACCACCATCAGCCCGTATCTGTTTTTTTGGCAGGCCTCGCAGGAAGTCGAGGAATTGCAAGCATGCCCCTGGTCGCAGCCCCTGCGCGACGCTCCTGAACAGGCCAGTGCGAATTTTCATCGCATCAAGGTCGACACGGCCATCGGCATGGGCTTTTCCAACCTGGTGGCTTTCTTCATTATCCTGACCACGGCGGTGACCTTGCACCTGCACGGCGCAAGCTCGATCGACACCTCGGCCCAGGCGGCGGCGGCGCTGCGCCCGCTGGCCGGCGAGTTCGCGTTCGCCTTGTTCAGCGCCGGCATCATCGGCACCGGCTTGCTGGCGGTGCCGGTCCTGGCGGGTTCCGCGGCTTACGCGATGGCCGGCGCCTTCCAGTGGGAGAAGGGGCTGGAGAAAAAGGCGTCGCAAGCGAAGAAATTTTACGGCATCATCGCCTTTTCCACCCTGGCCGGGATCGGCCTGGGGTTTACCTCGATCGACCCGATCAAGGCCTTGTACTGGAGCGCCGTCATCAATGGCGTGATTTCGGTGCCCATCATGGCAGTCATGATGCTGATGGCCAGCCGCAGCGCCATCATGGGAAGGTTCGTGATCCGGCCGCGCCTGAAACTGTTGGGGTGGAGCGCCACGGCCGTCATGCTGCTGGCGGTTGTAGCGATGCTCTGGATGATGGCGACCTGATGGCGCGCCGATCGCGGCCGGCCGCAAGCAACTGCCGGCCGCACCGCATCGATGATATTTTTCGCGCCTGTCGTCCCAAGCCGCGTCACTTGCGCTGTGCGCAGGACGCCGGCGTCTGACCGAGTTCGCCGAGCCAGGCGCACAGGGTGCCTCCGGCAAACGGATAGGCCGGATTCGGTGCCTGCGGATCGCCGCCCTCCTTCGGCAGGGTGCTTTCCAGGAGCGGGGAATTCGGCGCCAGATCCGGATCCGCGTCGGCAAAGGTGCCGCAGCGATTCAACTCGTAGAGCCAGACATGCAGCATGTGCAATTGCGGCGTCCATTTGACATCGGTGGCGACCGGCAAGCCTTTTGCGATGGCGCTCGCCGGCAGGCACTGTTTCGGGCTCAGCCCCTGCCGGAACGTCAGTTTGCTTGCATCCAGGGTGGGATGTTCATAGTTCAGCCCCGTGAAGCAAACCCCGTTGTGATGGTGCCAGACGTCGGTGTCGCCGGCAAATCCCTCGTCAAACGCGTGCAGGTTCGGCACGTAACTGTCCCCGGGCGGATATTTTTCTCCATTGAGGCGGGTTGGCGACGGTCCGGAATAGTAGAACACAGCCCACAGGTGGCCCCTGGCATCGTAATTAAGTCCTTCCGGCGCGCCAGGGTCGAAGGCGTAGCCCAGCGACCCTTTCTCCGGACGCTGGACCCAATGGGTGCCGTGGCCGTGGAACGATGGTGTCCACGGAACGAAGCCGGCGCGGATGGCGGTGCGGATGTTGCGGTAGGCTGTTGATCCCCGATAGGCGGCGGCCAGCTGGCGGTCGAGTTGCGTGCTCGGCGACCCGGCTTCGGCCATCGCGATCGCGATATCCTTGCGGTCGAGGACATGATCGGCGTTGCGGTCGAAGAAGGCGATGTACTGGCCCGCCCGAACCTGCTGCCTGAGCAGGCGGATGTCTTTGCGCGTCACCGTCCCGTCGCCATCGAAATCGCTGGTGCTCAGGACGGGCGTGGCCTTGGTTGTTGGCGCGCAAAAACCCGCATGCGCGTGCTCGTCCTGGGCGAATGCGCTACCGCTCGCAGCGGCCAACAGGGCGGCCAGGTCGGCCGCGGCTTGGTGGATCGATTGCATGATGAGTCCTCCAGAAATGAGGGAACATGTCGGCGATTCGATTCGACAACATGCCTGCTTGAACGTATGCTGAATAGTCTCTGCTCCGTTCGCTTCCCTCGAAGGTTATCAGTGCAGGAATGCCCGACCTTGCGGCAGCCGTATGTTTGAACAAGCCCTTCGCGTAGTAAAATTTCTTGCGAACCGCATATATATGTAGTAAATTTACACAATCAGCGTTGCTACCCATCCCTGCTCGTGCTCCCTTGCGTGCGCCAGCCGGCGGCAACTAGCGGCATCATCATTCCGGCCCCCAACTTTCAGCGATCACATACCATGGCTCTTACCGATTTTGACCTCGTTCTTTTTGGCGGCAGCGGCGATCTGTCGATGCGCAAGCTGCTCCCTGCGATGTACGCGCGCGATGTCGCCAACGACCTGCCGCCGACCGCCCGCATCATCTGCGTCGGCCGTAACGACATCTCGCAGGAAGAATTCCTGCAAACCGTCGACAGCACATCCAAGCCGCACGTCAAGAAGCTGGTCGAGGAAGGCTGGGCCAAGTTCGTCAAGCGCATCGTCTACGTCTCGCTCAACGCCACCGACGCCTCCACTTACGGCGCCCTGGTCGAAGCGCTGCGCAACGACGACAAGCTCACCCGAGTCTATTACCTGGCCACGCCGCCGCACCTGTTCGCGCAAATCTGCGACAACCTGGCCAGCGCCGGTCTGGCCACCGCCAACTCGCGCGTGGTGCTGGAAAAGCCGCTCGGGCGCGACCTGGAATCGGCCAAACAGATCAACGCCGAAGTCGGCAAGGTGTTCGCCGAATCGCAGATCTACCGGATCGACCACTACCTCGGCAAGGAGACTGTCCAGAACCTGCTGGCCCTGCGCTTCGGGAATATCCTGTTCGAGCCGCTGTGGCGCCGCGAATGGATTTCGGACGTGCAGATCACCATCGCCGAAAAAATCGGCGTGGGCAACCGCATGGGTTACTACGACACTTCCGGCGCCCTGCGCGACATGCTGCAAAATCACCTGCTGCAGCTGCTCTGTATCGTCGCCATGGAACCGCCCACCTCGATCGCGCCGGACGCCGTGCGCGACGCCAAGCTCCAGGTGCTGCGCTCCCTCAAGCGCTTCACCCCGACCACCCTGGCGCAAAATATCGTGCGCGGCCAGTACCGCGCCGGCCATGTGGATGGCAAGGCCGTGCCGAGCTATCGCGACGAACCGGATGCGCCGCAGCAGTCGCGCACCGAGACGTTTGTCGCCATCAAGGCCGAAATCGATACCTGGCGCTGGGCCGGCGTGCCATTCTATCTGCGCACCGGCAAGCGCATGGCTGACGGCCTGGCCGAAATCGTGGTGCGCTTCAAGCAGATCCCGCACTCGATCTTCAACCAGCCGACCAGCAGCTTCCAGCCCAACAGCCTGGTAATCCGCTTGCAGCCGGACGAAGGCCTGTCGCTGAACCTGATGGCCAAGACCCCGGGCGACAGCATGCGCCTGAAACAGGCCGAACTCGAACTCGATTTCCGCGAGCAGTTCAAGACCCCGCGCATGGATGCCTATGAGCGCCTGCTGCTGGACGTCTTGCGCGGCCAACTGACCTTGTTCATGCGCGGCGACGAGCTGGAAGCGGCGTGGGAATGGGTCGAACCGATCCTCGACCACTGGGACCAGGAAGACAGCGTACCGATTCCATACAGCGCCGGCACCTGGGGCCCGGCCGCGGCCAGCGCCCTGATCGGACGCGATGGCTTGCAGTGGCGCGAAGAAGCATTGCCCGAAGACTAAGGGAAGACTAAACCCGTGCTACTCGATTCCATCCGCACCCAGCTCGATTCGCTCTCGAAGTCCGAGAAAAAAGTCGCGCTGGCGGTGCTTGAACAGCCGTCCGCCACGGTCAGCCAGAACATCACGGCGCTTGCCAAGAGCGCCCAGGTGTCCGAGCCGACCGTGGTGCGTTTTTGCCGCACCCTCGGCTACGACGGCTGGCACGAGTTCAAGCTCAGACTGGCCCAGGGCCTGGCGCTGGCCCTGCCCGGCGCCAACGAGCAGCCGACCCAGGACGACCTGGCGGCGGACCTGGTCAACAAGATTTGCAGCCGCTCCATCAACACCCTGCTCGACCTGCGCAACAACCTCAATCCCGAAGCGATTCAGCGCGCGCTCGATATTTTGTCGCGCGCGAAAAAAATCGAGTTCTATGGCCAGGGCACGTCCGGCATCGTCGCCACCGACGCCCAGCACAAATTCTTCCGCTCCGGCGTGCCGACCGTGGCCTACGCCGATCCGGCCATCCACAGCATCGCCGCCTCGCTCCTGCACGAGGGCGACGCCGTGGTGGCCATTTCCCAGCGCGGCAACAACTCGGCGCTGGTGCGCTCGGCCAAGCTGGCGCGCCGCGGCGGCGCCGATGTGATCGTGCTGGCGCCCTCGGGCACCCCGCTGGCCGACATGGCCACCGTGCTCATTCCGATCGACCTGGTGTTCAATATCGACCCGTACACGCCGATTTCGGCGCGCCTGGCCTATCTGGTGGTGATCGACGTGCTGGCGGTGGGACTGGCCTTGCAGCGCGGGCCGGAGTTCCGCAAGAAGATGCAGAATGCGCAAAAGGCCTTGCAGGAATTCGACATGCAGTTCGATTCCTTTATCGGATAGACAAGTCTGTACATGGTTGTACAATAAGGTTCGATCTCCTTACCCGTTAGCGCAACCATGAACCAACTCGAACAACTCAAGCAATTCACCAAGGTCGTTGCCGACACCGGCGATTTTCAGTCGATCAAACAATACACGCCGCGCGACGCGACCACCAATCCGTCGCTGATCCTCAAGGCGGTGCAAAAGCCCGAATACAAACCCCTGCTCGAAAAAGCCGTGCGCGACTTTCCGGACCTGTCCACCGGCGACGTGATCGACCGCGTGCTGGTCGCCTTCGGCATGGAAATCCTCAAGATCATTCCTGGCCGCGTCTCCACCGAGATCGATGCGCGCCTGTCGTTCGATACCGAAGCCACCGTGGCAAAAGGCCGCGAGCTGATCGCCCTGTACGAAGAAACCGGCGCCGGCCGCGAGCGCGTCCTGATCAAGATCGCCTCGACCTGGGAAGGCATCCGCGCCGCCGAGATTTTGCAGAAGGAAGGCATCCGCTGCAATATGACGTTGCTGTTTTCGCTGGCCCAGGCGATTGCCTGCGCCGAAGCGGGCGCGCAGCTCATTTCGCCATTCGTCGGCCGCATCTACGACTGGTTCAAGAAGGCCAACGATCTCGATTACACAGGCGCGGAAGACCCGGGCGTGCAGTCGGTCAAGCGGATTTATAACTACTACCGCAAGTTCGGCTACACCACTGAAGTGATGGGCGCGAGCTTTCGCAATACGTCGCAGATCCTGGAACTGGCCGGCTGCGACCTGCTGACCATCAGCCCGGATCTGCTGCAAAAACTGGCCGACAGCAATGAGCCGGTCGAGCGCAAGCTGACTCCGAGCGCGTCGGCGGTGTCGATCGAGAAGGTGGCGATCGATGAAAAAACCTTCCGTTTCATGATGAATGAAGATGCGATGGCAACCGAGAAGCTGGCCGAAGGCATCCGTGCCTTTTGCGCCGATTCGGGCAAGCTGAAACAGATCATTACGGGCATGCGTTAAGCCGGCCAAGTGCTATCAGCCACTACCACGTCATTCCCGCGCAGGCGGGAATCCAAGTCTTTTCCGCAGCCACCGTCTGAGCTACGAACTTGGGTTCCCGCCCGCGCGGGAAGTCGTTTCTGGCAGTGCCAGGAACGACGGAACTACGGTCTTTGGCAGGAATGAGGGTTCCCAATCAAGCGCGGAGAGAATCAAGATGCGTATCGACGATTTCCACGCCCAGCTGCGCCAGGTCGAAATCGGGCGTGATCAGCCAGCTGCGCACCAGCCCTTCGATCAGGATGAACAATCCCAGCGCCGCCGCACGCGGCTTGACCGTGTCCTTTAACCGGCCATGCGCAATCCCTTCCTTCACAATCCGCTCCGCACTGGCCATGAACTGCTCCCGATGCTGGCTGCGGCGCTCGCGTATGGTCGACATTTCACCGACATATTCCAGCTTGAGGGTGGCGATCTCGAACACCCGGCGCGCCCGCGGATCGTTGATGGTCAGGTCGAACACGCACAGCGCATAGCTGCGCAAATGCGCCAGAGGGTCGGCACCGGCCGGGACGTCGAGCGTCTGCATCGCCGACTCGATCGGCATGGTGGCGCGCTCCATCATGGCATTGAACAGCGCGCCCTTGTCTTCGAAATGCCAGTAAATCGCACCGCGCGTCACACCCGCCGCCGTCGCGATATGCTGCAAGGTGGTGCCCGACACGCCCTGCTCGACGAACAGCTGCTCCGCAGCATCCATGATGCTGTCGCGGGTCGCCAGTGCATCTTCCTTTGTCTTGCGGACCATGCAACGAATCCCTTTCAGGGCATGTCGAACGTTAAACATACAGTCATGTTAGTATATTCCAAAATCAGGAAGCCCGCGATGAAGTTTGTAATTACGTCCCGCCGGCGGATGTAAACACAGCCCATCCCTTACTTAAAGGATGCACACGTAATGCGCCACCCCCTCCTCCCTTCCCCGTCCCTGACCCGGATCGCCGCCTGCACCTTCGCTGCGCTGGCTTTGTTATCGGCCTGCGGCGACAAGAAAGATGCTGCGCCCGGTGCCGGCGCCCAGCGCCCGCCGCCGGAAGTGGGGGTGATCACCGCCCAGTTTGAACCGGTCGCCCTGCAAACCGAACTGCCGGGCCGGGTCGAACCGATCCGCGTGGCCCAGGTCCGGGCGCGCGTCAATGGCGTGGTGCTCAAGCGCTTGTTTGCGGAAGGTAGTGAAGTGAAGGCGGGCCAGGAACTGTTCCAGATCGATCCGGCGTCGTATGCCGCCTCGCTCCTGAGCGCCCGGGCCACCCTCGGCAAGGCCCAGGCCAACCTGACCCAGGCCGCCGCCCAGGCCGAACGCTACAAGCCGCTGGTGGAAGCGAACGCGGTCAGCAAGCAGGAATACGTCAACGTCGTGGCCACCCAGAAGCAGGCCGAGGCCGACGTGGCGGCAGCAAAAGCGGCTGTGCAAATTGCCCAGATCAATAGCGGCTACACCCGCGTGACGGCGCCGATCGCCGGCCGTATCGGCCGTGCCCTGGTCACCGAAGGGGCGCTGGTCAGCGCCACCGAAGCGACCCAGCTGGCCCTGATCCAGCAAACCGATCACGTCTACGTCAACTTCACCCAGTCGGCCGCCGACCTGCAGCGCCTGCGCAAGTCGGCCAGCCTGAAGCTGCGCGCCGCCGCCTCCCTGCCGGTGGCTATCGTGCTGGAAGACGGCTCCGAACTGCCAGGCAAGGGCAAGCTGCTGTTTTCCGACGTCAGCGTCGACCCGACCTCGGGCCAGGTCACCCTGCGCGCCGAAGTGCTGAACCAGGACGGCATGCTGCTGCCGGGCCAGTACGTGCGCGTGCGCCTGTCGCAGGCCGAACTGCCGGCCGGCATGCTCATTCCCCAGCAAGCCGTCACCCGCGGCAGCCAGGGCGATACGGTCATCATCGTCGGGCCGGACGGCAAACCGGGCCCGCGTCCAGTCAAGGTGGCGTCGCAACAGAACGGCAAGTGGATTGTCCTCGAAGGCATCAAGCCGGGCGAACAGGTCGTGGTCGACGGCTTCCAGAAGATGCAGGCGCCCGGCATGACGGTCAAGCCGGTGCCATGGACGCCGGGCGCCGCGCCGGCTGCCGCTGGCGCTCCCGCTGCTGCCGCTCCCGCCGCCAGTGCCGCCGCTGCGCCGGCGGCCAGCGCCGCTGCGGCCGCCAGCCGTTAAACATATAACAGGACTCCTTCATGGCTCGTTTCTTTATTGACCGCCCCATTTTTGCGTGGGTGATCGCATTATTCATCATGGTTGTCGGCGCGGTGGCGATCACCCAGCTGCCGATCGCCCAGTACCCGACCGTGGCGCCGCCGGCCATCGTGGTCACCACCGCCTACCCGGGCGCGTCGGCCCAGACCCTGGAAGATAGCGTCATCAGCGTGATCGAACGCGAGATGAACGGTTCGCCCGGCCTGATCTACATGGAATCGAACAGCCAGGCCAACGGCACCGGTACCATCACGCTCAGCTTCGAGACCGGCACCAATGCCGACCTGGCCCAGGTCGACGTGCAGAACCGCCTCGGCCGCGCCACCCCGCGCCTGCCGCAGGCAGTGGTGCAGCAGGGCGTGCGGGTGGACAAGGCGCGCTCGAACTTCCTGCTGTTTACCATCCTCTCGTCGGACGATCCGAAGTGGGACCCGATCGCGCTCGGCGACTACGCCTCGCGCACCGTGCTGCCGGAAATCCAGCGTATCCGCGGCGTCGGCCAGGCCCAGTTGTTCGGTACCGAAAAAGCCATGCGCATTTGGATCGATCCGGCCAAGCTGGTGGGCTTTAATCTGTCGCCGGCCGACGTGAACAACGCCATCCGCACCCAGAATGCGCAAGTCGCCTCGGGCACCATCGGCGACTTGCCGAACCTGGGCGGACAAGCCATCACCGCCACCGTGGTCGTGACCGGCCAACTGGCCAGCATCGAGCAGTTCGGTAACATCGTACTGCGCGCCAATCCGGACGGTTCGACCGTGCGCCTGAAAGACGTGGCCCGCATCGAAATCGGCGGCCAGAGCTACTCCACCTCGGCGCGCCTGAACGGCAAGCCGTCGACCGGTATCGGCGTCCAGCTGTCGCCGAGCGGCAATGCGCTGGAAACGGCCAAGCTGGTGCGCGCGCGCATGAACGAACTGTCCAAATACTTCCCGCCCGGGATGAAATACGCGGTCCCGTTCGACAGCTCGGCCTTTGTCGAAATCTCCATCAAGCAAGTGCTGGAAACCCTGGTCGAAGCGGTCATCCTGGTGTTCTTGGTGATGTACCTGTTCCTGCAGAATTTCCGCTATACCCTGATTCCCACCATCGTGGTGCCGGTGGCATTGCTCGGTTCCCTGGCGTCCCTGCTGGCGATGGGCTTTTCGATCAACGTACTGACCATGTTCGGCATGGTACTGGTGATCGGTATCGTGGTCGATGACGCCATCGTGGTGGTCGAAAACGTCGAACGCATCATGAGCGAGGAAGGCTTGCCGCCGCTCGAAGCGACGCGCAAGGCGATGGGCCAGATTTCGGGCGCCATCATCGGCGTGACCGTGGTGCTGGTGTCGGTGTTCGTGCCGCTGGCCTTCTTCGCCGGCGCGGTCGGTAACATTTACCGCCAGTTCTCGGCGGTGATGGTCTCCTCGATCATCTTCTCGGCCTTCATGGCGCTCTCGCTCACGCCGGCCATGTGCGCCCACTTCCTCAAACCCGTCGAAGCCGGCCACCATCATGTGAAGAAAGGCTTCTTCGGCTGGTTCAACCGCGGCTTCACGCGCACCGCCAAGACCTACGAAGGCTGGGTCGGCACCACCTTGCGCCACACCGGCAGCTCGATGGTCGTGTTCGTCGTGCTGGTCGGCGTGGTCGGCCTGCTGTTCGTGCGCCTGCCCAATTCCTTCCTGCCCAACGAAGACCAGGGCTACATCATCGCCAACTTCCAGCTGCCGCCGGGCGCCACCCTGGAACGCACCGGCAAGGCGCTGCGCGAGGCCGAAGACTTCATCCTCAAGCAGCCGGAAGTGGCCAGCATGGTCGGGGTGCAGGGCTTCAGCTTTTCCGGCTCGGGCCAGAACATGGCGCTCGGCTTCATCACGCTCAAGAACTGGAAAGAGCGCGGCGGCGCCGGCCACAGCGCCGGCGACGTGGCTGGCCGCATTTCGGGCCGCATGAGCCGTGTCCGCGACGCCTTCATCTTCGCCATCAGCCCGCCGCCGATTCCCGAACTGGGCAGCAGCACCGGCTTCTCGTTCCGCCTGCAGGACCGGGGCGGCCTCGGACGCGCGGCCCTGCTCGCCGCGCGCGGCCAGGTGCTGGGCGCCGCCAGCAAGAGCCCGGTGCTGGCCGGCGTGCGTCCGGAAGGCCTGGAAGACGCGCCGCAGGTGCAGCTCGACATCGACCGCGACAAGGCCAGCGCCCAGGGAGTGACCTTCGACGCCATCAACACCGCCATTTCGACCTCGCTCGGCTCGTCCTACGTGAATGACTTCCCGAACGCCGGGCGCCTGCAGCGCGTGGTGGTCCAGGCCGACGCCAAGGACCGCATGCAGCCGGAAGACCTGTTGAAACTGAACGCGGTCAACAACAAGGGCCAGCAAGTGCCGCTGTCCTCGTTCGCCACGACGCGCTGGATCACCGGTCCGATGCAGACGGTGCGCTACAACGGCTACCCGACCATGCGCATCGCCGGCGACGCAGCCCCGGGCCGCAGCACCGGCGACGCGCTGGCCGAAATGGAACGCATCGCGTCCGAACTGCCGCCGGGCTTCGGCTTCGAATGGACCGGCCAGTCGCGCGAAGAAAAACTGTCCGGTTCGACCGTGTTCGTGCTGCTCGGTTTCGCCTTGCTGGCAGTGTTCCTGGCCCTGGCCGCGCTGTACGAAAGCTGGTCGATTCCGGTATCGGTGCTGCTGGTGGTGCCGCTCGGCGTGCTGGGCGCGCTGATCGCCGCGGGCAGCCGCGGCTTTCCGAACGATGTCTACTTCAAGGTCGGCCTGATCACCATCATCGGCCTGGGCGCGAAGAACGCGGTCCTGATCATCGAATTCGCCAAGGACTTGCAGGCGCAGGGCAAACCGCTGGTCGAAGCGGCGATCGAAGCGTGCCACCTGCGCTTCCGTCCGATCCTGATGACCTCGTTCGCATTCATCCTCGGCGTGATGCCGCTGGTGATCGCCAGCGGCGCCGGTTCGGCCAGCCAGCGCGCCATCGGTACCGGCGTGGCCGGCGGCATGATCACCGCGACCGCACTGGGCGTGTTCTTCATCCCCGTGTTCTTCGTGGTGGTGCGCAAACTATTCAAGGGCAGCGAGCGCCAGCGCAAGAAATATGCGCACGAAGACGGCGCCGCTTTGACCGCGGAGGTAAAACATGACGTATAAGATGACGACCTTGATGACCCGACTTACTCCCCTGGCGCTGGCCCTGCCGCTGGTCCTGGCCGGCTGCGCATCGATGGCGCCCAAGTACGAGCGTCCGGCCGCGCCGGTGGCGCCCGCCTTCCCGGCGCAAGCGATGAGCAGCGCCAGCACCGAAGCGGCATCCGCCATCGCCTGGCAGCGCTTCTTTGCCGATGCGCGATTGAAGCAACTGATCGAACTGGCGCTGGCCAATAACCGCGACCTGCGCGTGGCGATCCTGAACATCGAACAGGCGCGCGCGCAATACCAGATCCGCCGCGCCGACCGCCTGCCCACGCTCAACGCCAGCGTGACCGGCAGCCGCGTGCCGGGATCGAACGACAGCATCAACAGCAACTACACGGCCGGGTTTGGCATCAGCTCGTTCGAGCTGGACTTGTTCGGCCGCGTGCGCAGCCTGAGCGACGCCGGCCTGGCCCAGTACCTGGCCAGCGAAGAGGCGCGCAAGAGCACGCACATCAGCCTGGTGGCCTCGGTCGCCAACGCCTATCTGAGCCTGCTGGCCGATGAAGAATTGCTGGGCCTGACGCAAAAAACCCTGGGCGCGCGCCAGGAATCGCTCAAGCTGATCCAGCTGAAATACGATAACGGCGTCGTCTCCAAGCTCGACCTGCAGCAGGGATTGTCCTTGCTCGACAGTGCGCGCGTGGTGCTGGCACAGCAACAGCGCCAGCGCGCCCAGGACCTCAATCTGCTGACCTTGCTGGTCGGCCAGACCCTGCCGGCCGGGCCGGATACCAGCACCACCTTGGCGGCGATGTCCTTGAGCGAATTGCCGGCCGGCTTGCCGTCGGACTTGCTGACGGTGCGCCCGGACATCCGCGCCGCCGAGCAGCAGCTCATCGCCGCCAATGCCAACATCGGCGCGGCGCGCGCCGCCTTCTTCCCGCGCATCACGCTCACAGGCAGCGCCGGCAGCGCCAGCAATGAGCTGAGCGGCTTGTTCAAGAGCGGCTCGTACGGCTGGACCTTTGCGCCGCAAATGGTGCTGCCGATCTTCGACTACGGCCGCAACAACGCCAACCTGGGCAGCGCCAAGGCCGGACGCGACATCGCCGTGGCGCAGTACGAGAAATCGGTGCAGACGGCCTTCCGCGAAGTGTCGGATGCGCTGGCGGGCCAGGCCACCTTCGGCGAGCAACTGCGCGCCCAGCGTTCGGTGGCCGAAGCGGAGGCCGAGCGTTTCAAGCTGTCGGACCTGCGCTACCGCAGCGGCGCGGCCAGCTACCTCGACCTGCTCGATGCCCAGCGCTCGCTGTTTTCAGCCGAACAGGCGGCGGTGCAGGCCAACCTGCAGCGGCTGCAAAACCAGGTCACCTTGTACCGCGTGCTTGGCGGCGGCTGGACCGCCCCGCAATAAACCCCTCCCCCCGACGGGGCCGGGTCTGGCATCCAGACACGGCCCCGGCTGTACAATCGCGCTTGTCGTCCATCCGCCTGGCCGGGAACTTCACGGCCACTCATCCTGTCTACCGATTCCAGGGCCACAATGCGCTTTCGTATGAGCACGCTGTTCAACACCACCATGGCCGTGTTGGCCGCCGCGCTGACCGCTGCCGCCGGTGCCGCGCCCCAAGCCGACCTGCCCGCCCGTCTGGCCGCGCATGTGCGCCAGATCGCTTCAAGCGAACACAACACTAGCACCCCGGCCGCGCTTGAAAAAGCCGCCCTCTACCTCGAAGCCACCCTCGCCGCCCAGGGCTACGCTGTGCGGCGCGACGAGTACACCTATGACGGCCGGCGCGTGCGCAACCTGGAAGTGTCGATCGCCAATATTGCTCCCGGCAAGCGGCCGGATCACGTCTATATCGTCGGCGCGCATTACGATTCCGCGCCGGGCACGCCGGGCGCCAACGACAACGGCAGCGGTACCGCCGCCGTGCTCGAACTGGCGCGCATGTTCAAGGGCGTGGTCCCCGTCCCCGGTAACGAACTCAGGTTTGTCCTGTTCGTCAACGAAGAACCGCCCTATTTCGGCGGCGAAGGCATGGGCAGCCGCCATCACGCCAGGGCGCTCAAGGCGGGCGGCCAGCATGTCGAGGCGGCGCTCATCCTGGAAACCATCGGCTACTATTCCAACGCCAGGAACAGCCAGCGCTATCCACCCGGCGTTTCCGCCTTTTACCCGGACCAGGGCAATTTCATCGCCTTTGTCGGCACGCTCGGTTCGTCGGGACTGGTGCGCAAGACCGTGGCGGCCTTCCGCAAGGCCTCCACCTTCCCTGCCGAGTCGCTGGCGGCACCATCGTTCGTCAAGGGCGTCACCTGGTCCGATCACACTTCCTACAACAAGGAGGGCTACGATGCGATCATGATCACCGATACCGCGACCATGCGCTACCCGCACTATCACCGTGGCACCGACACCCCCGACAAACTCGACTATGCCAGCATGAGCAAGGTGGTCGAAGGCATGGCCAGCGTCATCCAGGGGATGATCCAGGCCCGCTAAAGGCGAGCGGCAAAGAGCACAGCGCCGTGGCAATCGGTGCGCGCTCTATTGGATGGAAATCCTGTTTCGCGGTATCCTGTACCAAGATCCTCTCCTGAAGCGAGTGCACGGTGAGCCACTATCGAATGCTGCTGAAGTCCGCCTTGCTGGCCTTGTGCATGCTGCTGGCCGCCGCTGGCGCGCAGGCCCGCATCAAGGTGATCGTCGCCACCGACTCGTGGGCCCAGCTCATGTATCTGGACAGTCGCAAGGTGCCCAAGGGTGAGCTGGCCGATTTCGTCTACCGGATGAACGAGGTGCAGGACCAGTTCCAGTTCGAACTGGTCATCTACCCGCGCCTGCGCCTCGACCGCATTTTCATTGACAAGGAAGCCGACGTGTATCCGCTGCGCACCATCGCGTGGACCCGCCCGGAACTCGGCTTGCTGCCGACCAAGACCATCTTCACCAGCGGCGATATCTATTTCGCGCACCGCGCCAACCGCTTCGGCGGACACAAGGTGTTTGACGATTTGACGGTGCCCACCGTGGCCGGCGTGCGCGGCTATCATTACCAGTTATTTAACAACAACGCCGACGAAACCTATGTCAGGAAGAACTTCAAGGCCTATCTGGTCGACTCCAATGAAAGCGTGATCCGCTTCGTGCTGGCCGATCATGCCGATATCGGCATCGTGCCCGAAGTCATCATGGCGAAATACCTGAACGACCCCAAGGTCCGCGAGCAAGTGATCGTGGCCGACCGCTACGACTCGCAGGTCGAGCTGTCCAACCTGGTCAGGAAAGATGGCCCCATTTCCGTGGAACAAATGAATACGATCGTCGACCTCTTGATCGCATCGGGCGATGTAAAAAAACTCAAGGCCAAACTCAGCATTCAGCCCTACCGTTCGCTTAAAAAGTGAAGTGGCGGCTACTGAAATCGGCGAGGAAAGCGCTGGTGTCCTCGGCGGTCAGGGGCCGGCTGAACAGATAGCCCTGCATCACGTCGCAGCCCAGGTCGCGCAAATAACGCGCCTGTCCGGCCTCCTCCACGCCCTCGGCGATCACTTCCAGCCCCAGGCTTTGCCCGAGCGCGATCACGGCCCGCACGATGGCCGCGTTGCCGCCGTTGTTCATCATGTCGCGCACGAAGGACATATCGATCTTGAGCTTGTGGACCTTGAGTTGCTGCAGATACGCAAGCGACGAGTAGCCGGTGCCGAAATCGTCGATCGACAGGCGCACCCCGAGCGCGCGCAAGTCGGCCAGCGACTGGAACGATAGCTCGCGTTCAAGCATCACGAAGCTTTCGGTGATTTCCAGTTCGAGCTGTTGCGGGGCGATGCCGGCCTCGTCGAGCGCGCGCTTGACCGACTCCAGCAAGCGCCCGCGGCTGAGCTGCACCGCCGAGATATTCACCGCCGTGTGGCGCGGCGCCTGCCCGGCATCGCTCCAGCGCCGGATTTGCTGGCAAGCCGTGGTCAAGACCCACTCGCCCAGTTCGACGATCAGGCCGCATTCCTCGGCCAGCGCGATGAAGGCCGCCGGCGGCACATTGCCGCGTACCGGATGGGTCCAGCGGATCAGCGCTTCCAGGCCGACCAGTTCGCCGCTGCGCAAGTCCACCTGGGGCTGGTAATGCAGGGAAAACTCGCGCCGTTCTAGCGCGCCGCGCAAGTCCGCTTCCAGTGCCAGCCTTTCCCTGGCGCGACTGCTCATTTCCGGGGAGAAAAAGCGCAAGCTGCCCGGGCCCTTGGCCTTGGCCTGGTGCAGGGCCGCGGCGGCATTGCTTTGCAAGTTAGCCACATCGGCACCGTCGGCCGGATACAGCGCGATGCCGACGCAGGCGCCGACGTAGGCGCTGGTACCGTCCAGCAGGTAGGGCAGGGACAGGGCGTCGATGATGCGCTGTCCGACCAGGTCGGCGCCGGGCGCGTTCGCATCGCGCTCGAGGACGATATTGAACTCGTCGCCGCCCACGCGCGCGATCGCGTCCACCCCGGGCAACAGCGCGCGCAGGCGGGTCGCCACCTCGGTCAGCAAGCGGTCGCCGGCGCTGTGTCCGAGACTTTCATTGATAGTCATGAAGTTGTCGAGGTTGACGAACAGCAACGCAAACTCGGATTGCGCGTGCCCGGCCTGCGTCACGGCGTGCACCAGCAATTCGCCGAACAAGGCGCGGTTGGACAAGCCGGTCAGGGGATCGCGCCGGGTGACGAAATCGAGCTGCTGTTCGGCCTGCCGCCTTTGCGTGATATTCGCGTACGACCCGCGCCAGCCGCGCGGCTTGCCCTCGGCGTCGAACACCCGTTTGGCCACATGTTCGACCCAGCGTTCGCTGCCGTCGTGGGCGCGGATGCGGCAGGCGAACGGTCCCAGCTCGTCGAGGCCGCTGGCCGGCCCGAACTCGGCCCAGGCCGCCAGATCGGCCGGATCGATGATTTTTTCCATCAAGCCCGGGTCGGCGAAAAAATCGGCCGGCGCATAGCCCGACACCGCGCTGCAGGCGGGCGACACGTACTGGTAGCTGCCGTCCGGCCCCAGCCAGTATTCCCAGTTGGGTGAGTAGTCGGCCAGGATGCGGTATTTCTCTTCGCTTTTCTGGAGCATGGCGGTGCGCTGGGCGACCAGGCGTTCGAGCTGGCGCCGCAGGCGGCCCAGCTCCAGGTGCATGCGCACCCGCGCCCGCACTTCCTCGATGTCGAAGGGCTTGGTGATGTAGTCGGCCGCGCCCAGCTCGAAGCCCTTGAGCTTGTCTTGCCGGCTGTCGGCCACGGTGACAAAAATGATCGGAATGCGGCTATGCTCGGGCAGCGACTTGATGTGATGGCAGACCTCATGGCCGCCCATGCCGGGCATCATAATGTCGAGCAAAATCAGGTCGGGCGGCGCGTCGCCCTGCACCATGTCCAGCGCCTTCGCGCCCGAGCCGGCGATCATGATGCGGTAATCGTCGCGCAAGGCGTCGAGCAGCCCGTGCAGGTTCTGGGGTACGTCGTCGACCAGCAGCACGGTCGGCGCGCTGGCCGGCTCGGCGCCATGGTCGGTGTCGAACAGGGCCGCGTCCTCGCGATAGCGCTGCAAGGTCAGCTGGGTGCTCACGCGCAGCAGCAGCAATTCCGGATCGACCGGCTTGGTGATGTAGTCGGCCACGCCCAGTTCGAGGCCGCCGGCGACATCGGCCGCGTCGTCCAGGGCGGAGACGAAGATGACGGGGATATGGGTGGTGGCCGGGTCCGATTTCAGGCGCGACAAGACGGTATAGCCATCCATGCCCGGCATCTTGATGTCGAGCAGGATCAATTCCGGCTGCGGACTGCGGTGTGCCAGTTCGAGCGCCTTTTCGCCCGAGGTGGCGGCCGTCATCGCGTGGTTCGCGCTCAGGATATTCATCAGCAGATGCAGGTTTTCGTGCACGTCGTCGACGATCAGGATACGCGGGCGGGGTCGGTTGAATCGGCTCATGGATGGGTTCCGGGTTACTGCTGGCGGAGGGGGCTGTCGGTGTGCGGCGACGGCATGGCATGGTCGTGGCTGGCATGGCTCAGGCGCAGGCGCAAGGCCTGGGCCAGCGCCACCGCTTGCTCGATTGCAAACGCATCGGCACAGGCGGCGATCTCGGCAATGGCGGCGGCGGCGCTGGTGCCGACCGCGCTCGCGCGCAATTCCGCCAGCAGGGAGGCGGCCCGCCCCAGATCGTAGTCGAGTGCGTTTGCCAGCTGGTCGAGCAAGGCAATCAGGGTGGGGGCCGGCAAGGCCGCGCCGGCCGGTGCGTTCGCATCCGCGTCCGCGTTGGCGGCGGCCATGGCGTCGATATCGGCGAGCAGCGCGGCCAGCAAGCCCTGCATCGATGCGAGGTCGGCCGCGGCGGGGGGCTCTGCGTTCTTGACCTTGCTGTTGATCGCGCCCAGCCGGGCAAACAAGGCGGTCGCACCCAGATTGCCGCTCACCCCGAGCAGGATATGGCAGTAAGCGTCGGCAGCCGGGTAGTCGGGCCGCGCCAACATGGATGTCAGTTGCGCGGCGGCATCGCCGTAATTGTCGCGAAAGCGCAGCAATTGCCTGCGGTAGGCATCGGCCTTGCCGCCGATGCGGCGGATGCCTTCGCGCACGTCCAGGCTGGTGAGCGCCAGCAAATCCGGGGGAAAGCGGATCGGCGCCGGCGCCGGCGCCGGCGCCGCGAGCTCTTGCGGCGCCAGCCGGATCCAGCGCGCCAGGGTCGCCATCAGCCGTTCGGGCGCGATCGGCTTGGTCACATGGTCGTTCATGCCGGCGGCGCGGCTCTGCTCGGCATCATGGGCCATCGCCAGGGCGGTCATGGCGATGATGGGCAAGCTGCCGAAGCGCGCGCCATGGTCCATGGCGGCCATGGCGCGGATCTGGCGCGCCGCCTCGAAGCCATCCATCAGCGGCATCTGGATATCCATCAGCACGCCGTCGTAGTTCCCGCTGCGCACCATCTCGACGGCTTGCCGGCCATTGACCGCCTCGTCCACCAGGATGCCCTCGCTGCGCAACAGTTCGCTTGCAAATTCGCGGTTGATGTCATTGTCCTCGACCAGCAACAGGCGCGCGCCCGCCAGGCCCGAGCTGCGCAGGCGCAGGGCCGGGCGGCGCTGCCCGTCATTGTCCAGGATGCGTTTGCGGCCCAGCACCGAGAGCACCGAATCGAGCAGGGTCGACGGCGAGACGGGCTTGATCAGAAAACCATCCACGCCAGCCTGCTCGGCCAGCCGGAACACATCTTCGCGGCCATAGGCGGTGACCATCACCACCTTGGGCGCGGAGGCGATGCGGCTGTCGGCGCGCAGGTGGCGGATCACTTCGTCGCCGTTCATGCCGGGCATGCGCCAATCCATCAGCACCAGGTCGAACGGCTGGTCGTTCGAGGCGGCCAGCGCTGCCAGCGCCCCCACCCCGCTGGCGGCCACGGTCACGTCGAGCTGGAGGAAGCGCAGCATGTCGGCCATGATCTCGCGCGCCGATTCGCTGTCGTCCACCACCAGCACCCGGATTCCCTTGAGCAGGGGGCCGACCGGATCGACCAGCGCCTGCGGTGCCTGCGCATCGGGCGCTGGCCGCGCCAGGGTCAGCTCGACGCACAAGGTGCTGCCCTGGCCAGGCTGTGAATGCGCAATCCAGACGCGCCCGCCCATCAGTTCGACCAGTTCCTTGCTGATGGCCAGGCCCAGTCCGGTACCGCCGAAACGCCGCGTGGTGCTCTGGTCGGCCTGGGTGAACTTGGCGAACAAGGCGTGCTGCACTTGCGGCGACATGCCGATGCCGGTGTCGCGCACCGCCATCTCGATGGTGATGTCGCTGTCGCTGGCGGCCACCGTGCGAAAGCTCAGTTCGACTTCGCCCTGCTCGGTAAACTTGATCGCATTGCCGCACAGGTTCAGCAGGATTTGGCCCAGGCGCATGGGATCGCCCACCAGCTCGGCCGGCATGGCCGGGTCGTAGCGGATCAGGAATTCCACCCCCTTTTGCTCGGCCTGGTACGCGACCGCATCGGTCAGTTGTTGCAGGACGGCGTCGAGGGTGAAGGGGATGTTTTCGATGTCAAGCTTGCCCGCTTCGATCTTGGCGAAGTCGAGGATATCGTTGATGATGCCCAGCAGCGACAACGCGGCGCTCTGCGCCTTGCCCAGGTAATTCTGGAGCGCCGGCGCCGGCTCGGTTTTCAGGGCCAGGTACAGCATGCCCAGCACCGCGTTCATGGGGGTGCGGATTTCATGGCTCATATTGGCCAGGAATTGGCCCTTGGCCAGGTTGGCTGCCTCGGCGGCATCCTTGGCCTGCTGCAATTCGCAGGTGCGTTCGGCCACGCTGGCTTCCAGGTTCTGGTTGATATCCTTCAGTTGTTGCATCGAATCATACAGCTGCGCATGGCTGTCGTTGAGCGCCGCCACCAGCTGGCCGAGTTCGTCCTGGTAGGGGTAAGACAGTGCCCCGCCCTTGCTCTCGCCGCGCAAGATACGCCAGCGCGCGACCCCGCGCGCCACCTCGGTCACGCTGCGCGAGAGGCGATACCTGATGGTCCAGGAAACGATGAGCCACAAGAACGTGCTGCCAAGCACAGAATTGAGCACGACGACAAAGAAGCTGGACTTGATGCGATCCCACAACACGTCGCCGTTGGCATACAGTTCGAGGTAGCCGATCAGGCGCTGCTTGTTGTCGCGTTCCGTGTAGTGCAGGGCCACTTTATTGTGCTGGTACTGGGACGACGCCTGGGCCGCCGGGCTGGACTCGAGGGCGGGAAGATCGCCGTCGCCGACCAGCTCGTCGTCATCCGTGTTGGTGATGCGCACGCCGGTGACGATGGCATTCTGGCGCACGCCGCGCGCCACGGCCGTCAGGCGGGCGGTATCGAGTTCCCACAGCGCCTGTGACGCGCCCGGTTCCACGGTGCGGCCGAGCGAGGCCAAGTCATCGGCGATGGCGCGGCTGACCGCGACATACTGGATTCCCAGCTGCAGCAAGGTCATGCTCACCGATAGCAACAGATACCACGGCAGCATGGTGTAGAGAAGACGGCTTGCAAGCGTTTGCGTGCTGAACATCGACCCTCCGGTCAAGGGAAATCCAGACTCCGGCATGCATAGGCGGCCGCAGTTCCTTGCGGTGGCGCAGCATCTTGCCCAGCGCGCCATGTTAGCGCCCAGACATTCATTCTAGTCGGACGCGATGCCTGTATGCAAGCGCCGGGTGCCGCTGCGCATTCCTGCAAACAGTTGCGCCGATCGCACAGCCGCGGGATACGCGCGCGGCCCCATGACCGGCAATGCCGTCCACGGCTTACGCCATGATAGCGGCGCGCGCCAACGCCCGGGCCACGCAAGGCATGATGGCGCAGCCGCTGGCCAAGGAACGCATGATGTCGGACTGGTAC
This sequence comes from Massilia antarctica, assembly GCF_015689335.1. Taxonomy (GTDB): domain Bacteria; phylum Pseudomonadota; class Gammaproteobacteria; order Burkholderiales; family Burkholderiaceae_D; genus Telluria_A; species Telluria_A antarctica. The sequence continues at coordinate 3,416,892 of NZ_CP065053.1, read as the reverse complement.
GTGCTGACGTATTCGGCCGTCGCCCGCACCGCGCTGATCGCCCGCAGCACCGACGACACGCTCTCGACCACGTTCGCGGCCACCATCGCGGACAGCGTCAAACGCAGCACGGAGCTGATCAGGCAGATCGAGCCGCTGCTCGCCGGCGACCAGGAAAAGGCGACGCTCCAGGCCATCCTGGCCCAGCGCGCGGCCTACCAGGCGGCCAAGGAAAAAGCCATGGCCGCCAAGAAGGCAGGCGACAGCGCCGCCACCGGCCTGGCCTTCGACGCAAGCTTTCTCCCCGCCGCCAGCGCCTACCAGAACAGCATCCAGGCCATGCTGGCCATGCAGCGCAAGAGCATCGACGACAGCGCCAGCGCCATCGAACAAGCCAACAGCCGCACGGTCGCCCTGCTCCTGCTGCTCGGCACCCTGGCGGTGCTGACCGGCGCCGTGTTCGCCGTCCTGATCGCGCGCTCCATCACCGTCCCGTTCAAGGCCGCCGTGGCGCTGGCGGGCACGGTGGCCAGCGGCGACCTGCGCACGCGTTTCGGCCCCGCCGCGCGATGAAATCGGCGATTTGATGCGCGCCCCGCAGGCCATGAACGGTGCGCTCACGCGCGTGGTGTCGCAAGTTCAGAACGGCACCAAGGCGATTGCCATCGGCTCGACCGAGATCGCCGCCGGCAACCTGGACCTGTCGGCCCGCACCGAGCAGCAAGCCAGCTCGCTCGAGGAAACCGCCGCCGCGATGGAAGAACTGACCTCCACCGTGCGCCAGAACGCCGACCATGCGCACCAGGCCGACCAGCTCGCGCTGGCCGCCTCCCAGGTGGCGCGCAAGGGGGGCGCCATCGTCGGCCAGGTGGTCGACACCATGGGCGCGATCGAAAGGTCGTCGCGCAAGATCGTCGACATCATCGGGGTGATCGACAGCATCGCGTTCCAGACCAATATCCTGGCGCTCAATGCGGCCGTGGAAGCGGCGCGCGCCGGCGAACAAGGGCGCGGTTTTGCCGTGGTCGCCTCAGAAGTGCGCACCCTGGCCCAGCGCTCGGCCGGCGCCGCCAGGGAAATCAAGGCGCTGATCGGCGACTCGGTGGCCCAGGTCAGCAACGGCACCCGCCTGGTGCGCGAAGCCGGCAGCACGATCGGCGACGTGGTCGACAGCGTGGCGAGAGTGAGCAACATCATGTCCCAGATCAGTGCCGCCAGCAACGAGCAGCGCGCGGGCATCGATCAGGTCAACCAGGCGATTGCACAGATGGACCAGGTCACGCAGCAGAATGCGGCGCTGGTGGAAGAAGCGGCGGCGGCCGCGAGCCTGGAAGAACGGGCGGCGCAGCTGGCGCACGTGGCCGGGGGCTTCTCACTGACGGCGCCAGGCCGGCGGCCGCGCGTTGCGGGCCGCATGCCGCTGACACTGGCGCAATGAACCGTCCAGGAACGGGCGCGCGAACGGCGCCGGTCAGCGATACAGATTGATCGAATCGCGCGTTTCCAGCGCCACCCTGCGCGCGGCCGCCGCGAAATCCTCGCTGCCCTTCGCCGCCGCATACAGAATCGCACGCGAGGAATTGATCATCATGCCGGCGCCGCTGGCCGTGCGTCCGGACTTCACGGTCGCTTCCACATCCCCGCCCTGCGCGCCGACACCCGGCACCAGCAGCGGCATCTCGCCCACGATCGCGCGCACCTGCGCCAGTTCTTCCGGGAACGTCGCGCCCACCACCAGTGCGCACTGGCCATTCCTGTTCCACTTCTCGGCCACCAGGCGCGCCACGTGCTGGTACAAGGGCTGGCCGTCGGCCATCAGGAATTGCAAATCCGATCCGCCCGGATTCGAGGTGCGGCACAGCACGATGGCGCCGCGCTCGGTCCACTCCATGTACGGCTCGACCGAGTCGAAGCCCATGTAGGGATTGACCGTCACCGCGTCGGCCCCGTAGCGGTCGAATGCTTCGCGCGCGTACTGGCGCGCGGTGGCGCCGATGTCGCCGCGCTTGGCGTCGAGAATGAGGGGGATGTGGGGATAATGCTGGCGCGCGTAGGCGCACAGGCGTTCGAGCTGGCCTTCGGCGCCGAGCGCGGCAAAATACGCGATCTGCGGCTTGAACGAACACGCCAGGTCCGCCGTGGCATCGATGATCTCCTTGCAAAACAGGAAAATCGCATCGGACTCGCCGGCCAGTTGTGCCGGAAAACGGGCCGGATCGGGGTCGAGGCCCACGCACAGCAAGGAATTGTTGGTGGTCCAGGCGGCGGACAGCTTGTTGATAAAGTTCACAGGACAGCCTCGTAGTCGATTACAAACCCGTCATTGTAGCGCGTCCCATGCCCCTCCCCGCCCGCCGCCACGCACGTTTGAAAAGTCATCGTGTTGGTATTTAGGGTATATTTTTGACCATTCGACAACTTGCTACGGACGGAAATACCATGACACACACTGCATTCGCACGCTGCGCACGGGTGCTGCTGACCCTGGCACTCACAGGGACGCTCCTGTCCGGCTGCGGCTACAACGAGTTCCAGACCAAGGATGAAGCCAGCAAGGCCGCCTGGGGCGAAGTGGTCAACCAGTACCAGCGCCGCGCCGACCTGATCCCGAATCTGGTCAACACCGTCAAGGGTTACGCCACCCACGAAAAGGAAACCCTGGAATCGGTCACGCGCGCACGCGCCGCCGCCACCAGTTTCCAGATTACGCCCGAGGTACTGAACAATCCGGAAGCGTTCAAGAAATTCCAGCAGGTGCAGGGCGAGCTGTCGGGCGCCTTGTCGCGCCTGATGGTGGTGGCCGAGAAATATCCGGACTTGAAGGCCGATGCCAGCTTCCGCGACCTGCAGTCCCAGCTCGAAGGCACGGAAAACCGCATCACGGTGGCGCGCCAGCGCTACATCGTCACGGTTCAGGAATACAACGTGCAGGTCCGCAAATTCCCGACCAATCTGACGGCGATGATGTTCGGCTATCAAACCAAGCCATCGTTCACCGTCGAGAACGAGAAGGCGATTTCGACCGCCCCGACCGTCAATTTTGGCAAGTAAGCAGATGCGCTGGCTGCGATGTTTGTGGATGCTGGTCCTGGCGCTTGGCCTGGGCGGGGTGGCGCGCGCACAGTTGGTGCCGGTGCCGGAGCTGAAAAGCCATGTCACCGACCAGGCCGGCATGCTGAGCGCGGAACAGCGCGCCAAGCTGGAAACCGTGCTCACCGACTACGAAAGCAAGACCGGCAGCCAGATCGCGGTCTTGCTGGTCAAGAGCACGGCCCCGGAACAGATCGAGCAATACAGCATCCGGGTCAGCGATGCCTGGAAACTGGGGCGCAAAGGTGTCGACGATGGCGTGCTGCTGGTAGTGGCGCCCGACAATCCACCCGCGCTGCGGCGCCTGCGCATCGAAGCCGGACGCGGGGTGCAAGGCGTGCTGACCGATGCGCAATCGAAACGCGTCCTGCAAGACGTGATCGCGCCTCATTTCCAGCAAAAACAGTTTTATGACGGCTTGGTGGCCGGCGTGGGCGCGATCGCGACCTTGCTTAACGCGGAAAAATTTCCCGCGCCGGCTCAGCAGCAACAGGCCGCCAAGTCGGGGGAAAACAATATCCTGGTGCCGCTGATCCTGTTCGGCGCCTTTCTCCTGTTCTCCCTGTTCCGCCCGCGCCGTTCGCGTCTTGGCCGCGGCGGCTGGAGCAGCGGCGCCACCGGCTTCATCATCGGCAGCGCGCTCGGCGGCCTCGGCCGTGGCGGCAGCGGCGGCGGCGGATTTTCCGGCGGCGGGTTTTCCGGCGGCGGCGGCAGTTTCGACGGCGGCGGCGCCTCGGGAGATTGGTAATGAGTCCCTCCGCCACCCCATCGATGGACGCACGCATCGCGCGCATCTGGCGCCACTGGCGCAGCACGGCGGCCAAAGGCCGGCGCGCGTTCCCGCCGCACACCTTGGATTCGATCGGCAAGGCCATCACGGCCGGCGAGCAAACCCACCGCAGCGAGCTGCGCCTGATCGTCGAGCACGGCATGCCGTTCGACGCCCTGTGGGCCGGCATGGGCATGCGCGAACGCGCCATTGCCCTGTTCGCGGAATACGGGATCTGGGATACCGAAGACAATTGCGGCGTACTGATCTATATCAACCTGGCCGAGCGCAAGGTCGAAATCGTGACCGACCGCAATGTGGGACGCAAGATCGACAATATCGTCTGGAACCGGGTGTGCGCGTCGATGACGCAAGGCTTTGCGCGCGGCGAATTCCACGCCGCCACCCTTGCTGCATTGGAGCAAGTCAACAAGGTACTCAGCCAGCATTTCCCGGCCAACGGTGCGCGCGCCAATGAGTTGCCGGACAGCCCAGTGGTAATTTGATGCAGCGCAAAAACATCAACGCCGGGCGCGCTGTGTGGTTAAAATTCGCTATTCCCGGACCACATTGAAAGCACTACATGAGACTTGAGCAAAAAGTAGCGATCGTTACCGGCGCCACGCAAGGCATCGGACTGGCCTGCGCCCAGCGCCTGGTGAAGGAAGGGGCGCGCGTGATGCTGGTCGATATCAAGGCCGACGGCGCCGCTAGCGCCGAGGGGCTTGGCGAAAACGCGCGCTTCTTCGCGGCGGACGTCAGCCAGAAAGCCGACGTCGATGCCATGATCGCCGCGACCGTGGCCGCCTTCGGCCGCATCGATGTGCTGGTCAACAATGCCGGCGTGACCCATGCCGCCGATTTCCTCGAGCTGAGCGAGGACGATTTCGACCGGGTCATGCGCATCAACCTGAAGTCGATGTTCCTGTGCGGCCAAGCCGCGGCGCGCCACATGGTGACCCAGCAGCACGGCTGCATCATCAATATGTCGAGCGTGAATGCCGAAGTGGCGATCGCCAACCAGGTGCCTTACGTGGTATCGAAGGGCGGCATCAACCAGCTGACCAAGGTGATGGCGCTGAACCTGGCCGGCTACGGCATCCGGGTCAACGGCATCGGCCCGGGCACCATCTTGACCGAACTGGCCAAGAAAGCCGTGCTGGGCAGCCCGGAAGCGCGCAACACGATCCTGTCGCGCACCCCGCTGGGACGCTGCGGCGAGCCGGACGAAATCGCCTCCGTGGTGGTGTTCCTGGCCAGCGACGACGCTTCCTACATGACCGGCCAGACCATGTATGTCGACGGTGGCCGCCTCGCCCTCAACTACACGGTCCCGGTGAAGGAATGAGCCAAACCAAACAGACCTTGCCGGCCTCGGTCAACATGCTGGCGCTGGAAAACCAGTTTTGCTTCGCGCTGTATTCAGCCTCGCATGCGATGACCAAGACCTACAAGCCGATGCTCGACCGGCTCGGCCTGACGTACCCGCAATACCTGGTGATGCTGGTGCTGTGGGAGCAGGATGCGATCCTGGTCAAGGATATCGGCGCGCGCCTGTTTCTCGATTCGGGCACGCTCACGCCGCTGCTCAAGCGGCTCGAAGGCAACGGCCTGCTGTCGCGCAACCGCGATCCGCACGACGAGCGCCAGGTGCGCATCGTGCTCACGGACGAAGGTCGCGACCTGCGCGCACAGGCCGAGGCGATTCCCGAACAGGTGCTGTGCGCCAGCGGACAGGAACTGGCCGCACTGGGACGCATGCGCAGCGAACTGTCGAGCGTGCGCGACGACCTGTTCAAGGCCATGGACGACCACGACTGAGTCCTGCGGCGGGGGCCGCCCCGCTGTTTGTCCAAAAATAATTTCAGTAAATTAATTGCGCACAATTCAATTGTGCGCTATAGTCATTCCATCGGCACAGCGTTGCCGCCCCAACCCAAGCAAGGAGTCACCATGCAAGTTCTCTACACAGCACACGCAACAGCAACCGGCGGTCGCGATGGCCGCGCCGTTTCCGATGACAAGGTCCTGGACGTCAAACTGTCGACCCCGGCATCCCTGGGCGGCGCGGGCGGCGCCGGCACCAATCCCGAGCAACTGTTCGCGGCGGGCTATGCGGCATGTTTCCTGTCGGCCCTGAAACTGGTCAGCGGCGCGCTCAAGACCCCGGTGCCGGCCGCCACCAGCATCGACGCCTCGGTCGGCGTGGGCCCGAACGACAAGGGCGGCTTCGGCCTGACCGTCAAGCTGGTCGTGAAAACCCCCGGCATGGACCAGGCAACGGCCCAGGCGGCAGTGAACAAGGCGCATGAAGTGTGCCCCTACTCGAACGCGACGCGCGGCAACATCGAGGTCGAGCTGAGCGTGGAAGTCTGAGTGCCGGCATGCAGATATAAGACAAACGCATGTCCGGTATCAAAAATGTCAATTAGACATATAAGTGTCCACGCCGCATAATTGCACCTGTCTCCACTATCTTCCTCCAAGAAAATAGTTTGAAGCCCGCTTTCATCAGCGGGCTTTTTTTTGCCTGGCAAACGCGCAGCCTGTGTCCTGATGCCTGTATGGCAAGGCGGCTGTGGCGCCTGTCCGGTCTTTGAGCCGCAGCAATTTATCGCACCTGCGCAATTGTTGCGCATTGTCATAGCTGGGTCACATTGCCTGCCTATACTTGCTTCATCTGCTGTACACGCACCCGATATGCGTGACTGGCAGCCAGGTGTGCCGACCCAGAGGGCGGCACACCACTCCGAATTGACGATCTCTTGGCCCGATCTTGGGTTTAGCCCGCTCCCACAAGCGGGCTTTTTTTTAACGCAACAGTTTTTCCTGTTCCTTTGACTAGGGTTGGCAAAAAGATGACATTAAGGCTTGAAGCTGCCGCCTATTCATCTATGATGAAGTTCCTCGAGTTTTTTCCTAACCATTGGCCAGCCAAGCGGAGCGATAAGAATGAGTGAACATGTCCTTGATGCATTATCCGAGCCACTTTCTCAACAGGCACACCTCAGCCGCCGCCAGCGCCACAGCCCCGACGACTCGCTCGTCCTTAGTGAACTCAATCCCAGCGCTGTCGTCGACCTCCTCGACGACGACGAAGTCCCGGTCGAACTGATCACCTTTGGCAAGGTCAGGGAAACTTGCCCGAATTGCAAGCATACGCACCTCAAGCTGGTCTTGCGCCAGCGTGCCGTGCGCGTCGCCCACCTGTTCTGCGCCCAGTGCCAGGCCTGTTTCGATGCGCGCTACAGCAATGGTGCACCGGCGCTGACGATCTGAGGTAGCGCCCTTCAGGCAAGGTGCTGGCCGTGCAGGTCCGGCGGCCGGCATGGTAAGGTGATGGTTTTTCCGATACGCCCTGCCATGCCCGCCCTGATTTCCCTTCTTGTCCTCGACGAACGCCTGCGCAAATTGCGCTATGGCACTGCATTGGCCATGTACGCCGCCATTCTCATCATGGGTTCCGTGCCGGGTGCGCGCGCCGAGATCGGCACCGTGGCGTCAGGAATTGTCCTGCACACGATCGCCTACGGGATCATCACATTTCTCTTGTTCACCGGCAGCTTGGGGAGTGCGCGCGCACGCGCGATCAAGTCGGTCCTGACCGTGATGGCCATGGGCGCACTGGACGAGCTGGTGCAGAGTTTCCTGCCGTACCGCTCAGGCGCGGTCGGCGACTGGCTGATCGACTGCAACGCCGCACTGATCACCGCTGGCCTGCTCTGGGCCTTCCTGCCGCAAGCGGCGCGCTCCCGTTAAGCGCGGCGCGCCACCCGGCGTTGCGCACTGCGTAGCGCGCGGCGTAGCGCACGGCGTAGCGCGCGGCGCGTCCAGATACTGCCCGGCACTCGCCTCGCGCAGGAGGCGATGCACGGCTTGCCCCGACAAATGATGTTCACGCAGGCTGATGACGGTCGTTTCCATCGAAGCGACCAGGTCGACAATCAGGCTGGAGAGCGACGAAGCAGGCATGGCGGGCTCTCAAAAAAATGGAAGTAGGAAATTATGGCCCGCCCGATCCGGCGGGCTTTTGCGTTGCATCAATCTCTTCTTGCGCTTGCCTTGCGCCATGCCCTCCTTCCACACGCAACGCAAGCCTATTTCATCATTGTTTGAGCTGCGTCAAATTGCAGAGAATGCATGGGAACGTCGGTCGGATTTTCCGCTCTTACCGGAGTGACACGCGGCATTGTCACGCACCCACGGAACACACCCAACCAAAGGAGTTGATCATGAAGCGTATCGAACAAAGCGTGCTGCTGGCGGGCTTGCTGGCTGCTGCACTGGCGGCCTGCAGTTCCACCGGCATGAATGGCGACACAGCCAGTGGCACCAGCGGCACCAGCGGCGACACATCCGCCAGTACGCCATCGAGCGGGAGCACGACGGGCAGCGGCGCAACGACGGGGACCAGCTCCGGCACCGCGGCAACGGGCAGCAGCGGCATGGCGGGAAGCAGCGGCAGCGCTGCCGGGACGGGCAGCAGCGGAACCACGGACGGCGGCGGCGCCGCCTCGGGCACCGGCAGCAGCCAGACGAGCGGCGGCACGAATACCAGCGGGGGGAGCGGAAGCATGGCCGGCACGGGAACCGGCAGCGCCACGGCCGGAATGGGGAGTTCCAGTGCGACAAGCGGCGGCGCCCAGTCGGGTAGCGGCAGCATGGCAAGCGGAGCCAGCGCGCCATCCGGCGCGCCCAACAGCACCGTGAGCAAAATCGAAGTGGTGAAGAGTCAAGCCAGCGGGACGAGCGGAGCGGGAGGGTCCGTGGGCGGCACCGGCAGCGCCGGCAGTACGGGCACCAGCGGCAGCACAATGACTGGCGACCGCGTCTATCGCATCACGCTCAAGATGGATGACGGCGGCACCCAGGTCATCACCCAGGAATGGGCGCCGTCCTTCGTGACAGGTGACCGCGTGCGCATGGCAGGGGGCGCCATCGAGCGCTAGCGCCGCGCCGATCGGCGACGCGGAACGGCCAGGCAATAGCGCCTGGCGTCGGCATGCCCACTTCGTGTGCTGAACGCGTGCTGACCATGCGCCGAATGTGTGCTGACCATGCGCCGGATGTGTGCGAAATGACTGACCGGCGCAACCGCAGCCGCAGGCGCAACCGCAACCGCAGCCGCAACCGCAGCTGCAACGGCAACTGCAGCCGCAACGGCAACCGCAGCCGCAGGGTGTGACCGATCCGTCCCGTCGTTGCCGCGCACCCTACGCTTTTCAGCGACGATCGCGGTCCGGGTGAAGCCTCGAGCGGCGCCGTCGCAAGGTCGAGCGCCATTGCCTGGGGCATGAGCACCCTCACTCCGACCCGACATTCTGCGCCGCATCGGCGCGCTGGCGAAGCACCGCTTCCGCCGCCTTCTTGCCGGCGATGAAAGCGTGGTCGGAGTTGTAGTATTCCCATTCGCTGTAGCGTCCCGCCAGCACGATGTCGTAGCGCGCCAGCCATGCCTTGACTCTTGCCACATTGGCCGCGCGCGCATGGTCGTAGACCACATACGCATAGGGCATGTCGACCAGATTGGCGGTAATGATGCGGTCATCCGGCCTGAGCATGGTGACCTTGACGCAATCTTCGATGCAACGGTCGATCAACGCCTGGCCATCAAGCGGCAAGGGCTTCCACGGCGAATAGGAGATCTCGCAGGTCAGTCCGAATCCACCGGGCGGGTTGCAGTGAGGACTGGCGTTTCCCTGGACGAAAATCCGGTGGAAAATCGTGTCTTCCGGATAGTAGATCCAGTGCTTGTCGCTGATGTTTTCGCGCGCCACGCCAAGGTTGACGCAACGGACCGATAAATGACGCAAGCCAGCGGCCGCTTCGCGTACATCGCGCGGCGCCTCGCTGCCGATCAGCTTGATCAGTTCCGGCAAGGGCATCGTGCTGATTAGGTGATCGTAGCGGTAGCGGCTGCCGTCGGCCATCACCAGCACGTGCTCGCGCGGCAGCAGCTGGGCCGCCTCGGCCTGCATGTCAATCCGGCCCTTGATATGCGGCAGGAAACCGGACATCAAGGCCTGAAAACCACCGGAGAGCGGGTAGCCGAAGCGCGCGTTCGGCCCCATCGGCTTGGCGACCGGTTCCAGCGCGCCCTCGATGATTTCTTCGAGGTCGGGCAGCGGCACCCTGCCCCCGAGCCAGGAAGTTTCCATCTCGCTCAGAGGAACGGTCCACAGCTTCTTGTTGTACGGGATGGCGAAGTGCTCGGCGATCCCGCGGCCCCAGACCTTGTAAATGAATTCCTCGAAATTCTGGCTCTCGCGCGTGCGCGGCGCCATGCTGGCGCTGCCGTGCGCGAGCTCGACGCTACCGTCCGCGCAGCAGTCTTCCACCGGCTTGACGGCACAGGGCGGCGCCGCGCTTGCCCCGTTGATGCTACCGAAACGCGCTTCGATCGCACCGATGATGCATTCGGTGATGACCTTCGGCGGCAAGCCATACAGGGCGCCCTGGAAGGGATAGCGCGTGTACACCTGCTTGCTGTAGACCCAGGCTTCGCGGTTTTGCCAGTGCAGGTTAGGGCCGAGCAGCATCTCATACAGCGACAGCACGTAGGGATCGTTGGAAAACATGATGTGGCCGGCATGGTCGAAGGTGAAGCCCTGGTCATGGATCGAGCGGCACCAGCCGCCGACGCTCGCGTTCTTGTCGAGCAGCACCGCGCCCTCGCCCAGGTGATACGCCGCCGACAGACCCGTGGGACCGGCGCCGATGATGACCGTCTGCACTTTCTGGCCCCCGCTCGGCGAGCGCAAGGGGTTGACCGTGGCCCCGGTCCCGGTGCCGCCGCCTTTGCCTGTGCCGCCGGCCTTGGCGCCGGCGGCCGGGCCCGCGTTGCCCGCATTGCCGGCGCCGCTGAAGCGGCTCGTGCTGCGCCCGGGTTTCGTCTCCGCCAGCAAGCGGCGCATGGCGTTCACCGTGACATCCCACGAGGTGCCGGCCACGATGGCGCGCATGGTGGCGCCCATGGCGGCGCGCCGTTCGGGCGTCATCGCCAGCGCTGCCTCGCACGCCGCCAGGAAGCCGTCCGCATCGCGCGCGATCGCGACCACGTGGCCGTACGGACGGGCGACGTCGGCAATGCCAGTGCTGACGATGGGCAGTTCGGCGGCCATGTATTCGAGCACCTTGGTCGGGCTGATGAAACGGGTGGCATCGTTCAGGGCAAATGGCAGCAGGCACACGTCCCAGCCGGCCAGCAGGCCAGGCAGCGCTTCGTACGGCTGCTGCCCCAGGTAATGGATGTTGGGTCGCTGCGGCAGGCTGGCGGGGTCGATTTTCATGACCGGCCCGACCATCACCAGTTGCCAGTCGGGATGGGCGTCGGCCAGGGTGGCGATCAGGGGGGCGTCGAAGCGTTCGTCGATCACCCCGTAAAAGCCGAGGCGCGGCGCGCCGATGCCGGCCTGCAGCGGATGGCTGTTGTGGCGCTCGAGCGCACGCTCGAAGTGGCGCACGTCTACGCTGCTGGGAAAGCAGTGCGCATTGGTGTGGCGCGCGCGCTTGGCCTGATACAGGCTCGGTCCGCCGGCAAATACCAGATCGGCCAGGTTCAGCAGCGCCGTTTCGCGCTGCAGGAGCTGGCGCGGAGGATTCTTGAAGGCCGCCAGCTCGTCCATGCAGTCGTACACCACCAGCCCCGCATGCAATTCCTGCAGCAGCGGCAAGGCCATCGGCGTGTAAAACCAGACGATGGGTTGCTCGCCGGGCTCGACCAGGCCGGCCAGCATCGGTTGCAGCAGGCGGATCTGGTCGTCGTGAAAGCCCGGCGCATGCACCGGCGTGTGCGGCCGGTACACGGTCACATTCGGAACCGGGGTCGATTGCTCCATGTAGCTGTCGCCATCATCGTGCACGGGCTCCTCGATGAAGAGGATGCGGAAATATTGTGCCAGCCGCGACAGCAACTGCTGCGGCCGCTGGTAAACAAAATCCCAGCGCAGGTGGCAAAAAACGATGATCGTCGACATGCTATCTCCTTTCGCCCATCGCGGGCATACGTTGGCAAAGTGGTGTGTCCTGCTGACCCGCGGCGCCGTCCCGCGCGGGTGGGTGCGAGCGGCTGGTCAGTCAATTCCCGGGTAGCATTCCTCCTTCGCATCGTCGTTGCGCGTGGCCGCGCTGATCAGTTCGAGCGGGATCTTGGGCGTGCGGTCGGCGCACAGCAGGCCGTTCGCTTCCTGGAAAGTGTCGCTGAACTGGGTGTAGCAAAAGCCGCTGAACATGGTCGTGGTGTTGACCACCGTCAGCAGGCGCCGGTACAGGTCGAGAAAACTGTCCGCGGTGTGGGCGCGCGAGTAACCCCAGGTGCGCGCGCCGCCGTTGTGCTTGTCGAAGGCGACGCCGCCGAATTCGGTCAGCACGATGGGCTGGCCCCGGTGCGGAAAACCATCGAGCGTAAGGATGCGTCCGCCCGGACGGCGCTGGTCGAACAGGGTGCGCGTCGCTTCGCTGGTGGTGTAGCGCGCCGCCAGCCGGTCGGGATTGCAGTCATAGTCGTGGATGCCGAGGATGTCGGTGGCCGACGCTTCCCAGCCATCGTTGCCGATCACCGGGCGGGTCGCGTCGAGCGTGCGGGTCAGGTGGTACAGGGCTTCGACCGCGTTGCGGTGGGCCTGGGTCAGTGTCAGGTTGGGCACGCCCCAGGATTCGTTGAAGGCAACCCAGACGATGACGCACGGGTGGCTGTAATCGCGTTCGATCGCCTCGGTCCACTCGCGCACCATGCGCGTGATGGCCTTGGGACTGAAACGGTAGGCCGACGGCATTTCTTCCCATACAAGCAGGCCGAGCCGGTCGGCCCAGTACAGGTAGCGCGGGTCTTCGATTTTCTGGTGCTTGCGCACCCCGTTAAACCCCATGGCCCTGGCCAGCTCCACGTCGCGCTTGAGCGCCGCGTCCGACGGCGCCGTCAGCAGCGATTCGGGCCAGTAGCCCTGGTCGAGCACCAGCCGCAACGCGTAGGCGCGGCCATTCAACATGAAGCGGTCGCGGTTGATCGCCACCGAGCGCAGCGCCGTGTAGGAATGCACCATGTCGAGCACCTTGCCCCGGTGGTGCAGGCTCACCTCGGCGGTGAGCAGGGTGGGACGCTCCGGGCTCCACAGCAGCTCGTTGCGCGAATCGTCGATGCCGGGATCGGACAAGGAGATCTTGCGGTTAGCCTCGTTACCGAGCAGCTTGTAGTGGTCGTCGGCCAGCAGGTTGGCGCCATGCCAGATCTTGACCTCGACAAACAGGTCTTCCGTGATGTCGCCGGTGGCAAAGATTTCGCAGCCGATTTCGTAGGTCTCGAAAATCGGCGTCCAGCGCAGGCTCTGGATGTAGGTCGACGCCACCTGCTCGATCCACACCGTCTGCCAGATGCCGGTGGTGCGCGGATACCAGATCGAGTGCGCTTCGAGCAGCCAGTCCTGCTTGCCGCGCGGCTTGGCCAGGTCGTGCGGGTCATCCTCGACGCACACCGTCACGAGCTGGGTTCCCTCCTCCCTGAGCACGCCGCTGATATCGGCCGAAAACGGCGTGTGCCCGCCCTCGTGCTCGGCCACCAGGTGCTGGTTGACCCAGACCTTGGCGCGGTAGTCGACCGCGCCGAAATGCAGCAAGGTGTGGCCCGCGTGCGGGGCCAGATGGAAGGCGCGTTCGTACCAGCACAGCGTGTGGAAGAGCGTGTCGCCGATGCCGCTGGCGCGCGACTCCGGCGCGAACGGCACCTCGATCTGGTGCGTCCACTTGGTCGCGCCATCGGGCATGCGGCAGCGCCGTTCATCGTCGAACATGAAGTTCCACGGCCCGTTCAGGCTGATCCAATGCGCGCGCACGAGCTGCGGCCGCGGGTACTCGAATTGATTCATTGATGCTCCTCGTCATGGGCTTGCAACGGCGTCGGCCGTCGGCGCGGCGCAAGGCTGCGCGACGCAGCAGGCCAGGCAGCAGGGGCGCTCCATGCCGCCAACGACTAGCGCGATCGCGATCACGGCACGGATGCTAGCACGCCAATTTTGCGCATTTTCACACCCCGAAAAAGCAAGATTTCTAGGTGAAAATGGCTTGTAACCAGTAGCGTTCAATCAGATTGAACGCAAAGATTTTTCTGAGAGGGAGAAGGAATGTGGTTGACGTGGCGACGTCAATTCCGGTTACATAACGTAGGCTGCTGCCTACATCAGAAACCGGTGTTTTTACGGGTGCGAACGAAACGGACACGCGGACCCGGCGCGCGCGGGCTACTGCGCGCCGGGTCGCCCGCCTACCCTTATTTGGCCAGTTCAGCCATGACGGCCGTGTACATTTGCAGGTTCAGCATGAGCTGCTTGTCGGTGATGAACTCATGTTCGGAGTGACCCGAATACACGGCGCCCGGCATGGCCGGGCCGAAGCTGACCGCGTTCGGGAACAGGCGCGAGTTGGTGCCGCCGCCGATGGAAATCGGGCGCGGATTCTTGATGCCGGTGTAATAGGAAAACACGGACAGCAAGGTCGGCACCTGGGGCGCGCTTTTCTGCAGCCACGGTTCCGTGATCTCGACCTTCACATCGGCCAATGCGATGCGCCGCGCCTGCCACCGGGTCAGCGCCTCATTCACTTCGCCGGTCAGCTGTTCGGTGCTCTTGCCTTGCGGACGGCGCAGGTTCACGTGCAGCGAAATCCCGGCGTCACCCTGTTTGATGACGGTCGGCGCCACGGTCATCGGCCCCATGAATTTATCGCGGTAAGCGATATTGCCGAATTTTTCGCCGTACATGCCGGTCCCGATCAGGTCGTTGAGCAGGTTGACCATGGCGCCGGCCGTGGTGTTCGGCCACGGCTGGCCACTGAGCGCATCGGCCAGCATGCTGATCGCGTTGACGCCGTCTTCCGGCTTGGACGAATGCGCCGACAAGCCTTGCGCCTTGATCAGCAACTGCTTGCCCTGGCGGCTGAAGCTATAGCGCATGCCGCCCTGGGCGGCGGCGCGCTGGCGGATGGCCGCTTCCAGTTGCGCCGAGGCGTCCTCGATGGCGGCGCTGGCGTCTTCCGGAATCTGGCTGCCGAAAAAGCCGCCGCCGAAGGCGACCAGCGTCGCCGTACCGGCCGGCGCCGGGGCCTGTGGCGGCACCGTCACCGTGATCGTGCCGTAGCCCTTCTCGGCCGTGACCACCGGATACTCGGCGTCGAGCGTGATGTTCACCTGGGGCGGCTGGTGCGTCTTGAGAAACTCGGTCAGCGGCCCCCAGTCCGATTCCTCGGCCATGTAGACATACAGTTCCAGCCGTTTCGACAGCGCCAGCTTGCTATCCTTGATCGCCTTCATCGCGTACAGGGCGGTCGCGATCGGTCCCTTGTCGTCCTCGGTGCCGCGCCCGATCAGGCGCCCGGCCTCGCTCGTCTTGTCCAGCTCGAAGGGCGATTTTTTCCACTTGGACGGATCGACCGGCTGGATATCGCCGTGCGTGATGATGCCGACCCGCTCGCTGCCGCTGCCCAGGCCGATGACCATCACATAGCCATGGTCGGTGTAATCGAAGCCGAGCCGCTCGGCCTCGCTCTTGAGGTAGCTTTTGAAACCGAGGTGCTGCGGATTGCGCTCGAACGGCACCGTGGTGTCGGCGACCGTATTGAAGCTGACCATCTTCGCCAGGCTGTCGGTCAGCGCCGAGCGATAGGTCGCGGCCGCATGGGCAGCCGCGCGCAAGGCCGCCTCCCCCGGTGCTTGCGGGGGAGCGGCGCCGGCGGCGCTGCTCAGGCAACACAGCAGGCTGGCGAGGACAAACGAGTGGCGCATGATGACGATCCTGGACGTTGAGTTTGCGTAACGTCAAAGTCTATCACCGCCGGCCCTGCGGCGCAGGCCGGGGCCCGCAGTGGCAAGGTCAGGCCCAAGGGCGCGGCCCAGGAGCCGCAAGCGGACGCCGCAAGCGGACGCCGCAAGCGGACGCCGCAAGCGGACGCCGCAAGCGGACGCCGCAAGCGCACTTCGCAAGCGAACGCCGCAAGCGGGCGCCGCAAGCGGGCGCCGCAAGCGGACGCCGCAAGCGGGCGCCGCAAGCGGACGCCGCTAATGCTGGCGCGCGGCCATCTTGCTCAGCAGGTAAATCCCGTACAGCGAGGCGATGCCGACCAGCGCATACACCAGGCGCGACCAGGTGGTGCGATCGCCGAACAGTGCCGCCACCAGGTCGAACTCGAAGGCGCCGACCAGGCCCCAGTTGATGCCGCCGACGATCATCAAGACCATCGCCGCCCAGTCGAGGGCGGAAAAGTGGGTCGAATGCGCGGCGCCGGCGTTGCGGCGTTCCGGGATGTGGCGGCGTTCGTTTGCGGGTGCGTTCATTGTTGCCATTATTGCCTCCTTGTGGTCTCCACCAACATGGTGGCGTCCCGGTAGGACCGCAAACGGGGGCATAAAGTTTTCGCCGTCGCGCAGGCCGACGCCGCGCGCGCCGCGCTTGAGGTATGGTGAGGGACGCAACCACCATCGAAGGAGTGAGCCCATGAGCGAAAAAAGCATCAAGCGCCTGCACCCAGCGCAACGCGACGATATCGGCGACCTGCTGACCCAGCGTCCGCTGCCGGGCCCGTACGCCGACCAGATCGATCCCTTCCTGTTCCTCAATCACCACGGACCGCAGCATTACCCGCCGGGCAACCGCGGCCTGCCGTTCGGGCCGCATCCGCACCGCGGTTTCGAGACCGTCACCTTCATCGTCGACGGCACCCTGATGCACAAGGATAGCGCCGGCCACGAGAGCGTGATCGGCGCCGGCGGCGTGCAATGGATGACCGCGGGCAGCGGCATCGTGCATGCCGAAGTGTCGCCGCTGGCGTTTCGCGAGCAAGGCGGGCAGCTCGAAATCCTGCAATTGTGGATCAACCTGCCGGGGCGCCTGAAAATGAGCGCGCCGGCCTACACCGGACTGCAGCGGGGCGACATTCCGACCATCGGCCTCGATTCCGGCAAGGTCGACCTGCACCTGATCGCCGGCCAGTGGAATGGCATCGAAGGCCCGGTGCATTCGCTCACCGGCGTGTTCATGAGCACGGTGGCGATGCGCGCCGGCGGCCAGTTGCGCGTGCCGGACCTGCGCGCGCGCAATGTCTTCCTGTACGTGGTGCGCGGCGCCATCGACATCAACGGCGACCGCGCCGACGCCTTTCATCTGGCCGAACTGAACGACGAAGGCGACACCCTCGCCATCCGCGCCGAAACCGATGCCCTGCTGATCCTCGGCCACGCCACGCCGATCGGCGAGCCGGTGGTGTCGCACGGACCGTTCGTGATGAATACGCGCGAGGAAATCCAGAGCGCCATCGCCGACTTCGAAGCCGGCCGTTTCCAGAGCCTGCGCTAAGGCTGAAGGAGCGCCTCGGTCGACAGCACCAAGGTCTCCTTGATCTCCTCCATCACCACATAACTCTTCGACTGTGCCGCGCCCGGTAACTGCAGCAGCATGTCGCCGAGCAGCTTGCGGTACTCGGCCATCTCGTGGATGCGCGCCTTGATCAGGTAATCGAAGTCGCCCGACACCAGATGGCATTCCTGCACCTCGGGAATGCGCAGCACCTCGCGCCGGAACTGCTCGAAGGCCGAGGCCGACTTCTGGTTCAAGGTGATTTCCACGAACACCAGCAGCTTCGCGCCCAGCGCGGCCGGATCGACGCGCGCGTAATAGCCGCTGATCACGCCATCGCGCTCCATGCGCTTGACCCGCTCGATGCAGGGCGTGACCGACAGGCCGACCCGCTCGCCCAAATCCTTCATGGAAATGCGGCCCTCGTGTTGCAGGATGCGCAGGATGTGGCGGTCGAGCTTATCGAGGCTGCGGCTCGATTCTTTAACGATACGCATGAAATTCCACTAAATAAGTGCAGTTATACGTGAACAAAGACTGGTTGAAACCCAATAATATAGCGGAAATTCTTGCACCCTCACTTTATCTTCCGGAGAAACCATGCGTGTCGTCATCTTGGGCAGCGGCGTTATCGGCGTGACCACTGCTTACTACCTGGCCAAGGCCGGCCACGACGTCACCGTGCTCGACCGCCAGCCCGGTCCGGCGCTGGAAACGAGCTTCGCCAACGCGGGCCAGATTTCGCCCGGCTACGCCTCGCCGTGGGCCGCGCCCGGGATTCCCCTCAAGGCCATGAAATGGATGCTGCAGCGCCACGCGCCGCTCTCCATCACACCAGACGGCACCACCTTCCAGCTCAAATGGATGTGGGACATGCTGCGCAACTGCACGGCCGACCGTTACGCGGTCAACAAGGAACGCATGGTGCGCCTGGCCGAGTACAGCCGCGACTGTTTCAAGACCCTGCGCGAAGAAGCCGGCATCAGCTACGAAAGCCGGCAGCGCGGCACCATGCAACTGTTCCGCACCGAACAGCAGTTCGCCAGCGCGGAAAAAGACATCAAGGTGCTGCAGGATTCCGGCGTGCCCTACGAACTACTCACGCGCGAGCAGCTCGGCCAGGCCGAGCCGGCGCTGGCGCTGGTCAAGGACAAGCTGGTCGGCGCCCTGCGCCTGCCGAACGACGAGACTGGCGACTGCCAGCTGTTCACCACCCGCCTGGCCGCGATGGCAGAAGCGCTGGGCGTGCGCTTTCGCTACAACGTCGCCATCGACCGCCTGGCGGTGACGGGCAACGCCATCAGCGGCGTGCATTGCGGCGACGAACTGGTGCAGGGCGACGCCTATGTGGTCGCGCTCGGCGCGCACTCGACGGCGCTGCTCAAATCGATCGTCGACATTCCCGTGTACCCGATGAAAGGCTACTCGATCACCGTGCCGATCACCGATGCCAGCAAGGCGCCGGTCTCGACCATTTTGGACGAGAGCTACAAGATTGCCGTGACCCGTTTCGACGACCGCATCCGCGTCGGCGGCATGGCCGAGATTGCCGGCTTCGACCAGCGCCTCAATCCGCGCCGGCGCGCCACCTTGGAAATGGTGGTCAACGACCTGTTTCCGGGTGCTGGCGACAGCGCGCGCGCCTCGTTCTGGACCGGGCTGCGGCCGATGACGCCGGACGGCACCCCGATCGTCGGGCGCACCGCGCTGGGCAATCTGTTCCTCAACACCGGGCACGGCACCTTGGGCTGGACCATGTCGTGCGGCTCGGCGCAGATGCTGGCCGACCTGATGTCGGCCAAGCGCCCGGCGATCCGCTTCGACGACCTCTCGGCCGGCCGCTACCAGGGTCGCGGCAGCGATGCCCGCCTCGACCTCGCCAACGCCTGACACCAAAACTCCTACTACAGCAGTAAAACAGCCTACAACCGGGGTCTGACCTCTGATTAGAAACTTTTTCTCGTTGCTAAACAGAAGTCAGCCCCGTCTATCCTCCGATCCGCCTCGACCAGCGATCTGCCAACCGCAACCATGGCGTCGGCACCCTCCCCGCCAACACCTGACATCAAAATTCCTACGACAGCAGTGAAACAGCTTACAACCGGGGGGCTGACCTCCGATTCGCAACATTTTTATTGCTAATCAGAGGTCAGACCCCTTGGGTGTTATTGCTAATCAGAGGTCAGACCCCGGTGGTATTTTTGTTGCTAATCAGAGGTCAGACCCCGGTGGTATTTTTATTGCTAATCAGAGGTCAGACCCCTTGGGTGCTTGGGTGGAATGTGCAATATTTTTGTTGCTGATTAGAGCTCTGACCCCGGTTGTAGGCGTTTTGGGCTCAGCCGTAGGAATCGACTCGTTGTAAAACGTAAACACACATGCCGTCAGTAAATTTTCCGCCGCGCATCTATGTTATTCTTTGACTACTGTTCGTGCACCGGATAACTGTCCGGTACACCCTGATTCAGCGCCCGCACCCAGACAGAACGTCCATCGCATGCGATGGCCGCTTGTGCGGAGCGAAAACTCTCTTTCATCCGACCGCGCAGCGTTTGCGCGCGCGGTCCTTTGTCCAGGAAAAAAATGAATAAGAAACTCTCATGGATGTTAGCAGCCGCTAGCCTCGCGCTTGCCGGCAGTGTCAACGCAAGCACGATCGTGATCGAATCGGCTTCCGCCACCCCATCCGGCCTCTTGTCCGACGCGGCGGCCTATCGCAGCGCCGTCGACGGTGCGCTCCAGGGCGCCACCTACGCGAAAACCAGCGTCGATTCGTATAACAACATCACCCACGCCAGCCTGTTCGGCGGCAACAGTAATTTCGCGCTCAAGTCGACCATCAGCTTCGGCGTCAGCGAAGCCAACGCCGGCGTGTGGCAGTTCCGCGCCGGGGTCGATTTCGGCTTCGGCGGCGCGCTGTTCCTCAATGGCGTGGCGCTCGATTCGAAGAGCCACGATATGTGGTGGGACGGCCAGTACAGCAATCCTTCGCAGTATTTCAATGCCACGGTGAACCTGGCCGCCGGCAACCACACCCTGACCATTTATGGCTTCGAGGGATGCTGCGATGGCGGCCAGCAAGCGCAGTTCCTGGCGCCAGCCGGCACATTCACCAGCTTCAGCACGAAGGATAATCTCGTCAGCGCGGTTCCGGAACCGGAAACCTATGCCATGTTCCTGACCGGCATGGCCATGCTGGGCTTCGTCACCCGCCGCCGCAATCGTCCGGCAAAAATCAGCGCCTGACCACAGGCCGGGAGGTCCACTGCGACCTCCCGGCCTGTCCCTCACTCCACCGTAATCGGCAAGTCGCGTCCGTTGATCGCTTCGTTGCCGACGTAATCAGCCGCGACAATGCGGATCAGGTAGTCGCCCGGCGCCAGAGCGGCCGGGTCCCATGCTCCAATTTTGGCCACGCCGTCGCGCACGGTATTGGTCACCACATACAAAAACCGCGTCCTTGCGCTGCCGTACACGGTGATGCCGCTGTTGTCGGCGTACGCCAGCTTCACGCTTTCCGGGTCCGGCGGCAGCTTGTTGAATTCGATATTGATCAGCGGCTGCTCGAATCCGGCCAGCGGCGTGCCATCGGCCCGCAGCACCTGGTAGCCGGCCTTGTACAGGCCCAGCTTGCGCCGCGCGGCGTTGCCGTCGGCCTGGTCGTAGGCGTCGACCACGATTCCCAACGGCCCCGCGCCGCGCGCCACCATTACCCGCTTGCCCGGCTTGCGTGCCAATGCCTTCCCGGCCGCGTCGACCAGCTCGACCTTGTCGATGCGCGGCGCCACCTGGTCGCTGAAGCCCGTAAACGGCAGGATCAGCGGATTGGCCTCCGCCCCGCCCGGCTGGTACACGAGGTGCACATGGAACATGCGGTTGACCGTGCCGAGCGCGTCGCCCACGTGGAAACGGGTGCCACGCTTGATCCGCACGCGCGCCGCCTTGCCTTTTTCATCGTCGAGCATGGTGAAGCGCGCCGCATCGAGCGGCGCATCCTTGACCGTGCGTCCGACCCGCATGTGGATGTAGGCCATGCTGTCGACGCTCATGCCTTCGCCGACCTCACCGAAGGCCCAGTTGGGCACCGGGCTGCTGACTTTTTCGTCGGCCACCGCCAGCACCGGCACACCCATGTCGGCCTGGACATCGAGGCCGCTGTGAAAGTGATGCCGGCTTTCGCCGCCGTAACTGCCACGTACTTCGCCCATCGTACCCACTACTTCATGGCGCTGGTCCTGCGGCTTGAACGGCCAGGGAAAGTGCCCGGCCGCGGCGGCGGCCGCGGGCGATGCCGCCGCCGCGACGGGCGCGGCCGCTCCCGACCCTGCCGGCCCCGGCGCGCTGCCCGTGGCAAGCAGCGCCGGCGCCTTGGGCGCGAGCACTGCCGTCGCGCCATCGCGGCGCGGCGAAACGCGGTGCACGGTGCGCTTCACGGCATCGGCCACGTACAGCGCGCCCATCCGGTCGACCGCGATCGCACTCGGCCGGCTAAAGCGCAGCGACTTGTCGTCGCCGATCTCGATGTCGACGCCAATCCCGGTCAGGCCGCGCAAGCTGCCGTCGGGACTGACCTGCAGGATGCGTCCGCGCCAGATATCGCCCACGTACAGAAAACCGTCATGCGTGAGCGCCAGGCCCACAGGGCGGCGCAGCAGCGGTTTTTCGGCGTCTTCCGGAGCAATCGCCAGGGTGCTCACCTGCCCGTCCGGCGCCAGCTTGCGCAGCGCGCCGTTGCTGGTATCGGCCACATACAGGTTGCCCCTGGCATCGACCACAACCGAGGTGGGCGTGTCGAAGCGGGCCTCGGCGGCCGTTCCGTCGACATAGCCGGGCGCACCGCCGGCGACGGTGCCGACCGTACCGTCGGGCGCAATCTTGCGGATGCGGTCGTTGTAGGTGTCGGCCACATACACCACGCCGGCCTTGTCGACCGCCACGCCGACCGGTCCGTTGAACTGGGCCTCGCCCGCCTTGCCGTCGCGGTAGCCGCCCACGCCAGTTCCGCCGATGGTGCTGACCACGCCATATGGCGTGATCTTGCGGATCGCATTGTTGCCGGTATCGGCGATGAACAGGTTGCCGGCGCTGTCGATGGCCATGCCGGACGGCGTGTGAAACCCGGCGCCGGCGCCGGTACCGTCGGCAAAGCCTTCGGGCCCGCCGGCCAGGGTGGAGACGACGCCCTCGGGCGTGATTTTGCGGATGCGGTTGTTCTCGCCCGCATCGGCCACGTAGACGTTGCCGTCGCGGTCGATCACCAGGCCGAAGGGATCGGAAAAGCGTGCCTGCGCCGCGGCGCCCTCGACGAACCCGGCGCTGCCGCTGCTGCCGGCCACGGTGCCGATGCTCACCGGCCAGCCCAGCACGGTCGGCTGCGCTTCGATGCCGGCCAGGGCCGCCACCTTGCGCACCGCCGGCTGCTTGAAGGGTTGCAGCGCGATCCAGATACCCAAGGCGATGACGCCGACGGCCGCCGCGATCAGCAGCGGCTTCTTGTATTTACCATTCAAGCTTGTCACCTGGCTCAGCATGTTCAAAACCCGAAGCTTACCTCATCATCAAGTACACTAGGTGCCGGCCGGATGACCGGCTTTTTTTCCGATCGGAGTTCCATGGATACCTCGACCCGGCTGGCGTGCGCGCTGGCCTTTGCCGTCTGCCAGGCGGCCCACGCCGCCGGCGCGCCCCCGGCCACCCTGGAGCGCCTGCACGTGGCCAGCGCCCTCACGCTACCCCAATCGTTCACCTTCGGCGTGGAAGGGCCGGCGGTCGATGCCGCCGGGAATGTGTACGCGGTCAATTTCGCGCGCCAGCAAACCATCGGCAAGGTCAAGCCGAACGGCGAGGCCACGGTGTTCGCGACCCTGCCCGGCACCAGCATCGGCAACGGCATCCGCTTCGGACCGGATGGCGCGATGTTCGTGGCCGACTATGTGGAACACACGATTTACCGCATCGACCCGGCCAGCGGCGCCATCACCGTGCATGCGCGCGAGGCCGCCATGAGCCAGCCGAACGACCTGGCCATCACGGCCGGCGGTGTCATCTACGCGAGCGATCCGGACTGGAAGAACAATACGGGGAGGGTGTGGCGCATCGATCCGGACGGCAAGGTCACGCTCGCGGCCGACCAGCTCGGCACGGCGAACGGCATCGATGTCAGCCCGGACGGGCGCACCCTGTATGTGAACGAGAGCGTGCAGCGCTATATCTGGGCCTTTACGATCGCGCCCGACGGCAGCTTGGGCGGCAAGCGCCGCATCGCCAGCTTTACCGATTTTGCGCTCGACGGCATGCGCGTCGATGTCGATGGCAACCTGTACGTCACGCGCATCGGCAAAGGCACGGTGGTCAAGCTGTCGCCGCGGGGCCGCCTCCTGGCCGAGATCGCCCTGCCCGGCAAGAAGCCAAGCAATATCAGTTTCGGTGGACCGGATGGACGCACCGCCTACGTGACCGAGGTGGAAAATGGGCAGCTGCTGCAATTTCGGGTAGCGCGTCCGGGGCTGGAATGGCAGCGGCGCCAGGCCGGCGGGGTCAAGCCGGCGCAGTAAGCGCGATGCGGGCCCCGCGAGAACGGGCGTGTGCGTTTGGCGCGCGCCCGGCGCGCTCTGGCAACCGGATGCCGGCATTGCGGCAAGCGCAGGCCGGGAGTGCAATCATGGCGCTGCGATGCGCGCCGGGGTGCCGCGCAAGGTGAACAGCTCGTGCGGACGCCCTGCGCCTTATGGGGGCAACGGCGGCAAGTCCGGGCGCGACGGGTCGCACTGGCACCGCGGGCCCGCCTGCGGGTTGACGCTGCCGCCGCATTCGCCGTATTTGTGCAGGAAGCTCTCGTACGCCGGGTCCGGCGCCGCAAAGCGCGCCTGGCTCGCCGGTGTTGTGGGCAAGCCCGGCCAGCAGGCCGCTGCCATCACCAGGGTGGCGTCGATATCGCCGGCCTGGATCTTGCCCAGCACGCCCAATCCCCGCAACACTTCCACGGCAATCAGTTCCTGCGTTTCGGCACAGAAGTCGGTCAGGCCCATGCGCGCGCCGTACTCTGCCCATATATCGCGCGTGATCCGGTACAGGCCGGCGGCAGTGCCCTTGCCGTCGTGGCCGGGACCGGGATGGGTGGAGAAGTCGGTGAAGCGCCACGGGTCGTTGCGCCGGCCTCGGATGGCGCCATCGAGAAAATCGACGCCACCGCCGAGGCTGTGGCACATCGCGCGCAGGAAGGCGCGGATGTTGGGCTGCTTGAGGTAGACCCGGTTTTCTTCAAGCCGGCATGCTTTCTCAAGCCGGATGCGCACCGCCTTCGCTTCGGCTTCGGCGGCCGGCGTGGTGCTCAGGCGCGCACGGTGGTGCAGGACAGCGCCGGACGGCGAAATGAGGGTCGGGCTCATGCTGCTTCCTAGACATAGATTTCGACGGATTCGGGCACCGCGGTCGTCGACAGCAAGTGCGTATGGCCGTTGCGGTCCGAGGTGCCGAATTCGAGTTGTCCGCTGGCGCGCACCACCGCGTATTCCTTGTGCACCAGCGGGTCGCCGGTTTCTTCGTCGAGCAGCACGAAGCGCTCGTTGAAGCTGGGGCCGCGCGGCGTGCCGCGCGCGCCGTAGGACGGCTCGCTGTTGCCGGTATTGGACAGGGCGCGGCCGGTATCCTTGAGCACCTGGCTGCGCATGATCTGCACCGGCAGCAGCTTGGGCGCAGGCGTGCAGCGGCAGGTGCACAAATCGTTTTCGAGCGCGACGTGCTTGCCGTCGGACATTTCAGGAATGCGCGGGCCGACGCACAGGATGCGCCCGGTCGCCTTGCATGCGGGACAGGCCACCAGGTCGCCTTCGAGTGCGATGGGCACGCCGTTGATGCAGCCGCTGCCGCTGGCCGACACGACCCTGCCGCCGGCGGTGGTGGTGGCCCCGAGGGTAATGGTGTAGCGCCTCATTGCGGCAGGCTCCGCATGGCTGGACGGCGGCTGGCTCCTGCGGGAACAACGGGATGGGAGGGTAGTTTCATGGCTCTTCCTTTGCGACGGCATAAACAAGCTGGCGTTAGCGGCACCGGGGCGCCTGACATATGCCAAGGTTACGTTTCGACGCTCCCGCAGGTTTGACATCGCTCAAGCAAACCCTTGGTAGCTAGCAGGCTGTACAGGGGCTGCAACGAGCGTTCATCCGTCTCCGGCCTGCCGCCTGGCTGCAAGCGCCGCGCAAACGCTGCCAGCATGTCAAGGTCGCCGCTCGCGGCCAGAGGCGCGCGCACCGGCGCCACGGGAATACAGGCGTGCTGCCTGCACACCATTTGCAGGGACAAGCTGCGCACCGTGCGCAAGGCATCCACGAGCGCCGCCAGTGCGCCCCCATCCTGCGCCGGGCGCCAGATGCAGCCAGGCGGTCAACGCCCCGGCCCGGCCGCGCCGTTCCGCCAGTGACCGCCCGGCCGGCAGCGGCGCAGGCGTCGGAACCAACGCCCAGGCACCCGTTCGTCAATGAAGGCGAATGGCGGTCCTCAGTTTTTTTTCTCGTTCGTCAGGGCCAGGTCTTGCATCGCCTCGATGGCCTCGCCTGCGCTCACCTCTTCGATATTGGTGCGCCCGCCAAAGCTCGATGCGCCCATCCAGGTCTTGAAATAAATCACTTTCGGCGTACCGATGGTCACCTTGATCTTGCGCTCGCCCGGATACATGACCGAAGGGATGGTGATCTCGCAGTCGCCGGCCGGCAGGTCCGCATAGAACATACCGCCTGGAATCGATTCCCCGACCTTGCTTCCGCACGCAAAAATATCGGGCCGCATGCCGGCGCCGAAGGACGAATATTCGCGGTAGAAGAATACGCGGCCGGCATTGTCGGCCACGGCGGGAAGGGTATTTTCCACCGTGGCAAATTTCGGGCCGCTGGCGGCGCATGCCGTCAGGAACACGGCCACACTGGCGCAGGCCAGGGGTTTTACGAAGCGATCGAACATGGTTATTTTTTCTTTTGTCGGGATAAGGAGGCGCTATTCTGACCTGTTTTCGGCGATTCGAGAAGGCAGCCAGCGCCGCTTGCCAGCCCAGGCGCGCCTATTTGTTCGTCACGCCGGGGATATCGCGGGTCGGGCGCGCGAACTTGCCCTTCAGTTCGTCGGTGCCCGCTTGCGGCCTGGCCAGTTTGACCAGATCGGCGCGCTCCTTGCGCGTTGTCGCGGTATCGAGCTTCATGCGACGGTCGCGCTCTTCGACCAGGCCCGGCTGCGCTTCGCCGTCGCGGTTGAAGGACCAGGCCAGCATCGGTTCGCCCAGCGGCAGCTTGTCCTTGGGCTGGCCCATGTGGCCGGTATTCCATACGTGCCAGGTCTTGCCGTAGCTGTTCATCTTGGACTTCATCAGCGCTTTTTCGGCGAGCTTGGGAATGCCGGGCGCCATCAGCTGGCCGCTGAGGATTTCACCGTTGTGCGGGTGCCAGAATGTCTTTTCGTCGGCGGGCAAGGTGGCGAACAGGGTCTCGGAAATGATGTACTCGACGCCGTGCATATTGGCTTTTTTGGTATTGCTGTCGAACAGGACGCACTGGGCGAAATCCTCGTTCATCTGGTGGCAATAATGATGCGCTTCCATCTGCTGTTCGGGATGGTCCTTCATGGGATGAAAACCGAGCAGATAGATATCGAAACCGGCGACCGGGCTATTGCTTTGCAAGAGTTTGGCGCCGGCTTCGAGCGCAAGCGTCCTGGGTGCCTTGGCGGCCCCGGGCGGCGTTTGGGGAGGCGCCACTTTTTCTTGCGCCCAGCCTGGGGACAGTGAAAGCAGCAGGGCTGCCATCGCCATGGAAAGATGCGTGCGTGTCATGAAAGCGCTCCCGGAAAGAGTGATGGCGTGGAGGTTCCCACGCCGTTTCACTGATACGGTAGCGCAGCGGCGCGCTTTGCGCCACGCGTTACGGGTGCGACACAATCTGCCGGAGGTACCGTCCGGCTCGCATTCATCAGCCCCTGGCAAGCTTGACCAGCTCCACGCGACGGTTCTTTGCACGGGCTTCATCGCTGCTGTTGTCGGTCAGCGGTTTTTCGGCACCGTAACCCGCCGCGCTCAGGCGGGTGCCGTCGATGCCATCGCTCACCAAGGCCCGCACCACGGCCTGCGCGCGTTCGCGCGACAAGGTCACGTTGCGGGCTTTGTCGCCCACGTTGTCGGTGTGGCCTTCAACCGACAAATTCAGCGCGCTTTCCTTTTTCATCAGCGCAGCGATTTCATCGACCGCCGGCTTGCCATCAGCGCGGATGGCGGCCTTGTCGGTGTCGAAGTTGATGTACAGCGCGACATGGCCATTGCTGTCAAGTTCAGACTTCATGTCGGCGGCGGTCACGACCTTCAGCGAGGAAGCGGTCTGTTTTTCTTCGACGGAAATGATATCCACATCTGTGTCGCTCACCATCACGACGATCCATTTGCGGCCGGTCGCGGTCGGCAGGAAGTACACCTCATAGGAATAGGTGTGAAACTCGTAGCCCAGCTTTTTATCGAGCTCGGTTTGATCGTCGCCATTGGCCGCCAGGAACGCGGTGTCGTGCGGCTTGGCGGTATTGACCTTGATACCCCCCATGTTCAGCGCCGCCTGGGTGTAATCGCGCTGGGCCTGGAATTGGGAGATCTTGGCATTGTCCAGAGCGAAGGAGATTTTACGGACACGCCCTTCGACCGCATGCAATTTATCGCCGACGATGACATGCACCTGGTCGAAATCGGATTCCTTGGTGCTGTAAGTCTTTTTATCGACGCTTGGCGGGTAATCGACAAACGGGAACGGTGGCACCGGCTTGGCGAGGACCGCGATCTTGTCGAGGTCGACAGCGGCTGCAGCGCTGGCCGCGGCCGGTGCTGCAACCGGCGCCTCTGCCGGTGTGGCGGCCGCTTGCGGCCCGCTCGCCGCCGCGCTTGCCACTGGTGCCTGCACCGGGTTGACCGGTGCTTTCGGCTTGCATCCGCTGACGGCAAAGGCGAGCGAGATCGACAGGCAAAGAGCGGCGTTGAGGTGTTTGGTCATGTCGTGCAATCGTAATGAATAAGATGAATTGGCCTGGCGGTGCAGGAAAAAGTACAAGCATTGCATACAGGGCGGCGGATCGGCCGCAAGCGGTCAGCGCAGCGGCGTGTTAGCGCTGCGCTCCGGTAGCGCGGCCGCTTGTCGGCCGCGCCCTGACGGATCAGCCTTTGACGACTTTGACCAGCTCCACGCGGCGGTTCTTCGCGCGGGCTTCGTCGCTGCTGTTGTCGGTCAGCGGTTTTTCGGCACCGTAGCCCGCCGCGCTCAGGCGGGTGCCCTCGATGCCATCGCTCACCAGGGCCTGCACCACGGCCTGCGCACGTTCGCGCGACAGGGTGACGTTGCGCGCCTTGTCGCCCACGTTGTCGGTGTGGCCTTCGACCGACAGATTGAGCGCGCTTTCCTTTTTCATCAGCGCGGCGATTTCATCGACCGCCGGCTTGCCGTCCGGGCGAATGGCCGCCTTGTCGGTGTCGAAGTTAATGTACAGCGCGATGCGGCCCTTGCTGTCGAGTTCCGATTTCATGACGGCGGAAGTGACCATTTTCACCGACGACGCGGTCTGCTTTTCTTCGATGGAGACGATGCGCACGCCGCCGTCGTTGATCATCACGACCATCCATTTGCGGCCCGTCGGCGTCGGAATAAAGTAGACGTCGTAGCTGCTGGAGTTTCCATGGAAATTCAGTTTCTTATCCAGGACATAGGAGTCGCCGCCATTGGCCGCCACGAAGTTCTCATTATCCGGCGTGGTGGTATTGACCTTGACGCCGCCCATATCCACCGCTGCCTTGACGTAATCGCGCTGGGCCTGGAATTTCGAAATCTTGGCATCCGACAGATGGAACGACATCAAGCGGAAGCGCCCTTCGACCGTATGGATTTTGTTACCGACGATCAGGTGCAACTGGTCGAAGTCGGATTCCGTGGTCGACTGAAACGCTTCGCCGACGCTGGCCGGATAATCGATAAACGGAAATGGCGGCAACGGCTTGGTGATGACCGGGATTTTATCGAGGCCGGCGTCGGCCGCGGCACCGGCGGCGGCCGGCGCTGGCGTCGCTGCCGCCACTGGCGCCGGTGCGGGCGCCACGGGGGCCACCACGGCCGGTGCGGCGGCCACCGGCGCCTGGGCTGGTGCGGCAGGCGGTTTCGGCTTGCATCCGGTCACGGCGAAGGCAAGCGAGATCGAAAGGCAAAGAGCGGCGTTGAGTTGTTTGGTCATGTCGGTCAGTCGGAACAAAAAGAATCGGCCTGCGGTGCAGGGGGGAAATATGATGATTACATAAAAACAAGGCGATCATACACTGGCGTTATTTCAGCCGAAGCGGCAATCGCAGCGGCGTTTTACCGTTTGGCTTTGGCTGCCCGGACAGGCACGCTCCCAAGGCACCGGCATTAGTCTGCCAGTGCCGCGGGGTGCGTGGCCGCCGCGCGCCGCTGGCGTCAGCTTTTCACGACCTTGACCAGCTCGACACGGCGGTTTTTCGCGCGGTTCTCTTCGCTGCCGTTATCCACCAGCGGCTTCTCCGCGCCGTGGCCGGTGGCATTCAGGCGGGCGCCGTCGATGCCGTCGCTCACGAGGGCCTGCACCACGGCCTGCGCGCGTTCACGCGACAAGCTGACGTTACGGGCCTTGTCGCCAACATTATCGGTATGCCCTTCGACGGACAAGTGCAGCGCCGTTTCTTTCTTCATCAGCGCGGCGATTTCATCGACCGCCGGCTTGCCGTCCGGACGAATCGCTGACTTGTCGGTGTCGAAATTAATGTAGAGGGCGACGTGGCCCTTGCTGTCGAGTTCCGATTTCATGACCGCGGCGGTCACCATCTTGACCATCGATGCCGTCTGTTTTTCTTCGATCGACGTGACGCGCACACTGTTTTCATTGGCCATGATCAGCATCCATTTGCGGCCGGTCGGGGTCGGGAAAAAGTAGCTTTCGTAGCTGTAATTCTCGTTCGGGTAATCCAGGGTCTTTGCCATGGCATCGTTGAAAACGCCATTCACTTTCTGGAACGCCTCGTCTTTCGGCATGCTGGTATTGATCTTGACGCCGCCCATATCCAATGCCGCCTTGGCGTAATCGCGCTGTGCCTGGAAGCGCGATACCTTGGCATCGGCCAGTTCGAACACCAGCCGCCGGAAACGCCCTTCGACGGCCTGCACCTTGTTACCGACGATCAGGTGCAACTGGTCGAAATCGGAGGCCTTGGTTTGCTGCTTCGATTCGCCGATGTTTTCCGGGTAATCGACAAACGGGAACGGCGGCATCGGCTTGCTGATGACCGCGATTTTATCGAGGTCGACGTCGGCGCTGGCGGACACGGGCGGCGGCGTTGCGGCCACCGGCGCTTGCACCACGGCGGGCGCCGCAGCGGCGGGGGCGCTGGCGACGGGCGCCGGTACGGGTTCGACCGGTGCTTTCGGCTTGCATCCGGTGAAGGCAAAGGCGAGCGAGATCGACAGGCAGAGAGCGGCGTTGCGTTGTTTGGTCATGGCGGGCAGTGGGACAAAAAGGGATCGGCCTGACAATGCAGGAAAATGTATAACGATTCCATAAAAACAAGCAAATCATACACGGGCGCTGATCCGTCGCAAGCGGTAATCGCGGCGCCGTTTTACCGGCCAGGGTTGATGTCGCGGCGAACGCGGGCCGGGGCCGCGCGGCGGGCGGTCGATGGTATGATGACGCCCCGAATGCGCGGCCGCCGGCCCGCTCCCACACTCACATGGCCAATATGGACCCGTATAAAGTTCTCGAAGAAGCCCGGCCGATGCTCGATGCGGTGCTGGCCCAGGCCGGACTCGTTGCGCCGGGCGAACCGCTCGATCTCGATTCGCTGCGCGCACCGTTCAGCCAGTGGCTGCAGGCGCAGACGGTGGGGCGCGAGGATCTGGGGTTTTTCGTCGGCCTGGTGGGCGCGTTCATTTCACAGTATCTGCTCGATACGGCGGATGCGTCGGTGCAGGTCGACGGTGAACGGATCAAGGTGCGGGTGCCCTTCGCCGGTGGTACGGAGCGTCAGTTCGATCCGTATGCGGCCGCGTCAAGCCTGATTCTCAACAAAGCCAGCGTGGCCGATTTCCTGGCCAGCGTCTGCGCGTAAGCGTGCGCGGCCCGGCTCAGCGCCCGGGCGCATGCAGAGGTCCTGGAAGTGCGGCATGCTGGCGCTGGCGGCTTTAGGCGTCATCGCCTCCCTCGGCCTGCCCCGTTACCCTTAGCCGTAGTGCGTTTGAATCGCGTCGACATACTTTGGAACATTGATCGCGTAAAAACCCGAGCTGTTGATGTTATTGAACTCAATTACCTTCAACCCTTCCTCGGTTAGGCCCACATCCATGACGAACGACTGCGCCGGGGTCCATGTGTCGATCACGCTGCGGGCATAGTCGAGGACATCGTCTTCCACGTCGGGCGATATCTCCGCGCGGCCGCCGATGCGGTACACCGAGCCGGTCACCACCTCGCGGTTAACGATGAACAGGCGATATTCGCGATAAATCGCCTTGACCGGCGAGACGACGACGTCGATCTTTTGCAGGTGGGCTTTGGCCGGATCACGCCGCCAGTCGGCGAGCGTATCGCTGTCCATCACCATGCCGTCGAAGGCCTTGTTATCTTCGGCCGGGCGGATGAAGAACTTCGCCAGGTGGCCGCTGCGTACGTCGGCCAAGGTGCCGGACTCGATGTCGTGGTTCAGCAGCCGGGAACCGAGTTGGGCGAGCCAGATATCGAACTTGAAATTCTCGTTCAAGAAGCTGCCGGGAACCCAGCCCTTGTCGCGTGCGATCCTGGCGAGCTTGATGGCGCCGCAGACATAAACCTTCCCTGCCGGGTTCACATCGGGAGCCATGTCGAACGTCCCGTTGGGAATCGCCACCGGCGTATAGGAAATGCCCAGCGTATCGAGCGCATTGACCAGCAACTGGTAATTGCCCGGCTTGAAAATACTTTGTTGAATCACCCAATGCATGACGGTTCCAGATAAACGTTGAAGCCCACGGCCGCCAGTGTCGCAGCCTCTTCAGCGCAAGGCAACAAAAACCGTGCTCGCTGGAACAACGCGGACAGTGCGACTGCCTGTGGGTTCCGCCCGTCGGCGTAAAATCAGGTCCACTGCAAGCGCTGTCGCTCGCATTCACGGATGATCCACTTTCTCACCTCCCTCACCGACAAAAGGAGACCACGCATGCCTGCGCTCACGCCTGATCGTTTCATGAAGGAAGAAGGCTCCCCCGAAGGATTGGCTGAACCCAACCAGACGCTCTGGATTTCGGAGGCCGGCGGGTTGACGCAGTTTGGCGCCTTCGTGGAAGTGCTGCAGCCGGGCACGCGCTCGTCGATCAAGCACTGGCACAGCGCGGAAGATGAAATGGTCTACGTCCTGGAGGGCCACGTGACAGTGGTTGAAGGCGATACCGAAACCATCTTGAAGCCCGGCGACGCGGCCACCTTCCGTGCGGGTGTCGCGGTCGGCCACTTTCTTTGGAATCGCAGCGCGTCGCCCACGCGCTGCCTGGTGGTCGGCACCCGCGCTCCGGTCGACAGGATCAGCTATCCCGACCACGACCGGGTATGCCAGCGCGACCGCTCGCTGCCTGACGACATCTGGATGAACGCGGCGGGAGAACCCGCATCGAGTCCCTATTGACGATGGATCGATTCGGCGGCACGCACAGCAGCGGCGTGAAGGGAGGCGCAGCGCGGCCCGGATGTCGGGCGCAGCCGCTTTACATCCGGTAACTCAACCACGCGCCATATCCTGGCCGCATACGCTATGATAACAAATTGTTATCAGCAGCCATCGCTGTTGGCTGGCTTGTATCGACCGCTGCGCAGCTTGCGCGGTCGCGCTTTTGGAAGAGGTTTGCATGGGTGTAGTCGTCGAAAAAATAGCCGGGGCCAAGGCAAGCGTCCCGGCCCAGTTTGGATTCATCAATTTATTGAAAGTCATCGCGGCACAATTGATTGTGCTGCACCACCTGGCCTTTTACGGCCCGATGGCGGACTACGCGCGGCCCCTGATGCCCGATGTGATCGATTGGCTGGGTTCATTCGCGCGCATTGCGGTGCAGGTCTTCCTTGTCATTGGCGGATTCTTGGTCGCCAAATCCCTGTTCCCGAAAGGCCAGCCAGGCTTGATCAATCCGCTCGGGACCGTGTGGCGGCGGTATGCCAAGCTGGTGCCGCCGTTTATGGTGGCGATGCTGTGCGCCGTTGCCGCTTCCGCCCTGGCCAACCGGTGGATGACGCACAATTCCATCTCTCCCCCTCCCGATTTTCTGCAACTGGCCGCGCATGCGCTGCTGCTGCAGGGCGTGCTCGGTTACGACTCCTTGTCGGCGGGCGCGTGGTACGTCGCGATCGATTTCCAGCTGTATGCCGTGGTGGCCGTGCTGGTCTGGCTGTGCGGACGGTTTTCGGGCGGCGGCTTGCGGCCGTGGTTGATGCCTGCCGTGATTGTCATCGGCATCAGCATGTCCCTGTTGTACTTCAACCGCGATCCCAACTGGGATGACTGGGCGCCCTACTTCTTCGGTAGCTATGGACTGGGCATCATGGCCTGGCTGGCGAGCGATCCGACACGGCGGCCGCAGGTGGTTGCGCTGCTGGTGGCGATGATCGTGCTGCCGACCTTGATCGCGCTGGCACTCGACTTCCGCCTGCGCATTGCGGTGGCGCTGGCGGTGGCCTGCGTTCTGTTTTTGTTCGGCCGTGCGCGCACGGGATCGTATTCGCACTGGGGCATGGCGGCGATTAATCGTCTCGCGCAGATTTCCTATTCGGTATTCCTGATCCATTTCCCGGTCTGTCTGGTGATGAATGCGGCGTTTGCCCATTTCGTGCCGCCAGAGCCGCATTATCAGGCGCTGGGCATGCTGGCTGCCTGGGCTGCGAGCCTGATGGCAGGCGCTGTGTTTTATCGGTGCGTGGAGCTTCCGCTGGGACGCGTCTTGCAATCTGTAACCGAGGCACCTGCGACGCGCACCGCATTCATGTAATCAGGCGGATCAATCCCGGCCGAGCACGGCCCGTTCTATCGTGGCGATATCGATTTTCTTCATCGTCATCATGGCATCGAACGCGCGCTTGGCTGCGGCGCGGTCTGGGCCGAATACCGCTTCGGTGAGGGCGCGTGGAGCAATTTGCCAGGATAATCCCCAGCGGTCCTTGCACCAGCCGCATTCGCTTTCCTGCCCGCCATTGCTGACGATGGCGTTCCACAAGCGGTCGGTTTCGGCCTGGTCGTCGGTCGCGATCAGGAACGAGAAGGCTTCGCTGTGCTTGAAATGCGGGCCGCCGTTCAGGCCCAGGCAGGCAATGCCGGCGACGGTGAACTCGACCGTGAGGACATTGCCCTCTTTGCCAGCGGGATAGTCGCCCGGTGCGCGGTGGATGGCATGGACTGCGCTGTCGGGGAAGGTTTCTGCGTAGAAGTTTGCGGCGTCGACGGCGTCGCCGTCGTACCACAGACAGATTGTGTTCTTGCTGGGCATTTAGTGGCTCCTGAACGGAAGAGTGAAAACCCGGCTCCATTGCCGCGAGAAAACCAAAGCCGTATGAGGGGACCTCGGTCGGTCGGATGGGACTAATGCCGTGGCGACGATTCGTCAATGGCCTACATTCTGGCATACTCCAGCGAGTGCGCAGCAGTCCTTTCGATGGGACTGCGCTCACGGCGCCGACTACATGTATGAAACGAAAGAAACCCTTGCTAAAATGATTGCGTGGCGATTAAATATCCTCAGGTAGATCCACCCAAATGGTCTGCCGACCGTCGCGATTCGATACACGAGCTGAGCAATTGAAGACATCGTATTCGGTTAAATTTCCGGAAACAACAGCCGCGCGAAATTCTCTCGCGATATATTTCGACAGATAGCCTATGTCGGTGCCGTCTACTTTCACAGAAACCTTACCGTCCGAACCAAGGACTAGCTGAGTTACAAGTTGACTGTTTAGTCCACTCACTCTGGGGTCAAAAATTCCCGCGATCGCGTCCTGATTTGCGATCGCTCCAGCGACTTCAACAGCATATTTCCCCGGCCCGTCGATCTCGAATGCTTTTACAGGCGTAAGTTCGATTCCAGTGCGATGCCACTCGTGTTCGTCCGTACCAATCTTTGCCGTAAGTCGTTCCTGCAGGTCCGCTCCAACGCGGCGAAAGCCTAACAATCGTGCTGCCACTCGGATCAGTTGCCCTTCAGCCCCGCCAGCATTCTCCTCCCGTGCCAGTCGCAGAGCTTCACCGATTTCAAGCGCCGAAATACTTTTGGCTTTTAATGTGGCGCCGCTTTCTTCAGATCTGTCTCTAACGGGAGGCACCTTGGACTGTGCAACGGTGAACCAGAACGCACCATCCGACAAGAGATCAACATCGTTTCTCTTCGCCTCGGCCAGTGCCGAGTCTGTAAGCGCGACGATTCTCGAGCCCGCCTTCTCCTTTCCAAAACACGCGGCAAGCCGCCTCGCTGCCTCCTCTACATGAATTGGACCCTCGGCCTCTACGATACGTCTAACAAGCGCTGCCAACGCTGCGCCCCCAACCTCATGCGGTTCCTGTTGACCGACCACCGGGAAATTGGCTCGCTGATACGCTGGCATTTTCTTTACAACGACGGCTGGAATTTCGAACACAGCGGGCTTAGCTGCAACGTGGTCCACAGATACTGGTCGAGCACGATTGGCACCATTGATTCGTACGCCTGCCGTAGAAATCGTACGTGCTTCTTGAAGCGCCGCCCGCAAGCGTTCAATCTCCGCTTGACGGTTATAGAACCAATCGGTACTCCATATCCGGTGAAAACGCCATCCCAAATGCTCCAGGACATCCTGCCGCAGACGGTCACGCTCGCGAGCCCACAAGGCGCTGTGGTACGTTGCACCATCACACTCGATTGCCAAGACATATGTCCCCGGGCTTTCCGAATGGCGAATTCCCATATCGATTCGAAAACCCGCAGAGCCAACTTGAGGATCAACAAGATATCCCAGGCTCCTAATCACATCAGCGACATCTTCCTCGAACGGACTTTCAGCCGCCTCGCCCGTCGGAACAGCATCTAGCATTCGGCCGTCTCTCGCAAACTCCAGAAAGCGCTTTAAGATGCGCGCGCCGTCGCGGCTTACGCGGCCCGGGTCGATATCGCCTGGATCAAAAGAAGCGAACACTTCACATCGCACGCGTGCCCGGGAAAACAGAACGTTCAGGCGCCGCTCGCCCCCTTCTTGGTTCACGGGCCCGAACGTCATACTGGCGAGTCTGCCGCCGGGAATAACGGGGCCATAGCAAACGCTAATGAGAATAACGTCACGTTCATCCCCTTGAACGTTTTCAATATTTTTGACGAACACGTCTTCTGCCTGCCCCTCCCGGAGGAATTCGTCGAGGATGGAATCAGTGCGGCGTGAAAATTCAAGCAATTCAGTGACGAGACTTCGCTGCGCCGTGGAAAACGTAACGATGCCAAGCGATTGATCTGGATGAAGACGAGCGTGCTCTGCTACCCGGGCCACGATAGCTGCGCCCTCGCCGCGGTTGTCCCGCTTCCCGCCCTTGTCATATACCCCATTGACTCGTGTGAAACACAGTCCGTATGCGGGGTCGTCCTGCAAAGGCGATGGAGGAAGAATGAGTTTGTTCTCATAGAATTCGTGATTCGATACCATGATCAGCGACGGATCCCGCGAACGGTAGTGCCACTGCAGCATACGAGACGAAAGTCCGCGCGCCTCGCAGAGACTGAGAATGCTCTCCATCAGGCCAACCTTCGCTGCGCTATCAAGGAGGTCAGCCTCCCCCTCCTCTCCATCATGCTCGTCGGTTTCATCAGCAAGAATCCGGTCAAAAAATGAGGACGGTGGCAACTGTTTTTGATCACCCACGACTACAATTTGCTTGGCGCGAGCAATTGCCCCTAATGCATCCTCTGGGCGCACCTGCGACGCCTCGTCAATCACAAGAAGATCGAAACTTAAGGCTCCTGGTGGAATAAACTGCGCAACCGAGATTGGACTCATCAGAAGGACTGGCTTGATTCGCTGAACTGCTGTCCCTGCGCTCGCGAACAATTTACGAAGGGCGATGTGCCCGCGTTTTTTACCTATCTCGCCCCGGATAACCTTCATTTCGCCCATGGCACCCATTGGGACTTGGCCTAAATGCTCTGCTCTGATAGTAGTTACATTCTCCGCAAGCCGCTCGCGCTCTAATTGGGCAAAAGTAATTACCAATTCATGGCGCTTTTCGTGCGCCAGGTCGCGTAGCAGCGACGAGGACTCCCGGGCGACTTGCCAAAGGCGTTCTGCACGCGCATAACGCAGCTCTACGACTGCTGATTGACCGTTCAGTTGTCCGGATTGCATGCGTAGCGCGAGTTCAGTCAAGCCCGCGTTGACAAGGCGACTATGATGCAACGCCAATCTTGCCCAGCCAGCATACCGTCCTGTAGACCGTGCCATCGCGTCAAACCTTCGCGCAATATTGCCTAGATCTGCGCTGCCAATTTCTGCACTGCCCAACAACTGCTCATCGAGCCGCAAGATATCAACTGCATCAGCTATGACACGGCGGGCAACTGGCTCCGATTCATTAAGCTCCCGGCGCATATTCGCCAATAACTCATGGTTCTGAGCCAAGGCCAACAAGGGTTCGTGAGGGATGCGCCTAGCAGCAACAGATACCTTTTCACACCAAGTTAGCGCAGCCAGTGCACGTGCAAAATCCGTCTGCTCGCCACGCCACGCGCTACCAATCGCAGCCGCACAGAATTCTTCATCCCCCCCCCAACGTGCTCTTGACGAAAAAATGTGTGAGAGTCGGTCTACCAGCTCAACACGTTCGTTCGCCATTTTTGGAATTGCAAAGCGAAGTAAACCTGCAAGCTCGCGGGATGCGGCTCGATATGCACTACCCCAACGACAAAGAAAAGAGTCAATTCCGCCGACTAATGGACCTCGCAACGCATCAGGTGGGGTCGTGAATGCCGATTCAACATATGTCTGCTCTGCAGCGATTCGCGCAGTACGCCATGCGTCACCAACCTCAAGCGCCTGTCGAAGTCTGGGAATGTCAGAAACTAACAGAATCGATCTCGCAATTTCCACAGTTCCGGCAGGCAGCCCATCAAGGCTGGTGAGGACCTCTGAAATGAAAGAAGCGGACTGCATCGCATTAGGAACCATCAGGTGTAACGCTGCAACTGATGTTTGTACGGCCTTCTCCAGCCGAATGGCTGCCTGATTTGCTGTGGTGAGCAGCGTCGCAAGGCGAGCCAGATCAACAGGCTGAAGATCAAGATTCTGCGTCCCCGCGAATGGATGCTGCTCGACACACCCCTCCTCCGCCAAAAGTTCACCATAACGCGACAAGACTCCAACGGCATGACGTTCCTGCTCCTGGGTCATCGTGGCGAGGCTCAAACTTTCGATACTTGGCGGCGGTGCCCCTTTACCGATAAAGCGCATTTGAAGACTCAACACTGCAAACGGAGTGGCGCCGGTGTTCCCTATTTGAGAATGAAGCAATTCGCTAAAAGCGTTCAGTTTGTCGCGAGACTTGGTGAGTGCCAAAGGCGGGGCAGGCAGCGAAGGTATTGCTGATGCAGCGTTCAACGTGCGGGCAAGTTCTGCGAGCAAGGCTGTTTTATTTGCGGTTCTAGAGTGAAGCTCCAGGCAGATGTCGCGTAGTCCCACTTTAACGAGACGGTCGTGTACGACGGAGAGTGCGGCCATTTTCTCCGCAACGAAAAGCACACGCTTCCCTTCTTTGACTGCTGCTGCAATGATGTTCGTAATTGTCTGTGACTTACCAGTGCCTGGCGGCCCTTGGACGACGAGATTGCGCCCTGCCCTCACCTCCTCGATAACGCGTGCCTGTGAGGCATCAGCATCGACGACATGAAACATCTTCGCCGGCGGTAGCGCATCATCCAAGCGCTCACTGTCGTGAAAAAGTGGTGACTCAGATTCAAATCCTTCGTATAGAAGACCGCGTGTGAGAGCATGATCGGCGATCGCCCCTTCCGGCCACATTTCGATTGACAGGTCGCGATACATGAGCAGTTTGGAGAACGAGAAGAATCCCAGCTGTATCCCATTCCGATCCAGCTTCCAGTTCTTTTGGCTAACGATGAGCTCGTCAATTTGTTTGAAGTAACTTGAAGGAGCCCACCCTTCGTCGATTTCGATTTCGGGAAGCTGAATACCAAAGTCGTCCTTAAGACGCTGCTGGAGCGGAAGATTTGTTATCACATCCTCATCTCTACTCCGAATATCGTAAATTGACGTGCGCTGATTGCGGACCAGCTCAACTGGCAAAAGTACAAGAGGCGCCTCTCGTCCCACCGCAGACGACTTGTCCTCAAACCAAGTAAGGAAACCTAGTGCCAAATATAGGATATTGACGCCTGAGTCCTCTTCAGCGGTTTGCGCCTCGCGCGCGATCTTCAAAAGTCGCTTTTGCAGCGCATCTGGTCCCATTCGTGTTTCAAGTTGTTCATCGGTGGCGCGGTCGGTATCGAAACCTTCTTGGCCGACGTCGGCCAAAGGAACTCCAGTCTTGTCGTCTTCGCGGTCACGGGCGATCCCCAGAAATCGCATAGTTTTTTTCTTCGAAAGAATGGCATAGACATCGTCTGATCGTTCGTTTACCATATTCACCACGTTACCGCGGGCATTCGCACGGTTAACATGAACCAGTCGATTTTTTGTTCCGGTCTCTACCAACCGCTTGCGGGTGTCATTAAACAAACGGACGAGAGCGGCTCTTGCCGCTAGATCTATCGGTTTCACATCGTTGATATCGGTTGCCATCTCATCGTCCCTTTTTGAATACGTGTTTGTTTAGCAGCCTCAGCTATTGTTCGAACGGTCAGAGATGTGACAAGGCGGTGGTTCTCAACCTGTCCGTGTGATCATAAGGACTATCGAGATTGGTGAGCAAGATGCGCTCTTCCTCTTTTTTTTCGTTAAACTGACCGATTGCAAGTTTGATGGCGTTATTGAAACGAAGGCGGCATATCGGTGTGCGGTTATTGTCGTCAAGTAGGATTGCGCAGTAACTTAACGCATCAAGCATGACTACACGATGTGAGCCAACGACTTCTCGAGGAATCGAACGAACGATGTGAGAACCTTCGACTTCTGCGGGCGTCGTAACGATCCCGGACTTGTCGACTGGCGCCACTGCGGGAATTAGGTCCTTCGTTGCACGGATACGCGTAGACAATGCTCTCAACCGGTCGATCCAATCCATAATTTTTCTCCCGAAACATGTTTTGCGTTAAACCATGCCTTTCAGGCTAACATAGTTTCAATTGTTAAATATCACTAAAAATAACAATTGTGAAAAGCTTGTCGTCATTGCGTTTAATACGACAGATTTGCCGATATAAATTCTCCATGCACTCCACTAATTACTGGCAGAGATGCTTGCGGTCTAATGGCGCTGCTTGGTCGATATCATCCCCTGAAGGGGAAATTATCCCAGCGCAACATTCCCGAGAAAGCCGGGGTTAGCCTGCAGACCATTGACTATCTTGGGGTGATGAATTTTCAGAATGAACAGCCCTGGTCTCACGAGTCCCAGCACCCTACATGCGTGTGAAAGGACTGGATTGTGGGGGGCAAAAGCGTGCAGACGACAAAAAACCCGCGCTCTCACTGGGAGAAACGCGGGCTCTTGGAGCTTGCCTGACTTCTTGGTACCTATTCTTGGCGGAGAGACGGGGATTCGAACCCCGGATAGGCTATGAACCTATACACGCTTTCCAGGCGTGCGACTTCAACCACTCATCCATCTCTCCTGCATTACATCTCCGCCTTCGCGAAGCCGCAGATTATAGCAAAAATTCCGTGGGGTATGAAGAAAATTTCGCGCGCCCTTACGAGGCTTCCTTCAACTGCTCCAGGATGGCCGGATTTTCCAGGGTCGACACATCCTGCGTGATGGTCTCGCCCTTGGCCAGCACCCTCAGCAAACGCCGCATGATCTTGCCCGAACGGGTCTTGGGCAAGTTGTCGCCGAAGCGGATTTCCTTCGGCTTGGCGATCGGCCCGATTTCCTTGGCCACCCAGTTGCGCAGCTCCAGCGCCAGCTTCTTCGCCTCTTCCCCGGTCGGCCGCGCCTGCTTGAGCACCACGAACGCGCAGATCGATTCGCCGGTCGTGTCGTCCGGCTTGCCTACCACTGCCGCCTCCGCCACCATCGGATTGGCCACCAGCGCCGATTCGATTTCCATGGTGCCCATACGGT
The DNA here is from genome assembly GCF_015689335.1 of Massilia antarctica. Taxonomy (GTDB): domain Bacteria; phylum Pseudomonadota; class Gammaproteobacteria; order Burkholderiales; family Burkholderiaceae_D; genus Telluria_A; species Telluria_A antarctica. The sequence goes on along the minus strand of NZ_CP065053.1, from coordinate 3,375,446 downwards.
GGCCCGACACGTTGAGCACGTCATCGATGCGCCCCGTGATCGTGAAGTAGCCAGTATCCTTGTTGCGGATCGCGCCATCGCCCGCCAGGTACATCTTGCCGCCCAGCTCATCCGGGAAGTAACTGCTCTTGAAGCGTTCCGGATTGCCCCAGATGGTGCGGATCATCGACGGCCACGGCCGCTTGACCACCAGGATGCCGCCCTGCCCGTTCGGTACGTCCGCACCGGCCTCGTCGACGATCGCGGTCATGATGCCCGGCAGCGGCAATGTGCACGAGCCCGGCACCATCGGTGTCGCGCCCGGCAGCGGGGTGATCATGTGGCCGCCCGTTTCGGTCTGCCAGAAAGTATCGACCACCGGGCAGCGTTCGCCACCCACGTTCTTGTAGTACCACATCCAGGCTTCCGGATTGATCGGCTCGCCCACCGAACCGAGCAGGCGCAGGCTGCTCAAATCGTACTTGGACGGATGCACGCTCGGATCGACATCGGCCGCCTTGATCAGCGAACGGATCGCCGTCGGCGCCGTATAAAAGATGCTGACCTTGTGCTTGGCGATATTGGCCCAGAAGCGCCCGGCGTTCGGGTAGGTCGGGATGCCTTCAAACACGACCTGCGTGGCGCCCACCGCCAGCGGGCCATAGGCAATGTAGCTGTGGCCGGTGACCCAGCCGATATCGGCGGTGCACCAGAACACGTCCTGCGGCTTGATGTCGAAGCTCCACTTCATGGTCAGCGCGGCCCACAGCAGGTAGCCGCCGCTGGCATGCTGCACGCCCTTGGGGGTGCCGGTCGAACCGGAGGTGTACAGGATGAACAGCGGATGCTCCGCATTGACCCATTCCGGCTCGCACTCGGCCCCCTGGTCGGCCACCAGTTCGTGCAGCCACAGGTCGCGCCCTTCGGTGAAGGCAATCTTGCCGCCGGTACGCTTATAGACGATCACATTCTTGATGCTCTCGCAGCCGCCCAGCGCCAGCGCTTCGTCGACAATGCTTTTCAGCGGCAGGTGCTTGCCGCCGCGCAGTTGCTCGTCGGCCGTGATGACGGCCACCGCGCCGGCATCGATGATGCGCTCCTGCAAGGATTTGGCGGAAAAGCCGCCGAACACCACCGAATGGGTGGCGCCGATGCGCGCGCACGCCTGCATGGCGGCCACGCCTTCGATCGACATCGACATGTAAATAATGACGCGGTCGCCCTTCTTGATGCCGCGCGCCTTGAGCCCGTTGGCGAACTTGCAGACCCGCTCGTACAACTCCTGGTAGGTCGCGCGCGTGACGGTGCCGTCGTCCGCTTCGAAAATGATCGCGGTCTTGTCGGCGTTGCCATTCTTGAGGTTGCGGTCGAGGCAGTTGTACGACACGTTCAGCTCGCCGTCATCGAACCATTTATAGAACGGTGCATCGGTCTCGTTCAGGGTCGACGTAAACGGCTTGTGCCACTCGAGATTTTGGCGCGCCAGGCGGGCCCAGAAACCTTCGTAATCAGCGGCCGCTTCCGCGCACAGCGCATGGTAGGCATCCATCCCGGAAATGGCGGCGTTGGCCACGAAGTCCGGCGGCGGCGCAAATACGCGGCTTTCCTGCAAGCCTTGATTGTCCTGCTGGGTGGAATCTGTTGCTGCCATGCTGATCTCCATTGGTGGTGTTGTTTTGCTAAAACCATAGTCCCGCTCGCTTACTGCGCCCTTACATGACACATCTGCGAAGAAGTTCGATGGGACATTAAAACATGGATAGCGCCATCAAGCGGTATGGTCACTTGCATTAACGACAAGATCAATGAGCACTGCATGACAATCGCCTGTGGTTTGCGGCAGATCAATACGCCGGCGGACCGAGGCCGCCCTCTGCAGCCGGGCCAAGCGCTGGTAAAATGACGCAGCGAAAATTTTTGTCTTACTCAGGAGCCAAGCATTCATGTCTGAACCGATTTCACCCAAAGTGCCTCAGAAATTGACGCCCTTGAATAAGCTCATTTTCATGAGCCGCTGGCTGCAGTTGCCGCTGTATCTGGGCCTGATCCTGGCGCAGTGCGTGTATGTCTTCCATTTTTGGGTGGAACTCAAGGACTTGATCGGCGCCGCGCTCGGCAACGAAGCGGCGCTGCAACACATTCTCGACGCGGTCACCGTGCCGGGCACGAAGCCGGCCACCAAGCTCAACGAAACGACCATCATGCTGGTGGTGCTCGGCCTGATCGACGTCGTGATGATCTCCAACCTGCTGATCATGGTCATCGTAGGCGGCTACGAAACCTTCGTCTCGCGCATGAACCTGGAAGGCCATCCCGACCAGCCAGAGTGGCTCTCGCACGTGAACGCTTCCGTGCTCAAGACCAAGCTGGCCATGGCGATCATCGGCATTTCATCGATCCACCTGCTCAAGACGTTCATCAATGCCGACGCGTACGACCCCAAGACCTTGATCGCGCAGACGGTGATCCACATCGTGTTCCTGCTGTCGGCGCTGGCGATCGCCTATACCGACCGCATCATGATCGGCACCCAGAACCTGTCCAAGAACCCCCACTAAGCCTACGAGAAACTCATGACTATCATCAAGCAGGAAGACCTGATCGAATCGGTTGCCGCCGCCCTCCAGTACATCAGCTACTACCACCCGGCCGATTACATCGCCCACCTGGCGCGCGCCTACGAGTCGGAAAAGAGCGATGCCGCCAAGGATGCGATCGCCCAGATCCTGACCAATTCGCGCATGTGCGCCGAGGGCAAGCGCCCGATCTGCCAGGATACCGGCATCGTCAATGTATTCCTGAAAATCGGCATGGGCGTGCGCTTCGAAGGTTTCTCCGGCACCGTCACCGACGCCGTCAACGAAGGCGTGCGCCGCGCCTACAACTTCGACGACAACAAGCTGCGCGCCTCGATCGTGGCCGATCCCCAGTTCGAACGCAAGAATACCAAGGACAACACGCCGGCCGTGGTCCACATGGAACTGGTCGAGGGCAATACCGTCGACGTCAAGGTCGCGGCCAAGGGCGGCGGCTCCGAGAACAAGTCCAAGTTCGTCATGCTCAACCCATCCGACTCGCTGGTCGACTGGGTCATGAAGACCGTGCCGACCATGGGCGCGGGATGGTGTCCGCCGGGCATGCTCGGGATCGGCATCGGCGGCACGGCCGAGAAAGCCATGCTGATGGCCAAGGAAGTGCTGATGGATGACATCGACATGTACGAGCTGAAACTGCGCGGCCCGCAGAACAAGACCGAGGAACTGCGTATCGAGCTGTGCGACAAGATCAATGCGCTGGGCATCGGCGCCCAAGGCTTGGGCGGCCTGACGACCGTGCTCGACGTCAAGATCATGATGCATCCTACCCATGCGGCCTCCAAGCCGGTGGCGATGATTCCAAACTGCGCCGCCACCCGCCACGCGCACTTCGTGCTGGACGGCTCGGGCGCGAGCTACATCGAACCGCCGGCGCTGTCGAGCTGGCCTGACGTGCACTGGACCCCGGATACCGAGAAATCGCGCCGGGTCGACCTCAACACGCTCACGAAGGAAGAAGTCGCCTCGTGGACCCCGGGCCAGACCCTGCTGTTGAACGGCAAGATGCTGACCGGCCGCGACGCCGCGCACAAGCGCATCCAGGACATGCTGGCCAAGGGCGAGGAACTGCCGGTCGACTTCAAGAACCGCGTGATCTATTACGTGGGCCCGGTCGATCCGGTGCGCGACGAAGCGGTCGGCCCGGCCGGTCCGACGACCGCCACCCGCATGGACAAGTTCACCGACATGATGCTCGAAAAAACCGGCCTGATCGCCATGATCGGCAAGGCCGAGCGCGGCCCGGCGGCCATCGAATCGATCCAGAAGCACAAGTCGGCCTACCTGATGGCGGTCGGCGGCGCCGCTTACCTGGTGTCGAAGGCGATCAAGAGCGCCAAGGTGCTCGGTTTCCACGACATGGGCATGGAAGCGATCTACGAGTTCGATGTGGTCGACATGCCGGTCACGGTGGCGGTCGACTCCAATGGAACTTCGGTGCACAACACCGGTCCAAAGGAATGGGCAGCCAGGATTGAATCGCTGTCGAGCGTCGGCAAGATTCCTGTCAGCGTGGCCTGAGTGACGAACGAGTGACAAACGCGAGCGTCCCAAGGGTGGCCACGGCGTCGGTTACCGCGCCGATCGGCGTGTTCGATTCCGGCGTCGGTGGCTTGTCGGTCCTGCGCCATATCCGCGCGCAGCTGCCGCATGAGCATTTGCTGTACTTCGCCGATTCCGGTTTTGCGCCGTATGGCGACAAGCCGGAAAGCGTGGTGGCCGAGCGCTCCCTGGCGGTCGCCGGTTTTCTTGTCGCCAACGGCGCCAAGGCGCTGGTGGTGGCGTGCAATACGGCCACGGTGGCGGCCATCAAGGTGCTGCGCGCGCACTATCCCGACATGCCCCTCGTCGGGGTGGAGCCGGGCCTCAAGCCGGCCGCGGCGGCCACGCGCAATGGCAAGGTGGGGGTGCTGGCGACCAAGGTCACGATTGCCGGCGCCAAGTTCCTGCTGCTGCGCGACCAGATCAGCGCCGCCAGCACTGCGCAATTCTTGCTGCAGGGGTGTCCGGGCCTGGTCGACCAGATCGAACTCGGCGACCTGGGATCGGCGCAGATCAGGACCTTGCTGGAGCGGTACGTGGTGCCGCTGCTGGACCAGGGCGCCGATACCTTGGTGCTGGGCTGCACGCACTACCCGTTCGTGCTGGCCACGCTTGGCCAGGTCATTGCCGCGGCGACGTCGCGCGACATCGTGCTGATCGACACCGGCGACGCGGTGGCGCGGCAACTGGCGCGCCTGCTGGGTGCCGCCGGCTTGCTCAATCAGGGCAACGCCGCCGGCGCGGTGCCTGACCTCAGCCGCGCGGCCGCTGGTGCCACTGGTGCGGAGAGTGCGGCTGGTTCCCATGTCGCCGTCACCGCCGCTGGCATGGGCGCCGCACCGACCCTCCAGGGCTATACCAGCGCCAGCGCAACGGCGTTGTCGCTCGCGTTTGCCAACTTGCTGGGCATCGATGCGCCCGTGCGCGAAGTGGTAATTTGAAAATATTTCGCGTTACGCGCATTTTGATTTGCCAGTTCGCTCAGATGTTTGTATAATCTTTTTCTGTTCAGGAAGCATCTGAACAAAATGCAGATTCGATGGTGGCTGTAGCTCAGTTGGTAGAGTCCAGGATTGTGATTCCTGTTGTCGTGGGTTCGAGCCCCATCAGCCACCCCATCGTTCGCATTGAAATCAAAGACTTCTACGTGACATCGCATTGCATGACGCGACTCCGAGAGCGGTTCTCTAAATTTCCCAACGATATGGCCACCTTCGAGGTGGCTTTTTTAATGCGCGCGCGTTGGTGCGTGGGCAGGGCAACGAGGCTAGCGCTCAATCCATCCCGCCATCGCTGCGCGTGCAGCGCGCACGGTCCCGGCCCCCTCCTTACCGGCCGCCGACACCCGATCCTCTGGCAGTTCGATACGAGGCGATGCCGCGACGCGCTTGCTCGCAGTCCGCCATCGCCCTTCCCCCGCACATTCGGGCAGCGCCCCCCCCGTTCCAACATGGCGGATTGCTCGCCCACCCGGCGTTCGATAGCGCGTTCTTCCGCGCTCGCCCTACGCCCCGGGCGCGGCATCGATCAGGCGGCGGTAGCCGGCGATGCCCTCTTCGACCGCGTAGCCGGCCTTGATCGACTCCACCGCCCGCGCCCGCAGCGGCACGCAGCGCGCGGGCTCGCGCAAGGCCCGGCTGACGGCGCCGGCAATCGCGTCCGTATCGAAAAAATCGACCAGCACGCCATTCTCGCCGTCGCGGATGATTTCCGTCACCGGCGCCGTGTCCGATCCGATCACCAGGCAGCCGCAGGCCATCGCTTCGAGCATCGACCACGACAGCACAAACGGATACGTGAGGTACACATGCGCGGCCGAGACCTGCAGCAGGTCGCGGTAGCGCGCGTAGGCGATGCGGTCGAGGAAATGCACGCGATCCGGATCGACAGCGACCTCGGCCAGCATCCTGGCGCGCCAGCTCTGGCCATCGGCCGGGCGCGCACCGTAGCTGACGTCGGACCCGCCGGCAAGCACGATGTCGCATTCCGGATTGTCGGCCAATATCCTGGGCAGCGCGCGCATGAAGGTGTGAAAGCCGCGGTAGGGTTCGAGGTTGCGCGACACATACGTTACCACCGGGTCGCCCGGACGCAGTACTTTGCCGTTCGGCAGAGTGAACGCGGCGTCGGGATTCGGGCACAGGTAAGCGGTGTCAATCCCCTCGTGGATCAGCGCGATCTTGTCATGGTAGGGCTTGGGGTGCAGGCTTTTCTGCCATGCGGTTGGCGCCACGGCGATGTCGCATCCTTCCAGGTTGAGCAATTGCAGCGCGTTCTTCGCGCGCACCCGCGCGCGGTCGTCTATGGTGCTGGGAAACTCCGGATCGAAGCCGACATCGGCGTTGTCCGTGTGATAGTAGAACTCGGAAAAATGCACCAGCCGCGCATCCGGAAACGCTTCGCGCACGAACATGGTGTCGCCCCAGCCCGGATGGGCGATGATCACGTCCGGCACGAAGCCCTTCTCTTTCATCGACAGCAAGACGCGCAGGCAAGCCTGGCCATGCAGGATGCCGGCCTCGAAGGGCTTGGCGTAGTGGTGGGTTTCCTTGGCCGCGCCGCGGTGCAGCTTGTAGGTCAGGGTGCGCACGTCCGGCAAGCCGGGGCAGCCGTCCTTGCCGATCGCCAGCACCTCGTACGCCGGGTCGCGCGCCAGCTGCGACGCGATGCGCTTGAACTGGCCGGGAAAATTTTGATGAATGAACAGAATGCGGCGCGCGCGCGGCGCGCCGGCAGGCGAAGGCTGGGCTGTTTTCAATGTCATAAAGTCGTGCGCTGGCCTGCAAGATGGAAAGCGAGCATCTTACCAGCCGGGGCCGGTCCGAAAACACGCCAATACGCACGCCAGCCACGCAGCGCGGCCTCGTTCCGCTGCGCGGGCGGAGTGCATCATGACGGTAATGAAAAACAATGCGCCAGCCCTCGTCAATCAGCCGCCGCCTGCGTCGCGCGGCGGCCGGTCGACTACAATACTGATCGTGCCGTCCGGCGCATGTCCATTTCTTAGAGGCCCACACGCATGAGTTACGACCTGATGGTTTTCGCACCGGAAGCAGCGCCCAGGAAGCGCGAGGCTTTCCTGGCCTGGTATGACGAACAAGCCGAATGGGGCGAGGGCCATTCCTACGCCGATCCGGCCGTCGCCAGCCCCGCGCTGCAAAGGTTCTACGCCGAGATCGTGCAAACCTTCCCGGCCGTGCCCCTGGAAGACCTGGCCGGCGAGGATGAGGAAAGTGCCGGCACCGATTACACCATCGGCAAGTCGCTGATCTACATCACGTTTTCGTGGGACCAGATCGACGAAGCGCACGCCACCGTCACCCGGCTCGCCGCCAAACACGGCGTGGGCTTTTTCGACGTCAGCTCCGACATCGCCGAAACCTGGCTGCCGGACGGCAAGGGCGACCTGTATATCGCCCATTCCGACTGAGCTTGCGGCACGTTGCCGGCATCTGCTGGCCGCATGAGGCCACGGTCGGGCACATCACGGTGGCGACCCGCGCGCTGACGGGGCACTTTCCCGCCGATCAGGGCGACGATGCGCTGGTCGCCTGCGTGCTGGTCGCGGCCGGCAAATACCGCAACGGCGCCGCGCGCCACTGGTGCCGCACGCACCAGGCCTACTGGGGCGTCAAGGCGGACCTGGCCGCGCTGGCGCACAGCGGCACGCAGCGCTGCGCACGGCACGCCGGGAAAATGGGCTACGCCCTGCATCCGCCCGTGATCGACCTGGCGGCCTGTGCCAAGGTCACGATCTCCTGCGCCGCCTCTGGCGCGATGGAACTTGCCAGCGTACCCGCGGCAGCCCAGGCAACGCCGTCCGGGCGCTGCGCGGCGGTGGCGATGTGCAGCAGCGACGCCCACGCACTGTTTCCCGGTACCGACATCATCCAGGTCAACATCACCCCGCCCGCCCTGCTGGCATACACCCGGGCGCGCGCCACCGGACAGGCGCTCGGCTGCGTCGACTGCGCGCGCTGCGGCCATCCGCATCTCGACCTGGGCAGCTTTGCGCAAACACAACACCGGCGCCACTACTGCGGCAACTGCGGCAGCGACAGCACCCACAGCCCGGCGCCCATGGTGTCCTCCCCCCTGCACGCGCTCGCCCTGCGTTTCGCCGGCCTGCTGACATTCGCGTAGCTAGCCGCGTTCGGTACGCGCATTTCGAGCATGCATTTTCTTTGCGTGCTATAAATGCAATACAGTAACCAGGAGAACAACATGGACGATGCAGAACGCCGTCACGAAGAACGTCGCCAGGACCTCGAAACCGCAGCGCAATTGCACGAAGCCATTGCATTGCAGCGCGCCTTCGGCAGCGATGCCGCCCAGCGTTTTCTCAAGCTGCGCGGCATTGGCGATGAAGTCTCGCAAAACGCGCTGATCGAAAGCTACGACCGTCGCCAGGCCGCACGCCGCCTGCGCGAGGCTGCGGTCAGCTAGCCTGCCGCGCAGGGGGAGCGCGATTGCCGGGCACTGCCGTCGGCATGCCCGCGACCGCTTGATCGGAGGCGCCCCTGCGCCGCGTAGCTGCCCCACAGGCGCCAGCCTGCGCTGGCGCGGGTCCGGCACGCGCAGAATGTTATTCTTCCCTCAACATCCATTCCTGCCCCCTGAAATTGCTTTTCGGTTCCGCCCTTGTTCTTTTGCTGTCCGCCTGTTCGGAACAACTCGGAAAAAGCGTCGACAGCATGAATCGGCTTTCAAGCAAGGCCGCCGACGCTGCGCTTGAGACACCGGCAGCGAGGCGCTACATCGCCACCTGGCACGAGCTGCTGCTTGAAGCGCCGAGGGCCGATCTGTAGACCCGGCCGGTGCGATGCCGTCCCGCGCGCATTGCCGCTGCACGATTTCCTGGGCCGCCACCATGGCGGCGCGGGCCCGGATTTGATCGCATCGTACCCGTCGCGATTGAATGGGAACGCCACCCCGGGAGCGCAGTCGAACCGGGGAAAAGGCAAAACTGCAGGGTGTTTTCGAGAAGCTTTATCCACGCACCGAATTGAACTATTCACAAGCCAGCTGGGCGCTTCCACTATAATGCGCGTGTTGTCGGCATTGTTTTTTACTTAATTTTTCCTGGAGACAGTCATTCAAACCAATTTGCATACCGCGCACGCGGGCGCCCTCGCCTACCGGCCCGATATCGATGGCATGCGTGCGCTGGCGGTCATCGCCGTCATCCTGTTCCACGCCTGGCCGACCTGGTTCGCTGGCGGCTTCGTGGGCGTCGACATTTTCTTCGTCATTTCCGGCTTCCTGATTACCTCGATCCTGATTTCGCAGCTCGAAAAGGGCAAGTTCAGCATCGCCGATTTTTACGTGCGCCGCATCCGCCGCATTTTCCCGGCCCTGACAGTCGTCATGCTGGCCACCCTCGCCTTCGGCTGGGTGGTTCTGCTGCGCGGCGAATTCCAGCAGATCGGCAAGCACGCCGTGGCCGGCACCACCTTCGTGTCGAACCTGGTGCTGTGGAACGAAGCGGGCTACTTCGACAATGACGGCATCACCAAGCCCTTCCTGCACCTGTGGTCGCTCGGGGTCGAGGAACAGTTCTACATCCTGTGGCCGCTGATCCTGTGGCTGGTGTTCTCGCGCAAGCTGCGCTTCCTGTGGGTGGCCGGCGTCATCTTCGTGATCTCGATGAGCGCCAACGTGCTGCTCGTGAGCGACCATCCGGTGGCCGCGTTCTTCTCGCCGCTCACCCGCTTCTGGGAGCTGATGGCCGGCGGCGTGGTCGCCTGGCTGAACCTGCACCAGGCGCAGCGCTTCGAACGGCATGGCACGGCGCTGTCCCTGGGCGGCGCGCTGCTGCTCGGCCTGGCGTTCTGGCTGACCAATGCGCAATCGCTGTTCCCCGGCTGGTGGGCCATGCTGCCGGTCGGCGGCGCCTGCATGCTGATCCTGGCCGGCAAGAATGGCTTGCTGAACCGCCTGCTGCTCAGCCGACGCCTGCCCGTCGCGATCGGACTGATCAGCTATCCCCTGTACCTGTGGCACTGGCCGCTGCTGTCCTACGGCCATATCATCTACGGCCAGAAGCCGCCGACGCTCCTCAAGCTGGCCCTGATCGGCGCCGGTTTCGTGCTGGCCTGGCTCACCTGGCGCCTGGTCGAAATCCCGCTGCGCGAACGGCGCGACCGCAACCGCGTGACCTGGTCGCTGGGCCTGGGCATGGTCGCCATCGCCGTGCTCGGCCTGACGATCAGCACCAGCCTGCTGCGCGAACGCATCGATACCCACGGCGCCGAGTCTTACCTGGCGGCCCTGAACGATAGCCAGTTCCCCGGCCCGACCCTGGCGCCGATGCGCTACGAGGGCGTGGTGTTCCAGAAGGCGCTCAGCCGCGGGCCGGGCCTGACCGTGTTCCTGGGCGACTCCGTGATGCAGCAGTACGGCCCGCGCATCGAACATGCGGTGGCCAGCGATCCGGCGCGCTTTAGCAGCGTCATCTTCGCCACGGCCGGCGGCTGTCCGCCGATCGAGAACACGGTGCGCCTGCCGCAGATCCGCTTCCCGCTGTGTCCCAAGACGGTGAGGGCTGCCTACGCACTGGCCAACAGTGCGCAAGTCGACACCGTGGTGGTGGGCGCGGCCTGGTACGGCTATTTCAATGCCGGCCAGCGCGAACTGCTGTTCGAAAAAGGCGGCGTCAGCAAAGCCTTCCCGGCGCCCGACGCCCAGGAACTGGCTTACGCCTCACTGCACGACAGCCTGGCCACCTTGCGCAAGAACGGCAAGCGCGTGTTCCTGGTGCTGCAACCGCCGGCCGGCGCCGCCTTCGATCCGCAATCGATGTACACCGGCTCGCGTTTCGGTTCCATCGCGCCGCTGCCCAAGGTCCCCGCCTTCGACCTGGCCGACTACCGCCAGCGCAACGCCGCGCCGCTGGCGCGCCTGACCGCGATTGCCGCCGACACCGGCGCCATCGTCATCGAACCGGCCCAATTCATGTGCAAGGATAATCTCTGCCCCGTGCTCGACGACAGCGGCGCGCCGCTGTACACGGACACCATCCACATGCGTCCCGCCTACAGCCGGCGCGCCGCCAGCTTCCTCGATCCGACCATGCTGCGCGCCCCGGCAGGCGCCAGCGCGGCCACGCGGACCCAGCCGACAGCCCAGGCCAGCCCGCCCCCGGCCGGCTGACCCCGCGTCAACCTTCGGCGGTCCCGCCCGGCACGGCGGGGCCCGCCATCCGCAGGCGCCAGCCCAGCAGGCGCCATCCGGCCCAGGCCGACAGCACGGCGCCCAGCCCCAGCACCAGGCGCGTATCGGCCAGGGTCAGCACCGACCCGGCCAGGGCCATGACGATATTGGCCAGGCAAAACGTGGTCGACAGCAAACCCATCACCGCGCCCTGCCCCAGCGCGCCGAAACGCTCCGCGCACCAGCCCGGCACGATGGCGTTATAAAACGCATTCGGAATGCCGAACAGCACGATCGCCGCCAAGCCCACCCACACATTGCCCAGCGCCAGCGCGGCGATGGCGGCGGCGCCGCCGCAGGCGCTCCAGGCGGCCCGCCGCAGCGGTGCGATGCGGCTCGGGCGACCGGCGAACACGGCCGTGAAAGTCATCACTGCGCACAGGCCGGCCGTGATCCAGGCGATGCCGGGCGCGCCGTAGCCGGGAAATTCCACCAGCCACAAGGGATAAAACTCGTAAAAGGCCGTCACCCCGCAGGTATAGGCGAACTGGACGATGAACAGTGTGCGCAGCTCGGCATGGCGCAGCAGGTGGAATGCATGCTGGTGGCGCGCCACCTGCCACCACGAGGTCGTGGCAAGCGAGGCGGCCTCGCGCGGCAGCACCGCCGCCACCAGCGCCGTAGTCAGCACCAGCGCGCCGGCCGCGATCCAGAACGGCACGGTGATACCCAACACCACCGTGGCGCCAGCCAGCAGCGGCCCGGCCAGCCAGCCCAAATAGAAAGCGCCGTTCAGCCACGACAGCGCGCGCACGCGCAGCTCGCCGTCGAGGCGGTCGGCCAGCATGGCGCGCACCACGGCGCCGTTACCTTCCAGGAGGCCAGTGCCGAAGCGGGCCAGGATAAACAGCGGATACGATTCGAGCAGCAGCGCCAGCGCCGTCAGCACATGGCCGAGGGCGGCGCCGAAGGTGGTGAGCATCAGCAGCGGACGGCGGCCGTAGCGGTCCGACAGCGGGCCGAGCAGGGTATTGCCGATCAGCAGGCCGAGCGGATTGATGGTCAGGGCCAGGCCGAACAGCATCTTGGGCGGCAGGCCGAGGAAGGCGTTCAGGCCATTGCCGGCGCCCGCCGCGAACAGGGGCGGCAGGATGGGATAGGGCAGCGCGGCGCCGATGGTCGAAAACAGGCCCAGCAAACAGGCAGCGGCAATGAGGAGTTTGGTGTGCATGCGCGCGACCATACATGCGCGAGCGACATATGTAAACTGGGCCGGTGGCGAGCGCCAGCCCGGCTGCGCGGCTGAAACAAGGGTTTTGCCGCGGCCGGTCCGGGCGGAGCGGCCGCGTGGAACGAAGCTAGCGGATCAGTCGAGTTTCCAGGCGTAGTCGACCTTGGCCCAGGTCTGGGCCGGGGCGCCATCCTTGGTGCCGGGTTTGAACTTGCAGGCGCTGATCGACTTGATGGCGGCCTTGTCGAGATTCTTGAAGCCGCTGGTTTTTTCCAGCTTTGATTCGATCACCGAGCCGTCCGGGCCGACCAGGAAGGACATCGACACCGTGCCCTGTTCCTCGTTCATCAGCGACGCCTTGGGATACTCGGCCTTGCACTTGGCGGCATCGAAACTGGCCGGTACTTCGCCCGCGGCGGCGGCGCCGCACACCAGCAAGCCGCCGATCACACTCATCCAACGCGTAGAGGTCAACATACAATTTCCCTGACAATAAGTACCACCTCGCGCCTGCATCACGTCGGCGCTAACGCTGCAGCTTGCACTGCACTAGTCCGTCCATCCCGCCCCGCCCTTGCCGGCCGGCCGGGAAATGGATCAGAATTCTTCCCATTCCTCGCTGCCGCTGGTGGCGGCCGCTTTTTTCGGCTTGGCGGGCGCTGCCGCAGCCGGCGCCGGACGTTTCAGGACCGGCTTGGCCACGCGCAGCGGCGCCGGCTTGGCCGGACGCGCCGGTGCTGCCATTGCCATCGAGGAAGGCGCGGCGACATGGGTTTCCTCGCCTTCGATCAGCTTGAAGATGCTGACCACGTGCGCCAGCTCGCTGGCCTGGTCCTGCAGGCTCTGCGCGGCGGCGGCGGCCTGTTCGACCAGGGCCGCGTTCTGCTGGGTCATGCTGTCCATCTCGATGATCGACATATTCACTTGCTCGATGCCGGCGCTCTGTTCCTGGCTGGCGTTGGCGATTTCGCCCATGATGTCGGTGACCCGCTTGACGCTGGCGACGACTTCATCCATCGTCACGCCGGCCTGGCCGACCAGCTTGCTGCCGCGCTCGACCTTCTCGACCGAATCGCCGATCAGGTTCTTGATTTCTTTCGCCGCCGCCGCCGAACGCTGCGCCAGGTTGCGCACTTCCGAGGCGACCACCGCGAAACCGCGGCCCTGTTCGCCGGCACGGGCCGCTTCCACCGCCGCGTTCAGCGCCAGGATATTGGTCTGGAAAGCGATGCCATCGATCACGCCGATGATGTCGACAATCTTGTTGGCCGAGGCGTTGATCGAGCCCATGGTGTCGACCACTTGCGACACCACTTCGCCACCCTTGCGGGCCACGTCCGAGGCGCTGGCGGCGAGCTGATTGGCTTCGCGGGCATTGTCGGCATTCTGTTTCACGGTCGAGGTCAATTCTTCCATCGCCGAGGCGGTCTTTTCGAGGGCGCTGGCTTGCATTTCGGTACGCGAGGACAGGTCGATATTGCCGGCCGCGATTTCACGCGAGGCGGTGCCGATGGTTTCGGTGCCGCCGCGCACCTGGCCGACGATATCTTTCAGGCTGTTGCGCATTTCGCGCACTTCCATCAGCAGGCTGCCCTTGTCGGCGCCGCTGGTATCGATGTGGACCGACAGGTCGCCGTGGGCGATGCTGCTGGCGATCCTGGCGGTGTAGTCCGGCTCGCCGCCGAGCTGCTTGAGCAGGCCGCGGGTGATGAAGACGGCCGCGATGCCGCCTAGCAGGATGGCGACGCCGCCCAGGATCAGCATGGTCATGCGGGCATTTTCGAAGCCGCGTTCGGCGTCTTTTTGTGCTGCGCTATTGAGTTTGTCTTCCAGGGCGGCCAGTTGTTCCAGCGCTTCCATCCATTTTTTCTGAACCGGACGGATTTCCTTGATCATCACGCGGGTCGCGTCTTCGGCCTTGTTGGCCAGCCACAGGTCGGACGCCTTGGCCAGGGCCGGCATGGCCAGCGCTTCGTGTTCCTTGATCTGGGCCAGCAAGCTCTTTTCCTCGGCCGAGGCGCCGGCGGCGAACTTCTCGCTCAGCTTTTTCTCGGCGTCGCCGTAGCGGCCGGTTTGCTCCTTGATGCGCTTCATTTCCGGTTCCATGTCGGCCGGATCGGTCATCAGGGTCAGGATGCGCAGCGACACGATGCGCTCGCTGACATTGGTACGCATATCGATCACGAGACGGGTCACCACATTGTTGACGCCGACCACGTTATCCAGGCGCGCCTGGATTTGCGCCATGCTAATGATGCCGACGATGGTGACCGCGACCAGAAACGACAGGACCAGGACAAATCCCAGGCCTAAACGGGTGCCGACCTTCATGTTGGATAAATTCATTTCGCGTCTTTTCTATGGAACTATTGATCGAATTAGCTAGGGTAACGACGGGTACTGTAGGCTCTGGATGCGACCGGCTCGATGCTGTCTTTGAAGAAACGCCTGGCGATCTGCGTTCCATTTAGGATAAATCAAAACAGTGACTGCGCATGCAAAAAAGTTGATTCGAGAACGAATTGTTTCAACAGAACAACAGAGACGAATCAGCTTGCGCCGATTGCAAAACAGGCAAAAGATAGGGGGATTATAGAGGTGTTTTTTGCTATAAGGCAAGTAAAAATGCGTTTGTGCAATTAAAATATAGTTTCTTTAATGGAACTATACGGCGCGCAGAGGAGGTCGCGCACGCCCGGTCAAGCCCAGGCATGCGGAGGGAAAGCGGTGAGGAGAACAGGGGCGATGCTGGCGGACGGGAAGGACACAGGGCTGCCTGCGGCGCCAGACCTTGCGCTGCCCGACCTTGCGATGCCCGACCTTGGGGCGCCCCGATGCTACGGCGCCCGACGCTACGGCGCCCGACGTTACGACGCGCGACGCATCCCGGCGGCCGCTTCGAGCAGCAGGTGCGGATCGGCCGCGGCCAGCCGTTTCGGGTCCGACATCACCTGGCGGAAACTGCGCGCACCGCCCAGCCCGGCCATCAGCCCCAGCATGTGACGGGTGATGCTGTTCAATTTCAAGCCGCGCGCCGCATGCAGCTCCAGCTGCGCCTGAATATACGGGATCATCGCGGCCAGCACTTCCTCGCGCGACTTGACCGGCGCCGCGTCGCCATAGAAGCGCGCATCGTACTCGGCCATGACATAGGGATTATGGTAAGCCTCGCGCCCCATCATCACGCCGTCGACGTGCGCCAGGTGCAGCGCGATCTCGTCGGACGTCTTGATGCCGCCGTTGATGATGATTTCCAGGTCCGGGAACTCGCGCTTGAGCTGGTAGGCCACCTCGTACTTGAGCGGTGGAATCTCGCGGTTTTCCTTGGGCGACAGCCCCTTCAAAATGGCATTGCGCGCATGCACGATGAAGGTATTGCAGCCGGCATCGGCGATGGTGCCGACGAAATCGCGCACGAAGCCGTACTCCTCGTTGCGGTCGATGCCGATGCGGTGCTTGACGGTGACGTCGATGGTGACGGCGTCGCGCATGGCTTTCACGCAATCGGCCACCAGTTGCGGTTCGGCCATCAGGCAAGCGCCAAACGCGCCCTTCTGCACCCGCTCCGACGGGCAGCCGCAGTTCAGGTTGATTTCATCGTAACCCCATTGCTGGCCCAGCCTGGCGCTGGTGGCCAGGTCGGCCGGATCGCTGCCGCCCAGCTGCAGGGCGACCGGATGCTCTTCTTCATTGAAGCGCAGATGGCGCTCGACGTCGCCGTACACCAGCGCGCCGGTGGTCACCATCTCGGTGTAGAGCCAGGTATGGCGGGTGATCTGGCGGTGGAACTTGCGGCAGTGACGGTCGGTCCAGTCCATCATCGGGGCAATAGAGAGCGTCCTGCCCCGGTAATTCGTTGATTTCAAGTGATTTTACCTATGATGTCCGCCGTGCTGCGCAGTAGCTGCGGAAATGTAAATGGTGTCGCTGACGACAGTGGGGCGGCAGGGGCGCGCCCGCGCGGGCACGCACCGGGAAAGACGAATCATATCAAACATGACCGCAGCTGATCCGGATTGTTGCGCCCGGACCATCGCCCTTCCCGCCCCAGTCCACGATGATCCCGCGAAAAAATATACATGAGCGGTCGAAACCATCGAGCGCCGTTGAGGTCTATACACTATATTGCCCATCGCAGCGAATGCGATAAGCAAAGCAAACTCTTCCGGAAACAGGAATGGCGGAGCAAATGACAACCCCAAGCAACGATGAGATCAACGCGAAGCTCGACGCCTCCGAGGCTCGGGTTGATGCGCGCCTGGCGAATTTCGATACCAGCGTGAAAACTGGCTTTGCCGAACTGCGCACTGCCTTTGCCGAACTGCGTGCCGACATGGCCAGGCAAATGGGGCAGACGCACGCGGAGATGGAAAAAATGCGCGCCGATATGGAAAAAACGCGCGCCGACATGGAAAAAATGCGTGCCGATATGCACAAAGGCATGATGGATATTGTTAAGTGGGTAGTCGGCTTTGGCCTCGCCAGCATTGGAGCAATATTTACCGTATCAAAGATGACGGAAAAAACGCAGGCGGAGACTCACATGCAGCCACCGCCCATCGTCATCACCATTCCCCAGGCAGCCGTGGCGCCAGCGGCTCCCGCACCTGCGCCCGCGAAGTAAGCTCCTCTCCGAAGCAAGCTCAACCATACACAAGCTGTTTTTCCCATGCTGGGCGGCATGCCAACACCCCCTTGTCAGGCCGCAGCTGCCAGTTGCGGCGCTGCCCGCCGCGAGGGATACCAGCGCGCGCGCAACTGCATGAACGGGGTCTCCACGCAGCGAAACAGCAGCCAGCCGCCAAAGATGCTGACGGCGAACAGCAGCAGCACGGTCAGCGGCGCGTTGACATCGACCTTCATCTCGCGCAACCGCGGCGCGGCGACCATGAAGATGGGTTTGTGGATCAGGTAAATGGCGTACGACCACAGCGCCAGCTGGGTAGCGCCGGGCACTCTTATCCGCCCCAGAAGCGAGGCCGGACTGAGCGCCGCCATGACCAGCACGGCGTAGCCGATGGCGAGCAGGGAAAAGCCGAGGGTGGTCGAGATCATCGTATCGGGCAACTCCTGCTTCACGCAATATAGTGTGGCGACGACGGCGGCCAGCCCGGCGACCAATAACACATTGCCCTTTGCCAGGATCTTTTCGTACAGGGCGCCATGAAAGTTCTTGAGCAGGGCGATGGCCACACCAGGCAGCAATTCGTCGAAGCGGCACCAGGTGGCGTAGTAGGTTTGCGCCGAAAAGGCATCGTACTCATGCAGCACAAACGCGCTCCCGCGCGCCAGCATGCCGGCGCCGATGGCAGCGCCGATAAGCCACCATCCAATGGCCAGCGGCCGCCTGCAGCGCACGACCGCGAGCACCACCAGCGGCAGCGCCAGATAAAATTGCTCTTCGATACACAATGACCAGGAATGGCTGAACGTTTGCCCATAGGCCAGGCCGATATTCTGCGTGAAGGTCAGGAATTGCCACAGCGGCGCGGTGCTCGAACCGCTGAGCAGGTGCGGCAGCAGGAAATACAGGGCCAGCATGAAGTAATAATTCGGCAAGGTGCGCAGCAGGCGCCTGGCGAAAAACGCCTTCAGGGAAAACGTTTCCTTGCGCGCGATCGCCGACAAAATCTGGTTCCCGATCAGATAACCGCTGAGCACGAAGAACAGGTCCACCCCCGTCCAGCCGACCTTGCCCACCACGCCGAAGGTGTCCTTACCGCTGACAAAACCATCATAATGAGACATCAGGACGAGTGCAATGGCGACGGCGCGCAGGGTATCGAGGCCGCTGGCGCGGATTAAGGCATTGTTCGGGGGCATACCATCATGTGGGTTGAGTTGGAAAAGTACGTGCGCGGCGCAGCGCTTTGCCGGGATGTCAATGATAAGCCAACACGCACCCGTGGCGCAGCAGTTATTCGCGGGCGGCCGGCAGGCCCCGCCCGCGCTCAGCCATGCTCCGCTATGCCGCCTGGCGCAGGGATAAACAGTGGCGCGCTTCCGTTCTGAAGGCCGGGGCGTCCATTTCCGCGCAGGGGTAGTCCGGCAGCCTGTCGATCACACCAGCAAACTGGTTCAGCGCCGCGCTGGCCTGCTCCAGCAAGGCATCGAGATCGCCGTGCGCGCCACCGGCCAGGAAAGCGGCCAGGGTCTGGTCGATCTGTTGCGCAGCCCGCAGCGCCGCCAGGTAGTCGCGCCGCAGCCCCTCCTGTCCGGGGCGCGCGCCGAAATACCCGATCGCCGCCGCTTCACAGTCGGCAAAGCGGGCCGGCGTGCCATCCCAGGCAGTCATGGTCCCGTGCGCCATCCAGGTAGCGATGACGTCGGCCATGCCGTTGAGCCGCTGGACCGCGAAGATAAAATACTGGATGCGCCGAAGCTCATCCGATCCGATGGAAATCATGCTCTTTCTCCTCAAAGGCGACGGCTTAGTGGGGGAACCTGGCGATGCATTCTTGCCACAGCTGCTGAAAGAGCAATAAGTTCTGCTCCATGCAGATGGTTGGATCCCGGACCATTGTGCATACCTCGTCGCGCATGATCTCGAAGGTCTCGCTCGCAGCGGACAGGCAACTCATGCGCGTGGGCAAATTGGTCGGGTAACGCGGGCCGCCGCCGCCGTAGCCGTCGCCGTTTCCGCCATCGCCACCGTAACCATCGCCGTTTCCACCACCGCTGTCGCCGCCACCGTGGCCGCCGCCCGAGGGGGCGCCATCTCCGGGAGTCCAGCCGATGCCTCCATAGGGGGCGCCGCCGCTGTCGCTGTCGCCGCCACTGTCGCCCCCGCCCCCGCCGCCGCCGCGCCCGATGCAAATGGTCCGTTCATCGGGCGCGAGACGGCATTCCCAGCTCTTTTCTTCCCAGCCCACGATGGCCAGCAGTTTTTTATTCAGGGCATCCGGCGCCGACAGCACCGCCGCCGTTCCCGCGCCAGGGGGGACAGCCGCGGACTTGAGCTGCCCTTCCTTGCCGGCGGCGGCAGCCACCGGTTTGTCCAGCGCCGGCGCCGGCGCCGCCGCCATGATCATGCGCTGGCCCGAGGAACTGTCGAGCGAGACCAGGATTCCGGCCCGATACACCGCCCGCTGCACCGTTCCATCGGAAAATTCAATCCGCTCCAGCCGCTTGTCGTCGTCGTAGTCATAGCTGGCGAACCTGCCGTCCGAACGGTAGACATTGGACAGCCGGCCCTCTTTATAGAAGTAATGCGTGCTTTGCTCATCTGTCAGTCTGGCGATGAGTCGCTCACCCTTCATGACCAGGGTTTCCCCGCCCACCACGATCGTGCGCACCGCACCGCCCGCGCGCTGGGCCGTGGATGGCGGCTCGGCCCCCGCGCCATGGGCCAGGCAAGACAGGGCGAACAAGAAGACAGATGATTTAAGCAAACATTTCATGATAGCGCTCCGCACGATGAAAGAACCTCATCTTGGCGCCAGCCCGGCGGCCCGGGTTTAAGCGTTCTCAATCGGGTCAGGCATTCACTAAGTCATTCATTACAAAGAGAAATATGGATAGATGGCAGTGTTTTCCGGCCGCCACGGAAAAAATTTCAAATTATTTCCATACGGCACTTAATGACTTGGGAGAAACGGTCGTCTTGTACTTGGGAGAGCGCAAAGCACTGCGACTCCGAAGCCCCCACCCCCTACACCTGGAGTTTGATCATGCTGAGCCTTCACACCAACAATGCTGCCCTGTCCGCGCAAAATTCGATCAACCGCACCCAAGGCGAGCTGTCGACCTCGATGACCCGCCTGTCGACCGGCTACCGCATCAATTCGTCGATGGACGACGCCGCCGGCCTGCAAATCGCCACCCGCCTGAAAGCCCAGACCAGCGGCATGGCCGTTGCGATGCGCAACACCCAGAACTCGACCTCGATGCTGCAGACCGCTGAAGGCGCGCTCGATGAAGTAAGCAACATGATGGTGCGCATGAAGGATCTGGCCACGCAAGCGGCCGACGCCTCCTCCACCTCGGCCGACAAGACCGCCATGCAGTCGGAATACGATGCCCTGGGTACCGAACTGAATAACGTGCTGACCAACACCTCCTTCGGCGGCGCCAAGCTGCTCGTCGGCGGCACCATCGCCTCGGCCATGACCTTCCAGATCGGTTCGAGCACCAGCGAGAAAATGACGGTCGACCTGTCGGCCAGCATGGGCACCCTGGTCACCGACGTCACCGCGACCACCGCCAACTATGTCACCCCGAACACGGTCGGCACCGAACTGACCGCCGCCGGCACCGCCTCGACCACGATCGACAAGCTGTCGACCGCGATCGCCTCGATCGGCGCCGTGCGTTCAGGTCTGGGCGCTTCGGCCAACCGCCTGGAACACGTCTACAACAACCTGTCGAACATCAGCACCAACAGCAAGGCTGCTACCGGCCGCATCATGGACGTCGACTTCGCCAGCGAAAGCTCGAAAATGACCACCAGCCAGATGCTGCTGCAAGCCGGCACCTCCATGCTGAAACAGAGCAACAGCATGTCCTCGATGGTCATGTCCCTGCTGCAGTAATCCCCAGGGATGCCCGGCCGAGCCGGGTTCCCCACGAAAGCCAGCCGTCCACCCGGCTGGTTTTTTTTCGTCCGCCCGCGCCGCGGCGTGTCCAGACTGATAATACGCAAATATATTTCCATGTAGCACTTAATGCCCGACCCGCAGCCGTCGCCTTGTAGTGACAAGAGCGCGACACAGTGCGGCTCCGAACGGCCCCCACCCCCAACACCCAGGAGTTTGACCATGCTGAGCCTTCACACCAACAACGCTGCCCTGTCCGCGCAAAATTCGATCAACCGCACCCAGGGCGAGCTGTCGACCTCGATGACCCGTTTGTCGACCGGCTATCGCATCAATTCGTCGATGGACGACGCCGCCGGCCTGCAGATCGCCACCCGCCTGAAGGCCCAGACCAGCGGCATGGCCGTAGCGATGCGCAACACCCAGAACTCGACCTCGATGCTGCAGACCGCGGAAGGCGCGCTCGATGAAGTAAGCAACATGATGGTGCGCATGAAGGATCTGGCGACGCAAGCGGCCGATGCCTCTTCCACTGGCGCCGACAAGACCGCCATGCAGTCGGAATACGATGCCCTCGGCACCGAACTGAACAACGTACTGAAAAACACCTCCTTCGGCGGCGCCAAGCTGCTCGTCGGCGGCACCATCGCCTCGGCCATGACCTTCCAGATCGGTTCGAGCACCAGCGAGAAAATGACGGTCAACATGAGCGCCGACATGACCACCCTGGTGGCCGACGTCACCGCCACCACCGCCAACTACGTCGCTCCGAACACGGTCGGCACCGAACTGACCGGCGGCGGCGCCTCGGCCACCATCGACCTGCTCTCGACCGCGATCGCCTCGATCGGCACCGTGCGTTCGGGTCTGGGCGCTTCGGCCAACCGCCTGGAACACGTCTACAACAACCTGTCGAACATCAGCACCAACAGCAAGGCTGCCACCGGCCGCATCATGGACGTCGACTTCGCCAGCGAAAGCTCGAAAATGACCACCAGCCAGATGCTGCTGCAAGCCGGCACCTCCATGCTGAAACAGAGCAACAGCATGTCCTCGATGGTCATGTCGCTGCTGCAGTAATCCCCAGGCAAGCCCGGCCGAGCCGGCTTGTCCACGAAAGCCAGCCGCCCACCGGCTGGTTTTTTTTCGTCCATGCGCGCCGCAATAGTTCCATAACGGTCATACGCCGATTTATTTTCAATATATTTCCATGTGGCACTTAATGATCTCGATCAAAGTGTCGCCTTGTATTGATGAGAGCGCGACACCAGTGCGGCTCCGAGAAGCAACCACCCAACCCCCAGGAGTTTGACCATGCTGAGCCTTCACACCAACAACGCTGCCCTGTCCGCGCAAAATTCGATCAACCGCACCCAGGGCGAGCTGTCGACCTCGATGACCCGCCTGTCGACCGGCTACCGCATCAATTCGTCGATGGACGACGCCGCCGGCCTGCAAATCGCCACCCGCCTGAAAGCCCAGACCAGCGGCATGGCCGTTGCCATGCGCAACACCCAGAACTCGACCTCGATGCTGCAGACCGCTGAAGGCGCGCTCGACGAAGTGAGCAATATGGTGGTGCGCATGAAGGATCTGGCCACCCAGGCGTCCGATGCCTCCTCGACCACGGCCGACAAGACCGCCATGCAGTCCGAGTACGATGCGCTCGGCAAGGAATTGAGCAACGTGATGACCAACACCACCTTCGGCGGCGCCAAGCTGCTGATCGGCGGCACCATCGCTTCCTCGATGACCTTCCAGATCGGTTCAAGCACCAGCGAAAAAATGACGGTCAACCTGGCCACCGACGTGACCGCCATGAACACCGCCATCGGCGCCACCAGCGGCACCTACACCGTGCCGGGCACCCCGGGCACCGAACTGACCGCCAGCGCCAACGCCACCATCGACCTGCTCTCGACCGCGCTGGCCTCGATCGGCACCGTGCGCTCATCCCTGGGCGCCTCGGCCAACCGCCTGGAACACGTCTACAACAACCTGTCGAACATCAGCACCAACAGCAAGGCCGCCACCGGCCGCATCATGGACGTCGACTTCGCCAGCGAAAGCTCGAAAATGACCACCAGCCAGATGCTGCTGCAAGCCGGCACCGCCATGCTCAAGCAGAGCAACAGCATGTCCTCGATGGTCATGTCCCTGCTGCAGTAATCGGCCATCGTTCATGCGCACCAAGCCCGGCTGCCTCAGCCGGGTGTCGTTCCAGCCAGCCCTCATCCGGCTGGCTTTTTTTATGCACGAAAAATAGTTCGATTAATTTCCATGCGGCACTTAACGCGCCCGCCGAAACGGTCGTCTTGTACTTGTAAGAGCGCAGCACACCGCGGCTCCGACAACCCCCACCCCGCATACCTGGAGTTTGATCATGCTGAGCCTTCACACCAACAATGCTGCCCTGTCCGCACAAAACTCGATCAACCGCACCCAGGGCGAGCTGTCGACCTCGATGACCCGCCTGTCGACCGGCTACCGCATCAATTCATCGATGGACGATGCCGCCGGCCTGCAAATCGCCACCCGCCTGAAAGCCCAGACCAGCGGCATGGCCGTCGCGATGCGCAACACCCAGAACTCGACCTCGATGCTGCAGACCGCGGAAGGCGCGCTCGATGAAGTAAGCAATATGATGGTGCGGATGAAAGATCTGGCCACGCAAGCGGCCGATGCCTCCTCCACCTCGGCCGACAAGACCGCGATGCAGTCGGAATACGATGCCCTGGGTACCGAACTGAATAACGTGCTGACCAACACCTCCTTCGGCGGCGCCAAGCTGCTCGTCGGCGGCACCATCGCCTCGGCCATGACGTTCCAGATCGGTTCGAGCACCAGCGAGAAAATGACGGTCGACATGTCGGCCGCCATGACCACCCTGGGCACCGACGTCGGCGCCACCACCGCCAACTACGCCGCCCCGAACACGGTCGGCACCGAACTGACCGGCGTGGGCACCGCCTCGACCACGATCGACAAGCTCTCGACCGCGATCGCCTCGATCGGCAACGTGCGCTCGTCGCTGGGCGCCTCGGCCAACCGCCTGGAACACGTCTACAACAACCTGTCGAACATCAGCACCAACAGCAAGGCCGCCACCGGCCGCATCATGGACGTCGACTTCGCCAACGAAAGCTCGAAAATGACCACCAGCCAGATGCTGCTGCAAGCCGGTACCGCCATGCTGAAACAGAGCAACAGCATGTCCTCGATGGTCATGTCCTTGCTGCAATAACCGGCACGGCCGCCGGCGCTTCAGCCGGGAACGACCGAGCCAGCCGGCAACCGGGCTGGCTCTTTTTTTATCCTGACCATGCGTGAACGCCATGTCTACGATCTCTTCGCTACCGCTGGGCGCGCCGTTGATTGCACCGCTGGCGCCGGTGTCCTTGCTGCCGGCGCCAGCGACGGCGCGGGTGGCGGGCATGGGCATGGGCGTGCCGCTGCCCGCGTCCGAGCCGCTGCCCGCGCCGGGGGCGGGCGCCGGCCTGCCGGGCAACCTGAACGAAAGCGCCTCGATGCGCACCGACCAGGTCTTCATGGCGCGCCAGCTGGCCTGGCCGGTGCTCGACGGCGCCAGCCTTGCCAACGCCTGGCGCACCATGGTGCGGGCCTACGGCGCCCAGTTGGCGACGCTGCAGGAGCAGGGACGCGCCCAATTTATGCCGGGCAAGCTCTTGATGTCGGGCGTGCAGCACGCCTTGCAGACACCCCCCACGGGGCAGCAAACCATGATGTGGCATCCGGAAGCGTGGCGTTTCGTGCTGCCGGGGGCGGGTGGCCAGCAACTGGCGCTGCGCCTGCTGACCGGCCTGCCCGATCCCCCGCCCAGCCGGCGCAAGCGCGCCAAGGCGGCCTTGCGGCTCGACGTGGTGCTGGCCGACGGCAGCCACGCCACGGTGCAGCTGGAACTGGTCGATGGCGTCTTGATGGAGCTGGCGGCCGAGCATCCGCGCGCGCTGGCGCAGTTGCGCCAGGCGCTGCCGGGGCTCAAGATCGCCGTCGAGCAGGCCGGGCTGCGGCTGGCGCGGGTCAGCGTCCGGCAGGGATTATGGCCGGGCAAGCCGCTGGAACAGTATTCGGCCCAGGTCAGCGCCGTCCTGCCGCCGTCCCTGTTCCGGGCGATGGCGGAAGTGGCGCTGCTGCTGGCTGGCCCGAGCAGGCCCGATGCGACCACGACGGTGCGCTTCACCCAGAGGCCGTTGCCGGGGGACAGGGCTTACGGCGAACCATGAGCCGTCGCCCCGCGCTATGATCCGTCGCCCCCGCCTGCGCGGGGGCGACGGCGGGGGAAACTTGGGGCCTGACCCCGGTTGGGATATTTATCCGACCGTCCCGACAATGCTCACATCGCGGTTTTCGGGGATTTCGTTGTAAGAAAGCACATGCAATCCCGGGGCGAACAGGCGCGCATAACGCGCCAGCAAGGGCCTGATCTGCGGCAGCACCAGCAGCAGCGGCGCACTTTGCTGCTGCTTCATCTGCTCGCGCGCCACCGGCATGTTCAGCTGCAGCTGCGACAACAGTTGCGGATCGATCGGGAAATTGTCGAGCGCGACCTTCCCGCCCTGGCGCGCCTGGTTCAGGGAACCCAGCAGCATATTCTCCAGCTCGGCCGACAGATTGAACGCCGGCATTTCCTTCTTCTTCCCGAACAGCGCCGTGACGATCTGGCGCCGCAGCGCGCAGCGTACCTCGGCCGCCAGCAGGATCGGATCCTTGGTCGTTTCCGAGCTGTCGAGCAAGGTGGTGCCGATCACCACGATATCCTTGAGCGACACATTTTCCGCCAGCAGCACGCGGAACACCCGCAGCAGCTGGGTATGCGTCAATGCCTTGTCCAGCGCCGACGACAGTTTCGGCGACAGCGCCGCCAGCCGCTCCAGGATCGCCGGCACGTCTTCATGGCGGAACAGATCCGGCAGATAATCGCGCACCACCTTCGAGCAGTGCGTGGCGATCGCGCTCGGTACCTCGACCACCTGGTAGCCCAGCCCCAGCGCAT
Organism: Massilia antarctica; assembly: GCF_015689335.1. Lineage (GTDB taxonomy): Bacteria > Pseudomonadota > Gammaproteobacteria > Burkholderiales > Burkholderiaceae_D > Telluria_A > Telluria_A antarctica. The sequence goes on along the minus strand of NZ_CP065053.1, from coordinate 3,349,400 downwards.
GGGCCTTGTCGGCCGGCGCGATCCACGTGATGGCCATGCCGTACGCCGGTTCGACCCCGGGTATGCCGTCGAGATGGCCGTACACCGAGGGCGAGGGAATCGCCATCAGGCAGTCCGGCACCACTTCGGCTTCCGCCACCACGGTGCCGCTGAGCATGATCGCGTACTGGGTCGGGCGCAAGGACAAGTCGTCGCGCACATTGATCGGCGGCAGCAGCAGCCCCATCGCTTCCGACAGGCTCTGGCGCACGCCCTTGATGCGCTTGGTGAGCGGCTCGCCCTGGGCGGCGTCGACCAGCCCGACCAGCTTGTAGCCCACCGCCACTGTCAAGGGCTGCACGGCCGGCAACTGGTGCCATTCGAGGTCGGGCGCGCGCTCGTCGCGCAGGGCCGCTTCGATTGCTGCTACCCCCGCCATGTCGGGCGCCTTGACCATGCGCGCCAGGCGCCAGCCGACATAGCCGAGCACGATGGCGAAGATGCCGAACATTAGCCACGGCATGCCCGGCACCATGGCCAGCACCAGCATCATGCCCGAGGCGCTGTACAGCACCGCCGGCGAGGCCAGCAATTGCCCGCCGACCTGCTGCTCGAAGTCGCCCGCGTCGCTGATCCGGGTCACCAGAATCGCTGCGGCGGCCGACAGCAGCAGCGCCGGGATCTGCGCCACCAGGCCGTCGCCGATGGTCAGCAGCGCGTACTGGCGGAAGGCGTCGCCGAAAGACAGCTTGTGCATCAGCGAACCGATGGCCACCCCGCCCACCATGTTGATGATGAGAATCAGGATACTGGCGACGGCATCGCCGCGCACGAACTTCGAGGCCCCGTCCATGGCGCCGTAGAAGTCGGCTTCGGCGGCCACGTCGCGCCGCCGCACCTGGGCTTTTTCCTGGTTGATCAGGCCGGCGTTGAGGTCGGCGTCGATGGCCATCTGCTTGCCCGGCAGCGCGTCCAGGGTAAACCGCGCGGACACTTCCGAAATCCGTTCGGCGCCCTTGGTCACCACCGCGAAGTTAATGATCATCAAAATCACGAACACCACGAAGCCAACCACGAAATTGCCGCCGATAACCACGTTGGCGAAGGCTTCGATCACTTTACCGGCTGCGTCCGTGCCCTGGTGGCCGTGCAGCAGCACCACCCGGGTCGAGGCCACGTTCAGGGTCAGGCGCAGCATGGTGGTGCCGAGAATGACGCTCGGGAAGACCGAGAAGTCGAGCGGCCGCTTGGCCGAAACCGACACCAGGATGACGATCATGGCCAGCACGATGTTGAAGGTAAACAGCACATCGAGCAGCACCGGCGGCAGCGGCAGGATGATCATCGACAGGATCACCAGCAGGAATACCGGAGTGGCAAATTTATGCCGCTTCAATTCGACCAGCAGGCTGTTCAGGAAACTCATGTGGCGGGAACCTCACTCAGATGAGATGGCACGACCACCTCGTTGGGAAAACGTGGCGGCGCGGTGCGCCGGCCGGCACGAAACGCGTTCAATTGCAGCACATAGTTGAGCACCTGCGAGACGGCCTGGTACAGCTGGGCCGGGATTTGCTGCTGGACCTGGCTGGTATTGTAGATCGCGCGCGCCAGCGGCGGCAGTTCGAGCGTTTCGATATTATGCTGGCGCGCAATCTGGCGGATGTACAAGGCCATTTCATCGACCCCCTTGGCCACCACGAAGGGCGCTTCGGCGCGGCTGGCCTCGTACTTGAGGGCCACCGCGTAGTGTTCCGGGTTGACGATCACCACGTCCGCCGTGGGCACGGTCTTGTTGACGCTGCGGCGCGCCATCTGCTGCTGCAACTGGCGGATGCGCTGGCGCACTTCGGGCTTGCCTTCGCTGCTCTTGTGCTCTTCCTTCTGGTCGTGCTTGCTCATGCGCTGGTTGCGCGCGAACAGAAACGCTTGCATCGGCACATCGAGCACGGCGAACATGACGAACACCATGCACATGGCCATCAGGGCGTCGAGCATCAGGCCGGCGCCGGTCGGCAGGGCCACGCTGAGCGGCATCTTTTGCAGCTCGACAAAGGCATTCATGCCCGAGCGGCTCACGTGCACCAGCACCGACCCCAGCACGATGGCCTTGCCCACCGAGGTGGCCACCCCGATGCCATGCTTGGCCGTAAACAGGTTGCCCAGGTTCTTCATCGGCGACAGGCGCTCCATTTTCGGTTCCCAGTGCGCGGTGCTGATCACCCAGCCGCCCGGAACGAGGGAGGAGAGCACCACCGCGAACGGCACCCCCAGCAGCGGCAGCACCATGCTGATCAACAGCCACATGGCGCTGCTGAAGATGGTCGACATGGCGTTTTCCATGGCCCCGTCGGCACCCAGCGGAATGAAGACTAGGTCGAACAGGCTGCGAAACGAGGCCAGGTAGGTCGGCAGCAGCATGGCGAACAGTTTCAGGCTGATCAGGATGCCGATGGCGGTGCCCAGGTCGCGCGAACGCACCACCTGGCCTTCCTGGCGGGCCTTGCGCAGCTTTTGCTGCGAGGCCTTTTCGGTCTTGTCGCCACCGCTCGCGTCGTCAGCCATGGGCCGCCTTCATCTGTTGGTCGATTAGTTCGAGCACCTGGTTGCTCATTGCAATGTAGTGTTCGGGAATGAAACGCACGATCTGGATCAGCATCATCAGGCCGAACAGGGTGGTCAGGGAAAAGCCCAGCGAAAACAGATTCAGGGACGGCGCCACCCGGTTCAGGAGGCCGAAGCCGAGCTGCACCACCAGGGTCGAAAACACGATCGGCAGCGCCAGCAGCATGGCGGCGGCGAAAATCCAAGCCGCCCTGAGCGCCACGGTATGCAGCAGCACCGCCCCGTAAGCGCCGCCCACCGGCCAGGCCTTGAAGCTGGTCGCCAGCACCCCGGTCAGCACCAGATGGCCGTCGATGGCGAAAAACACGATGATGGCCAGCAGGGACAGCATTCCCGACACCACGTCCGAGGCGGTGCCGTTGACCGGGTCGTTCATCTGCGCCATCGAAAAGCCGATCTGGCTCGATACCAGGTAGCCGAGCACGTTCACCACCGACATGGAAAAATGCATGGCCAGCCCCAGCACGCCGCCGATCACGGCTTGCTCCAGGGTGGTGGCGATGCCGAGCACGGAAAACGGGTCGAGCACCGCATTGCCCGGGGAAAAAGGCAGCATCAGGAAGGATAGCACCAGCGCCAGCAGCACGCGCACCGGCAGCGGCACCAGGATGTCGCCCACCACCGGCGCGGCCGAGAGCAGCGCCAGGATGCGGATGAACGGCCACCACAGGGCGTTCAGCAGCGGCAGCAGGTAGCCGGCCAGCTCCATGCGCTAGCCGACCAGGGCGGCGGCGCGCTGGAAGACGGAGACGCAGTAATCCATCAGGTAGCCCGTCATCCAGTGCCCGGCCACGATCACCGCCAGCAGGGTCACCAGCAAGCGCGGCAGGAAGCTCAGGGTTTGTTCGTTGATCTGGGTAGCGGCCTGCACCAGCGCCACCAGCAGCCCCGTGATCAAGCCCGGCACCACCAGCACCAGCACCATCAGCATGACGATCTGCAGGGCGCCGACCATCAGGTCCACGGCCACGTCGGGGGTCATCGCGTTTCTCCTTCCATCACAAGGCGTCCCTCAGAACGGCCGGATGCTGCCGACCAGGGTGTTCACGGTCAGGGTCCAGCCATCGACCAGCACGAACAGCAGCAGCTTGAACGGCAGGGAAATGACCAGCGGCGAGAGCATCATCATGCCCATCGCCATCAGCACCGAGGACACCACCAGGTCGATGATCAAAAAGGGAATGAACAGCATGGCGCCGATCTGGAACGCGGTTTTCAGTTCGCTCAGCACAAACGCGGCCAGCTTGACGGTGAAGGCGCGCTTCTGCGGCTCCAGCGCGGCCGGCTCGCCCGCCAGGTGCGCGACCTGGGCCAGGGCGGCCTTGCTGGTCTGGGCCAGCATGAAGCGCGAGAGCGGCACTTCGGCCACTTTCAGGGCATCCTGCATGCCGATCTTGTCCTGGTCGTAGGGCACGAAGGCGTCGCGCCAGATCTGGTCGCCGATGGGACGCATCACCAGCAGGGTGAGGATCAGGGCCACGCCGGTGATGATGCGGTTCGGCAAACCCTGCTGCAGGCCGAGCGCTTGGCGCAGCAAGGAGAGCACGATCACGAAGCGGGTGAAGCAGGTCATCATCATGACCATGATGGGCAAGAGCCCAAGCAGGGTCATCAGGACCAGCACCTGCGACTTGACAGTCAGGTCGGTCTTGGCGCCCGGGATCACCCCGGCCAGCAAGTCCTGGGCGGCGGCCGGGGTGCAGCACAGCAGGCCGGCCGCCAGCAAGGCGAGCACCGTCACTGCCGCGCCACTGCCCCGTGCGCCCACTCTCATGCGGTGAGCAGGTCCAGGTCCAGGCCGTCGAGGTCGATGACCTTGAGCCCGTACTGTTCGCCGGCCACCACCACTTCGGCGCGCCCGATCGGGGTACCGTTGACCTTGATGACGAGCGGCTCGCCCGCCAGCACGTCGAGCGCGATCACGCTGGCCGGCCCGATCGCCATCAATTCCTGCAGCGAGATGCGGGCCGAGCCCACTTCCAGGGTCAGGGTGACCGGAATCTTGCGCATCATCTGCGGCAAGTCGCGCTGGGGCCGTTTCTCAAGCGGACGCGCGCCCTCCAGACCGGACGGCACGCCCATCTGGGGTTCATCGATGATCAATTCTTCGTCGATTTCGCCATCCTGGTCCGGCGCCTGAAGTTCGTTCTCGTTGATTTTCATTAGTCGCTATCTTCAAAAGAGGTTAAGCAGAGCGTCCCGTTATGTTCCGTGACCGCCGCCGTAAACAAGCGCGATTCGGCCAGCAAGACATCGGCCCGGCCCACCGTCACGGGAATGATGTCGCCCAACTTGAGCGCAAACAGCGCTTCGAGCGTGATTTCCTTGCTCACCAGCCGCCCTTCCAGGGTCACTTGCAAGGCCGTGCCGAGCGCCACCGTGGCGCGCGCCGGCGCGTGCTCGCGCGCACGCTCGGGCGCCAGCCCGAGCAGCACGCGCGCCACCATGTCCTGGTCCAGCGCCAGCCACAGCTGGCCGCATTCTCCACTCTGGGCCTGGCGCAGGGTAATGCCGAGTGTCCAGCCATCGGCGCTGGGCGGCGCCGGCGGCACCGTGCCCGGCACCAGTTCGGTGGAAGCCAGGTTGGGTTCATTATGCGCCCGCGCAAGGTTTGCATCCACCCGCTTGGAGAGCACCGAGGCAAATTGTTGACCTAACACAATTGCGAGGCGTTCTTCCGTGGCCGTCACCCTGACCGTGGTCGGATCGACCGGGGGTGCGGGGGCCGCGCCGCGCCGTCCGTAGCGCTGGTTGAGCACGCTGAGCAGCAGGGAGCGTTCGAGCGCGAAGGCGATGCCGCCGGCGCCGCCGCTAAAACCGAGCCAGCGCCCGCTCTGGCTGGAGTCGGGCGGACCCACGAAACCGCTCGCCTGGAGCTGGAAGCCATCCCAGTAGCGGCGCAGGGCTGGCTGGCGCAAGGCAGCGGCCAGGTCCTCGGCAAACTGGGCCGCGAACTGGGGCAGCAAATGGACGGGCCGGCCCAGCAGCCGGGGGTCGAGCACCTGCGGTGTTGCCGGCAAGTTTGTCTTATTTGTCATGGTCATAAGTAACTCGGCAAGTGCGTGGCAAAGTGGGCAACTCTTTGTTTTGTTTGAGGAAAACAGTATATCAGAGCATTTTTATCTGGTGGATTTAATTTCCATGTGGCATTATAATTGCCGTAAGGTAAGATATTGCTTGATGCAGTACGGCAAATAATCGGGAGACAGGCTCGAGTTCCGACACTCGCGCCCATTACCAACAGTAAGCGATATCGTTAGGCATTTCGACACCTTTGCTTCTACCCCAAGAGGTTTGGCGAAATTTGTTGGATTTACCCGACTCAGCAATAAATTATTTTGCCGTCGAGCATGTTTTCGTTTGGAATCGCGGTACGGAACGCGCACACTTGTCGCTTCACCGTTCAGGCCGGCTACGACAGAAAATTCGTCGTAACTGTTTGATTATGAACAAAAAATTATGCAGGGATGACAACATGGAAGTCGGAATTACAACATCGAATTCACTCGCCGCACAGCTCCAGTCGGAGATGAAAGTGCTGGCCAACGATGCGGGCCAATTGGCCGCGCACGCCAACGTCGGGCCAGCCGGCGGCGAGCCGCTTCCTGCCGGGTTTTCCTTTACCCAGAGCATGAAAAACGCGCTCGACAGCGTGAACCAGCAAGATGCCCAGGCTGGCCAGAAAATGAATGATGTCGACAGCGGCAAGAGCGACGACCTGGTCGGCGCCATGCTGGCCAGCCAGGAAGCCAGCCTGTCCTTCTCGATGCTGATGCAGGTGCGTAACAAGGTCATGGGCGCCATGGACGAGCTGATCAAGCTCCCCGTCTGAACCTCTGTTTGCCACGTTACCTTAACTGCGGGAAAAAACCAGCGTGATTGCCTCTCTCAAATCCAACTTCGCCGGGCGCATGGGCGCCATGCCTTCGCTGCCGCCAGCGTTGCGCAACAACCTGACCCCGATGCTGGTGCTGGCGATCGCCATCACGGCCGCGGTGATGATGTACTTGTGGAACGACCAGGCCGGCTACAAGCCGGTCTTCGGCGCCAACGAGCGGGTCGCCTCGGGCGACATGATGGCCGTGCTCGACGCCGACAAGGTGGCTTACCGCCTGCATCCGGAAACCGGCCAATTGCTGGTGCCCGCTTCGCAATTGGGCAAGGTGCGCATGCTGCTGGCCGCCAAGGGCGTCACCGCCCAGCTGCCGGCCGGCCTGGAATTGATGGACAAGAACGATCCGCTGGGCGTCTCCCAGTTCGTGCAGGACGTGCGCTTCCGGCGCGGCCTCGAAGGCGAGCTGTCGCAGAGCATCCTTTCGCTCGACGCGATCGCCTCGGCCAGAGTGCACCTGTCGATCGCCCGCTCGACTTCGTTCGTGGCCAGCGACGGTGAAAAATCGTCGGCCTCGGTGGTGGTGGCCGTGAAACCGGGCCGCACCCTGGCCCCGGAACAGATCGCCGCCATCATCAACATGGTTTCCGGCAGCGTCGCCAGCCTGTCGCCGCAGCGGGTCAGCCTGATCGACCAGGCCGGCAACTACCTGTCGTCGCGGGTCGACCTGAGCGACGGCTTCGACGGCGCCGCCCAGGGCGCGGACGCCAACGCCAAGAAATACCAGGACCAGGTGCGCGGCAATGTGAACGAATTGCTCGGCCCGGTGCTGGGCGCCAATAACTTCAAGCTCAGCGTCACCGCCGACATCGACAACGACAAGATCGAGGAAACCACCGAGAAATACGGCGACGCCCCGAAAGTGACCAGCGAAGCGGTGCGCGAAGAGCAGGAAAAGAACCGCATGGCGATCGGCGTGCCGGGCACCCTGTCGAACCGTCCGCCGGCCGTGGCCGATCCGCAGGCCGCCGGCGCCGGCACCGATCCGAAAGCCGACGATGGCAGCACGCGCAAGAATGCCAGCACGCGCCAGTTCGCCTACGACCGCAACATCACCCAGATCAAGCGCAGCCGCGGCCGTTTGAAGAAGCTCAGCGTGGCGGTGGTGCTGAACAATCACGTGGCTGCCGCCAAGACCGGCTGGACCGCCGCCGAACTGGCGAATATCGAAAAAACCCTGAGCAGCGGCCTGGGCATCAACACCGAACGCGGCGACGTGCTGACCGTGTCCGCCATGAGCTTCCCGGTCCAGCCCGTCGCCGCCCCATGGTGGCAGGAACGGGACAATGTGGTCGACATGAGCAGCTGGGCGGCGTGGGCGGTGGGCATCCTGCTCGGCTTCCTGCTGATCATCCGTCCGCTGCTGCGCCTGTTGACCGTGCGCCTGGCGCCGGCTGCCACCGCCGACGCTCAACTGCTCGGTGGCCCGGCCGGTGCCGCCAGCGCCGTGGCCGGCCCAGCCTTGCGTGCCGGCGACATGCGCGCAGGCGATGCCCGTGCCATCGAGCTGGCGGGCGGCGCCCCGGCCCTGGGCGCACCGCTGCCGATGGTGCCTTTGCTGGAAAACTACGATCTTCCCCCTGCCGGATCGGCAGTCGATGTGATGGTCGATCACTTGAAAGTTCTCGCTGCCAAGGAACCGGAGCGGGTCGCCGAAGTCGTCAAACAATGGATGCAGAAAAATGGCCGAACTGGACAATAACGTGGACGCCGAAGAGGCGCCTGGACTGACCCCTGTCGAACAGGCCGCCATCGTCCTGTTGAGCATTGGCGAAGAGCCGGCCGCGGCCGTCCTGCGCTGCCTCGACCGCGAGGAATTGCTGGAAGTGACGCAAGTGATGTCGCGCATGAGCGGCATCAAGGTCGATTCCGTGCGCGTGGCGATGCAAACCTTTTTCGACGATTACCGCCAGCAGTCGGGTGTGCATGGCGCTTCGCGCAGCTACCTGAAGCGCTCGCTCGACCTGGCGCTCGGCAGCGACATCGCCAATAGCGTGCTCAACAACATCTATGGCGATGCGATCCGCCCGATGATGGCGCGCCTGCAGTGGGCCTCGCCGAAATGGCTGGCCGATTACGTCGCCAACGAGCACGTGCAGATGCAAGCGGTATTCCTGGCCTTCCTGCCGCCCGCGCTGGCCGGCCAGATCCTCGACGCCCTGCCGCTCGAAGGGCGCGACCTGGTGCTGCTGAACCTGGCCCGGCTCGATGAAATCGACCGCGACCTCTTGACCGAACTGGAAGAGCTGGTGACCCGCTGCCTGGGCGCCCTCGATACCCAGAGCGCCAGCGTGGAAGGGATCCGCCAGGTTGCCGAGATCCTCAACCGGCTGCCGGGCAACCGCGCCGGCATGGTCGAACTGCTGCGCGCCCACGATCCGGACGTGGTGTCCGAAATCGAAATGAGCATGTATGACTTTTTCATCCTGTCGCGCCAGACCGAGGCCACGATCACCCGCATTCTCGACGACGTGCCGCTGGAACAGTGGGCGATCGCCCTCAAGGGCGCCGAACCGGCGATCCGCGATGCGATCCTCACCACCATGCCGCGCCGCCAGGCCCAGAACTTCGACGACCTGCTGCGCCGCGCAGGTCCGGTGCCACTGTCGCGCATCGAACAGACGCGCAAGGACATCATGGCCACCGTCAAGCAACTGGCCGACAACGGCGAGATCGAAGTCCAACTGTTCGCCGAGGCTGTCATAGAATGAAACAATTTCGCCCCTATCATTTCCCGCCGCTGTCGCAGCTCGATTCGCTCGGTGCCGCCCATTCCGCCGAGGCCGCGGGCCAGTGGCAGAACGCGGTCGAAGAAGGCTACCAGCAGGGGCAGCGCGAGGGCTACGAGAGCGGCCAGGCGCGCGGCAGCGCCGAAGGCTATGCCGCCGGACTGGCCGAGGGCCAGAGCGCCGGCCGCCGCCAGGCCATGCAGCAGGTGCAGGACCGCTTCGAAGAGCTGGCCGGCCCGCTCGACGGCATGTTCGCCCAGCTCGGCCAGATGGTCGAGGAATTCCGTTCGGCCCAGCGCAAGGAAGTCGTCGACCTGGTCGGCAAGGTGGCGCGCCAGGTGATCCGCGCCGAACTGGCGTTGCAGCCGGTCCAGTTGCTCGCGCTGGTGGACGAAGCCTTGGCCGCCATGCCGCCCACCCGCGACGGCATCGAAGTGTGCCTCAATCCGGAAGAACTCAAGCGCATCACCGAACTCGATCCGGTGCGCGCCGCCAAATGGAGCTTGCTGCCCGACCCATCCCTGCAAGCGGGCGAATGCCGCGTGCGCGCCGGCGACAATGAAGTCGACGCCGGTTGCCAGGGCCGCCTGGCGGCCTGCATGACGCAAGTGAGCGCCCAGTTGCTGGCGGTCCCTGAACGGGTGGCCGAGGAGATGGACGCATGAGTAAGCTGGCCGATTCCCTGCGCACCGTCGAACTCGACGACGTGCCGGTCGCGATCCCGACCGGGCGCCTGGTCGGCGCCTCGGGCTTGCTGCTGGAATCGGCCGGCTGCCGCCTGCACACGGGCCAGCGCTGCCGCATCGAAACGGTGGACGGCGATTGGCTCGATGCCCAGGTGGTCGGTTTCCGCGAGCGCCTGTCGTTCCTGATGCCGTTCAAGCAAGCCATCGGCCTGACCACGGGCGCCCGCGTGCTGCCCAGCCCGACCGCCGCCACCCTGCAGATCGGCCCCTCGTGGCTGGGGCGCATGGTCAATGGCCTGGGCGAGCCGATCGACGGCCTGGGCCGCCTGGGCGGCGAGCATCGCCTGGACATGACGCCGCCGAAAATCAATCCGCTGAAAAAACAACCGGTGGTCGAGCCGCTCGACGTGGGCGTGCGCGCCATCAATTCCATGCTGACCATCGGCAAGGGCCAACGGGTCGGCCTGATGGCCGGCAGCGGGGTCGGCAAGTCCGTCCTGCTGGGCCTGATCACCCGCCAGACCGTGGCCGACGTGGTCGTGGTCGGCCTGATCGGCGAGCGCTCGCGCGAAGTGCGCGAATTCGTCGACATGTCGCTCGGCCCCGAGGGCTTGAAGAAAGCCGTGCTGGTGATCGCCCCGGCCGACGAATCGCCGCTGATGCGCATCCGCGCAACCGAACTGTGCCACGCAATCGCCGCCCATTACCGCGACCAGGGCTTGAACGTGCTGCTGCTGGTCGATTCCCTCACCCGCTACGCCATGGCGCTGCGCGAAGTGGCGCTGGCGCTGGGCGAGCCGCCAGCCACGCGCGGCTATCCGCCGTCGGTGTTCTCGGCCCTGCCGCAGCTGGTCGAAAGCGCCGGCAACGGCGAGCACGAACACGGCAGCATGAGCGCCATCTACACCGTCCTGGCCGAAGGCGACGACCAGCAGGATCCGGTGGTCGACACGGCCCGTGCAATTCTCGACGGCCACATCGTGCTGACCCGCGAACTGGCCGAACGCGGCCATTACCCGGCCATCGACGTGGCCGCCTCCATCAGCCGCTGCATGGCCCAGGTGGTGCCGGCCCAGCACGCGCTGGCGGCGCGCAAGCTGAAAGCCGCGCTGGCCCGCCACGCCCGCGTGCGCGACCTGATTCCCCTGGGCGCCTACGTGCCGGGCGCCGATCCGGTGACCGACCACGCGGTGCGCCTGGAACCGCATATCGACGCCTACCTGTGCCAGGGAACGCGCGAAGCGGCGCCCTTGCCCGAATGCATTTCCCAACTTGAAGCGATGATGTCATGACCATCAAGAACACGATCGACAGCCTGGACACCCTGGTGCGCCTGCGCAGCACCAAGGTCGACCGCCTGCAAGCCGATATGGCTGCCCAGCAAGCGACCAGGGCGCGCTACCAGGCCAACCTGGCGCGCCTGGACGGCCTGACCAGCGGCAGCGGCGCCAGCGGCGCCCTGCCGCTGGCGCTGGCCCTGAACTGCGGCCAGTACAAGCTGGCCGTGATCGCCCTGGCCGACAACCATCGCACCGACCTGAGCCTGCATGAAGCGACCATGGCCGTGTCGCAGCGCGCCCTGAACGATGCCTGGAGCGAGCGCCAGCTGCTCGGCCAGGTGCTGGAACAGAAAAAAGGCGTGGCGGCGCTGGCCCAGAACCGGGTCGAACGCAAGCGCGAAGACGAGCTGGCCACGCAATCGTGGCTGGCCGGCCGCAAGTAATTTCATCTTAGACACTCAGGAGAACTCCATGGCGACCATTGGCAACACCTACGATCCGGCCACCACCGCCGCCGGCCTGGCGACCAACTACACCTCGGCGCGCCAGAGCATCCTGAGCGCCCAGACCAAGCAGGCCAGCAGCGCGGCCGCCGCCCTCACCTCCTTGCGCTCGGCCATTTCGGGCTACCAGAGTTCCCTGCTGTCGCTGACCTCCGGCAAGACCATGCTGAGCCAGGCCGCGAGCTTCAGCAACACGGCCATCGGCACCGCCAGCGCCGGTGTGAACGCCACCGCCGGCAGCTACAGCTTTTTTGTCGAACGCATCGCCACCGCCAACCAGGTGTCCTACAACGGCCTGGCCGACAGCGCGGCCAATGGCGGCACCCTGGGCATCGATCTGGGCGGCGCGCCCGGCTTTTCGGTCAACCTGGCGACCGCCAACAGCGATGGCAACGCCACCCTGACCCCGCGCGAAATCGCCGCTGCCATCAATGCCGAGCCGACCAACAATGGCCGCGTGTCGGCCTCGATCGTCACCGTCAATGGCGTCACCCAGCTGATGCTGACCTCGAAAACGACTGGCGCGGCCGGCAATATTTCGCTCAACACCGCGGCGGTCAACAATGCCGGCCTGAAAGCCGCACTCGACGATCCCCTCAACGCCAAGCAAGTCGTGACTGGCCAGGATGCCCTGGTCTGGCTCGGCGCCCAGGGTACCGGCACCGCGATCACCCAGGCCTCGAACGTGTTCACCAATGTCGATGGCGTGACCATGACCTTTACCAAGGCCCAGGCCCCGGGCGATACGCCGGTCACCCTGACGGTCGCCAGCGACAACGCCGCCACCGTGGCCAAGGTGCAGAAATTCGTCGACGATTACAACAAGCTCAAGGGCGTGATCGATACCATGGTGGCGCCGGGCGACCCGTCCAAGAGCGCCGCGCCGGGCGTGTTCGCCAACGATGGCGGCGTGCGCGTGCTGCAAACCCGCATGGTCAGCATGCTGCGCGGCGTCAACGGCGCCGACAGCCTGGCCGCCTACGGCATCGTGGCCACCCGCGACGGCAGCCTGTCCCTGAACACAACGCGCCTGACCAGCCAGCTCGCGGTGTCGCCGAAAGGCCTCGACACCCTGATCGGCAGCAGCGTCAACGGCAGCAGCAGCGGCATCGCCGGCAATCTCGACGGCTACCTGAAGGAATGGAGCAGCATCACCGACGGCCAGCTCAAGCAGCGTCTGGAACAGAACACCAAATTGCAGACCACCCTGACCAAGCGCCAGGACCAGCTCGACAAGCAGTACGACAGCGCCTACAAGCGCTATCTGACGCAATTTACACAGTTGCAAACACTGCAAAGCCGCATGGCTTCCAACAGCTCCATGTTCGACGCACTGTTCGGCGACAAATCCTAATCAAGAGAGGAAAAGATGTCCTATTCCGACGCTTACAGCGACTACCACTCGGTTAACCTTGATGCTCAGACGGCGCGTGCGTCGCCGGTCGAGCTGGTCCTGCTGCTGACCGATGGCTTGCTCGACGAACTGGCCCGCGCGCGCGCCCACCTCGTCGCCAAGCGCTACGAGCAAAAGGCGGCCAGCATCGACAAATGTGTCGAGATCATCAATGGACTGTCCAGCTCGCTGGACTTCGAGCAAGGTGGCGACGTGGTGGAAAACCTGGCAAGACTGTACGACTTTTGCGCCGCCCGCCTGCACGGGGCCGGCATCAAGATGGACCCGGCGATGCTGGACGAAGTGGTCGAGATTCTCGGCACGATCCGCCAGGGCTGGCTCGGCGTGCAGGCGCGCAATGCCTAGGCGCGCCGCCCTCGACGCCCTGACGGCGGCCCTGGCCAGCGCCGGCGCTGCGCGCGACTGGGTTGCGCTCGACCGCGCGGTCGGCGCCCTGAGCGCCCAGCTGCGCGTGCTGGCCGCCAGCGGCCCGTGGAGCCCGGCGGAAAAACGTGCCTTGGAAGCGCTGCGCGCCCAGCACGACAAGGCAGCCGAGCTGTGCGAAGCCGAACTGGAACTGCTGGGAGCGCAAATGCACGAGATGCACGCGAACAAAGCCGGGTTTATCGCCTACGCCCTCGACAATGAAACCGATATAGAACGTAACCAGGCATAAACCATGATGCTCGCTAACCTGACCCCTTCCCCCGCCGTCGCGGCCGCCCCCGGTGCCGACCTGCCCGCCGCCGCCGCGCCAGTCACCCCCGGCAGCGACACTGCCGCGCCGTTCGCCAGCTGGCTGATGTTCGATATCGGCGCCGAGCCGGCCGTTGCCGACGCCGACACCGACAGCGACCAGGTCGGCACCGACGCCGCCCAGGCCGACGCCCTGGCCGATCCCGGCATGCTGCCCGACAGCGCCGCGCCGGCCGTGCCGGCCGCCACCCCGGAGCACACGAGCACACCAGCGATGACGATGAGCATGACCCTGCCGCTCGGCATGGTCTTGCCGCCGGCCATGCCGATGCCGTCCAGCTGGCCTGCCGCCATGGCCGCGCCAGTGGCCAGCGCCGCGCCGCTCGGCGCCGCCAGCGCCCCGCTCAGCTTTGCCGCAGCGGCCACGCCGGTCGTCCCGGCCGGCACGGCCGCCGCACCGGCCCCGGCCCCGGCCGCGCCAGCCGCGCCGTTCGCCGCCCCCCTGCCCGCCGCCCCTGCCAGCACCGTTTCGTTCACCTTCAGCGCGCCGCCAGCGGCCAGCACCAATGCCACCGGCGCCGCCGCCAGTACCAGTGACAGCGACAGCCGTGTGGCCGATGCCCGCACGCCAGTGGCGGCCGCGCCGGCCCTGCCCGCGCAAGCGCTGGCCGCCGCGCCGGCACCGCGCGCCCCCGCGCGCAGCGCCGACAGCGCCACGCCAGCCGCGCCGCTCGCCCAGAAAACCGGCCTCGCCGCCAGCGCCCAGCCGCTCGCCGCCAGCACCGACACCGTGCTGCGCAGCGACACGCCGCTCGCCGGCCCGGCCAATGTCATGAATGGCGCCAACGCCCTGGCCGCGCCCAACGCCGCCATGGCCGCCCCGCTGGACGTAAAACTGCCGGCCAACCCGGCCGACTGGCAGCAACCCCTGCGCGACGCCCTGGGCGACCGCCTGCAGCTGCAACTGGGCCGCAACATCGACCAGGCCGTGATCCGCCTCGACCCGCCGCAGCTGGGCCGCATCGAAATCGCGATCCGCCACGCCGCCGGTGGGGTGCTGGAAGTAAATATCAGCGCCACCCACAGCGAAGTGCGGCGCCAGCTCAACAGTGTCAGCGATGCCATGCGTTCCGACCTGGCCCAGCGCCAGTTCAGCGATGTCGCCGTGACCATTACCGCCACCCCGCGCAGCGGCGCCGCGTTTGGCGAACAGCAAGGGCGCCAGCGCCAGCCCGAGCGTGAACCCGGCGAAAACGATCCTGGCCGCGCGCTGGCCGAAGCCGGCCAGCCGTCCGCCACCTTCTCCCTGTCCGGCCGCGAGGTCGCAGCATGAAAAAAACCACCAAGCTGATCGTCGCCTTCGTGGTCATCGGCATCCTCGGCGCCGCCGCGGCCGGTGCGGCCCTGTACTTCAAGCAGCCGCTGCCGGGCAAGGATGGCAAGCACGCCGCCGTGGAACCGGAAGCGCATCCGAAAAAACCGGCCCGCTACGTCTCGCTCGACAAGGTGATCGTCATGCTGCGCCGCAGCCCGGGCGAAACCCAGGCCCACTACATTTCGACCGATTTGGTGCTGTCGACCACGCTTGATCAGGAAAAGAAAACCAAGGATGACCTGCCGATGCTGCGCAGCGTGGCCGTGCGCGCCCTGTCGGCGCACACCATGAGCGCGGCCCAGGAACTGACGGTCGAGCAGTACGCCGAGCAGCTCAACAACACGTTCGCCGCGACATATGACAAGGACAAGCTCGAAAAGCCGTTCTCCGAAGTCATGATCGGCAAACTGATCATCGAATAGCGAAGCGGGAATCCTGTGGCCTATCACGCCGATTACACCGACTCCAGCAGCGCCGCCAGCTACGTGGGCGGCAATCCGCTCACCCATGGCATAGCCCGTGGCATAGCCCATGGCATCGCGGACGAGCACGCCAGCGGCTACGGCGCCGCGCAAGTGGCCGAGTACGCCCCCGTGCTCGATGCCCGCGAAGAGCAGCGCCAGCTGGTGGCCTACGCGCCGCTGGTCAAGCGCATCGTGCGCCAGTTGAATGCCCAGGTCTCGGGCGTGATGGGGCGCGAAGACATGGAACAGATCGGCCTGATGGGTTTGCTCGAAGCGCTGCGCCGCTATGGCATGCCCGATGCCGGTTTCGGCAGCTTCGCCTCCTTGCGCATCCGCGGCGCCATTCTCGACGAGCTGCGCCGCCAGGATTGGCGCCCGCGCGCGGTGCGCCAGGACAGCCACAAGATGCGCGACCAGGTGCGCGCCCTGACCCGCTCCCTGGGGCGCGAGCCGACCGACCAGGAAGCGGCCTCCGCGCTGGGCCTGACCCAGGAAGCCTATGTGCAATACCAGCTCGACGATGGCGCCGAGCTGCTGCTGAGCTTTGACGAAGTGCTGCAGGAAGCTGCGGAACGGGCCCACAGCGCGCCCGGCCCGGAAGAGCAGTTCATGGTCAAGCGCAGCCTGGAACAAGCCCTGATGGCCCTCGACGAGCGCGAACAGCGGGTGATCCAGATGATTTACGAATTCGAACTGAGCTACAAGGAAGTTGCCGCCGTCCTCGATTTGTCGGACGCGCGCGTCTGCCAGCTCAACAAGGCGGCGCTGGCCAAGATGAAAGCAGCCCTCAAAGGCTGATCAGACCATGTTTCACCCACTACTTTCGCTCATCACGACTTACCAAAGGAATTTAACATGCAGCCATTAGTCGGCATTGCCATCGTTCTAGGCTGTATTTTCGGCGGCTTCGTGCTCATGGGCGGCACCTTCGCCGCCATCTGGCACCCGGTCGAAATCCTGATCATCGCCGGCGCCGGCGCCGGCGCGCTGGTGCTGGGCAATCCGAACCACGTGCTCAAGGAAATGAGCACGCAGTTGCGCAAGATTATCGTGCGCAAGAAGCAAGGTTCGGAATTCCAGCGCCAGTTGTTGTTGTTGATGTATGAACTGCTGCAAACGGCGGCCGGTGGCTTGAAAGCCCTCGACGCCCACGTGGAAGACCCGGCCTCGAGCCCGCTGTTCCAGCGTTACCCTTTGGTGCTGGAAGAGCCTAAACTTTTGGCGTTTATTGTCGATAATTTCCGTTTAATGGCCATGGGAAAAATCAATGCCCATGAGCTTGAAGGCGTACTGGAGCAGGAACTGGAAGCCATTCACGAAGAGTTGGTGCAGCCGTCCAAGTCGCTGCACAAGATTGCCGAAGCGATGCCCGGATTCGGCATCCTGGCGGCGGTGCTCGGCATCGTGCTGGCGATGAATTCGGTGGCCGAGGGCGCCGATGCCGGCGCGATCTCGGCCAAGGTGGGCGCCGCGATGGTCGGCACCTTCCTCGGGATTTTCTTTTGCTATGGCGTACTCGACCCGATCAGCAACATGATGAAACAGCTTGTCAACCAGGAAGCGTCGAACATGGAATGCGTCAAAGTCGTGCTGGTCACCCACGTGGCCGGCAAACCAGCCCTGCTGGCCATCGATGCCGGCCGCCGCCTGGTGCAACTGAACATCAAGCCGACCTTCGCCCAGCTCGAAAGCTGGATCAACGCGATGAGCGGCGATAGCGACGAATCGCCATCGCCGAAACGCCGCGCCACCGACCGCTCAGGAGAGCCGCGTGCAAAAGCAGCATGATAAGCATGACAAGCACGACGCCGCGATCATCGTGCGCGGCCGTGGCAAGGCGCATGAGGACGACCACGGCGGCGCCTGGAAAGTCGCGTTCGCCGACTTTTGCCTGGCGCTGCTATCCCTGTTCCTGGTGCTGTGGCTGATGGCGGCGCGCGACCAGCAAACCATGAAAGCCATGGTGCGCGAGCAAAACGGCAGCTACGCCGATGGCCAGGGCAACAAGCCGGAAATCGGCGGCGGCCCGCGCGGCAGCCTGATCGAACGTTTCGCTATGCCGCACAGCGGTACCTCGCCCGACAAGGAAGTCGGCGGCGAAGGCCCGAAAGTGCGCTACGACTCGCCGGCCGAACTGGCCGTGCTCTCGCGCAAGCTGGGCACCATGAGCGTGGAAGCGGGCTTGTCGAACAACCTGGAAGCCGTGATCACCCCGTACGGCTTGCGCGTCACCCTGCACGACACCGACCGCCAGGGCATGTTTTTGCTGGGCAGCGCCATGCCGACCGACCGCTTCGGCCGCTTGATGCGCCAGATGGGTCCCTTGTTCGCAAAAATGGACAACCAGATGCTGATCGTCGGCCACACCGATTCGCGCAAATACGCGGGCGACCAGGATGGCAACTCGAACTGGACCTTGTCGAATGCGCGCGCCATGGCGGCCCGCACCCAGCTGCTGGCCGGTTCCATGAATCCGGACAGCGTGCTGCAAGTCGTCGGGATGGCCGACCGCGCGCCCTTCGAGCCGGAAAATACCGGCGCGGCCGTCAACCGCCGCATCGAACTGCTGATCCTGACCCACAGCCAGGCCGATACCGTGGCCGCCATGTTCGGCGTGCCGGGCAAGAACGAGGTCGGCACCGAAACGGCGGTCGGCGCCAAGGGGACGGTCGAAGAATTGCGCAATAAACTCAAGAGCGTCAAAAACGTCAACGGCGCCGGCGCCCAAGGCAAATAATCATGACGATCCAATCCAAAAGCCGAGGTCCACGCATGAAAATCTCTTCTGGCGGTGCGTCCGCCGACGCCTCGGCCGTGCAGCGCAGCAGCGCCGCACAAGCGCCCGAAGCGAAGACGGCGCTGAGCGGCGGCGCCGGGGTGGCGGCTGCCTCGGGCGCCCTGCAATCGGAAGTGCTGCAGCCGGCCATGGCCGCGCTGGCCGCCATGCCCGAGATCGACCACGAAAAAGTGGCGCAACTGCGCGACGCGCTGGCCAAGGGCGAATTGCCGTTCGACCCGGCGCGCCTGGCCGGCCTGATCACGCGCTTCCACGGAGGCCAGGGATGAGCCGCCTGACGCGCGAGCAGGCACTGGGCAAGCTGAGGGCTGGCGTCAGCGCCGACCTGGACACCAGCCATGCCATCCTCGCGCTGCTGGCGCGCCAGTTCGACGCCGCCCTGCGCCACCGCAGCGCCGAGCTGACCGAACTGGCCGAACAGCTCTCGCCCAGCCTGGAGGCGATGGAACAGCGCCGCGTGCAGCGCGTCTCGCTGGTGCGCGCCCTGTGCGGCACCCGCGCCGACATGGCCACCCTGATCGCCAGCCTGGACCCTGCCCAGGGCGAGGCCTTGCGCGCCGACTGGCAAGCGCTGGAGCAACTGGTACTTGAATGCAAACGTTTAAATGTTCGCAACAGCGCATTACTGACCGAACAATTTTCCATCATGCAGCGTGTGCTGCACGGAGAGGAGACCTTGTATGAGGCACGCTGATTTCCATACCGCCAGCATCGCGCCCACCGCGCCGACCCCGTCCACCCGCCCGATGGCGGCGGCGGGCGGCGGCGCCGGCTTCGGCGGCGTCTACCGGTCGATGCAAAATGAAATTACCGATTTCATCAGCCAGGGCAGCGCCGACAGCGGCGCCGCCATGTTGAGTCCGCAGGGCCGCATGCTGCAGGCGCGCCTGCAAGACGCCGAGGTGGCCCCAAGCACGGGCGTAGGCGCCGCCTTTGCCGACGGTTCCGAACAACAAGCCTTCCTGGAACAGATCGCGCCGTGGGCGCGCGAAGCGGGCGAACGCCTTGGCGTGGCGCCGCAACTGGTGTCGGCCCATGCCGCGCTGGAATCGGGCTGGGGCCAGCGTCCGCTGCGCCAGGCCGAAGGCGCCAGCACCCACAATCTGTTCGGCATCAAGGCCGGTACAAGCTGGCAGGGCGAGGTGGCCGACAACGCCACCACCGAATACGAACACGGCGCCGCCGTGAAGAAAACCGAGCGTTTCCGCAGCTACCCGGACCAGGGCGCCGCCTTCCGCGACTATGCCCAAGTGCTGCTGGACAACCCGCGCTACGCCGGCGCCATCGGCACCGGCAACGATGCGCACGCCTTTGCCCAAGGCCTGGTCAGGGGCGGCTATGCCACCGATCCGGCCTACGCCGCCAAGCTGACCAAGCTGGCCGCGCGCCTGCAGGGAGCGTCGGAATGAACTATGGCTGCGCCGAACGGGGCAGCTCGACCGGCTCGACCGTGCCGGGGCCGATCACGCGCATGCGCACCACCCGGCCGTTGGCCAGGTTGCGCACCCGCACCAGCGCATTGAGTGCGCCGGCGTCGAGCGCTTCGCCGGCGGTGCTGATCTCGATGGCCTCGAAACGCGCCAGCATCACCACCGGTTCGCCGCGCTTGACCAGTAAGGGCGCGCTCAACTGCGCCTGGCGCAGCACTTCGCCGGCGCGCAGCGAGCGCCGCGTGGCTTGCCCGGTGGCCGCCTCGGCCGAGCCGATGGCGTCGCTCAAGGTGGTGACATCGCGCCGCTCCAGGGTGACATCCTGCGCCGTCAGCATTTGCCCGGCCGCGACCGGCGCGGCGGTGACCGCCACCAGGGCGCTGACCGAGCCGCGCAGCACGTACTCATATCGCCAGCCGCCGGCATCGGGACACAGCACGGCAAAGCGCATGCGCGCCGGCGTGCGCGTGTCGACCGCTTCGATCTCGACCGGTTTGGCGCACGGCGGGGCGGGGCGCGGCGTGGCCACGTTGACAGTAAATTGCGCTTCCGCCAAACCGGCCGTTTCCGCCTGGCGCGCCAGCTGCTCGCGCGCGGCCTGTTCGAGCCTGGCCGTGATGGAAATTTCTGCCGCATTTGTGTTGCCCCCGGCTAATGAAACCAGTGCAGCGGCCGTTAATGGCAGGAACAAGGCGCTGGTGGCGCGGCGGACTTCAGACATAAGTAGCACCTTGGCAAACGTTGCGCACGACGCAAGGAACGCCGCACAGCGTCATTTTAACCAGATTCACACTGCAGTTCATTCACGGAGGAAGCTTCATGTCGATTGATTTCCAAAAGGCACTCGGCGTGCACGCCGACACCCTGCATGTGCGCGCCGACCGCACCCGCGTGCTGGCCGCCAATATCGCCAACGAAAACACGCCGGGTTTCACGGCGCGCGACATCGACTTCGGCGCCGTGCTGCAGCAGCGCATCGATACCGAATCCGATATGCCCGGCCTCGGCGCCGACGACCAGGACGCCCTGTACCGGGTTCCCTACCACCCCACCGCCGACGGCAATACAGTCGAAATCGGCGTCGAACAAGCCGCGTTCTCGCAAAACGCATCCGATTTCCAGACCAGCCTGACCTTCGTGAACATGCGGCTCAAGGGTTTGGCCAAAGCCATCGCAGGACAATAATCATGAGCTTTAAAGACATTTCCCAAATTGCAGGTTCGGCCATGGCGGCGCAGTCGGTGCGCTTGAATACCATCGCCAGCAACCTGGCCAACGCCGATTCGGTGTCCGGCTCGGAAGGCGAAACCTACCGTGCCCGCAAACCCGTGTTCGCCGCCATGATCGACAGCGGTTCCGGCAAGCTCGGCGCCGGCAGCCGGGTCCAGGTGCTCGACGTGGTCGAATCGGCCGAACCGCTGCGCAAGGCTTACGAGCCGGGCAATCCGGTGGCGAACGCCGACGGCATGGTGTTTTACCCGAACGTCAACCAGGTGGCCGAGATGACCGACATGATGTCGGCCTCGCGTGCCTTTGAAACCAATGTGGAAGTCCTGGGACGCATCAAGTCGATGCAAGCGGGCCTGCTGCGACTCGGCGAAGGCTGATCCCATGCTCACCAATCACCTCACCGGCGCCAATAACCAGGCTGCCGGCAATGCCAACACCGTGGTCGGCCAGGCCCCGGCCAGCGAAACGGCGGACATGTTCACCAAGCTGCTGGTGGCCCAGATCCGCAACCAGGATCCTTTGGAGCCGAGCGACCCGTCGCAGTTCGTCAACCAGCTCTCGCAGCTGAGCCAGACCGAGGCGATGCAAAGCCTCGCCAAGCTCAACAGCGCCAGCGCCAGCGTGCTGGAGAGCATCCAGACCCTGGCCCTGGGCGCCCAGGTCGGCTCCGACATCACCGTCACCACCAACAGCCTGCGCCTGGAAGACAAGGCGATCAAGGCCAGCATCACCCTGCCGGCGGCCAGCGCCGCCAACACCGTGACCCTGACCGGTGCGGATGGCGTGAAACACGACGTGCAGCTCGGTTCGCGCGGTTCGGGTCCGCAAACGTTTTCCATCGATCCGGTCGCGCTTGGTCTGGCGCCTGGGAAATACGATATCAAAGTACAAACGAGCGCCGGTGCACTCGACGCCATCGATGTCATCGGCCGCCTGGACAGCGTGCGCATGTCGGCCGGTGGCGGCGTGGTCCTCAAGGTGGCAGGAATCGGCGATGTTGCGCCGTCGTCCGTCACTGGCTTCAACGGCAAGTCCGGCGCATCGCTGGCGGCCGCCAACACCTCCACCGCAAATTAAAGGATTACATCATGAGTTTCGAAATCGCATTGTCGGGCATCCAGTCGATCAACACCCAGCTTGAAGCCGTCAGTAACAATATCGCCAACGCCGGCACCTACGGCTTCAAGAGCACCCGCGCCAATTTTTCGGCCATGTACGCCGGTTCCCAGGCGACTGGCGTGGAAGTCGGTTCGATGACCCAGAGCATCGGCCTGAACGGTGGCGTGACCACCACCGGGCGCGGCCTCGACGCCGCCATCGATGGCCGCGGCTTTTTTGTCAGCCGCGACAGCCAGGGCATCGTCAACTACAGCCGGGTCGGCATCTTTTCGGCCAACAAGGATGGCTTCCTGGTCGACAGCAACGGCCGCTCGGTGCAGGGCTACGCCGCCGTCAAGGGCAGCGCCGCGCTCGGCGTGATGGGCAATATCGTCGTGCCGACCGGGCAGATCCCGGCCGTCGCCAGCACCAAGGTCAATTACGTCGGCAACCTGTCCAACGATTGGGTGACCCCGGCCGCCGCCTTCGATCCGACCAATGCCGCCAGCTACAACATGGCCAAGCAATCGGTGGTCTACGATTCGCTGGGCAGCCAGCACACCCTGTCGCAGTATTTCGTCAAGGGCGCCGGCACCAGCATGACCGTGCACTACGCGGTCGACGGCGCCACGCCCCTGACCACCACCACCACCCTGACCTTCGACACCATGGGCCAGCTGCCGCCGGTGCCGCCCGTGACCACCCTGAACATCACCACCACCAATGGCTCGGCCCCGATCACCCTGGACGTGAACTACGCCGGCACCACCGAGTTTGCCGGCGAAGCCATCACCACCACCAACAGCACCGACGGCTATGCCTCCGGCACCTTCATCGGCGTCGAAATGGGTACCAACGGTGCCGTCCTGGCCAAATACAGCAACGAGCAGCAGCAAGTGGTCGGCACCGTGGCAATCGCCACCTTCGCCGACGAAGGCTCGCTGACGGCCGTGAGCGACACCAGCTGGACCGCCAGTTCCGCCTCCGGCGCGGCCTTGTACGGCACCCCGGGCAGCGGCCTGGCCGGCAAGCTCAACACCGGCGCGCTGGAACGCTCGAATGTTGACATTACGTCAGAGTTGGTGGGCCTGATGACGTCACAGCGCAACTATCAAGCCAATTCCAAGGTGATTTCAACAGAAAATCAGATGATCCAGTCCTTAATGCAGGCACTATAAGTATCTGCACGGAAACACTGAATTCATTGAGGGAGCAACATGGATAAATTGATCTTTACAGCACTGAGCGGCGCCGAGCGCGCGCTGAAAGCCCAGCAGGTCCACGCCAACAATCTGGCGAACATGGACACCACGGGTTTTCGCGCCAACCTCGAGTTGTCGGCCACGCAAGCGCTGAGCGGCTCGGGCTTCGACGACCGCCACTATGTGCGGATGCAGTCCGACGCCGTGTCGGGCCGCTCCGGCGCAATCAAGGAAACCGGGCGCGACCTCGATGTGGCGATTACCGGCAACGGTTACCTGACGGTCCAGTGGCAGGGTGGCGAAGCCTATACCCGCGCCGGCGCCATCAATATCGATGCCGAGGGCGCGCTCTCGGTCAACGGCCATCCGCTGC
The DNA here is from genome assembly GCF_015689335.1 of Massilia antarctica. Classification (GTDB taxonomy): domain Bacteria; phylum Pseudomonadota; class Gammaproteobacteria; order Burkholderiales; family Burkholderiaceae_D; genus Telluria_A; species Telluria_A antarctica. The sequence goes on along the minus strand of NZ_CP065053.1, from coordinate 3,325,648 downwards.
TGGGCGAAGGCGGCCCGGTGGTGCTGCCGCCGCATAACGCGGTGACGATCGGCGCGGACGGTTCGATTTCGGTGCTGGCGCCGGGCACGACCACCATGCAGGTGATCGACAAGCTGCGCCTGGTCAACGCCGAAGCCGGCGAAGTGACCAAGAACGAAGGCGGCCTGATCGTCTCGCGCAGCGGCCAGCCGCTCGCGGCCGACGACAAGGTGACCGTGCGCGGGCGCCACCTGGAAGGCAGCAATGTGTCGGCGGTCGAGGAAATGGTCGCCACCATGAGCCTGAACCGCAGCTTCGAGCTCCAGATGAAGCTGCTCAAGGCCAGCGACAATATGAACGAAGTGGGCAACCGCCTGCTCGGCGCCTGAGGCGCCCCCCAACACGTAAAAGGAAAAGATCATGAATCCAGCAATGTGGATCAGCAAAACCGGGGTGCAAGCCCAGGACGCCAAACTGCAGGCGATCGCCAACAACCTGGCCAACGTCAACACGGTCGGCTTCAAGCGCGACAGGGTCGTGTTCGAGGACTTGTTCTACCAGGTCGACCAGCAGCCGGGCGCCCAGCGCGCCGACAATACCCTGTCGCCATCTGGTGTGCAGCTCGGTAACGGCACCCACCTGCTGGGCACCCAGAAAGTGTTCACCAACGGCAGCCTGCAAACGACCAGCCAGCCGCTCGACGTGGCCATTTCCGGCAATGGCTTCCTGCAAGTGCGCCGCCCCAACGGCGACCCGGCCTACACCCGCGCCGGCCAGTTGCAGGTCGACGCCACCGGCACCCTGGTCAATGCCCAGGGCTTGCCGCTGGTGCCGCAGATTACGGTGCCGAACAATGCCACCGCCATCACCATCGGCGAAAACGGCATGGTCTCGGCCACCATCGCCGGCAGCACCACGCCGTCCGAACTGGGCCAGCTGAGCCTATCGAACTTCGTCAACCCGACCGGCCTGTTGGCGCTCGGCGAAAACCTGTTCTCGGAAACGCCGGCCAGCGGCGCCGCCGCCGAAGGCCGTCCTGGCGATGGCGCTTTCGGTAAGCTCAAGCAGGGCGCGCTGGAAGGCTCGAACGTGCAAGTGGTCGAAGAGATGGTCGACATGATCGCCGCCCAGCGCACCTACGAGATGAACACCAAGGTGCTCTCCGCCGCCGACAACATGCTGCAGTACCTGGCGCAGGCGGCGCGCTGATGAAAGCGGCCGCCGCCTTGTTTGCGCCGCTGTTGCTGATACTGCTGCTGGGCGGCTGCGCCAGCAGTGTCCAAGCGCCAGCGCGCGCGATGGCCGACGACACCGCGCCGCTGCCGCGCGCGCAGACGCGCGGCGGCCTGTCCGGCGGCGTGTTCAACGCCGACGCCGTGCCCCTGACCTCCGACAGCCGGGCCTTCCGCACCGGCGACGTGGTCACCGTGCTCCTGCAGGAAACCACGCAAGCGAGCAAGCGCGCCGGCACCAGCGTGAGCAAGCAGTCGAACGTGGGCGTGGCCGCGCCTAGCCTGCTGGGCAAGAAATTCCCCAAGGCCGCCCTCGACCTGTCCGCCGAGCGCGGCTTCGAGGGCGACGCCACCAGCACCCAGCAGAACGCCCTGTCCGGCGCGCTGACCGTGATCGTGCAGGAAGTGCTGCCCAACGGCCTGCTGCGCGTGGCCGGCGAAAAAAGCCTGACCCTGAACCAGGGCGAAGAATTCGTGCGCCTCAAGGGCTTCCTGCGCGCCGCCGACATCGACGCCGACAACCAGGTCTCGTCCTTGCGCGTGGCCAATGCCCAGATCAGTTATTCGGGCCGGGGCGCCCTCGCCAACGCCAACGAACCCGGCTGGCTGACCCGTTTCTTCCTCGGTCCCTGGATGCCGTTTTAAACGCCGCCACGTTCGTGCCGTTCTAAGGAATCACCATGCAATCACCCGCTTTCATGCGCCGCCTCGCCCTTCCCTTCTCCGTGCTGGCCCTGCTGACTTGCCTGTCCTTGCCGAACCCGGCCGCGGCCGCGCAAACCCTGCGCAACCTGGTCAGCGTCGAAGGCGTGCGCGACAATCCACTGGTCGGCTACGGCCTCGTGGTCGGCCTGAACGGCAGCGGCGACAGCAGCCAGGTCAAGTTTTCCAGCCAGTCCGTGGTCAACATGCTCAAGCAGTTCGGCGTCAAGCTGCCGGACGGCGCCGAAGCGAAGAACAAGAATGTGGCCGCGGTCATGGTCAGCGCCGTGTTCCCGCCCGGCTACCGGCGCGGCCAGCCGATCGACGTCAACGTCTCCTCCCTGGGCGACGCCAAGAGCTTGCGCGGCGGCGTGCTGCTGCTCACCCAAATGCGCGCGGCCGACAATGAAGTCTATGCCCTGGCCCAGGGCAATGTGGTGGTGGGCGGGCTGAACGCGGCCGGCGCCAGCGGCTCCAGCGTCACCGTCAATACCCCGACCGGCGGACGGATTCCCAACGGCGCCAACATCGAACGCGAAATCGGCAGCGATTTCTCGACCCGCGCCGACGTCATGCTGCGCCTGAAAACGCCGCACTTCCAGACCGCCACCAATGTCGTCGAAGCCATCAACCGCCGCTTCGGGCCGCTGGCCACCACGGCCGACGGCGCCAGCATCCAGGTGATCGCCCCCGCCAACCCGACCGAGCGCGTGGCCTTCATGGCCAAGCTGCAGGCGCTGTCGGTCGATGTCGGCACCGATGTGCCGAAAGTGGTCTTCAATTCGCGCACCGGCACGGTGGTGATCGCCGAGGGCGTGCGGGTCAAGGCCGCCGCCGTGACCCACGGTTCGCTCAAGGTGGTGATCTCCGAAAGCTCGGCCGTGAGCCAGCCCGGCCCGTTGTCGGGCGGGCGCACCGCCGTCACCCCGCAATCGAAGCTGTCGATCGACCAGGGCGGCGGGCGCGCCATGTTCAAGTGGCCCGCCAGCGCCAAGCTGCAAACCATCATCGACATCGTCAACAGCCTGGGCGCCACCCCGGACGACATCATGGCGATCCTGCAGGCGCTCGACCAGGCCGGCGCCATCGAAGGCGAACTGGTCGTCATTTAAGGAATTGCTGCCATGAATCCACTCGACCTGAACACCACGCTCAAGCGCGCCGGCATGGGCCCCGGCCACGAAGCCGCGGTCGCCCCGGCCGCCGATCCGGTGTTCGTGGCGAAAGCCACCAAGGCCGCCATCGAATTCGAAAGTTTCTTTATCGGCAATATGCTGCAGCAAATGCGCAGCGGTACCCGCGCCATGGCCGACGACGACAGCGTCTTCAAGGACCCGGTCAACCACGACATGCAAGACATGGCCGACAACATGATGGCCGGGCAAATGGCGCACCAGCGCGCCTTCGGCGTGGCCGACGCCATCTTGCGCCAGTTGCTGCCGGCGGCGGCGCCGCAAACGCCGGCTACGGCCCCGCTGCCGACGCCGCTGCAAACTTCCCGCCAAAAAATTTAATGGAAGCAAGTAATCGGTCGCCTTGTAGAGATGACGACCTATCTTGCCGGCCCATCGAGAAAGAAGTGACACCATGAGCATCATGAACAACGCCCTGAGCGGCGCCCTGGCTTCTCAACTCGCGCTGCAGACAACCAGCCAGAACATTGCAAACTTGCAAACCAAGGGTTACACGCGCCAGGCGGCGCTGCTGACCGCGGTCGCTCCGCAAGCCGGCACGCGTTCAGCCGGCGACGGGGTGGCGGTCAATTCCCTGCTGCGCTTTTCCGATGGCTACAAGAACCAGCAACTGTGGCGCGCCGCTTCCGGCGTCGGCCAGTATTCCCAGACCCAGCCCTACCTGACCCAGCTCGAACGGGTCATGGGCGACAACGACGCCGGCCTGAGCAACGGGGTCGACAAATTCTTCCAGGCGCTCAACGCGGTGGCCGGCGTCGATCCCACCTCGACCCCGCTGCGCCAGCAAGTACTGACCGCCGCCAGCGCCATGGCGCAGCGCTTCAACAGCATGAACAATGTGTACAACGGCCAATTGCAATCCTTGCGCGACCAGCGCGGCGCGATTGTTGCGTCGGCCAACGCCTCGATCCAGACCATCGCCGGCCTGAACCGCCAGATCGGCCTGGCCAGCGCCTCCGGCAGCAGCACCTCGACCCTGGTCGATGCGCGCGACCTGGCCATCGACGCCCTGTCCACCCAGGTCGGGCTGGAAGTGACCGACCAGCCCGACGGCACGCGCAGCATTTCGCTCAAGACCGGCCAGGCGCTGGTGATCGGCAACGTCGCCGCCACCCTGGTGGCTGAAGGCGGCGCGGCGCAAAACCTGCGGGTCGACTTCGCCGGTTCCTCGTACCAGCTCGACAAGACGGCGGTGGGCGCCCAGCTCGGCGGCCTCGGCCTGTACGAACGCGATATCCTGCTGCCGATGCAGCAGGGCGTGTCCGACCTGGCCCAGCAACTGGCGCAAAAGGTCAACACCCAACTGGCGGCCGGCTACACCATGAACGGCACGGCCGGCGGCCCGCTGTTCGTATTCACCCCGGGCAGCCCCTCGAACATGCTGCAGGTCAGCGCCGGCTACCAGACCGCCGACCTCGCGTTTTCGGGCGATAATACCCCTGGCGACAGCGGCAACCTGCAAAAACTGATCGACATCAAAAAGCAGCCGGTGGTCCTCGGCGGGCTCGGTTCGGTGATGATCAGCGACGCCGATTCCCAGCTGGTCGGCAAGCTGGCCGTCGACAGCCAGCAAAACCGGGTGGCGCTGGCCACCGCCGAGACCATGCGCAACCATGCGATGGACGACTGGACCTCGACCAGCGGCGTGAACAAGGATGAAGAAGCGGTCAATCTGGTCGAGTACCAGAATATGTACCAGGCGAACATGAAAGTGATGTCAGTAGCCAATTCGCTGTTCGATGCAACATTGGCCATGATGGGTTAAGGAGAAACGTATGCGGATTGCCACCAGCCAATACCAAGCGACGATGAACATCTCGCTCCAGCAAAACCAGGAGCGCATCAGCTACGTCAACCAGCAAATGTCGAGCCGTACCCGCATCCTGCTGCCCTCGGACGACCCGGTCGACACCGTGCGCATGTCGCGCCTGCACCGCGAAGAATCCGCCGTCGGCCAGTACCGCGACAATATCGCCGCGCTCAAGATCCGCCTGACCAAGAACGAATCCTACCTCGGCAGCATGGTCAACGACATGATGCAGGGCCGCGACCTGCTGGTCTGGTCGTCCGACGGCGGCAATGCCCCGGCCGACCTGGCCGCCATGGTCTCGCCCCTGACCGCCCTGCGCGAAAGCCTGCTCTACAGCGCCAACTCGATCGACCAGGAAGGGCGCTTCGTGTTTTCCGGGACCCAGACCGGCACCGCCCCGATCGCCTATAATGCGGCCGCCGCGGTCGGTTCGCGCTACAGCTACGCCGGCAACACCAACGATCAGACGGTCGTGGTCGGCAATGGCATCACCCAGGTTGCGAACGGCAACATGAGCGGCATCGAAACCATGCTCAACCAGCTCGACATGACCTTGGCCGCGCTCAGCGCGCCGGGCGCCAGCGCCAACAACCCGGCCACCCGCGCCACCCTCGCGGCCAACCTGGACGGCTTCGACAAGGCGCTCGACCTCATTTCCGGCAAGATCGCCGTGCTGGGCGGCTCGCAAAACATCCTCAGCACGCTCGACGAAAACCACAGCAATGTGAGCTTGTCGAACCAGATGGCGCTGACCGACATCGGCCAGCTCGACTACGGCCTCGCCGCGACCGAGCTGAGCGGCTACACCAGCGCGCTGGAAGCGACCTACAAGGCCTATGCGAAGATAGGCAACCTGTCCCTGTTCGCGGCCTTGTAACGCCATGGAAGCGATCCGTCCCACCAGCGGCAGTACCAGCGGCCCGGCCGGCGCCAACGCCAGCGGCGTGCGCAGCGAGGCGGCCGCGGACGCAACACAAGGGCGTCCCCCGCAACTGACCCCGGTCGCGCCCACGCCGGGCGCGGCCGCCCCGCTGCGGCGCGGCCTGGCCCGGGTCGACCATCAGTTGCAGGGCGACGTCGCCAGCGCCCAGCAGGCGCTCGACTTCCTGGAACAGGTGGCCGGCCAGCTGCAAGCGCTCAAGGGCGAGCTGAGCGCCAAACTCAGTTCGCGCCGCGGCGACAGCGGCGCCATCGAAGCCCACCTGCGCCAGCTTGGCGCGACCATGGACAAGCGGCGCCAATCCAGCGGCGGCAGCGTCGACGCGCGCCTGAACTTCAGCAGCCCTCAACCGGCCAGCCAACGTTTCCGCATCAAGGGCCTGAACCTCGACATGCTCACCGCCGGGGCTGGCCAATCCCTTTCGTTTTCGGTGGGCAGCAATACCCAGCCCTTGACGGTGGCGGTCGACCCGTCCATGACGCGCGATGAAATCGTGGTGCGCTTCGACCGCGCGCTGGCCCCGGCCAATATGCGCGTAAGCGCCGACGGCAGCGGCGCCCTGGTCTTCAGCACACCCGAGACGGCCTGGCCGATGGTGCGCGATTCGCTCTCGATCCAGGGCGTGGGGCGAGTGGCGGTGGAAGCCGATACCGACATCGTCATGCCGCAGCAATGGGGCGCCAGCAACGCCGACGCCCTGCGCCAGAGTTTGCATGAAGTCGTGCAAACACTAGCGCAGGTGCAGCGCTCGCAGCAAGCGGCCAGCCAAGCGCTCAGTGCGGCTGCCAGCCGCGCCGCCGCCAACCAGCCGGCGGCGGCCGACATCGAAGTGATGGCCCAGGATTTCGCCGACACCGCCAGCACCCCGAACTACGAATCCCTGCTGGCGCTGACCTCGGCGCTGGTCGGCATCAGCCGCGAGCGCGTGCTGGCCCTGCTCGGCCTGCACTGACCACCCCACCGGGGTCTGACCTCTGATTCGAAACATTTCCTAACCGGGGTCATATTTCCTAACCGGGGTCAGACCTCTGATTCGAAATATTGCAAAATTGGCCACCGCCGGTTTTGCAATTCGCCGTTTACGCGAGCGGAATTGCCGTGAACACCCCACCGGGGTCTGACCTCGGATGCGAAAAAAGCCCCATCGGGGTCTGACCTCTGATTCGAAATATTGCAAAATCGGCTGCCGCCGGTTTTGCAATTCGTCGTTTACGCCTGGGGCGCTGCCGGGATCGGCCGGGCAACGGCGGACACGCGCCGGCTGAGCAGCGCCAGACCCAGCAATCCAGCCAAGGTCAGGACCACCGCGACGATTTCGGCTTGGCTCGCCTGCAAGCCGCCAAGCGTTATCTTCGGATTGACCCGGATCTGCTCGATCAGCAGCCGCTCCAGCCCGGCCAGCACCAAATACACGGAAAACAGCCAGCCGCTCAGGAAACGGTGCTTGCGCAGCGCCCACAGCAAGCCAAAACACGCCAGCGCCATGACCGTTTCGTAGATGGAAGTCGGATACACGCCCGGCGCCGCCAGCACTTCCCCGAAGATATTGTTGTCGTAGGTCTGCGCCCAGAACCAGGTCGGCAGCCAGTCGGGTTTAAGCGCCATATTGGCCGCCGTGCCCCAGTCGCCATCGCCCGATACCTGGCAGCCGATGCGGCCGAGCGCGTAGCCGAGCATCATGGCCGGCGCCACGGCGTCGAGCAGCGGACGGATCGGCAACTTCCAGCGCCGCACGCAGATCACCCCGGCCACCGTGCCGAGGATCAACCCGCCAAACACGCTCAGGCCGGAGCGGCTGAAAATCATGCTCCACGGATCGGCCATGAACTGATCGGTATGCTCAAGGATGTGGAACAGGCGTGCCCCGACCACGCCCACCAGCACCACGATAAAGCTCAGATCGTTGACGATTTCCTGCGGCGGCACCGCGACCTCGCTCACCACGCCATCCTCGCCCTTGACCCGCTTGTGAGCGGGACCGATGCGCCCGGCCGCATACAGCCGGGCCAGCTCGCGCTTGAGGCACTCGCCCCCGGCCAGGATGGCGCAGGCCACCAACAAGCCGAAGGTGGCGATCGGCAGCGGCAGGTCGATGCCGGTCAGGTCCTTGATGACATCGCTTAAATACGGATACGACATACCTGTTCTTTCTACAATGTTTCGAATCAGAGGTCAGACCCCGGTTAGGAAATGTTTCGAATCAGAGGTCAGACCCCGGCTCGAATCACGGTTAGGAAATGTTTCGAATCAGAGGTCAGACCCCGGCTCAGAGGTCGAATCAGAGGTCAGACCCCGGCTCAGAGGTCAGCCCCCGGCTCCGACCCGGCTCCGGTTGTGGAAACGAAAAACGCCTTCCGCCGGACCAGCATCTGTCGATGCAAGCCCAGGGGAAGGCGTCGTCGCTACGGAATGCGGGGCACTCCGTCGGCGTCAATTACGCGGAATCGCGGCCGGCTTTTTTACGCTCGTGCTCTTTCAGATAGCGCTTGCGCAGGCGGATCGATTTTGGCGTGATTTCAACCAGTTCGTCGTCGGCGATGAATTCCACCGCGTATTCGAGCGACATCTGGATCGGCGGTACCAGGCGCACCGCTTCATCGGTACCCGACGAACGCACGTTGGTCAGCTGCTTGCCCTTGATCGGGTTGACGACCAGGTCGTTGTCGCGCGAGTGAATGCCGATGATCATGCCTTCGTACACTGGGTCGTTGTGCACCACGAACATGCGGCCGCGGTCTTGCAGTTTCCAGATGGCGTAAGCAACTGCCGCGCCGTCGTCCTGCGAAATCAGCACGCCGTTGCGACGGCCAGCCATTTCGCCTTTTGTGTTGTCGACCGGTGCGTATTCGTCGAATACGTGGCTCATCAGGCCGGTGCCGCGGGTCAGGGTCATGAATTCGCCCTGGAAGCCGATCAGGCCACGCGCAGGAATCTTGTATTCGAGGCGAACACGGCCCTTGCCATCCGATTCCATGTTTTGCAGGTCGCCACGACGACGGCCCAGTTCTTCCATGACGCCGCCCTGGTTGGCTTCTTCAACGTCAACCGAGAGTTGTTCGAACGGCTCGTGGCGCACGCCATCGACCATCTTGAACACCACGCGCGGACGCGATACGGCCAGCTCGAAGCCTTCGCGGCGCATGTTTTCGATCAGAATCGTCAGGTGCAGCTCGCCGCGGCCCGAGACTTCGAAAATCGTGTCGTCGTCGGTCGGCGCTACGCGCAGGGCAACGTTGGCTTTCAGTTCGCGGTCCAGGCGGTCGCGCAGCTGGCGGCTGGTGACGAACTTGCCTTCGCGGCCGGCCAGTGGCGAGTTGTTGACCATGAAGTTCATGGTCAGGGTCGGCTCGTCGACGGTCAGCATCGGCAGCGCGTCCGGGGTGTCCGGCTGGCAGATGGTCGAACCGATGCCGATTTCGTCGATACCGTTGATCAGGACGATGTCGCCGGCGACGGCTTCATCAACCAGCACGCGCTCCAGGCCCTTGAAGTTCAGAACCTGGTTGATGCGGCCCTTGATCGGGGTCGAGTCAGGACCGTTCAGGACGATGACGTCCTGGCCGGACTTGATGCGGCCGCGCGAGATGCGGCCAATGCCGATCTTGCCGACGTACGAAGAGTAATCGAGCGAGGTCACTTGCATCTGCAGCGGGCCGTCCGGATTGTCGTCACGCACAGGAACGTGCTTGAGGATGGCTTCGAACAGCGGGGTCATGTCGCCTTCGCGCGCTTCCGCGTCGAGGCTGGCGTAACCGTTCAGTGCCGATGCGTACACAACCGGGAAGTCGAGCTGTTCGTCGGTGGCGCCCAGTTTGTCGAACAGTTCGAATGTCTGGTTGATCGCCCATTCAGCGCGCGCGCCCGGACGGTCGATCTTGTTGACGACGACGATCGGCTTCAAGCCCAGCGCCAGCGCTTTGCGGGTCACGAAGCGGGTCTGCGGCATCGGGCCTTCTTGCGCATCGACCAGCAGCAGCACCGAGTCAACCATCGACAGCACGCGCTCGACTTCGCCGCCGAAGTCGGCGTGGCCTGGGGTGTCGACGATGTTGATGTGGGTGCCGTTGTATTCAACCGCGCAGTTCTTCGACAGAATCGTAATGCCACGTTCTTTTTCGAGGTCGTTCGAATCCATTACGCGGGTTTCGACTGCCTGGTTTTCACGGAAGGTACCGGATTGGCGCAGCAGCTTGTCCACGAGCGTGGTTTTGCCGTGGTCAACGTGGGCGATGATAGCGATGTTACGAATTGCGCGTTTTGAATTTGACATGGTCGTAAGGAACGGAAATGTACGTGGTGTACGAAGGTGTACGGTGCTGCTTAAATCAGGAACCGACTAGTATAGCACGCTAAAGTCGTGTATTGCGCATCGCCAATTTGAAAAGCCCTGCAATTTCAATGGCTTGCTGCTTTTTTCACCACAGTGACGCACTGCGTGGCTCAAGTCTGACCGCGATTTGTGTCGCCCGCATGACACCCTGCCCTTGCGCGCTACTCGTACAGGGTACCGATCGCTAGCGGGCGCGTGGCGGCCGTCACCTTTGCCCCGGCCGGCAAGTCGGCAAAGCGCACCGTCACCACCTGGTACAAGCCCATCGAGCCATCCTCGAACGGATGGGCTTCGGCCGGCGCCAGCATGCGCGGCGGCGCCCCGCCCGCCTCCAGCGCGACCTCGGGCGCGGAACCGGCCGGATACACGATCTTGATGCCGGCGCACTGCTTGCCCAACAGGCGCATGCGGTAACCCGAGGCGCGCTGGGCCGCCAGCAATTGCTCGCAGGCGTCACGCAGCAGGCTGGCGTCGTACACGCCGTCGTCGCGCTCGCGGATGCTGTAGCGGCCGCTGAAATAGTAATTGCCCTTTTGCCGGTTGAGGGTGATCACAGCGTCGTCTTGGTAGGCTTTCTTTTCCAGCGGCAGTTCGGCCCGGCCCATGGCGTCGACCGCCACCTCGAAGTGGGTGTGCGCGCCCGCCACGCTCAGGCGCAGGCCGTCGAGCGGCACGTCGGGACGCCGGGGACGCACCTGCAAGTGGGCCTGGATCAGGGGCCGCGTGCGCACGAACGGGGCAAAGAAGGCGGCCGCCTTGTAGGCATGCCGGTAGCCGATCCATTCGGAATCGCGCTGCGCGTTGATCTCGACCTTGGCGACGGGATCGGTAACGACAGTATCGGCGGCCGGCACGGCGGTCGGCAGGCAGGCGGCAAGCAAGAACAATTTCGTCAGCGTTTTCATCGGTGGCAATACAGAAAGTGGGAGTGCCATTCTAGTCCAGGGCGGGCGCGCCGCCATGTGCCAAAAGATAGAGGCGCCGCATGACTTCCGGCACTGCCCCGCGCCGCGCCGCGTCACGTAGAATTGCCACCTCGATAGCAAGCGCTCCCAGCGCTCACAGGCGCCATGATGACATCCCGACTCGACAAACTGTTCCCCCGCGCCGTATGGCCGCTGGCCTGCCTGCTGGTGACGGGGCCGGGCTGCGCGCTGCTGTGGAGCTACGAGATCGAGTTCGACGCCCTCCATAGCGCTGGAGGCCGCCTGGCCAGCATCGTCGCCAACCACTTCACCACGCCGCCATCGGCGCTGAGCGCCGGCACCGACCGCAAGGAATTGACCGCCCTGCTGCTACGCCTGCTGCGCACCGGCTGCGCCGTCGGCTTGGCCGCCCTGGCCTGGCTGCGCGCCAGCGGGCCGGCCTGGCCGGCCGTGCTGCGCTCGCCGGCGGCGCTGGGGCTGGAACTCGTGCTGGCGGTGGTCGGCGACATGGGCCTGGTCTATGTCTTCACCGCCCAGCTCGGCACACTGCCGCTGCGCAGCGCGCTGCGCTGGCTGGCGGCGGCGGCCCTGCTCTCGTCGGGCGCAACCCTGCTGGTCACCCTGGACCTGCCCATGTCCGACGCAGGCTTCATCATGGCTTGCATGCTGGCGGGGGGCGAAGCGGTGATCATGGCCGTCGTCACGGCGGTGGTGCATGTGGCCCTGGGCGAACGGCGCGCACGCGTGGCATTGGCCGCGGCGCACGCGGAACTGCAGGCGACCCAGGCCCTGCTGGGCGAAGCGGTGCGCGCCAGTGAACGCATGCGCCTGGCGCGCGACCTGCACGATATGGCCGGCCATCACCTGACCGCGCTCAAGCTGCATCTGGACCTGGCCAAGCGCCAGGCCGGCGACGCGGCCCCCGCCTCGCTGGCCACGGCCAGCAGCCTGGCCGCCACCCTGCTGGCCGACGTGCGCCTGCTGGTGAGCAGCGAACGCGGCGGATGCGACATCGATATGCGCCTGGCGCTGGAAACCCTGTGCGCCGGCATTCCGGCGCCGCGCATCGAACTATGCATCGGCGAGCGGCTCGGGATCGACTCGGCGGCGCTCGCCCATGCGCTGTTCTGCGCGGTGCAGGAAGCAATCAGTAATGCCATCCGCCACGCCGGCGCGGCTGTCATGACGGTCGCCTTGCGGCGCGACGGCGGCGGCGACCTGCTGCTCGACATCGCCGACGATGGCCGTGGCAGCGGCGGCGCGGCCGAAGGCAATGGCTTGCGCGGCATGCGCGAACGCCTGGCCCAGCTGGGCGGCACCCTGCACGCCACCAATGGCGCCGGGCAAGGCTTCGCACTCGGCATCCGCCTGCCCGCAACGGGAGCGGGAGCATGATCCGCGTGGTGCTGGTGGACGACCAGATGCTGGTGCGCAGCGGCATTCGCGGCTTGCTCGACCTGACCGACGACATCCGCGTCGTGGCCGAGGCGGCCAATGGCGATGAAGCCGTGGCCGTGATCGCGCAGGCGCAAGCGCAGGTGTTGCTGCTGGACGTGCGCATGCCGCTGTGTTCGGGCATCGAACTGCTGCGCAGGCAGCAGGGCTTGCTGCCGCCGACCATCCTCCTGACCACCTTCGACGACGACGAAGCGCTGTTCGACGGCATGCGCGCCGGCGCGCGCGGCTTCCTGCTCAAGGATATCTCGCTCGAACGGCTGGCCGAGGGCATCCGCAGTGTCGCCGCCGGCGCCACCTTGTTCCGCCCGGGCCTGACCGAACGCACGCGCGCCGCCTACGAACAGGCCGGCGGCACGCGCATACCTGCCGAGGGCGGCGCGCGCCTGACCGCGCGCGAAACCGAAATCCTGGCGCTGATGGCGGCCGGCTTGAACAATAGCGAAATCGGCGCCGCGCTCGGGCCGAGCGAAGGCACCATCAAGAATCACGTTTCAAACATCCTCGCCAAGCTGGCCGTGCGCGACCGCGTACGCGCGGTGCTGCGCGGGCTCGAACTCGGCTACATCTGACCAACGCACTTCCACAGGAAACCATGACCATCCCAACCCGGGCGCACGCCTGCGCCAGCTTCGCCTCCATCGCCACCTTCACTACCCTGGCCGCTTGCTGCCTGCCGGCGGCGGCGCAGTCGCCGACCACCCAGATGCCGGAAGGAACCACCGATGTCGACATCAGCCTGATCGCCGCGCTGGTGCAGGCGAAAGAGGGCCGCAGCGCGATGAAAGCGGTCGTGCTGCCGAGTATTTCAGCCCAGTGGAGCAACGGCATCTTTGCCGAGCCGGGGCAAGTCGGCATGCAGCTGTCGGAAGATCCCATGTTCAAATACGGCCCCCTGCTCACCTATGGCTCGCGCTCGCACCGTGGCGACGACAAGGACAGCAAATTCCAGCTCGGGATTGAGGCGGGGGCGTTTGCCAGTTACCAGCTAGCGCACAACATCGGCTTCCATTCAAACGTACTGTACGGAGGAAGCGATGACCACGGCGGCGTGCGCCTCAATCTGGGTGCCGATTACAGCATGCGGCTCGGCACCCACCAGTCGGTCGGCCTCGGCGCAGGGATGAATGTGGTCAACCGCAGCTACATGCAATCGTATTTCGGCATCTCGCCCGCACAGGCCGCGCGCAGCGGCAAGCCGGTGTACCGGGCCGGGGGCGGGGTCAAGGACGCCTATCTGTCACTGCGCTGGAATGTCGACCTGAGCACCAAGTACGCGCTAAGCAGCGGCATGGTCGCCTCGCGCCTGATGGGCGATGCGCTCGACAGCCCGCTGGTGGAAAGCCGCAGCAGTACCTCCTTGTTCACGGTCTTGACCTATCACTGGTGATGGGATGAACCGTGGGCGGCCCTGAGTAACGCCCCCGTCGCGCCCGCGCGGGCGGGCGCCCAAGTTGGCTCCGTAGCCACAGACTGAGCGACGAACTTGGGCCCCCGCCGAGTGCCGCCTTGGCGCGGGGGCGACGAAGTAATCACGGCCGCTGCCGGCTTGCCTTGTACAGCCGCCAGGCGGCCACCGCGCCCCCGAGCACAGCCAGCACCAGGCAAGCCAGGTGCAAGGCGTTCACCGACACCAGGTCGAGCAAGCCATTGCTGTTCGACAGCGGCCGCCACGGATGCATATCGCTGTGCATGATGGCGTCGAGCACGATATGCGACAAGGTGCCCAGGAACGCCCCCATGCACGAGGCCAGCCAGCTGATTGGTTGATGCGCGATCTTCAGCACGCGCAGCACGAACTCGCTGACCGGCTTGCCGGTGAGCGCAGCCACGCTGCCGATGAGCAGCGCACCAGCCAGGGTATGGGTCGGACCGTGCAGGATGTCGGCGCCCTCGATCAGGCCCACCAGCGGCTCGATGTCCATCAGCACTTGCGCGCCGCCGAACACCATGAAGCTGAAATGACGCCCGCCCACGGCCTTCATGGCCGCACCGGGTCCCAGGTGCAAAGGCGTAAACGGCATTTACGCGTGCACGGCCGCGATCAGGCGCTCGGGTGCCAGGATCGCGTATTCCTGCAAATTGGCCGTGCCCAGCAGGCGGGTCTCGTGATACACCCTCACCCGGCCCAGGCTGTCCGGCAACGTGAGCGCTTCCTTACCGAGCGCCAGGCGCTGCCCCTGCAGGAAGCGCTTGGCCAGTTCCTCGGTCAACTGCACCGCCGGAAAACTCGACAGCAAGGCATCGACCGGCGCCAGCAGGCTGAGCGGCTCGGCATGGGCCTGCAAGGCTTCCAGGGTCACCATGCCATCGATGGTCAGCGCGCCGACCTGGGTGCGGCGCAGCTGGATCAGGTGGGCGCCGCAGCCGAGCGCGTGGCCGATGTCTTCGCCCAGCACGCGGATATACGTGCCCTTGCTGCAGGTAACCGCTAACTTCAGCAGCGGCGTTTCAAACGACATCAGTTCCAGCTTGAGGATGGTGACCGGGCGCGCTTCGCGCTCCAGGGTGATGCCTTCGCGCGCATATTCGTAATAGGCCTTGCCGTCGCGCTTGAGCGCCGAATACATCGGCGGCACTTGCATGATGGGACCGCGGAACTGCGGCAGCACGGCTTCGATCTGGGCCAGGGTGACGTCGACGTCGCGCATGTCGATCGCTTCGCCCTCGGTGTCGCCGGTGGTGGTGGTGATGCCCAGGTGGACCGTGGTCTCATAGGTCTTGTCGGCTTCGAGCAAGTCTTGCGAGAACTTGGTCGCTTCGCCGAAGCACAGCGGCAACAAGCCGGTGGCGAACGGGTCGAGCGTGCCGGTGTGGCCGGCTTTCTTGGCGTTGAGCACGCGCTTGGCCTTGATCAGCGCGTCGTTGGACGACAGGCCGACCGGTTTGTCGAGCAGCAGCACGCCGTCGACCAGGTCGCGCATCCGTTTGATATGAGCTTGTTTCATGCCGCGTTATTCGGTGTCGGACTTGGCTTGATCTTCCGGGACCGGGTCCGGCTCGGCATCGGCCGCGCGGGTGGCGTTGGCCTGGTCGATCAGCAGCGACATTTCCATGCCGCGCGACGTCGAGGTGTCGTGCACGAAGTGCAGCATCGGCAAGGTGTGGATGTGCAGGCGCTTGCCCAGCTGGTTGCGGATGAAGCCGGCTGCAGCGCCAAGGCCGTCGACCGTGTTCTTGATCGCGTCCTTGTCGTCCTTGAACATGGTGAAGAACACCTTGGCGTGGGCGTAGTCGGGAGTGATCTGCACTTCGGTGATGGTGATCATGCCGATGCGCGGGTCTTTCAGACCGTACGCGACGATTTCGGCCAGGTCGCGCTGGATCTGGTCGGCCACGCGCAAGCCGCGGGCGGGAATGGTTTTGCTGTGTTTAGCCATGGTCGTATACTACTCTTTATGATTTTTTGTAGGGGGAAAGCGAAGCGCCCGGGCTGCCGTCCGAGCCCGAAACCACAAACTTAAAAACCGTCATTCCCGCGCAGGCGGGAATCCAAGCCTTCTATGCTGAGCGAAGGTGCCTTGGATTCCCGCCTGCGCGGGAATGACGGTTTTAAGGTCTGAGGCCAGAAAGGCGTCATTGGCGGCAGCTGAGTGAGCGCCCGTTTCCAAGACGCTTCACCGTGCCACATCCAACGACTACAAGGTACGGGCGATCTCTTGAACTTCGAACACTTCGAGAACGTCGCCGACTTCGATATCGTTGTAGTTCTTGAGCGACAGGCCGCACTCCAGACCGGCGCGGACTTCTTTCGCGTCGTCCTTGAAGCGCTTGAGCGAATCGATCTCGCCAGTCCACACCACGATGTTGTTGCGCAGCAGGCGAACCGAGGACGAGCGCTTGACCACGCCATCGGTGACCAGGCAACCGGCAATCGCGCCGACTTTCGACACCAGGATAACCTGGCGAATCTCGACCTGGCCGGTGATGTGCTCGCGCTTCTCCGGTGCCAGCATGCCCGACAAGGCCGCCTTGATCTCGTCGATCGCATCGTAAATGATGTTGTAGTAACGAATGTCCACGCCGTTCGACTCGGCCAGCTTGCGCGCCTGGGCGTCAGCACGGGTGTTAAAGCCGATGATGACCGCCTTCGATGCGACCGCCAGATTGACGTCGGATTCGGTAATGCCGCCGACCGCCGCGTGTACAACCTGTACCCGCACTTCGGACGTCGACAGTTTTTGCAAGGAGCCAACCAGCGCTTCCTGCGAACCCTGCACGTCGGTCTTGACGATGACCGGCAGATTCTTGACTTCGCCTTCGCCCATGTTGTCGAACATGTTTTCCAGTTTCGCCGCTTGCTGCTTGGCCAGTTTGACGTCGCGGAACTTACCTTGACGGAACAGACCAATTTCACGCGCTTTACGCTCGTCGGCCATGACCATGACTTCTTCACCGGCAACCGGCACTTCGGTCAGACCCTGGATTTCGACCGGGATCGACGGACCAGCTTCGCTGATCGCCTTGCCGTTCTCGTCCAGCATGGCGCGCACGCGGCCATACGAGGAACCGGCCAGGATCACGTCGCCGCGACGCAGGGTACCGGACTGCACCAGGATCGTCGCAACCGGACCACGGCCCTTGTCCAGACGTCCCTCGACCACCAGGCCACGCGCTGGCGCGTCGACCGGGGCTTTGAGTTCCAGCACTTCGGCTTGCAGCAGAACCTGCTCCAGCAAGGCATCGATACCTTCGCCGGTCTTGGCCGACACCGGCACGAATGGCGATTCGCCACCGTATTCTTCCGGCACGACTTGTTCAGCAACCAGTTCCTGCTTGACCCGGTCCAGATTCGCACCCGGCTTGTCGATCTTGTTGATCGCCACCACCAGCGGTACGCCCGCAGCTTTTGCGTGAGCAATTGCTTCCTTCGTCTGCGGCATCACGCCATCGTCGGCGGCAACCACCAGAATCACGATGTCAGTCGCTTTCGCTCCCCGTGCACGCATCGCCGTAAACGCTTCGTGACCCGGGGTGTCGAGGAAGGTGATGATGCCGCGCGGCGTTTCGACGTGGTAAGCGCCGATGTGCTGCGTGATCCCGCCCGCTTCGCCCGACGCCACTTTGGCACGGCGGATGTAATCGAGCAGCGAGGTCTTGCCATGGTCGACGTGACCCATGACGGTGACCACCGGTGCGCGCGAGACGGCTTCGAAGTGGGCGTGTTCGCCCTGGTCGGCCAGCAGTGCTTCCGGATCGTCGAGTTCAGCCGCAAATGCCTTGTGGCCCATCTCTTCCACCAGAATCATCGCCGTTTCCTGGTCCAGCACCTGGTTAATGGTGCACATCTGGCCCAGCTTCATCAGCTGTTTAATGACTTCGGATGCCTTCACGGACATCTTGTGCGCCAGTTCGGCGACCGTGATGGTCTCAGGAACGTGAACGTCCTTGATGACCGCTTCGGTCGGCGCCTGGAAATTGGTTTCGCGGTCATCGCTGTGCGATGGACGACGGCCCTTGGCACCACCGCGCCAGCTGTCGCGGCCACCCGGCGAACTGGTGTTGCCACGTGGCTTGATCGAGCCCGGCGCGCCGCGTTTTTTCGCGTCGTCCGACCAGGTCGACGAGACATTGGCCGACTTGATCGACTTCTTGTCCGCCGTGACCGGCTTCTTGTCGCCTGGCTTGTCGCCCGGCTTCTTGTCGGCTGGCTTGTGCAGGGTGCCTTCGGGCGCTTTCGGCTTGATCGCCGCGACCGGTGGAGGAACTGGCTCCGGCGCCTTGATCGCGCGCCGCGGCGCATTCATCATGGCCTTGATCTGCGCCACTTCATCGGCCACGGCCTTGCGGGCGCGGTCGTTCGCTTCGGCACGGGCCGCAGCTTCCTGGGCGGCCACAGCCGCCTTTTTCTTGGCTTCGTCGGCGGCAGCTTTCTTCGCTTCCTCGGCGGCAGCCTGGTCGGCGCCAGCGGCGGCGGCGGCGGCGGCAGCGGCTACGCGCTTCGCTTCGGCATCCGCTTCTTTCTTGGCGTCGGTCTCGGCCTGCTTGGCCTGGGCTTCTTTTTCGGCGTCGAGCTTGGCAAGGCGCTCCTGCTTTTCACGCAGGTCGGCTTCCTGGCGCGCGATCAGCTCTTGCTGACGGCGTGCTTCTTCCTCGCGACGGGCCACTTCGGCCGGATCGATCACCGCTGCGACGGGCGCCGCGACAACCGGCGCTGGCGCCGGTGCCGGATCGTCGCGCTGCACGAAGGTGCGCTTCTTGCGCACTTCTACCTGGATCGTGCGCGACTTGCCAGTGGCGTCAGCCTGCTTGATCTCGGTGGTTTCTTTGCGCGTCAGCGTGATTTTCTTCTTCTCGGTGTCGGTCGCCGTGCCGTGGGTACGGCGCAGGTGATCCAACAACTTATCCTTATCATCTTTCGACAATGGATCTGACGTCGAACTTTTATCGACGCCGGCAGAACGCAGCTGCGTCAGCAGCAAATCTGCAGGCATCTTCAGTTCGGTGGCAAATTGGGCTACGTTGTTACTCGCCATTCAGTCCTCTTTTCTTTGTGTCGAGACAGATGATAAGGTTACTCAAATTAAGCCTTGGCCACTTCTGCCAGGCTCCAGGCTTTCGCCTGCAGCGCCTTGGCGCGGTCGTCATACTTTGAGTCGACCAGCTTCATCTCGTCGTCGGTCACATCATTAAATTCATTCTTGATCAGATCACGTGCACGGTCCGACGCCAGCGCCAAGATGGCACCGAATTCGTCGTACGCGAGCGCCGCGAACGCCTCAACGTTCTTGATACCGGCCAGGCCCAGCTTGCCCGCAGTGTTGCGGTCCATGCCTTCCAGGTTAACCAGCTGCTCGTCCATCCCTTCCAGGCCTTCTTCCGAAGCAATTGCCTCAGTCACCAGCGCATCACGGGCACGGGTCCGCAGTTCGTTGACGGTATCTTCGTCGAAGGATTCGATATCGAGCATCTCGGAAATCGGCACATACGCGATTTCTTCGAGGCTAGCGAAGCCTTCTTCCACCAGGATGTCGGCCACTTCCTGGTCGACGTCGAGTTTTTCCATGAACAGCGCGCGCACTGCCGCGGTTTCCTGAGCCGATTTATTCTCGGACTCTTCGGCCGTCATGATATTGATCTTCCAGCCGGTCAGCTCGGCAGCCAGGCGCACGTTCTGGCCGGAGCGGCCGATCGCGATCGCCAGGTTTTCCTCGTCGACCACGACGTCCATCGCATGCTTTTCTTCGTCGACCATGATCGACGACACATTCGCCGGGGCCAGGGCACCGATGACGAATTGGGCCGGATCTTCCGACCACAGCACGATGTCGACCCTCTCGCCGCCCAGTTCACCGGTCACGGCCTGCACGCGCGAACCGCGCATGCCGACGCAGGTACCGATCGGGTCGATGCGCTTGTCGGCCGTGTACACGGCGATCTTGGCGCGCACACCCGCATCGCGGGCAGCCGATTTAATTTCCAGCAAGCCTTGTTCGATTTCCGGCACTTCCAGTTCGAACAGCTTCATGATGAATTCCGGCGCGGTGCGCGACAGGATCACCTGCGGGCCGCGCATATTGCGGTCGATGCGCAGGATGTAAGCGCGCACACGGTCGCCGATGCGCAGATTCTCTTTCGGGATCATCTGGTCGCGTGGCAGGCGGGCTTCGATCTTGCCCGATTCGACGATCGCGTCGCCGCGTTCCATGCGCTTGATGGTGCCGGTCACGAGCGAGTCGCCGCGCTCCAGGAAGTCGACCAGGATCTGCTCGCGCTCGGCGTCGCGCACACGCTGCAGGACCACCTGTTTGGTGTCCTGCGCGAAGCGGCGGCCGAATTCGACGGACTCGATCGGTTCTTCGATATATTCGTCGACTTCGATGTCGGGGATGTTCTCCTTGGCTTCGAAGTGCAGGATTTCCTGGTCGGGCAGTTGCAGGCCGGCCTCGTCGGGCACGACGTGCCAGCGGCGGAAGGATTCGAACTCGCCCGAATCACGGTCGATGGACACGCGAATGTCGACTTCGCCCTCGTAACGCTTCTTCGTGGCTTGCGCCAAGGCGAATTCGAGCGCCCCGAAGACCACATCTTTATCGACATTTTTTTCGCGCGCCAGCGCATCAACCAATAACAAAACTTCGCGACTCATGCTTTGCGACTCCTAAAATCCACCTGCGGCACCAAGCGTGCCTTATCCAAGTCGGCGAGCGTAAACTCCAACAGCGCCGGACCATCCTTGCTTTCAAATTCCAATGCGACATTCTCGCCTTGCGGGGCCTGCAAGATACCAGTGTAGGTCTTGCGGTCGGCCGTACCGGGCATGGCCACGCGCAGCTTCACGGTGCATTCGCAACCGGCGAAACGCGCGAAATCGGCCAGGGTACGCACCGGGCGGTCGAGCCCCGGCGACGAGATTTCCAGGCGTTCGTAGTTGACGTTTTCCACAGTCAGTACGTGCGACAGCTGGTGACTCACGGTGGCGCAGTCCTCGACCGTAATCGGGCCTTTTTCGGCCGCGTCGGCTGCAGTGAAATCGATATACACGCGCAGGATGCCGCGCTCGCCCCGTTCGACATCAACGAGTTCGTAGCCCAGGCCACCGACTGTCTTGGCGATTAATTCAAACTGCTGCAAACAAGTTCTCCAGATCACGGTCCCGCGGGACCACTAAAAACGATTTACCAAAAAAAAAATGGGCATCTGCCCATCTTCCTATACTCCCAACCGGATGAAAGCACTTGCACCAGTCTGTGGTGGGAAGAACTTTTATTAGGCTGCAGATTATAACCTGTTATCGGGCCGTTCGCAATCCGATGACGGGCAAATGAACAGGCATACAACACTTAACAATTTTAAAACAAAGGCCGCAGGGCGGGTGCCGTGCGGCGATGCGTGCGCGACAGCGCGGATCACAAAACAACACCGCTACTGTCGTTCCCGCGCAGGCGGGAACCCAAGTTTGCGGAGTCGCCTGTGGCTACGCGTCGAGCTTGGGTTCCCGCCTGCGCGGGAACGACGTGTCCATGGCTACGGGAACGACGAGCTAGCGCTTAACCCCGGCGACCGCGGCGCGGCATGCCGTGATCGGCGCTGCGCGGGCCTTGCGGACCCTGCGGACGGCGATTACCGCCGCCGGCATTGCCGAAACCGAAGGTCGTTTGCAGCGGATCGGGCTGACGCGGCCCCTTGGCCCCGCCGCCGTTACCACCATTGCCGCCATTGCCGCCATTGCCACCATTGCCGCCACCCGGACGGCCGCTGCGCGGCTGCGCATCGCCCTGCGGACGCGCCGAACGCGGCTGGCCATCACCCTGCGGACGACCCTGGCCACGGCTCTGGCCATCGAAACCGCCGGCGCTGCGCGGCTGGCCGCCCATGCCGCCCATGCCGCCGGCGCCACCCGGACGTCCCTGCGGACGGCCACCGGCGCCGCGTCCCGCGCCGCCACGTCCGTTTGGCGGACCAAACGGATCGGCATTGCGGTTGGCGTCGACCCGATCGATGCGGTTACCATCGGAACGCTTGTCTTCATCGCTGCGCGGCTTGGCCTCGCCGCGGCCTTTCGGACCGCGCGCATCGGCGCCGGCGCCCTTCTTCTCGACGCCAAATGCGACCAGCAAGTCGCGCACGGTGTTTTCTTCCATCTCATCCCAGCGACCGCGCTTGAGGTTGCTTGGCAGGGTCATGATGCCGTAGCGGGTACGGATCAGGCGCGAGACGGTCAGGCCGATCGCTTCGAACATGCGGCGCACCTCGCGGTTGCGGCCTTCGCCGATGACCACGCGGTACCATTTGTTGATGCCCTCGCCGCCGCCGTCGGCGATCTTGGTGAAGGACGCCACGCCGTCGTCGAGCTCGACGCCGGCCAGCAGCTTCTGGCGCATGCCCTCTTCCAGCTCGCCCAGGGTACGCACGGCGTACTCGCGGTCGATGTTGTAGCGCGGGTGCATCAGGCGGTTGGCCAGGTCACCCGAGGTCGTAAACAGCAGCAAGCCTTCGGTATTGAAGTCGAGGCGGCCGACGGCCAGCCATTTGCCGGCTTTCATGGTCGGCAAGCGGTCGAACACCGAAGGACGGCCTTCCGGATCGTCATGGCTGACGATTTCGCCGGCCGGCTTGTGGTACACCAGCACGCGCGGCGGCTTGCTGGTGACCTTGCGGTGAATCAGCTTGCCGTTGATGCGCACGGCGTCGGTCGGCAGGATGCGCTGGCCGATGTGGGCCGGCTCGCCATTGACCGAAACGCGCCCGGCGACGATCAGGTCTTCCATGTCGCGGCGCGAACCGAGACCGGCTTCGGCCAGCACCTTGTGCAGCTTCGGCGCGTCGTCGTCGGAGGTCAGGTCGCGGCGCACCAGCTTGGCCGGCTGCGCGCGGCCGCCATCGTTGGCGTCGAAGGCGTCCGAGGTCACGTACGAAAACGCGGCATCGGCATCGTTCATCTTGTTCTTGCCGTGATGCTGCAAGCCCGGATTGCCTTTTTTGTTCTTTTTCACGCGCGGCTTGGCATCGAGGCTGCGCTCGGGGCGCGCACCGCGCTCAGGGCGGACCACCGGCTCGGCGGGTGCTTCTGCGACCACCTCCGGCTCGCCCGATTCGGCGCGCTCCATCTGGACGCGCGCTTCGCGCTGGCCGCGCAGTTCGCGCATCTGGCGCGGACCGCGTGGCGGACGTGGACCGCGTTCCTGGTTCGCAGGCGCGGCGCCGTCGGCTGGAGCGGCATCGCTTGCCGGCGCAGGCGCGGCCTCGGCGGCGACTGCTTTTGGCGCGCGCGGCTTGCGGGCGGCCGGGACTGGCGCGTCGGCGAGCGGCGCTGCGCTTGCGGGCGCGGCCGCCGGGGCAGCGGCAACCGGTGCGACGGCGGCGGCAGGGGCGGACGCATCCGCCGCCACGGCGACGGCTTTCCTGGCCCGCGGCTTGGCCGCAGCCTTGGCCTCGGCTGGCGAATCGCCTGGCGCGTCGGCCTGGGCTGGTACGGCGGCCTCGCCTTCGACGGCGGCCTTCCTGGCGGCGGCGCGCTTCGGTTTCGGCGCGTCGATGCCGGCGGCGGCGTCCGCCTCTATCTGTGCCTTGGTGCGGCGTTTCGGCTTGGTTACGGCCTCATCCATGCCTGTTACGTCGGCGCTACTTGTCTCAGTCGGTTTAGTTGGATTCATTATTCGTTTCTTGGTTGTGCTGACCTGGCGCAGCGTCAACCGTTATTTCTGGCGCAGGGTCGTGAATGAGGACTTCAAGAGATGAAGTATCGGAGCCGGCCGCATCCGCGACGGCGGAAGGAAAGTCTTCCCGCGCGTCGCCGCTACCTGCACCATCGTCGTTTGCGGCCTCCGAGGCCGCCGCTTTATCAAAATTTTCCTGCAAGGCCGCCTCGAGTGCTTCCATTTCGTGACCGCCCGGCATGTCGCTGATTTGCTGCAACGCAGGCAGCTGGGACAGCGAATTCAAGCCCAAATCGTCAAGGAACTGCTTGGTCGTGCCCAGCAAAGCCGGGCGGCCGATCACATCGCGGTAGCCGATGGCATCGATCCAGCCGCGGTCTTCCAGCATCTTGATCGTCTGCGAATTGACGGCAACGCCGCGGATTTCTTCGATATCGCCGCGGGTGACTGGCTGGCGATACGCGATGATCGCCAGGGTTTCCAGGGTCGCGCGCGAATACTTCTGCGGCTTTTCCGGGCTCAGGCGATCGAGATACTGCTTCATTTCCGGGCGGCTCTGGAAGCGCCAGCCACTGGCCAGGCTGACGATTTCGATGCCGCGCTCGCTCCAATCGCGGCGCAATTCTTCCAGCATGATCTTGATGGTATCGGCGCCGACCCCGGCGCCGATCGGGCGGCCATGGTCATCGACATCGACGAACAGCTTCTTCATGCCATGAATCGACATGGGCTCGCGCGCACAGAGCAAAGCGGTTTCGAGGACCTGTTTGGCCTCATCAGTATTCATAACGATGTCGTGTGCGGATGTTGCAATTAGGTCTGCAGAGAAAAAATCAAACAAATACCACTCAACGCATGGCAGCGCGCGCCACAGAATGACGCCATTTTGCAGATAAACACGTTGAAACTGGAATCCGTCGCCCGGGACGAAGCGCGCTGGGCGGGAATATTACTGGTGGCGAGATGCGAACCCTGCCACACGGTCACCTGCATACCTGGCGAGGCTAAACCGTTGATTTTCAAGAGAAACGCTGGTTCGCCGCAGCGGCAGGGAGGCCAAGCTCCGGGCGCGCACTACACGAACGATCGACATCGTTTCCTCCAACTGCGGCCATTGTACCTGATAAAAGCGCGAAAAGGACAAGCAGCGGCGTCGGAATCGCCCGCAAATGCCATGCACCAAAATGGCCAGCACCCCAAACCGGGGTCTGACCTCTGATTAGCAATAAATTGCCCGCCGGCTGCAAAACACCCCCAAACCGGGGTCTGACCTCTGATTAGCAATGAGTTGCGTGGAGGATGCAAGATAAAGCGGCCGCCCGCGCCAGTTCCGCCGCCGCCCTATGAACGCGATGCGCCATGGCCCATTTCTCAGACAGCGACCGTGCCGAAATCTCGTTTACCTCGGTGGATTTCGCAATTAATTGCTAATCAGAGGTCAGACCCCGGTGCTGGGAAATTCCTTGAAATGCACGAATTGCTAATCAGAGGTCAGACCCCGGTTGTGGGAGTTTGTGAGGGAAAAGGCTTCGTTCGTGGGGAAATTTCCTAGCTGCCGAGCTTTTCGGCGAGGATGGCGGACACGCCCAGGAAGGCGGGATACTCGGCCGTAATCACGAACGTCGGCACTTGCGCCAGGTAGCTGACGAAGCGCCCTTTCTGCTCGAAACGGCTGCGGAAGCACGACCGCGCGAAGCGCTCGCCCAGGCGCGGCACAATCCCGCCACCTATATAGATGCCGCCCTGCGCCCCCAAGGTGACCGCCAGGTTGCCGGCCACCGTGCCGAGCATGCCGCAAAAGGTTTCGATCGCCCGGTCGCACAGGGCGCACTCCCCCGCCAGCGCGCGCCGCGAGATCTCGGGCGCGTCCAGCTCCTGCGCCACGTGGCCCGTATGGTGCGCCAGCGCGCGGTAGATCAGCTCGATACCGTCGCCCGACAGCATGCGCTCGGCCGAGACGTGCTCGTACTGGCGCCACGCGAACTGCAAGATCGCCACTTCGGTCTCGTTGGCCGGCGAAAACGTCACGTGCCCGCCTTCGCTGAGCAAGGCGGTCCAGCTGTCGCCGGCCGGAATCAGCCCCGACACGCCCAGCCCGGTCCCGGCCCCGACCAGCCCCAGCGGCGTATGCGCACGCGCCACGCCGCCGCCGACCTGCTGTTTCTGGGCAGCGGCCAGGTGCGGCAAGGCCCGTGCCAGCGCGGTAAAGTCGTTGACCACTTCCAGGGTCTCGAAGCCGCATTCGAGCCGCAAGGCGGCGATCGAAAACTCCCAGTGATGGTTGGTCATGCGCACCAGGTCGCCGGTGATGGGGTTGGCGATGGCCAGCGCCGCGTGACGCAAGGCGCCCACGCCGGCGGCAAGCAGCTTCGGCGAGCCGAGGTAGGCGCGCAATGCATCGGCCAGGGTCGGATAGTCGGCACAGGGCAGGACATCGATCAGGCCGGTCTGCCCGGGAGCAGTCTCCAGCGCGAAGCGGGCGTTGGTGCCGCCGATGTCTGCCAGCAGGCGCGGCCCGTCAGCGTAGCCAGGGGACGGGGAAACAGAAGATGGCGCGGTGTATTGCTGAGTCATGGTGGCGAGTGTTCTATGGACTCGCCAAGCTTAATGGATCACATGCCCAAGGTGCAAGCTTTCTTTGTAGTTTTAGTACATTAATAGGGAAAATTCTTGCATCAAGCCGAGTTCAGGCAACCTTGTCCGTAGTATAGGTACGCGCAGCGGGGACGAAACGGGGCTGGATGTCGCGTGATCAGCCGACGTGGGCAGTTTGCGGGTCGCTCGCGCCGCTGTGGTGGGCGTTCCATGCGTCCAGTCCGCCATGCAGGGGTCGGGCACGGTGGTAGCCCTTGGAAATCAGTAGCTTGGCGACCTGGGCCGCCGTGACATCGTTCGGGCAGCTGCAATAGACGACGATGTGGCGTTCCTTGTCGAGCAGCGCCATGAAGCTGTCGGGCGCGCGGGCGTTGTAGATCAACGCGCCGGGCACGGCTTGTTCGAGCTGCTGGGCGGTGACGCTGCGGGCGTCGACGATGATCGGCTGTTCCCCGCCGCGAATCAGCTGGACCAGCTCGCTCATGCTGATGCGCTCGATCTGCATGCCCTGGCGGAAGCGGCGCCGTTCGATGTACTTGTACAAGACGAACAGGGCAAGCAAGGTCAGCAAGACCATCAGGGCGGTGCCGCCCATGTCTTCGAGCATGGCCAGCACTTTGTCGACGCTGCTGTGGAAGATGGCGCCGATGGCGATCCCGGTGCCGCTCCACAACAGGCTGCCGGTCATGCTGAAGGCCAGGAAGCGCGGCGTGCTCACGCCCAGTGCGCCGGACATGGGCGAGGCAATGATATTGAAGCCCGGAATGAACTTGGCGACCATCAAGGATTTGGGACCGAAGCGCTTGAAGCGGTCTTCGGTCTGGCTGACGCAGTAGTCGGGCGAAAGCGAGATTTTGCACAGCAGCCGCAGGATGCGCTTGCCGTAAAAGCGCCCCGCGTTGAACCAGAACACGTCGCTGATCAGGCAGGCGCCGATGCTCACGGCCAGGCACATCGGCCAGCTGATCTCGCCGCCCGCGGCCAGCGCGCCGGCCACGATCAGGATGGGGAAGGCGGGAATCGGCAGCCCGATTTGCTCGACCAGTACGAGGGCAAACACGATGAGCACACCGTAGAGCTGAAGCATGTCGATAAGATTGGGCATGCCGCTATCTTAGCCGAAAACGCGCCGCACATCGCCCGCAACCGGCATTGCGGCAGCCGCCCTGCGGCATGCACGGCGTCAGGCGCGTGGAATCGCCGCCAGCAAGGCCCTGGTGTACGCATGCTGCGGATGGCGATACAGCTCGTCGGAATCGGCCATTTCCACCACCTCGCCCGCGCGCATCACCATGACCCGGTCGGCCATGTACTTCACCACCGACAGGTCGTGCGAAATGAAGATGTAGCTCATGCGGTATTCGTCCTGCAAGTCTTGCAGCAGATTGAGTACCTGCGCCTGCACCGACACGTCGAGCGCCGACACCGATTCGTCGCACACGAGAATCTCCGGACGCATGGTCAGGCAGCGTGCAATGGCGACGCGCTGGCGCTGCCCGCCCGAAAATTCGTGCGGATAGCGCTGCATCGCCTGCGCCGGCAAACCCACCTTGTCGAGCAGTTGCAGCGCCATGGCCGTGCGCTCGCCGTCATGGGCGCCGATGCGGTGGATGCGCATCGGCTCCAACAGGATCTGCCCCACCGTGAAGCGCGGATTGAGCGAGGCGTAGGGGTTTTGAAACACGATCTGGATGCGCCGCTTGTAGGGCAGAAAATCGCGCGCCGCCATGCCGATCAGGTCCTTGCCGTCGAAGATCGCGCTGCCGCCGCTGGCCCGGTGCAGCCGCAGCAGGGTCAGTCCGAGCGTGCTCTTGCCCGAGCCCGACTCGCCCACCACACCCAAGGTCTTGCCGCGCGCCAGGGTGAACGAGACGTCGCTGAGCGCGCGCATTTCGCGCTGGCCGAACAAGCCCTCACGTGCATAAAAGCTCTTGCTCAGCTTGCGCACGACCAGCACTTCCTCGTCACCCGCGGCGTAGCCACGCACGCGCTGCGCTGCGGCGGCCTGCTCGGGCACTTCCAACTGATGGTCCAGGTAATCGTCCAGCACCGGCAGGCGCAGCGGACGCCGGTCCAGCCGCGGGCGGCAATGCAGCAGCGCGCGCGTGTAGGCGTCCGCCGGCTGCTCGAGCACCTGTTGCGCCAGGCCCTGCTCGCGCACCTCGCCGTGGCGCATCACGATGACGTGGTCGGCAATCTCGCCGACCAGTCCCAGGTCGTGCGTGATGAACAGCACCGACATGGCGCGCCGCTGTTGCAGGCGCGCGATCAGCGCCATGATCTGCTTCTGGATGGTGACGTCGAGCGCGGTGGTCGGCTCGTCGGCGATCAGCAGGGCCGGCTCGCACGCGATCGCCATGGCGATCATCACGCGCTGCTGCTGGCCGCCCGACAGCTGGCCGGGATAGGCGTCGATCTTGCGGGCCGGGTCCGGCATGCCCACCTCATCGAGCAAGGCCAGGGTTCGCGCCCGCGCCTGCCTGGCGCTCAGGCCCATGTGCAGGCGCAGCACTTCACCGATCTGGTAGCCGACCGTGAGCACAGGATTGAGCGAGGACATCGGCTCCTGGAAGATCATCGCGATTTCCTTGCCGCACAGGCGGCGCCGCTCCCTGGCGGGCAGCGCCAGCAGCTCGCGCCCGTCGAACACGATGCTCGAGGCCGGATCGATCAAGGTCGTTTCCGGCGCCAGCAAACCCATCACCGCGAGCGCGCTGACCGACTTGCCGCTGCCGGACTCGCCCACCAGCGCGACGGTCGTGTTGCGCGGCACCGCGAACGACACGCCGTGCACCGCCTCGGCCGTGGTGTGCTTGTCGATGCAGAAGGCAATGCGCAGGTTCTCTACTTGCAGCAGCATGCGGGCCTTCTATGTGAGTGTCGGATCGAGCGCATCGCGCAGCGCATCGGTCAACAGCGAAAACGCCGTCACCAGCAGCGCCATGGCGGTGGCGGCGGCGGTCAGCTGCCACCATTTACCGAGGATCAGTTCGTTCTGCGCTTCGTTCAGCATGCTCCCCCAGGACACCACGCCGACCGGCACCCCGAAGCCGAGGAAACTGAGAATCACTTCGGCCTTGATGAAGCCCACCGCCAGGATCGACAGCTGCACCAGCGCCACATGGCTGACGTTCGGAAAAATATGCGAGAACATCTTGCGCCAGTGCGAAGCGCCGATGGCGTCGGCCGCCATCACGTACTCGCGCCCCTTGTGCTTCATGTACTCGGCGCGGATCAGGCGGTACGGCCCGGTCCAGCCGGTCAGCCCGAGAATAAGCACGATGGTGGTCACGCCCTTGTGCTGCAGCACGGCGGCCACCGCCAGGATCATCAGGATCGGCGGAATCGAGGTGAACACATTGTAGAGCCAGTTGAACAGGTCGTCGACCACGCCGCCGAAGTAGCCGGAGAAGGCGCCGAACAAGGTGCCCAGCGCCACGGCCAGCAGCGCCGCCGCCAGCCCCACCACGATCGAGGTTTCGCCGCCCTTGATGGTTTTGAGCAGGACGTCGTGCCCCCATTTGTCGGCCCCGAACGCCAGGGTGGCCAGGCGCGGCGGCGGCGGAGCGGTGATGGCGGCGCCCTGTTCTTCGATAATCGCGGCGATATCGGCGGCCAGCGGATCGAACACGTTGGCCGGCGGCGCCGTTGGCGCCGTGCCGGCGCCCTGCCGCATCAAATCCCGCATCAACCCGTCGGGGCCGATGAACGATGGCGGCGCATAGGTGGCCGCCACCTCCTCTTCCCAGCCGGCGGCGACGACGCCCATGAGCGAGAGGGTCAGCATGGCCAGGAACAGCGCCACCACGCCCAGCGACAGCATCGCGATCCGGTCGGCGCGCAGGCGCCGCATGGCCAGGGTCCACAGGCCCGCCGGCCTGTGATCCATGCCGCCCGCTGGCGCGCCGGAGCTCATGCGAGCTGCACGCGCGGATCGACCGCCTTGTACAGCAGGTCGGCCAGCAAATTGAAGACCATGGTGGCGGCGGCGACCACCACGGTGATGGCTTTGATCACCGGAAAATCGCTGCGCTCGACCGCGAGAATGACTTCGCGCCCGATGCCGGGAATGCCGAAAAACCGTTCCAGCAAGAACGCGCCGATCAGCAGCGCCGGCAGGTTCGCCATCACGTGCGTGATGATGGGAATGGCGGCGTTGCGCAGCACGTGCACCCACATGATGCGCCGTTCGGACAGCCCCTTGGCGCGCGCCGTGCGCACGTAGTCCTGGTGCACTTCGTCGAGCACGAAACTGCGGTACAGGCGCAGGGTCGGGGCGATCGACACAGCCAGCCCGATCAGCACCGGCAGCGCCGCATAGCGCAGCAGGTTCTCGCCCAGTCCCGTACCCCAGCCCTGCACCGGAAACAGGCCCATTTTGTAGGCCAGGCCGTACTGGAAGGCGATGATGTACACCAACATACTGACTGACATGCCGACCGTGCAGGAAATCATCACCACGCGGTCGGTCAGCGAGCCGCGCACGAAGGCCACGGCCAGGGCCAGCGCGATGCCGGTCACGGTCTCGATCACGGTCAGGGGAATGAGTACCGTCAAGGATGGTCCCAGCCGGCTGGCGATGATGCGCGAGACCGGCTCGCCCGTACTCCAGGCGTTGCCGAAGTCGAAGGTCAGGATCTGCCTGACGAAGATCCATAGCTGCACGTGCATCGGCTGGTCGGTGCCGAGCTGGCGCCGGATATTCTCGATCTCGGCGGCATCGGACATCTTGCCGGCGAGCAGATACGCGGGATCGCCGCCAATCCAGTTAAACAAGATGAACACCAGCAGCACGACACCGGCCATGGTGGGCAGCATCTGCCACAGGCGGCGCAGGAGATAGGCAAGCATGGGCTGTGGCGCGGTCTTTCCTGGTCGTGGTCCGGTTCGGTTGCGCTAATACGCAGGCCATCACGATAGCGCATTTCGGCCGCGCGCGGTCATGACAGGCGAACAATGTTCACCTGCGCCATGCTGTCGCCGCAGCCCTGTCAATACAGGCCGACGGCAGACTACGCCCACAAATTCAAGTACAAAATTGTAGCGTCGGGAAACTGTTGTTTCGCTGCCAAAATGAACAGTGCGTACATTGACAGTCAGACACTCAGGTGTTGATATATGTGCGCTTGGAAAATGTTCTCACCAACTATTTCCCAAGAAAACGGGAGACTGCATGCCTTTTGCGCCGATTTCAGCAAGCCTGTGCTGGAAAAGGTGCAAAAAGCGAAACAGGCATGCAGATACAGACGTCTTTAACATTGATACCCTCTGGAGTTACACATGTTTAGAAAAACCGCAATTGCGCACGCCGTCTCTCTGGCGATCGCTTCGGCAGCATTTTCCGTGGCCGCGCCGGCCATGGCGCAAGACGCAGCTGCAGCAGCACCCATCCAGCGCGTCGAGATCACCGGTTCGAGCATCAAGCGCGCCACCGCCGAAACCGCGTCACCAGTGCAAGTGATTACCGCGCAAGACATGGCCAAGTCCGGCAAGGGCACGGTCGCGGAATACCTCCAGACCCTGACCGCCGATGGCGCCGGTTCCCTGCCGACAGGCTTCGGCAACGGTTTTGCCGCCGGTTCGACCGCGATTTCGCTGCGCGGCCTCGGCGCCACTTCGACCCTGGTGCTGCTCAACGGCCGCCGCATGGCGCCGTTCGCACGCGCCGACGATGGCCAGAAGAGCTTTACCGACCTGTCCACCATTCCGATGGAAGCGGTCGAGCGCATCGAAGTGCTGAAAGACGGCGCCTCCTCGACCTATGGCGCGGACGCGATCGCGGGTGTGGTCAACATCATCCTGCGCAAGGATTTCACGGGCCTGATCGCCAAGGGCACCCTGGGCGAGTCCAAATACAAGGACGGCGAAATGGCCAAGGGTTCGCTGACCTGGGGCAAGGGCACCCTGGATGCCGACGGCTACAACGTGCTGGTCAACGCCGAGTACTACACCAACAACGAACTCAAAAACAAGGACCGCGCCAACCGCGCCTGGATCGGCCACGGCGACCTGCGTCCGTACGGCTATGCGATGGATACCCAGTTCGCTTCCGGCTACCTGGCCGGCAGCAACAACACCGGCGCCAGCCCGACCGGCTCGATCCGCAACCCGGCCAACAATACCTATGTGTCCCTGCCCGGCTGCAGCGCCCTGTCGAAGACCGCCAACAGCGATCCGCAAGGCGGCTGCCTGTGGCACCACGACCAGTTCCGTTCGATGCAGCCGCAGGTCGATGGCTTTAACCTGTACACGCGCGCCACCAAGAAGCTGGGCGAGGACTTGCAAGTCTACGGCGAACTCGGTTATTCGAAACGCGATACCTCGTTCACCCTGGTTCCCGGCGAAATCACCCGCACCTATGCCGGTCCGCCATCGGCCGGCAACCCGACCGGCGTGACCAACTGGGGTTCCGGCGCCGGCACCACCATGATGCTCGCCGCCAACCACCCGCAAAACCCGTACGGCGTGCCGGTGCGCGTGCGCTACTCGGCCTTCGATGTCGGTCCGAGCGAGCGTTCGGTCAACAATGAATTCAACCGGATCGTGGTGGGCATGAAGGGCGCCGCCATGGGCTGGGATTTCGACACCTCCTACGTCCATTCGGAATCGAAACTCGATCTCTTGTACAGCAATATGCTGAACCTGCGCGTGGTCAAGGATGCGCTGGGCAATTCGGCCAGCCAGTACTTCCCGTATTACATCGGCGAGCAGGCCGGCAAGAACCCGGCCTCCTTGTACGCGGCCATGGTGCGCACCGCCACCTCGCATTCGACCACCCAGCTCGACATCGTCGACTTCAAGGCTTCGCGCGAATTGTTCCAGCTGCCGGGCGGCGCCATGGGCCTGGCCGTGGGCGGCGAACACCGCCGCGAAAAACTCGACAACCCATCCCTGTCGGGCACCGAGGACGGCAGCATCAACTCGTCCTACGTGGCCGCCAAGGGCCAGGAAAAGATTTCGGCGGTCTTCCTCGAAGTGGCGGCGCCGGTATTGAAATCGGTGGAATTGTCGGCCGCGCTGCGTTACGACAAGTACACCAACTTCTCGTCGAGCACGCCGAAATTCGGCGCCAAGTGGACCCCGCTCAAAACCTTCGCCCTGCGCGGCACGTATTCGGAAGGCTTCCGCGCGCCGGGCGCCGCCGAAGCGAGCGCCTCGTCGCGTTCGACCGGCACCGCCACCACGCGCGATCCGATCCGCTGTCCTGGCGGCACGCCGGCAGCCGGCGGCGGCAGCGCCACCGATTGCTCGGTCTCGCTGGCCGCAGTCAAGGTGGGCAACCCCAACCTGAAGCCGGAAACCTCGAAAGGCATGACCCTGGGCATGGTTTGGGATCCGCTCAACGATACCAGCCTGTCGGTCGACCTGTGGAAGATCAAGCGCAGCGACGAAATCAATCCGCTGCCGTACAACGAAGCGGCAGCCCTGCCGACCGCCGTGCGTGCCGATAACAACCTGGTGGTGGGCGGGGTGGCCATTCCGAACACCGGCACCCTCCTGATCTCGAACGCACCGTATCGCAATTCGAGCTTCACCGAGATCAAGGGCGTCGACGTGGACATCAAGCAGAAGTTCCGCCTCGGCGACTTCGGCCGTGCCAACCTGGGCCTGACCTGGACCTACATCGATTCGTGGATCCGGGCCGAGTCGGCCGCCGTCAAGTACCAGTACGCCGGCACCCACGGCAACTGCGACACCTCCAACTGCGCCGGCACGCCCAAGCAGAAGATCAGTTTTGTCGCAGGCTGGGACTGGCAAGACCTGAACCTGACGGCCACCACCAACTACCGCTCGAAGATGAAAAACGTGGGATTCGAGGGCGACATCTGCGCGTCGAAGTTTGCCGACGGCAGGCCGGCCCCGAACGCCGAATGCACCCTGGCCTCGTTCACCTCGACCGACCTGTCGGTGCGCTACAACGTGTCGAAGAACTTCCAGCTGTTCGGTTCGATCAACAATGTGTTCGACAAGATCGCACCGCTCGATCCACTCACCTACGGCGGCATGAGCTACAACCCGATGGATGCCAGCGGCGCCATCGGCCGCTACTTCAAGGCCGGCGCGCGCTACCAGTTCTAGCCTGAACCGGTAGGGACCGCATGAGGGGCGACGCGCTGGTGTCGCCCTTTTTCATTGTCCTGCCGCGCCAGTATGTATATGCACGCACTGTCGCGCCGCGCCAGTTGCTGCCTGCAGGAACATGATTGCTGACTGGAAGCTTACTTTGTAAATCAAGCTAAACAATTTACTCATTTCCGTTGTATTTTGATCAAAGCTAATCTTGCACGATTGACACCCGCACTACCTGATGATTCTATAGTCCCCTCTCACTTTTGGATGGAGTTGAACAGCATGATGAAGCCAACCGTATTATCCCTGTCGTTGGGCGCGATCTTCGCCGCCGGCGGCGGACTCGCAGGCGCGGCGTTCGCACAGGACGGCCAGCCAATGCAGCGCGTCGAGATCACCGGATCGTCGATCAAGCGCATGCAAAGCGAAACCGCCACGCCGCTGAGCGTCATCAAAGCCGACGAATTCATCAAGCAGGGATTGACCACGGCCCAGGAAGCGCTGTCGCGCATTCCATCGAACCAGACCACCATGGGCAGCGGCAACGTCGTTGGCGGCAACAGCAGCGGCTTGCCGACCGGCGGCCAGGCCAGCGCCGATTTGCGCGGCCTGGGCGGCGACAAGACCCTGGTGCTGCTCAACGGCCGGCGCCTCGCCAACCACCCGTACGACAGCTCCAGCGTCGACCTGAACATGATTCCCCTGTCCGCCCTGGACCGGGTTGAAGTGCTGCGCGACGGCGCTTCCGCGATCTACGGCACCGACGCCATCGGCGGCGTGATCAACTTCATCACCAAGCGCTCGGTCACCACCACCACCATCACCGGCGAACTGGTGCGCCCGCGCAAGGCAGGCGGCGATGAAGAGCGCATCAACCTGTCCTCCGGCTTCGGCAACCTCGACAAGGACGGCTTCAACGTCTTCGGCGTGGTCGACTGGCACAAGCAGGAATCGATCAATTCGCAGCAGCGCGAATTCTCGAAAACCGGGATCGTCCCGAGCCGCGGCCTGAACCTCACTTCCGGCACCACCTTCCCCGGCAACTACTACGATGCCGGCGCCGACAAGTCCGGCAATCCGGGCTGGGCCACGGGTTGCAACCCGCCCTTCTCGGTGCCGAACGCGGCCGGCATCTGCCGCCAGGATTACACGCGCCAGATCGACAGCATGCCCGACCAGAAACAACTGGCCATCTTCGCGCGCGGCAGCATGAAGCTGGGCGCCGACCATCTGGCCAGCCTGGAATTCTTGCATTCGCAAAATGATGTGACCTCGCGCACGGCGCCGCCGCCGCAGACCGGGCTGATCATGCCGAACACCAGCAAGTTCTATCCGAAGAGCGGGGTGTCGGGCGAGCCGCTGTCGATCAACTGGCGTCCGCTTGAATCGGGCCAGCGCACCATCGATTCGGCAGGCAAGGCCGACCGAATCGTGCTCGGCATGGAAGGCTTGCTGGCGGGCTGGGATTACAAGGGCGGCCTGTCGCACTCGGTATCGAAGTCGAGCGAAGATTTCGTGGGCGGCTACGTAGCCGACGCCGCATTCGCGGCCGGCGTGGCCAATGGCATCCTCAACCCGTTCGCGCTGCAGGATGCGGCCGGCAAGACTTACCTCGACAGCACCGCCCTGCGCGGCCGCGTGCAGAGCGCCGAAGTGAAGAACACCGCCTTCGACTTCAAGGTCAGCCGCGACCTGATGGCGATGGGCGGCGGCCAGATGGCCGTGGCGGTCGGCACTGAAATCCGGCGCGAGACGGCCGACTTCAACGTCAACCGTGCGATCGCTTCGCAGGCATCGAGCTCGGGCCTGTCGGGTTCCCTGTCGAAGACCGGTTCGCGCAATATCCAGGCTTTGTTCAGCGAACTGAACCTGCCATTCACCAAGGAACTGGAAATGCAGCTGGCGGCCCGTTACGACCGCTACAGCGACGTCGGCCACACCACCAACCCGAAAATCGGCCTGCGCTACCAGCCGATGCCGCAATTGCTGGTGCGCGGTTCGGCCAGCACCGGTTTCCGCGCCCCGACCCTGTTCGAGAAAAACGGACCGCCATCGCGCAACGATACCAACGACAGCTACAGCGATCCGATCCTGTGCCCTGGCGGCAAGCCGCAGCCAGGCTCGAATCCGCTGCGCGATTGCGACCTGCAACAGTTCAAGCTGCAGGGCGGCAATATGAACCTGAAGCCGGAAAAATCGAAGTCCTTCTCCTTCGGCGCCGTGGTCGAGCCGATCCCGAGCGTGACCTTCGCGGCCGACTACTGGAACATCCATCTCAAGGACAAGATCGCGGCCCTGCCGGAGCAAACGATCTACGGCAACTACGCACGTTACAAGGCGCTGTTCCTGCGCAATCCCGACGGTTCACCGAACGCGATCGAAGACTTCCTCAACAACCTGGGCGAAGTCAAGACCGATGGCGTCGACGTCAGCCTGACCCTGCGCCTGCCGAACACCAGCGTTGGCAAGTTCAACGTGACGGTCGATGGCACCTATGTGCACAAGTACGATTACCAGAACGAGCGCAATGGCGAATTCATCCACAACGTGGGCCGCTACGCCGACATGGCGCCGGTGTTCCGCTGGCAGCATACCGCCGCGCTGAACTGGTCGAGCGGCCCGTGGGGCGCGACCCTGTCGCAATCGTTCAAGTCGGCGTACCAGGACCAGAATCAGGTCGATCCCGAGTTCAAGCACAAGGTCGAGGCGTACAGCCTGCTGAACCTGTCGGGCAGCTACAGCGGCATCAAGGGCCTGACCCTGACCGCCGGCCTGAAGAACCTGCTGGACGAACAGCCGCCATTCTCGAACCAGGGCACCCTGTTCCAGAAGGGCTACGATCCACGCTTCAGCGACCCGATCGGGCGCGCCGTGTACCTGCGCGCCAGCTACGCTTTCTGAGCGGATTGAGCTGACAAAAAACCGCCGCAGTCCGGCGGTTTTTTTTCGTCCGTACGGCATGGATTACTCGTGCGTGATGGGAGTGCGGCGGGGCGCGGCCTCAGGGCGTCTGCCAGCCGTCGTGGTTTGCTCGTCACGGCAGCCTTCCTTCCACAGAGGGACGGTGAGATCGGCACCCGGCGCCAGCGCCGCGAGAAGATCAGGGCCGGCCATCGCGAGCGCGCACCGTCCGCCCATAGAAAAAACCCCGCCGGACAGAACGTCCGGCGGGGTTTTTTACGTCATACAAGTTTCTTACAAGGGTAAGCGATGGCTGTCTGTCAACCGCCGCGCACCCCGGCAATTACAGGAACTTGTAGTTCAGACGTGCGTAGAACGTGCGACCCAGTGGGTTGGTGAAGGTTGGATCGTAACCCACCTGGAAGTTGGAGGCATTGCGCGACGATGGTGGATCTTCGTCCGCGATGTTCTTGATACCAAACGTCATGCTCACGTTTTTCATCGGTTTCCAGCCAAGAGTAGCATCGAAGGTCGAATAGGCACCGACCTTGCGCAGCTCTGGATAGTCAGGCGCGATCGACGCTGGGTCGGTATAGTCCCAGTAGCCTTTGGTGTAGTTATGCGTTACCGAAGCGCTCCACTGGCCAAGGCCGTAGTTCAGGGTCAGCATGTGACGATAGCGCGGGGTCGGGCCGAAGTCCTTGTAGTTGCCCAGGTCGCTAACTTCCGGCGAGCCTTGGTACTGGTAGCCGTGCTTGCTGTAGTAGGTCGAATCGTAGTTCGCGCCAACCGTGCCCATGTCGCCCATCTTCTGGCGATAGTTCAGGTTGAAATCGACACCAGCGGCATAGAACTTGCCGGTGTTCACGCGTGGCAGGGCCACGTAGGCGAGCGGGAAGTCCTTGTTGGTATTGGCGGCATAAGGCAGCTTAATGCCGCCGACCGGCACTGGCGGAGGCGGCAGATTGTGCGCTTCTGCTTCGGCTTTCGCTTTTAAGTACTTATCTTCGATTTCCGGATCATACCGGTAGAACTGATTGACGTTGGCAACCGGATCGCCAAACACCGTGTTTTCCGACATCGCGTTGATTGACTTATCGATTTTCACATTCCAGTAATCGATCGAGCCGCTGATGGTCGACGTTGGCTGGAATACCAGGCCCAAGGTGTATTGCTTCGATTTCTCAGGCTTGAGGTCCGGATTGCCGCTGTTCTGCGTGGTCAGCTGAACATTGCACTCATCCTGCCGGTCGCCAACGATATTTTTACTGTCGACTTCCTTACCGTTCGGGCAACGCACCGGATCGCTGAAGTTCGACGAGGTGTTGTTCAGCGCCTTCGGATTGAGGTTGTCCACCAGGGTTGGGGCGCGGAAGCCGCGCGCCACCGAACCACGCGCCATGATCACGTTGCTCGGACGGTAGGTGAAGCTCAGTTTCGGGCTCAGGTTGTCGAATTGGGTACCGAAACCGTTCTTGTACTTGTCGTAGCGCGCGGCGCCGCTCAGTTCCAGACCCTTAACGACCGGAACAACCACTTCCGAGAACAGGCCATACACTTGACGATCACCGGACACGCCAGGAACTTCGCCCGCGCCGCCAACCTCGTCACCATTCTTGAGGACATCCGACGACACCTGGGTCAGCTTTTCCTTGCGATACGAGGTGCCGACCGAAAAGCCCACCGCGCCGGCCGGCAGGGTGAACAATTCCTTGGACATCTTGAAATCGAACTCTTTCGAGGTCGAGGTGCCACCGTTTTCAAAGCCGCTCAGTTGCGAACCCAGCAAAGCCGCCAGGCTGGCCGCATCTTGCGTACCGAATACATTGATTTCACCCTTTTTGACCAGAGGTTCCAGCTTAGCGTAGCTGAACTTGCCTGGACCGAACTGGATCTCGACTTCGTTCTTGCCGTAGGTCAGTGCGGTCTCGTAATCCCAGCCCGCCATCGTGCCCTTGGCACCCACCACGATCCGGGTGTTCTCGGTCTTGGTCAGGTCGTTGCGGCCGCCACCGGCGACAGTTCGCCAAGTACCCTCCAGCTCACTTGTCGGCGTCACGTCCATGTCGGCCGCAAGCACGCTCTCTGCCGTCGTAACAGTGCCGTTCGGCATTTTGTAGCCCGCCGGCAGCTTGAGGCCCTTCGGCAGCTTGATCGTCTTCGGATAGAAGCGGCCATTGATCGGATACTTCATTTGATTGGTGTAAGGCGCCGGCGAGGCGGACGCGATCATCTTGTCCTTGGTGTAAGCCGCTTCGGCGAACAGTTCCATGCCTTCGTTGACCTTGAACACGGCACGGGTAACGATGTTGTCGTGCTTCGCTTCAGGCACCAGGTCGATGTACTTGACATAGTCGGTGCCGCAGCCTTTTTCGCTGATGACCACCAGACTGAATTCATCGTTCTTGCAACCGTTGTAGCGGTAAGGATTCACGCCGACATAGCTGTTGCCGAGCGAATCGGTGAACTTCAGGTTGGGCACGCCGTTACGCGGCGAGGACTTGTTGATGCCCAGGTCGGGACGCACGGAGGTGGTCGAGAAGCTGCGGTCGGACGCGCGCAGTTTATCGTTTTCTTCGTGGTTGGCGCTGAACAGCACGTTGAAGCGGTCGGTCGAGATGTCGCCGAAGCCGCCGGTCAGGTTAAAGCTGGTGGTATTGCCGCCGCCTTGGTCGACGTGGGTCTTGTAGGCCGATACTTCCATCCCTTTGTAGTCTTTTTTGAGGATGAAGTTGATCACACCAGCGACCGCATCGGCGCCGTACACGGCGGAAGCGCCGTCGCGCAGTACTTCGATGCGTTCGATGGCCGACAGCGGAATCGAATTCAAGTCGACCGGGTTGTTGCCGACTGCGTAGTTGGCCACGCGGCGGCCATTCAGCAGCACCAGGGTGTAACGGGCGCCCAGGGCGCGCAGGTTGGCGGTCGACGGTACGCCGGAGGCCCCGACGTTGTTCGACGCCACGTTGCCGCCGAAGTTACCGGGAATCAGGTTGACCAGGTCTTGGGCCGAGGTGGCGCCGGTGCGCTCGATGTCTTCGCGGCGCAGGATGGTGATCGGCATTGCGGTTTCAGCGGCGACGCGTTTGATCGAGGAGCCGGTGATTTCGACGCGCTGCATCGAATTGTCCTGGGAAGCGGTCTGTGCCACGGCAGGCAGTGCTGCTAGGCCAAGGCCGACGGCGATACCGCCCGAAAAAACCAGGCGCAGTGAACGCGATAAAACGGTTTCCGTCATCATGTGTGAATCCCTTGATTTATAAAATATTAGTATTAACACCATCTTTTGGAGGGTGCATCAATTTAAGTAGCGAACCTTGCGGTGGCCGGGCTTCGGATTGCGGAGTCCTTCCGGTGCAAGGTACAACCAGCCGAGTTCCTGATAGCGCTGTCTCCGTCGGCTGAACTTCTTCACTTCGCTTAAAGCGACTTGTCGATTGGCGTTCGACATCTATGCCTTTTTGCCAATCAAGCCCAAGATAGAAACATATGGGAATATTTGATGTCAATGGTAAATACGGAATATGTATATAAACAACAGGCTTGGTGCCGTGCATACGTTCGCGCGGCATTTTTTTGCGTGCAAGCGGGGAAATTGTGATTGAATAAAGGTAATTGATTGCCGTCGTATGCAATGCGCAGCCGCGCCCGTTCGTCGCGGAAGGCGATTCGGCCCGATTCAAGCGCGCCTTGTCCGGCATGGCGCCGTTCGATACGCGCGCGCACGGCGGCGCGTCGCATAGCGCGTCGCATAGCGCGCCGCATCGCCCGCCGCATCAACAGCGGGGTGCCGACGCAGCCCCGCCCGTCATGTCAGCGAGGCGTCATGGGTCCTGGCGCAGGCGGCGCTGGCGCACGGCCGCGGCCAGGCCTTCGAGCACCGCCACGCTGCTGTCCCAATCGATGCAGCCATCGGTGATCGACTGGCCATACACCAGTTCCTTGCCCGGCACCAGATCCTGGCGCCCCGCCACCAGATGCGACTCCACCATCACGCCGACGATGCGCTCGTCGCCCCCGGCCACCTGGGCCGCGATATCGGCGCACACCGGCACCTGGTTTTCCGGCTTCTTGGAACTGTTGGCATGCGAAGCGTCGATCATCAGGCGCGCCGCCAGGCCCTGGGCCGCGATCTGCTGGCAAGCCAGTTCCACGCTGGCGGCGTCATAGTTGGGGGTCTTGCCGCCGCGCAGGATGATGTGGCAATCCTCGTTGCCGTTGGTCGAGACGATCGCCGAATGCCCGCCCTTGGTCACCGACAGGAAATGGTGCGGCTGCGAGGCCGCCTTGATCGCTTCGACCGCGATCTTGATGTTGCCGTCGGTCCCATTCTTGAAGCCCACCGGACAGGACAGCCCGGACGCCAGTTCGCGGTGCACCTGCGACTCGGTGGTGCGCGCGCCGATCGCGCCCCAGCTGATCAGGTCGGCGATGTACTGCGGGCTGATCACGTCCAGGTACTCGGTACCGGCCGGCAAGCCCAGCTCGTTGATGTCGCGCAGCAGTTCGCGCGCCATGCGCAAGCCATCGTTGATGCGGAAACTGTTGTCCATGTACGGATCGTTGA
Organism: Massilia antarctica; assembly: GCF_015689335.1. Lineage (GTDB taxonomy): Bacteria > Pseudomonadota > Gammaproteobacteria > Burkholderiales > Burkholderiaceae_D > Telluria_A > Telluria_A antarctica. The sequence continues at coordinate 3,283,849 of NZ_CP065053.1, read as the reverse complement.
TCAAGCCCTTCCAGCCGACCGTGGTGCGCGGCTTTTCGAAGTACACGCGCATGATGATTTCCAGCTCGCCCTTGAAGCGCTCGCGCTCGCCGACCAGGCGGCGCGCGTATTCCATGGCCGCCTTGGTGTCGTGGATCGAGCACGGGCCGATCACCACCATCAGGCGGTCGTCCTGGCCGTGCAGGATGCGGTGCAGGGCCACGCGCGAGGCGCTGGCGGTCTGCTCGGCGCGCTCGCCGCAGGCGAACTCGCGGATCAGGTGGGAGGGCGGCGTCAATTCCTTCATTTCGCGGATGCGTAGATCGTCGGTGCGTGGCATGGTGTTCTCCGTGGCTGGGTGATTCAAATGGTCGGGCTAAAAAAAAACCGCCATGGCTGGCGGTTTTCTGGATGTTGCTGGATCTCGTCGTTGCTACGTGAACCTGCCGCTACTCCACCGCCTTTGGGTTGGAATTGCTAAAGTAAAAGTAGCAGGTAAAGAAAACGACGTTGTGCATGGCAAGAATCCAAAAGTAGTGCAACGACTATAACAACAATTCCTGCAAATTGGCAAGCTGTTTTATCGGCGCCCGTCACGACCCCACCCGACAAGCGGTTGCGCCTTCCCCACAATGGGCGCGCCGATGCCTGTCACGTTTGATCCAGATCAGTCGCATCAACGCACCGGGTGCAAAACTCGGTCACCAAGCCCCCTTGTCGGGCCTTGCGCTGCATCAAACATCGCTTCATTTTTCCGCCCGGATACCTGAGCTGGATCAGTTTCCCGATGTGGCGTACTCGGCAGGGACATTCCATCGCCTTCCGGTCCGCCGGCGGGCGCGCTATCCGAGTTAACTGGATCAACTGGAGCATGACATGATTGAAAAAATTCTATCCGCCGCCGTTCGCCGTTTGTGTGCCGGCGGCGCCCTCCTCGGCGCCGGTGTGCTGGCCCTGCCAGCCCAAGCCCAGGCCCAGGCCCAGGCGTCCGCCGCCTCCCAGCCGATGCAAAAAGTCGAAATCGTCGGCACCTCGATCAGGCAACGCCTGGAGGCGCAAACCGCACTGCCGATCACCTCGCTGCGGGCCGAGGACTTCGCCAAGCAGGGCCTCTCGACCGTACAGGAAGTGCTGGCCACCATTCCCATGAACCAGACCTCCATCGGCTCATCCCAGTCGGTCGGCGCCGGCACTGGCGGGCGCGCCACCGCCAATCTGCGCGGCCTGGGCGGTGACAAGACCCTGGTGCTGCTCAATGGCCGGCGCCTGGCCAACCACCCGTTCTTCGCCGATACGGTCGACCTGAACATCATTCCCGTGGCCGCGCTCGAGCGGGTCGAGGTGCTGCGCGACGGCGCCTCCGCCATCTACGGCAGCGACGCCATCGGCGGCGTGATCAACTTCGTCACCAAGCGTTCCTACCGCGGCATGGAAGTGAGCGTGGAAGCGTACGAACCGACCGGCTCCGGCGGCGGCGACGAGCAGCGCATCAATGTCATCGGCGGCTGGGGCGACCTGGCCACCGACGGTTACAATCTGCTCGGCATCGTCGACCTGCACCGCCAGTCGCCGCTGATGGCCGCCGACCGCGACTTCGCGCGCACCGGCGTGCGTCCCGAACGCGGCCTGTACCAGACCAGCGGCACTACCTTCCCCGCAAATTTTTTTTCCGAAGAAGGCATCTCGGGCAATCCCAGCTTTGCCAGCGGATGCCGTCCGCCCTACTCGATCCCCAACCTGAGCGGCGCGCCGAACTGCCGCTTCGACTCGACCCAGTTCATCGACTTGATTCCGCTGACCAAGCAGGAAACCTTCCTCGGCCGCTTCAGCAAAAAACTCGGGGCCGATCACACCGCCACCCTGGAATACCTGCACAGCCGCAGCACCAACGAAGCGCGCGTGGCGCCGCCGCCGCTGGCCGGCATCGGCCTGACCATGAGCAATACCAGCCCCTTCTATCCGGGCCGCGGCATCACCCCGGCCGTGGCCGGCCTTGCCGGCGAGCCGCTCGACGTCAGCTGGCGGCCGCTGGTGACCGGCAAGCGCGAAGGCCTCGACGTGAGCCTGTCGGACCGCCTGCTGGCCAGCATCGAGGGCACGCTCGGCGGCTGGGATTACAGCGCCGGTTTGTCGTATGCGGTGGGCCGGGCCCGCAGCGCCTTTACCAATGGCTACGTGATCGATGAGCGCATCATCGAGGGCGTGGGCAATGGCTTGCTCAACCCGTTCGGCGAGCAGACACCAGCCGGCAACGATTTTCTGAGCCAGTCACTGCTCAAGGGCGAATATCTGCGCGCCAGGATCAAGAGCGCCGCGATCGATGTCAAGGCCAGCCGCGAGCTGACCACCCTGCCCGCCGGCCCGCTCGGTTTCGCGATCGGCGGCGAATTCCGGCGCGACGAAGCCGGCTACCGGGTCAACCGGGCGCTGGCCAGCCAGGCGTCCAGTTCCGGCTACGCCGACGCCCAGGACCAGAGCGGCAGCCGGAATATCGGCGCCGTGTTCACCGAGCTCAACATCCCGGTCATCAAGGACCTCGAAGTCAATCTGGCCGCGCGCTACGACGATTACACCGACTTCGGCCACAGCTTCAACCCCAAGGTGGCGCTGCGCTGGCAGCCCAGCAAACAGGTACTGCTGCGCGGCTCCTTCAACAAGGGCTTCCGCGCCCCCACCTTGTACGATTTGCACGGGCCGCAGACGACCACCAACACCGGCAACCCCTGGAACGATCCGGTGCTGTGTCCGGGCGGTACGCCCGTTCCCGGGGCCAATCCCAATCTCGCCTGCGACCAGCAGCAAAAGCAGCGCCAGGGCGGCAACCCGGACGTCAAGCCGGAACGCTCGCGCACCTACAGCGCCGGGATCGTGCTCGAACCGACGCCCGAGCTGACCTTGTCGCTCGATTACTGGGATATCCGGCTCAAGGACCAGATCAGCGCACTGGCGGAGGAATCGGTCTTCGGCAACTACCAGAAATACCAGAACCTGTATTTCTACAATGCCGCCCGCACCCGGCTCGACTACGTGCTGACGCTCACCCAGAACCTGGGCGAGGTCAAGACCCGCGGCGTCGACCTGGGCTTGCTGTGGCGTCTACCGCGCGGCAATTTGGGCAACTTTACCCTGGCGGTCGATGGCACTTACGTGGACCGCTACGACTACCAGAACGAACGCAACGGGCCGTTCACCGTCAACGCGGGGCGCTTTGCCGATGCCAGTCCGGTATTTCGCTGGCGTCACAATGCCAGCCTAGGGTGGGCCAGTGGGCCGTTCACCATGACCCTGTCCAACCGCTACCTGTCCGGTTACGACGATCAGCCAGATGAAAACGGGGTCGTGCCCGGCCGCGTCGGACATTACTCGACCTGGAGCCTGGCGGGCACGTATGCGGCGAACCAGAAAGTCAGCGTGACCGCCGGCGTCAAGAACCTGCTCAACGACGACCCGCCCTTCACGGTCCAGAGTACCGCCTTCCAGCAAGGCTACGATCCGCGCTACACGGACCCGCTCGGACGGACGTTTTACCTGAGGGCCACGTACAAATTCTGAGTGCGCCCAGGAGGCCGGCCGGCAAAACGCAAAGGGCGCACCAGCGGTGCGCCCCCAAGGTGAAACGGTGCCGGCGACGACGGTTGAAGCGGCCGGCTTGGGACGATTCAGGCCGTGCCGCCCACCGTCACGTCTTCGATGCGCAGGGTCGGCTGGCCCACGCCCACCGGCACGCTCTGGCCTTCCTTGCCGCACACGCCCACGCCGGAATCGAGGCGCATGTCGTTGCCGATCATTGATACGCGGTTGAGCACGTCAGGACCGTTGCCGATCAGGGTGGCGCCCTTGACCGGATAGGTGACCTTGCCGTTTTCGATCATGTAGGCTTCGCTGGCCGAAAACACGAACTTGCCGTTGGTGATATCGACCTGGCCGCCGCCGAAATTGACCGCGTACAAGCCGTTCTTGACCGAGGCCAGGATTTCTTCCGGGTCCTTGTCGCCGCCGAGCATGTAGGTATTGGTCATGCGCGGCATCGGCAGGTGGGCGAACGATTCGCGCCGCGCATTGCCCGTCACCGGCATCTTCATCAGGCGCGCATTCATCGTGTCCTGGATGTAGCCCTTGAGGATGCCATCTTCGATCAGGGTGGTGCACTGGGTCGGATTGCCTTCGTCATCCATGTTGAGCGAACCGCGGCGGTCGGCCAGGGTGCCGTCGTCGACCACGGTCACGCCCTTGGCGGCCACGCGCTCGCCGATGCGGCCCGAAAACGCCGACGAACCCTTGCGGTTGAAGTCGCCTTCGAGCCCGTGGCCGATCGCTTCGTGCAGCAGCACGCCGGGCCAGCCCGGTCCGAGCACGATGGTCATCGGTCCGGCCGGGGCCGGACGCGCATCGAGGTTGACCACGGCCGCCTTGACCGCTTCGTCCGCGTAGCGCTCCAGCACCACATCGTCGAAATAGCCGTAGTTGTAGCGTCCGCCGCCGCCGGACGAGCCCATTTCGCGGCGCCCGTTCTGCTCGACGATGACCGTCACCGACACCCGCACCAGCGGGCGGATATCGGCCGCCAGCACGCCATCGCTGCGCACCACCAGCACCACATCGTATTCGCCGGCCAGGCCCGCCATCACTTGCACCACCCGCGGGTCCTTGGCGCGCGCCATTTTTTCCACCCGTTCGAGCAGCTTGACCTTGGCCGTCGCGTCGAGCGAGGCGAGCGGATCGTTGGGCAGGTAGAGCGAGCGTCCGCCCACCGGGGTCATCGAGGACGCCACCTTGATCTTGCCGGCGCCGGCGCGCGCAATGGTGCGCGTGGCCGCGGCCGCGTCCAGCAGGGCCCGTTCCGAAATTTCATCGGAGTAGGAAAAAGCGGTCTTGTCGCCGGACACGGCGCGCACGCCGACACCCTGGTCGATCGAGAAACTGCCGGTCTTGACGATGCCTTCTTCCAGGCTCCAGCCTTCGCTTTTGGTGAACTGGAAATACAGGTCGGCGTAATCGACCTTGTGCGTAAACATCGTGCCCAGGGTGGAGAGCAGCTTGCCTTCATCGAGGCCAAACGGCGTGAGCAGCACATCGCGCGCGACAGCCAGGGAGGAGAGATTCGGTTCGAACGGTGTCATTTTGCGGGTCTTTCAGTGTGGATCAGCCATTGTGCCATAGTCGGCCCCTTGCGGTAGCTCACAGTTTGCGGTGCTTGAGCGCAGGCAAGCTTTCGCGCACCCCCGCCAGGAAGGCAGGGTCGAGGGCGCCGCTGACGATGCCTTCGCCCTCGTCCAGCACGGCCTTGACCTCGCCCCAGGGGTCGATCAGCATGCTGTGGCCGAAGGTGCGGCGCCCGTTGCGATGGGTGCCGCCCTGGGCCGAGGCCAGCACATAGCACTGGTTTTCGATGGCGCGCGCGCGCAGCAGCACTTCCCAGTGCGCAAGACCCGTGGTGTGGGTAAACGCGGCGGTGACGACCATCAGCGCGCACTCGCCCATGGCCCGGTACAGCTCGGGAAAGCGCAGGTCGTAGCAGACCGACAAGCCGACCCGCCCGAACGGCGCCTCGAAGGTCGCCACGGCTTCGCCCGGCACGATGGTGCGCGCCTCGTCATAGCTTTCCGCGCCGCGGGTAAATCCGAACAGGTGGATCTTGTCGTAGCGCTGCACCGGGCGGCCCTGGGGGTCGTACACCAGGGTGGTGTTCATCACGCGCCCGGCGTCGGCCGACACCAGCGGCAAGGTGCCGCCGATCAGCCAGATGCCATGCTCGCGCGCCGCCTGCGCCATGCAGTCCTGGATCGGCCCCTGGCCGGGCGCCTCGGCATGGGCTACCTTGTCGCTGTCGCTCATGCCCATGATGGGCCAGTATTCCGGCAAGGTCACCAGGGTGGCGCCGCGCGCCGCCGCCTCGCCCACCAGGCGGCGTGCGCTGGCGATGTTCTCGGACACATCGGGGGTGCTGATCATTTGTACTGCGGCCACGGTCGTCATGTCGTTCTCTCCGGTCGGTGTTGCTGCGCTTTATTTGATCCCGGTCGCTGCGTTGCCTTCTGGCATCAACAGCGGCGGCGGCCCCTTGGGCGTGCCCAGCTTGGTGATCACGGGCGCCTTCCACGGGCCGGTGATCTGCATTTCATAGGTCAGCGCGCGCATCACTGGCGCGCGCAGGAACAGTTGCGCAAGGAAACTGCCGAGCCCGACCACCGGGTTGACCGCCAGCGCGTACACCAGCGGGCCGGTGCCCAGGTTAAATTCCGGAATCACCACCACATGCAGATTGGCCGACTCGTTGGCAATGTCGGCGGTGCCGGCCATGAGCACGGTGGCGGCCACGCCATGCATCTTGAGGTTGTCGGTGCGCAGCACGCCGCGCGTGATGCTGGCATTGGCGCTGATGCCGTCGAAGGCCAGCCCTTCCGAAAACACATCGTGGAAATCGAGCTTGAGCAGGCGCGGCAGCATTTGCAGGCTCAGCACGCCCAGCAGCTTGGCCGCGCCCGGGTCTTGCTTGAGGAATTGGCCGGCCGCCACGTTCATGTCAATCTTGCCCGACAGGCTGGGAATGTCCAGCGAATACGGCAAGCCATTCCAGGCGATATCGCCGGCCAGCTTGCCCTTACCGCGGCGCAAGGTTTCCGGGAAACCGAAGCGGTCGAGCAATTTGCCGGCATCCTCGATGTCCAGGGTGAAATTGAGGCTGGTATTGCTCTGCCCTTCCCCCGTCACCCACTTGCCGGTACTGCGCAGCACGCCGTCCGGATTGGCCAGCAGCAAGCGATTGATTTGCCACTCGCGTCCGTTGGCAAGCTGGGCATTGCTGGCGAGCAATTCCAGCCGCCCGAGTTTCTTGTTGAACAATTCGAAATGCTCGGCCACGATATCGAGCGCGGGAATGGTGGCCGCCGCGCTCTTGCCGCTTTCGAGCAAGTCCTTGACCCCGGCCGCGTCCGATTCGGGGATGATCAGGGAAGCCAGGCGCGCCGTCACCTTGCCCAGGCCCTGGCCGCCCGACCCCTCGGCCCAGGTGATGTGGCCGGCCACCTGGCGCGCATCGATATTCGCCTGCCAGGTATCCTTCACGTGCGAGGCGCCCACCACCACATTGTCGAGCTTGCGCTCGCTGACGATCAGTTCGCCCGCGCGCGCGGCCAGCACATCGGCCACCACGTACTGCGCCAGGTCCATGCCGCCATCGACGGCGGCGCCGGCGGCCGCCGGCTCGGGCACGGCGTGCGCCACCGAGGCGCCGATCGCGATCCACTGGTCGACGTTGAGCGACTTCATGTCGACATTGACCATCATGCCGCTGTCCGGGGCCGGGGCCGGCACATTCACGCCGATGCCGCCGCTCTCGACCCGCCACGGCCCCTTGCCCTGCTTGATGCGCTGGTAGCGCGCGCCCATGTTGGCACCCAGCGCCACCCGGATTTCATCGCGCGCCAGATTCGGGTCGGCGCTGGGCAGGCCGCTCAGGGTGAAGTGCAGCGGCAGGGTGTCGGCGGCCGCCTTGTTCAGGGGCGCCGGCAAGTCCACGCCCATGCCGGCCAGCGAGGAATCGACCGTCACCAGGGCCTGGTGATCCCTGACCACCACCGAGCCGGTATAGTGCGCGCCACCGGAAAGCAGCCCCAGCACGTGCTGCATGGCGGCCGAAGGATAGGTCTTGCGGATGCCGTCGGCCGTGGCCATGCCGCTCAGCTTGATCACGATGGCATTGTCGCGCCCGCTGCCGCCGGTCAGCGCCAGCGGCCCGCCCAGGAAGCTGGCGCCGACCCCGTTCAGGTTGATGCCGCGTTCGTTAAATTCCAGCTTGCCGATGGCCGCCTGCAGCGGCGGCAGCGGGTCGAACAGCACCACGTCGTTGCCCATCAGTTGCAAGCTGCCCTGCACCTTGGACTCGATCAGGTGGTTCAACGGCAGCTGCAGCTTGAGGGCCAGTTTGGCGTTGCCGCTGGCGCGCGTGTGTTCGGTAAAGCGGCCGATCCAGTTCAGCACCGGGCTCGCTTCCACATAGCCGAGGAAATCCTGCATAGTCGCGGCGGCGTTGCCATCGATTTCCAGCACTTTTTCCGGATCGGCCAGGTCGGCGATCACCGCCTTCACGGCGCTCAAGGCCACGCCCCGGGTGCTCCCCGTGTCGCCCTTGATTTCCATGCGTGCGCGCTCGAACAGGAAAGTGCCGTTGATCTGCTCGGCCTGGGGCCAGACCGGCGCCACCCCGTCAGGAGCGAAATGGCCGGGCGCATAGTTCAGGCGCGCATTTTCCAGGCGCCCGCCAACCCGGAATTCGCCCTTGCGCTCGCTTGGCGTATTGCTGCGGAACGGAAAGTGGGCGAGGTCGCCGCGCAGGCGGAAGGTGGCGTCCTGGGCCACGCCATCTTCTAGCGCGCCTGTCAGCCAGGCGCGCAAGTGTTCCGGGGTTTTCAGGGGCAGGTAGCGCCCGATCGTGTTCAGGGAAAATCCGCTGAGCGTGCCGTTGAGGTCGACGATATCGGGCGCTTTGCCCGGCTGCGACCCCAGGGTCATCTGGTGCGTGCCCGACAGCGAGCCGTTCAGCGCGCCCTGGACGAAATTCAGGCTGTCCAGTTCCACCAGCAATTTATTGCCGGCCGAAAAAGTCCAGCTGGCACGCGCCTTGAATGCATCGAAGGGCATGGCCGGATCGGCGAACCAGGCCGGCAATTGCAGCACCAGTTGCTGCGAATCGAGGGAGATCGAACCGCCCTGCTCGCTCGCGTCGATGGTGCCCGACAGGTTCTCGATGCCCGGCAGCGGCGGCAGCGGCGCGCGCGCCGGCGTGGCGGCGCTGCCGGCCACGGCCAGCCGGGCAGGCTGGGCGTGCATGCTCAGCCCATCGAGCTTGCCGCGCACGCGGTAGCTGGCAATGTCCGGGAACCTGCCCTGCCACTGGGCCGAAAAATCGCTCACCCGCCCGCGCAAGCCGGCCTCGGCGAGCAACTGGCGCTGCGCCGGCGTGAGCGGCAATTGGGCGGCCAGCCGCGCCAGGGCTTCCAGGTCGAGTTGGCGTGCGCTCACTTTCACTTGCTCGGGGGTCTTGCCGCGCGCCGGAACGTAGGATTCGGACAGGGTCGTCGGCGCCAGGCTCAGGCCGTCGGCGGTGAGCAGGGAAAAACCGCTGAGCGCCACTTCATGGCCCTGGGCGCCGAAGGCCGGGGCGCCGCGGTTGCTGCCGGCGGCAAAGGTTTCGCGCGCCGACAGACGGCCGCGCACCCGCGCCAGTTCCAGCGCCGGCAAATCGTGCCCCAGGCGCGCCGACACGCCGGCCAGCGCGACGTCGGCGGTAAACCCGGCCAGCTTGGCCCGGTCCAGGCTCAGCCAGGCGCGCACCGATCCCTGGCCGCGGCTGACGGTGAGCGGATAATCGAGGTAGGGAGTCCAGGCGGACAGGTCGGTATCGGGCAGGTCGGCATACAGCTCGCCCTTCCACTGGCGCACGTCGGCCATGCGCGCGGCAAAGCGCGGATGGGCGAAGTCGGCGCGCACGTCGAGCGGCCCGGCCAGGCTGGCCGGGGGGGTGGCGCGCAAGCCGAAGCGGTGGTGCTGCCAGCGGTTCTTGAGCACCACGTCGACCTTGTCCAGCACCAGCACGGGGGCGCCGCGCAACTGGTCGGTCCACTGCACCCGCCCTTCGCGGATCACGATCTGGCGCTGCTTGAAGGCCCAGTCGGCGCCGCTGCCATCGCCCTCGGCATTGCGCTTGACCAGCATGCCGGCCACGAACAGCTGGCCGGCCGGGTCGCGCCGGATATCGAGGTCGGGACGAATGACTTCAAGGGAATAAAAGCGCGGTTCCAGGGTCGCCACGCTCCACCATGACAGGGTGGCCGACACGCTCGGCAGGCTCAGCACCTGGCGCCCGCCCGGGTCGCGCACGATCACGTCGCCCAAAAACAGATTCGGCCGCAAGCCGTGCCAGGAAGCGTAGATGCGGGTAATGCTCACCTGGCTGCCCAGCGCGCGGCTGGCGATGCCCTCGATATTGCCTTTGTAATAGTCAATGTTGGGCAAAATCAGGTAGCGCAGCACCAGGAACACGACGGTGAAGATGAAATACACCAGCAGCGCCAGCTTGACCGTGAAGCCCAGCAGGTGGTGGGTGGCGCGGTTGCACGCCCCATAGGCGGACCGCAGCCGTCGCCAGCGCTCTGCGATGGGCAGGTGCTCGGTGGGGGGCTGTGCTTCCGGTGTATGCATCAATAAGCTGATAAAGGGTCCGCCGTGTAAATGTAGTGCAATAAGGTAGCGCTTGCGTCAATGCCGCCCACTCCCTTACCATCGTCCTGATCCGCAGCGCGACGCGGGCCTGTCGCGGCGCGCCCAATTCTACCTTATACAAGCCTGGCCGAACCCGACTTTCACTCACCCTGACCCGACCCCAACCCATGAATCGAGCTTCCCTGACACCGCTGTCGCGCTTTTACCAACGCTGGCTGGCGGCCGATGCCAGCCGCGCCGGCGCCGTCGCCGCCCTGGGCGCCAGCGCCCTCGACCAGCTCGACCTGGCCCAGGCGCTGGCCGCCCAGTGCGGTCCGGACGGCGCCGCCCTTATACCGGTCCGCGCCATGCGGCGCCTGCGCAACCTGCTGGTGGCCGGCCTGATCGCGCGCGACCTCGATGGCCACGCCGACCTGGCCGAAGTGGTCGCCACCATGACCGCCTTCGCCGATTTCGCCATCCGCACCCATCTGGCGGCCCTGATGGCCGAACAGGTGGCCAGCCACGGCATGCCGGTCGGCTACGAATCGGGCTTGCCGCAGGAAATGATTGTGTTGGCCATGGGCAAGCAAGGCGGGGGCGAGCTGAATGTTTCGTCCGACATCGACCTGATCTTCGTCTACCCGGAAGATGGCGACACCGCCGCCGGGCCGGGCCAGCGCCCGCTGTCGAACCATGAATTTTTCGCGCGCCTGGGCAAGAAGCTGATCGCCGCCCTGTCCGAGATCACCGAAGATGGCTTCACCTTCCGGGTCGACATGGCGCTGCGCCCCAACGGCAACTCCGGCCCGCTGGTGGCCAGCCTGAACATGGTGGAGGAATACCTGATCGTCCAGGGGCGCGAATGGGAGCGCTACGCCTGGGTCAAGGCGCGCGCGGTCAGCGGCAACGCGCTCGATATCGCCGCGCTGGAAGCGATCGTCCATCCTTTTGTGTACCGGCGCTACCTCGATTTCGGCGTGATCGACGCGATCCGCACCATGCACGCCCAGATCCGCGCCGAGGTCGAGCGCCAGGAACGGCTGCACCCGGACCGCAGCAACAACGTCAAGCTGGGACGCGGCGGGATCCGCGAAATCGAATTCCTGGCCCAGGTATTCCAGCTGATCCGCGGCGGGCGCGATGCCGCCCTGCGCGACCGTTCCACCCGCGCCACCCTGCGCGTGCTGGCCGACAAGGAATTGCTGCCCCCGGACACGGTCGACCAGCTGCTCGACTCCTACAGCTTCCTGCGCAACCTCGAACACCGCCTGCAATACCTGGACGATGCCCAGACCCACACCCTGCCCGCCAGCGAGGCCGACCGCGCCGTCATCGCGCAAATGATGCGCCTGCCGGACGTGGCCACCTTGCTGGCGCAGCTGGAGGAACACCGCCGTTTTGTGGCCGCCCAGTTCGACGCCATCTTCAGCGACAAGTCCGAGCAAAACGGCGACACGGTCGACCCGGGCGCCAGCAGCTGGGCCGGGGCCGACCTCGACAACCGCGAAGCGATCGAAGCGCACCTGCGCGCCCTGAGCTTCGACGATGCCGGCGGCGCCGCCCAGCGCCTGATGAGCACCTGGCAGTCCGGCAAGGTGCAAGCCTTGCCGGAAGCGAGCCGCACCCGCCTGCTGGCCCTGGTCAACGCGGCCCTGCCCCTGATCGCCAAGACGGCGCTTGAAGCCGGTTCCGGCAGCGCCAGTTCCACCCTGACCCGGCTGCTGGCGTTTTTCGAAGCCATCGCGCGCCGCTCGGCCTATCTGTCCCTGCTGACCGAATATCCGCACACCCTGGAACGGGTGATCCGCATGATGTACGCCAGCGGCTGGGCCGCCACCTTCCTGACCCAGCACCCGATCGTGCTCGACGAACTGCTCGACGAGCGCGTGCGCAGCGCCGTGCCCGACCGCGCCGCCCTGGCCGCCGAACTGAAGGAGCAACTGGGCGCGGCCGCCGGCGACACCGAGCGCCAGATGGATATCCTGCGCGAAGCCCACCACGCGCAACTGTTCCGCCTGCTGGCGCAAGACCTGGCGGGTGAACTGACCGTGGAAAAGCTGGCCGACTACCTGTCGGCGCTGGCGGACACCATCGTCGCCGCCACCATCGACGCCGCCTGGCAGGCGATCACCACGCGCCACCGCGAAGTGCCGCGCTTCGCCGTCATCGCCTACGGCAAGCTGGGCGGCAAGGAACTCGGCTATGTGTCGGACCTGGATGTGATTTTCCTGTTCGACGATGACGACCAGGAGGCGCCCGGCAACTATGCCAAGCTGGCCCAGCGCTTCATCACCTGGATGACGGCCCACACCTCGGCCGGCATCCTGTTCGACATCGATACCGCGCTGCGTCCGGACGGCGCCAGCGGCATGCTGGTCTCGAGCGTGACGGCATTCGAGCGCTACCAGGAAAATTCGGCCTGGATCTGGGAACACCAGGCACTCACGCGGGCCCGTTTTTGCGCCGGCGACGCGGCCATCGGCGAGCGCTTCGAAGCGGTGCGCGAACGGGTGCTGCGCAGCGACCGCAGCGCGCGCGCGGACGAGCTGAAGCAGGAAGTACTGAAAATGCGCAAGAAGATGCACGACGCCTATCCGAGCCGCCCGGGACAGTTCGAGCTCAAGCAGGATGAGGGCGGCATGATCGATGTCGAATTCATGTCGCAATACCTGGTGCTGCGCCACGCGGCGCAGTATCCGCAGCTGACCGTCAACCTGGGCAATATTGGTTTACTGCGCATGTTCGCCGACCTGGGGTTGATCGATGCTGGCTTGGCGCTGGCGGTGGGCGACGCTTACCGCGCCATGCGCAAGCTGCAGCACCAGCTGCGTTTGCAGGGCAAGGATAGCGCGCGCATCGACCCGGCGCTGGTGGCGCGCCACAGCGACGCCGTGCGGCGCCTGTGGGCGGCGGTGTTCGGCTAGGCGCCGCGGCGGCCAAAAAAAACCCGGCGCAAGGCCGGGTTCTCATTGCTGGCGCCTGGCGGCGCCATGCATCACTTCATCAGAAGATGTACTGCAGCGACACGCGGGCCGAACGGCCGCGCACCGGCGGGTCGGTGGCGCGCACGTCGGTTACCGGCGCGCGGTTGAACACGTTGTACAGGTTCAGGGCGATCGTGGTGTTCTTGATGCCCGTGTAGCTCATGTTCATGTCGGTCACGACGTCCTTGCCCTTGCGGCAGTACTCGGTCGGAATACCCTGGTCTTCGCAACCCTCGGCATGGTGATTGCCATCGTACCTGTCATCATACAAACGGGTTTCCGGACGGTAGGTGAGCGCGGCGCCCAGCTTGTACGGACCGTTGGTCCAGGTGCTCGACGCCCGCACCTGGTAGCGATATTGCTCGTAGTTGCCGGCCAGGTTTTCCGTGAAGGTATCGGTGACCGTATCCCACTTGCGGTAATCGAGCTGGTAGTTCGCCTTCAGGTTGCTGACCAGGCGGCCGGACGCACCGAGGTTCCAGCGGTGGTTGATTTCCATGTCCAGACCGGCAACCCTGGTCCTGTCCATGTTCTCGTAACGGCTGGCGATCGCCGAAATCGGGCCGACCGGGAACTGAATATCCTTGCCCGACAATTCCTTGGCGCGCGCCGACATGCGCTGGTCGTTGGCGGTCACGCCCAGACGCTGGACGCTGCCCGGCAGGCGGTCTTCGTTGGCCAGCACCTGGCTGGTGCTCTTGGTACCGATCTCGTTGCGGCGCTCGATGCGGTAGTAGTCCAGGGTGACGCTCAGGTTATCGAGCGGATCGATCACGATGCCGAAGTTAAAGCTGCGCGACTTTTCCGGCTCCAGTTCCGGATTGCCCTTGGTGGACGAAGCGAAACTGACGCTGCAACCGTTATCGCGCGCGGTCAGGGCGTCGGCCTTGTCGATCGTGCTGCCTTCCTTCAGGATCGCGTACAACTGGTTGGCCGCGGCGCAACGCTTCGGATCGACCTCCCTGTTGCGGAAGGCGGACAGCTCGACCTTGCCGGTTTCCGCCACGTTCGGCGCGCGGAAGCCGTTGGCGATGGTACCGCGCAGCAGCACCCGCTTGGCCACCTGGTAGCGCGCGCCCAATTTCGGCACCACGGACAGGTCGGTCGCGCCCACCTTGTCGACGCGCACGGCGCCGTTCACTTCCAGTTCCTTGGTCAGCGGCGCATTCAGTTCGGCGAAGGCGGCGCTGATGTGGCGCGAACCGGTGACATTGATCGAGCCGTAGCCGACGATCTCGCCGCGCGCGATATTGTCGCTGACATAAGCGTCGAAGGAGTCGGTGCGGAAATCGCCACCGACAGCCAAGGCCAGCTTACCGCCGCCCAGTTGCATCAGTTCGCGCGTAGCCTTGAAGTCGATGAAAGCTTGCTTGGTTTCGCCGCCGAACAGCAGGTTCGGGAACATGCTGTCGAGCAGTTCAGGGCTGTTGACGCCGCCGAATTTATACTCGCCGCTCAGCACTGCCTGGGTGTAGCGGGCCGCATGCCTGGCGCCATGGATATTGTTTTCTACCTTGGAACCCATCGCACCGACCGCCGTGTTCCAATCCCAGCCGTAATCGCTGCCTTCGAGGCCGACCATCACGCGGTATTGCTTCGCTTCGGCCACGCTCTTGAACATGTCCACGTTGTCGGCGTAGCGATAGCGCAAGGCCACCGGGAAGGAATACGGATTGTTCGGGTGGCCGACCGGCAGCTTCGGCTCGGTGAAGGAATTGAGCTTGCCTTCGCTGCTGTTGTACCAGGTCGACGGCGTGCCGCTGTATTGCATCAGCGGCGGCGTGTTGAAGTAGGTGGTGGTGGTCTTGCCCAAGGTGACTTCCGAAAACGCGCTGCGGTTGCCGCCCAGTTTCATGTGGCCGCTGCCGAAGAAATTATAGCGCTTCGCTTCGGCATGAATGCCGGCGCGCCCCCACTGGTCGAAGCGGCAGGTGCCGTCCTCGACATCGGTGCAGCCGGCCACCGGGGTGTTGAAGGTCTTGCCGGCCAGCGCAGGGTTGGCCGGGTACACCGCCGGATAGCGGTCAACGTAATTGCCCGGATACGAATAGGTCGACTTCACGCCGAAGCTCGGGTTGACGTACTGCTTGTACCATTCCGGCGCGGCGGGCATGATCTCGCGGTCGGTGTACGGCTCGCGGTGATAGGCCTCGAAATGGCCGAAGAAGTTGTAGCCGTCGGCGTCCAGGTCGCCCTTGCCGAAGGTCAGCGAGGCGGTCTTGTCGCGGTTGATCACGCTCTTGAGCAGCGATTGACGCACGCCAGCGGCGGCCATCACGCCCTGGAAGTCTTTTTTGGTGATGATGTTGACCACGCCGGCGACCGCGTCCGAGCCGTACACGGCGGACGCGCCGTCGAGCAGGATCTCGATGCGTTCGATGATTTCGGACGGCATGGAATCGATGTTGACGAAGGTTTCCTGGCCGCCATCGGCGAGGCCGTAGTTGGCGACGCGGCGGCCGTTGAGCAGGGTCAGGGTCGAATTCTTGCCCAGGTTGCGCAGCGAAATGCCGGACGCGCCGGAGGCGAAGGAATTACCGCCGCCGAGGTCGCTCAAGGCGCCCGTGTTCGAGGTCAAGGTGTCGAGCACGTCCTTGACGGTGGAGGCGCCGATGGCGGCGATCTCGGCCTTGCCGATGACCTGCACCGGGGACGAGGTTTCCTCGTCGACCGCGCGTTTGATGTTCGAACCGGTGACAATGACTCTTTGAATCGGCTGCTTGGCGTCTTGTTGAGCCATCACGACATGGGAAGTGCCCAGGGTAAGGGCAACGGCCATGACACTCCGTTTTACGGCGAATTTGTTCTTCAAATCAGCTCCTGAATTTTTATAAAAATAATTTTCGTAAGACTAGTTTTCCCCGCACGCCTGCCGTGCGCCGCCACGCACCGCTACCCGGTTCTTGTTGCACCGGCCGTCGTGCGACCTGCGCAACGATCGAAGGCGGAGGTCGTGATTCCCGACCCTGCTATCGAACGCAACTGGAGCAATCATCCGGCGCGTAAAGCGCACCTGAGGCGTGTTATAGGAATTTCGCATGAAGCATCATTGAAGATCAAACATATTTTACAAATTCATACATATTCCATGCATATCGATGGCATTCCGTTGTTTTCGCAAAACGGAACGGGGCGAAAGGGCACGCGCGGCGCATAAACCAAACCGCGCCGCGCGCGCCCTGCGGCGCCCCCGCGGCGACTCAAAATGCGTAGCGCGCGGTCAGCTGGAAGTAGCGGCCGTAAGGATTGTGCAATCCCTCGTTGTAGCCGGCCAGCGGCTGGGCGCTACTGTTGGTACCGACGTACGGGTCGTAAGGCGCCTTGGTGTCGAGCACATTCTGGACGTTCAGGTTCAGGGTCAGGTTCTTGATCCCGGTGTAGGTATAACCCACGCCCAGACGGGTCCAGCTGTTGATCGAGCATTTCGGGAAATACGCTTCATACAGCGGCACGCTGGTGTCGCGATCCTGTTCGGCGTCGCTGGGCTTGCGCGTGCCGTACTGGCAGAACGGCTGGTCGAAGGTCTTTTCGACGTTGTAGCGGCGCAGCAAGGACACCGGGCCGACATAGTCGATGCTGGCGTTGAACGCGTGCGTGCCAAAGGTCCAGGACGACGACAGGGTGCTCTTCCAGCGCGGCTGGTAACCGTTCGGCAGGGTGTAGTCGGCATAACCGACATTCGTGCCGGCCATGTTGCGCTCAGGATCGCCCGCGTTCGCGGCCAGGGCGTAATAGTCCAGGTAGCTCGACGTCAGTTTCGAGCTCAAGGAACCCCACTCGCCCAGGTTCTTGCGGTACGCCACATCGATATCGACGCCGCGCACTTCCACCGCGCCCTGGTTTTTCCACGGCAGCTTGACCATCAGCAGCGGGCCGCTGTTCGGAACCACTTTGCCATTGGCATCGCGCACCCAGTTGGCCGGATTCGGATCGCGCACCACGTTGCCCGGGAAACGGTCTTCGTCGCGCAAGGCGTCATCTTCGGAACCGAGGGCGACTTCGCCTTCCTTGCGGATCTTGTAGAAGTCCAGGCCGATATCGAAGGTGCTGGTCGGCGAGAACAGCAGACCGAAGGAAAGGCTCTTCGATTTTTCCGGCACCAGGTCGGGATTGGCGCCGCCGGTACCGGCCGCGCTCTTGGCGCAATCAATTTCGGTCGCGCCATCGCGCGGGGTCTCGCGATCAGCTTCGCAGCGGCGCCGGTCGAACAGGTCGGTCAGGAAGAACTGGGCCCCGCCCGGGGTCACCTGCACCAGCGCCGGCGCGCGGAAACCGCGGCCATAGGTACCGCGCAGCGCGAAGCCGTCGGACACGGTCCATTTCGCGCCGACTTTCGGCACGAAGTTGGTTTTGATGCCAGGATACTTGTCGACCCGGCCCGCAAAGTCCATCTCGAAGTTTTTCAGGAACGGCGTGCGCAGCTCGACGAAGGCCGATTTGACGTCGCGCGTGCCGTCGATGATGGTGTTGGCCAGGCCGTAAATTTCACCGCGCGCCAGCGCGGCATCGGGTGTCAACTTGATTTTTTCGCGCCGCACCTCGGCCCCCACCGCCAGGCCGATGGCGCCGCCGCCGAGCTGGCCGAACTGGGTCGACACCTTGCCATCCCATTGCAGGATCGAGGCCATGTTGTGGCTGGTTACATCGCGTCCGAGGGTCGGATCGGCCGACAGCGCCGCCAGCGAGGTGCCGGAATTGAGCTTGCGCAAGGTCGGCAGGTAGAGCATGCCGAAATACGTATCTTCCTGGGACGCCTTGTTGTACAGCACGGCACTTTCCCAGTCCCAGTTGCCCACATTGCCCTGCAGGCCGGCCACCACCCGCGTATTATCGTTGATGGTCTCGGTGCCGCCGCGCAGGTTCTCGAAGCGGTAGGTGACCGAGGCGCGGGCATCGGGGAAGGGATTGTCCGGATGGCCGATATCCAGGATGGCCTGGAACGGATCGCCTACCGAGGCACTGGTGAAGTTGGTGACCGTGCCGGTGCCGATGGTGCTCGGATTGCTGGTATAGGCGCGCTTGGTGCGCGCGTAGCCCGCTTCGGCGAAGGCCTTGGTGTTCTGGCCCAGCTTGAACACAGCGCGCGTCATCACGCTGGCGTCCTTGCCGTCGCCAATGCCTTCGGAGTAACGGCTTGCGTCGAAGTTACAGAAGGTGCGTCCGATGAACACGCTGGTCGGCTGCAAGCCCATCGCAGTCGAACCCACCAGTTGCTGGGAGGGTTCGCAATTGGTGCGCGTGATCATGCGCTGGCCCATGTTGCTGCGGTTCACCGCGAAGTTGCGGCTACCAGGTTCGCTTTCGCGGTAAAACGATGGCGAAGCCGAGGTCGTGCTGCCGTAGGGCGTGGCGTAGCGCCCGTTGAGCAACTGATAGGTTTCGAACTCGATGTCCTTGACATCCTTGCGCAGGACGCGGTCGCGCTGGGACACGTCGGCGGTGATGAAGACGTTGTAGCCGTCGCTCTCGACGTCGCCCTTGCCGAAGAAGAAGTTGGCGCCTTTGCGGGCAAATTTGCCATCGTCGTTGGCGCTGGCGCGGGCCGACACTTCGGTGCCCTGGTAGTTAGTCTTGGTAATGAAGTTGATCACGCCGCCGATGGCGTCGGAGCCGTACACGGCCGAGGCACCATCCTTGAGGATCTCGACCCGTTCCAGGGCCGACAGGGGAATCGCGTTCAGGTCGTACAGGGTCGAATTGCCGTTGTTCGGATCGGCGTAAGCGGCCGGGGTCATGCGGCGGCCGTTGAGCAGGATCAGGGTCGAGGTCGACGACAGGCCGCGCAAGGAGGCGGTCGAGACGCCGCGCGAGAAACCGCCATCGTTGGTGTCGAGGTTGACGTCGCTGCCCATGGACGGCACTTTGCGCATCAGTTCAGTGACCGTGGCGGCGCCGCTGTCGCGGATATCCTTGGACGTGATGACCTGGATAGGCTGGGTGCCCTCTTTTTCGGTGCGTTTCAGGTTCGAGCCGGTGATGTACACGGTGGCGGCCGGCGCCGTGACAGCCTCCTGCGCCAGGGCAAGGTGGGAAGTCCCCAGGGTCAGAGCGACGGCGACGACGCTGCGTTTCAATACAAAGTGCTTTTTCAAGATAACTCCAGGTGAGAGATTCTTTGTAAAAACCGACTTTTGTTTGTTTTAAAAACCCACTCGTATGTAGGGGTAAATAGAATCTCGCATAAAACGATGCCAAAAATCAAATATCTTATGCATTAGCGTCGATTTCGCCGTCGAAATTGTTGTTTTTTTACGATTGCACATATATAAAACGCGTCATTGTGGCCCTGAAGGACGTAGGTAGTTCAGTTCGGTGGAACTGTGGTTTTTGCGCGGCCGTTTGTGCGGATCGGGATGATTTTCAGAGAATCCGCCTCAAATACGGGCGGATATCGGCATAATAGTTTCACGCAACACCGCGCCATTGACCATGATCGGAGTGCATTGATGAGAACATTGTTGTCCGCAAGCTACCTCAGTATCGTCCTGCTGGCCCTGCCGGGAGCGGCCTGGTCGGCCGATAAGGGCAGTGCCGACGAAGCGGTAGCCATGGTCAAGAAAGCGATCGCCCTGATCAAGACCGACAAGGCCAAGGCCTTCGCGGCGATCTCCGACACCGGCAACAAGGAATTCCACGACCGCGATCTGTACGTGTATGTGTACGACCTGAACGGCGTCGCCCTCGCCCACGGCAACAATCCCAAGATCGTGGGCAAGAACCTGATGGCCTTGGCCGACAGCAACGGCAAGCTGATGATCAAGGAAATGGCCGATCTAGCCAAGTCGCCGGCGGGCCATGGCTGGGTCGAGTTCAAGTGGCCCAATCCGGTGACCAAGGCGGTCGAAAACAAGGCGGGCTACGTCGAGCGGGTCGACGACATGATGGTCGGCTCCGGCGTCTACAAATAAGCGATTGCTGCGCATTGGCAGCCGATTCCTCCCCCGGATCGGCGCGAACTCCGACAACCGGGGTCTGACCTCTGATTAGAAAGTTTTGCCGGCCAACATTGAAACCAGTGGTCATTCGCCGCGGTCCCGGGCATGCACGGGGCAGGGATGCCGCCTTCCCCATCATCGGCCCGCCATGGGGGCAGTTTGTTGCTAATCAGAGGTCAGACCCCGGTGGAGGGCGTGTGGGGGCAGTTTGTTGCTAATCAGAGGTCAGACCCCGGTGGAGGGCGTGACCCCGGTGATGGGGGCATGTCATATTTTGGCGGCGAAACGCGGGCGAAAAAAAACGCCCCGGAGGGCGTCTTTGTCGATGCTGCCGAGTATTACTTGGCGTTCATCAGGGCAACCGTGGTGTCCAGCATGCGGTTCGAGAAACCCCACTCGTTGTCGTACCACGACGATACTTTCACCAGCCGGCCCGAGACCTTGGTCAGGGTCGAGTCGAAATTCGACGAGGCCGGGTTGTGGTTGAAGTCGATCGATACCAGCGGCTCGGTCTGGTAGGTCAGCACGCCTTTCAGGGTGCCTTCGGATGCCGCTTTCATCAGGGCATTGACTTCGTCCACCGTCGTGTCGCGCTTGGCGATGAAGGTCAGGTCGACCAGGGAGACGTTGATGGTCGGCACGCGGATCGCGAAACCGTCCAGCTTGCCATTGAGTTCAGGCAGCACCAGGCCCACCGCGGCGGCAGCGCCGGTCTTGGTCGGGATCATGCTCATCGTGGCCGAACGCGCGCGGCGCAAGTCTTCGTGCATCACGTCCGTCAGCACCTGGTCGTTGGTGTAGGCGTGCACGGTGGTCATCAGGCCGGTTTCCAGGCCGATGGCATCGTTCAGCGGCTTGACCAGCGGGGCCAGGCAATTGGTGGTGCACGAGGCGTTGGAGATGACCGTATCGGAGGCTTTCAACACGTTGTCGTTCACGCCGAACACGATGGTGGCGTCGACATCCTTGCCGCCCGGTGCCGAAATGATGACTTTCTTGGCGCCGCCCTTCAGGTGGGCCGAGGCTTTTTCTTTGGTCGTGAAGAAACCGGTGCACTCGAGCACGACGTCCACACCCAGCTCGCCCCATGGAATTTCAGCAGGGTTGCGCTGCGCGAACACGCGGATCGCATCACCATTGACGATCATGTTGTCGCCTTCGACCGTGACGGTGCCCGGGAACTTGCCATGCGCCGTATCGTAACGGGTCAGGTGCGCGTTCGACTTGGCATCGCCCAGGTCGTTGATCGCCACGATCTGGATGTCGTGTTTCTTGCCGCCTTCGTAGAAAGCGCGCAGGACATTGCGGCCGATACGGCCATAACCGTTGATTGCAACTTTGATCGTCATTACTTTGCTCCTGAGTGATAAAAATAGGTGGGCGGACGCGGGTGCCGTGCGGCAGCGCGCCCGCGCTTGGCTTAGTTCGTCAGTACCGACTTGACCTTGGCAACCACGTTCTCGACCGTGAAACCGAAGTGCTTGAACAGCACCGGCGCGGGCGCCGATTCGCCGAAGGTATCGATGCCCACCACGGCGCCTTCCAGGCCAACGTATTTATACCAAAAATCGGTTACACCCGCTTCGATCGCTACCCGCGGCACGCCACGCGTCAACACCTTGGCCTTGTAGGCTGGATCCTGGCGGTCGTACACATCGGTCGAGGGCATCGACACCACGCGCACCAGAATGCCCTCGGCGGCCAGGGCGGCGGCAGCCTTGGTGGCCAGTTCGATTTCGGAACCGGTGGCGATCAGGATCGCCTTGGGCTCAAGCACGTCTTGCAGCACATAGCCGCCGCGCGCGATGTCGGCGATCTGGGCCGGGGTGCGTTCCTGGAACGGCAGGTTCTGGCGCGAGAAGATCAGGGTCGACGGGCCATCCTTGCGCTTGACGGCGGCGCCCCAGGCAGCGGCCGACTCGACCGTGTCGCACGGACGCCAGTTGTCCAGGTTCGGGATCAGGCGCAGGGAAGACACGTGCTCGACCGACTGGTGGGTCGGGCCGTCTTCGCCCAGGCCGATCGAATCGTGGGTGAACACGAAGATCGAGCGCAGCTTCATCAGCGCGGCCATGCGCAGCGCGTTGCGGCTGTAGTCGGAGAAGGTGAGGAAGGTGGCGCCGAACGGGATGTAGCCGCCGTGCAGGGCGATGCCGTTCATGATGGCGCTCATGCCGAACTCGCGCACGCCGTAGTTGATGTGGTTGCCCGGCTTGCCGGAACGCAGTGCGATGCACTCTTTCCAGTTGGTCAGGTTGGAACCGGTCAGGTCGGCCGAGCCGCCCAAAAATTCCGGCAGGGTCGGCGCCAGCGCCTGGATCGCGTTCTGGCTGGCCTTGCGGGTAGCGATGTTTTCCTTCTTCTCGACGCAGGCGGCAATCGCCGAATCCAGGGTCGCGTTGAAGTCGGCCGGCAGTTCACCCTTCATGCGGCGCTCGAATTCGGCGGCCAGCTCGGGGTATTGCGCGCGGTAAGCCGCGAACTTGGTGTTCCACTCGGCTTCCATGGCGGCGCCCTGCTCTTTTGCGTCCCAGGCGGTGTAGACCTCGGCCGGGATGTCGAACGGCACCGAGGTCCACAGCAGGTGCTCGCGCACCGCCGCCACTTCTTTCTCGCCCAGCGCGGCGCCGTGCACCTTGTCGCCGCCCTGCAGATTCGGCGAACCCTTGCCGATGATGGTCTTGCAGCAGATCAGGGTCGGCTTGGACGACAGCTTCGCTTCCGCGATGGCCGCGTCGACCGCCGCCACGCTGTGGCCGTCGACGGCGGCGATCACGTTCCAACCGTAGGATTCGAAACGTTTCGGAGTGTCGTCGGTGAACCAGCCTTCGACCTTGCCGTCGATCGAAATGCCATTGTCGTCGTACAGGGCGATCAGGCGGTTCAGGCCCAGGGTGCCGGCCAGGGAACACACTTCGTGCGAAATGCCTTCCATCAGGCAGCCATCGCCCAGGAAGGCGTAGGTGTAGTGGTCGACCACGTCGAAGCCGGGCTTGTTGAATTCAGCCGCCAGCAGGTATTCGGACAGCGCCATGCCGACCGCGTTGGCAATGCCCTGGCCGAGCGGGCCGGTGGTCGTTTCCACGCCAGGGGTGATGTCCACTTCCGGGTGGCCCGGGGTCTTCGAGTGCATCTGGCGGAAGTTCTTCAGATCGGCCATGGTCAGGTCGTAGCCCGACAGGTGCAGCAGCGCGTAGTGCAGCATCGAGCCGTGCCCGTTCGACAGCAGGAAGCGGTCGCGGTTGAGCCACTTCGGGTTGGACGGGTTGTGCTTGTAATGGCCGGCCCACAGCGCGACGGCGATTTCCGCCATGCCCATCGGCATGCCCGGATGGCCGGAATTGGCCTGTTGAACTGCATCCATTGCCAGCGCGCGGATCGCGTTGGCCATCAAAGTGGTAGGGAGCGTCGTTTTCATGGGTCGAATCTGTGAGGTCGTAGGATTGGGAATGCGGGTGGCGCTGCATGGAGTACCGAGCCAAGTATTTTACCAGACCAGAGGGTGCCGAATTAAAATGAAGCACTTTGCGCCCCTGCCGGCTCCCACTACTTATCAGGATTTCATGCCCCGTTTCTATTGCTCCCAACCGCTGGCGATCGGCGCGACCTTCGACCTGCCCGATGCGGTGGCCCACCACGCCCATGTGCTGCGCCTGCAGATCGGCTCCGAACTGTGCCTGTTCAACGGCGATGGCGGCGAATATATCGCCCACCTGGCCACGGTCGAGAAGCGCCGCGCGACGGCGACGGTCAAGGCCTTTGTCGCGCGCGATACGGAACTGCCCTACGAAATCACCCTGGCCCAGGCCTTGCCGGAAGCGTCCAAGATGGATTGGATCATCGAAAAGGCGGTCGAGATGGGGGTGGCGGCGATCCAGCCGCTGGCCGCGCAGCGCTGCGTGGTGCGCCTGGCGGGCGAGCGCGCAGAGAAAAAGCTGGCGCACTGGCAGGGCGTGATCGTGGCCGCGTCCGAGCAGAGCGGACGCAACCGGCTGGCGCGGCTGGCGCCGGTGGACGATCTGCAGCAGTGGACGGCCCAGCAGGACATGCACAAGCGGATTTTGCTCAGCCCGCGCGGCACGCAATCGCTGGCCGACTGGGCCAGGCACCAGCCGCCCCAGGCCCTGTCGCTGATGATCGGCCCGGAAGGCGGCTTCAGCGCGCAGGAAGAAGATAACGCCATGGCGCGCGGCGCACTGGCCTTGTCGATGGGCCCGCGCATCCTGCGCACCGAAACGGCCGGCATCGCCGCCGTCGCCGCCCTCAATGCCCTGTGGGGCGGCTTGTAACTTTCCCGCGCCGCTGATGCCGGCAAGGTCAGCCGTCGTTCCCGGCATTGCCAGCATTGCCAGCAGCAACTACCGGAGGCGGCACGCGCCGCCTACCCAGGTTCTTCCCCCTTCCCCGTCCAGACGAAAAAAAAGCGCGTTGCCGAAGCAACGCGCCCTTTATCGCGACTGACGTTATCTCAGCTTAGAACTTGTAGCTGGTGTTGACGTAGATGGTGCGACCCATCGTGTCCGCGTAACGCGCATCGTAACCAACCTGGTGGCCCGACGAGGTACGCAGGGTCAGTGGTGGCTCTTTGTCGAGCAGGTTCTTCACGCCGCCACGCACTTCCCACACTTTGCTGATCGCATACTTGCCCTGGTAATCCACGGTGGTGTACGAAGGCACTTGCAGACGGATCTGGGTGGTGGTGTTGGCCTTGGTGGCCATGCTGTACAAGGTGGCTGCCTGGTCGGTGTAACCATTGCGATAGCTCAGGGTCAGCGCATTGGTCATGGCACCGGTTTCCAGGGTCGTCACGATCTTGGCGATGTCACGGAAGGTGACTTGGTCGTTGATGCCGTATTTGTCCATGCTGTCGGTGAACTCGCTGTCGGAACCCGGCACGGTGTAGCTGGACTTGAGCATGTGGGTGCCGTTGACGTTCATGGTCATCTTGCCGAACGAATACTTCTCGCCGACAGTCAGATCCCAGTCGATGCCGCGGTTGTGGGACTTGCCGATGTTGATCGGCGCGTTGATGAAGGCCCAGGTCTTGATGCCGGTCGCCGGATCGGCGAACTCGGTAAACAGCTGGCGGTACTTGAGCGGATCGGCAAACGCCTGGATCTCGCCCACGTTCGACACCTGGTTGGTCATGCGCACATCCCACAGGTCGGCGCCGAAGGTCACGCTCGACGATGGCTCCAGGCGGAAGCCCAGGGTGAACTGCTTGGACTTCTCAGGGCTCAGCTTTTCGTTACCACCGCGATACGCGTTGTACTGTGTGCGGCCCGGGCGGCACAGGGTCGCGTCGGCCGCTTCCAGCCCAGCTGGGCAAGCGTAAGACCCGGACGTGAAGCCGGCGGCTACCAGGTTGTTGGCGATCTGGCTCTGGTTGGCAACGCGGAAGCCGGTGCCGTACGAACCGCGCAACAGCAAGGCCGTTACCGGGGTGTAACGGGCACTGACCTTGTAGGTGCTGGCGCTCTGGGACTCACCCTTGGTGCGGCCGGCGATCTTGTCTTCCACGCCCGAGTAACGGTCATAACGCAGAGCGGTCGTCATTTCCAGGTTCTTCAGGATTGGCAGGGACAACTCGGCGAAAGCGCCGGATGAGGTGCGCTTGTAGTCGTTTTCAGCGGGCGCGCTAAAGCTGTAGATCTCGCCAGCCTTGGCCGCGTCGGAGGCGGTCTGCACCTGATGCAGCTGACGGTAGTCGGCGCCGAGACCAATGCTGCTGGCGCCGCCTGGCAGGGTGAACACTTCGCGCGAAGCACGCACGTCGATGCCGCGCAGATCCGAGTACGCTTCACGGATCGAACCATGGAAGATCGAACTGCTGATCTGTTCCGCCGTCGGCGAGGTGGCCGAACCGGCTGGCAGGAATGGATTGAAGCTGCTGCCGCCGATCAGGCTGCGGAATTCCTTGTTCAGCAGGTAGCCGCCGGTGTAACGCTCGTCGATCTTGTATTTCGAGAACGTCGCGCCGGTGTTCATGTCCCAACCGCCAAAGCTGGCGTCCAGGCCGCCGACGAAGTGACGCACATTGGTGATGGTCTCGCTGTCGCGGGTACCGAATTCGGACGCGCGATAGGTCGCGGTGGCGGTCTTGGCATCGGCCAGTTGAGCCGGGCTCAGGTACGGTGCGACGTACTGGTTGTAGACGGACGAGCCGACTGGAACGGCGACGCTGACCGGATTGGCCGCGATACGCGCGGTCAGGTCGAAACGGCCCAGTGCCAGATCAGCGAAGGCGCTCACGTTGTCCGAGAACTTGAAGCGGGCCGCGGTGAACAGGGTATCGCGCTTCGATTCAGGCACGGTTTCCACGGTCGAGGCGCTGTCGACGGCGCAGTACTCGGTACTCGCGGTGTTCGACAGGTAGTCGAAGAAGCCGGGAGCGCACTTGCCGTTGACTTTCTTGTACGGGTTGAAGCCGACTTGCGGGTTGGCCTTGGCATCCTTGAACGCAACGTTCACGTTGGCGGCGGTGCCCGAGGTCGAGGTACGGTCATAGATATAGCTCTGGCCATCATAGCCGAGCGGAATGTACGACGTTTTGCTGAATTCGCGGTCGGTCGCCTTGACCTTCTTTTGCTCGTCGTGACGGTAGGTCATCAACACGTTGAAGCGGTTCGTTTCCAGGTCGCCGAAGCCGACGGTGATGCTGGCGTTGGCGCTCTTGCCGCCAGCGTGGGTCGGCGCCGAGATGCCGGCGTCAACGGTCTGGCCCTGGTAGTTCTTCTTGAGGATGAAGTTGATGACGCCGGCAATGGCGTCGGCGCCGTACAGGGCCGAGGCGCCGTCGGTCAGCACTTCGACGCGCTCGACCGCGCTCATCGGAATGGAGTTCAGGTTGACCGAACTGCCGTTGTCTTCCAGAGGCGCCATGCGGCGGCCATTGAGCAGGACCAGGGTGTAGCTGCCGCCCAGATCGTGGATCGAGGCGGTGGTGCGGCCACCCGAGTTGGTACCGGCGGCGATGGCTTCAATGGTGAAACCCTGCATCGCTGGCAGTTTCTGGAGCAGGTCGGCAACGGTGGTCGCGCCGGAGCGGGCGATCACTTCCTTGGACACTACCTGGACTGGCAAGGCGCCTTCTTTCACGATCCGCTTGATGCTCGAACCGGTGATTTCAACGCGCTGCATGGGAGCGTCCTGCGCCAGTGCGTGTCCGGCGACAAAACCAGCCAACAGGCCGAGGGCGAGGCGAACGGAACGTACGCCAATCTTCTCTTGAAACATCATTTTTAGAACTCCGTTGAGGATGAGGATAACGACAGTACAGCAGCTTGCTTGTGCGACATTCTTGCCGGCCCCACGGCGCTGGCACATTGCCGGGCTCAAATTGCCCGCCAGCGGCGCGCTCAGGGGGGCATCGCACCATTTCTCTGCAAGGGGCATTATCCGGTCCGCCACAAAAAAAGGGCGGCCAAAACAAGCCTATTTGCAACTTTCCATGCGACTAAAGCGAAAATTCTTTCTTTTGGTAAATTCGCCGAACTAAATATTGTGCACTGCAGTAAATTGAAAATATTGGATGAGTCTGTTTTGCAACAAAATTTTCCAAGCACACATCCATAGACGCGCAGCAATACGCTGGGATCGAAAATCGGCTGTCGAGCCGCCCGCGATTCGCCCAAGCGCGGGTGCAGCCGGTAAAATAGCGCCCTGCCTGGCTTTCCCCACCCTGAACGACAAACGACTCTTATGCTGCGAATTAACGAACTCAAACTCCCGCTCGACCATGCCGACGTCGACCTGCGCGAAGCGATCCTGGCGCGCCTGGGCATTGCCGGCGCCGACCTGCTCGGGTTCAGTGTGTTCAAGCGCAGCTACGATGCGAGAAAGCGCAGCGCCATCGTGCTGATCTACGCCATCGACGCCGAGGTGCGCGACGAAGCGGCCGTGCTGGCGCGCCTGAAGCACGACGCCCATGTGCTGCCCGCGCCCGACACCGGCTACACCTTCGTCGCCGGCGGCGAGCAATTGCAGGGCCACGACCGCAACGAGCGCCCGGTCGTGATTGGCACCGGCCCGTGCGGGCTGTTCGCGGCGCTGATCCTGGCCCAGATGGGCCTGCGCCCCCTGATCCTCGAACGCGGCAAGGTGGTGCGCGAGCGCACCGTCGACACCTTCGGCTTCTGGCGCAAGCGCGAGCTCAATCCGGAATCGAACGTGCAATACGGCGAAGGCGGGGCCGGCACTTTTTCCGACGGCAAGCTGTACAGCCAGATCAAGGATCCCAAGCATTACGGCCGCAAGGTGCTGACCGAGTTCGTCAAGGCCGGCGCGCCGGACGAGATCATGTACGTGAGCAAACCGCACATCGGCACCTTCCGCCTGGTCAAGATGGTCGAACAGATGCGCGAAAATATCATCGCGCTGGGCGGCGAATACCGTTTCGAGAGCAAGGTCAGCGATATCGAGGTCGAGGGCGCAGGAGAGGCGCGCCAGATCCGCGGCGTGACCTTGGCCAGCGGCGAGCATATCCCCACGCGCCACGTGGTGCTGGCCATCGGCCACAGCGCGCGCGACACCTTCGAGATGCTGTACGAACGTGGCGTCTACATTGAAGCGAAGCCGTTTTCGGTGGGCTTCCGGGTCGAGCACCCGCAGTCGCTGATCGACGCCTGCCGTTTCGGCCCGAACGCCGGCAACAAGATCCTCGGCGCGGCCGACTATAAGCTGGTGCACCACGCCGCCAACGGCCGCTCGGTGTACAGCTTTTGCATGTGCCCGGGCGGCACGGTGGTTGCCGCCGCTTCCGAGCCGGGGCGCGTGGTCACCAACGGCATGAGCCAGTACTCGCGCAACGAGCGCAATGCCAACAGCGCCATCGTGGTGGGCATCACGCCGGCCGACTATATCGACAACCCGGGCCACCCGCTGGCCGGGATCGCCCTGCAGCGCAGGCTGGAAGAAGGCGCATTCGCGCTCGGCGGCGGCACCTACGACGCGCCGGGGCAGCTGATGGGCGACTTCGTCAAGGGACGCGCCTCGACCGCCTTTGGTTCGGTGGTCCCGTCGTTCAAGCCGGCGGTGCACCTGACCGACCTGGCCAGCGCCCTGCCCGACTATGCCATCGTCGCCATGCGCGAAGCGTTTCCAGCGTTCGACAAGCAGATTCGCGGCTACTATCAGGAAGACGCGGTGCTGACCGGCGTGGAAACGCGCACCTCATCGCCGATCCGCATCAAGCGCCGCGACGACAACCTGCAAAGCCTGAACACGCGCGGCCTGTTCCCGGCCGGCGAAGGCGCCGGCTACGCGGGCGGGATTCTGTCGGCGGCGGTGGACGGGATCAAGGTGGCGGAAGCGGTGGCGCTGTCGATGGCGGGGTAAAAAACGTCGGCCAGGCGCGCGGTACGGCGCCGGCCAGACCAGGAGTTATCATTGGCAAAAATGACTTTCCGCACAGGACCCGGTGTCTGGTCAACTGCACGCCTCAACCAGCGGGTTGGCTGCTGGCCCGGTTCAGGTAAAATCAGCCAAAGTGGATCAATCACAGGGGGGAATATGAAACCAGTGTTGAAGCGTGTCGCGTCCGCTGATGTGCGCCCGGCAAACGACCTCATTGCCCGCAAAGTCACGGTACCGGTGGATCTTTCGCCGGCCGCCGCGCGACTTCTCCGCCAGTCGCGCTTCAGCCGCGAGGAGATTAACCGCGCATTCGCCGAAGCTCGCCGTATCGTCAGCGGGGGCTGATTGATGGCGGCGCCGGTTCCTCCAGCGCCTGGCGCTCCTCCTGTACCTGCTGAGCCCGTTGATCCTTCCTCCGCAGGATCCCAGTCGTCCGCTTCGCCTTATAACTGGATCTATAAGAAACTGGTCACCGATCCCGACGATGCCGTCGGAGCGATCGCCTATGTCTTGTACAAACGGGACAAGATCGCCTTTATTGAAGCTACCGTCTCCACTCACGCGCGCCTGCCCACGCCCGACGAACTGAAAGTCTTCCATACCCAAACCTGCATGCCCGCGAAGATCGAGTCCTATCGCGCCCAGGCACAGCAGCTCGCGGAGGCATTCCTCAATGCTGGATTGGCCCAACGGATGCACGACTTTGAAGACGAGGTACGCGAAAGCGTCCTGAACCAAAATGTCTCCGCTGTGCTCGTCGAACTCAAGAGTAAGAGGAGCTTTATGGCATGGCTCGGTGACATCGTTGGAAATTTAGGCGTCAACATGTTGACCATCATCGTCATCGGCGCCCTTTTCGGCGGCTACCAAGCGCTGGCGAAGTTCAATGCTAACGTGGAAAAGATCGCTAACGTACCAGTGGCCACGGAACCGTCCGCCCCTGTCGCTCATCAATCGCCGGGCCCCGCCACCACGCAGCCGCCCGCCCCTGGCGCCATCGAGCCTCGCCCAGCCAAGTAATACGACAAGGCCGAACGGCTACAGCCAGCCCGACTTCCTGAACCGGTAGTACAGATACCCGCACACGCAGACCATCACGGTCAGCGCGCTCACGTAGCCGAAATGCCATTTCAGCTCCGGCATGAACTCGAAGTTCATCCCCCACACCCCGGCGAACGCGGTAAACACCGCGAAGATCGCGGCCCATGCGGCCAGCCGCTTATTGACTTCGCCATCGTCGATCGCCACCATCGACAGATTGACCTGGATCGCCGTGCCGATGGTGTCGCGGATGGTATCGAGCGAGCCGTTGATCCTTTGCAGGTGATCGTGCACATCGCGGAAGTATTCCTGGGTGTCGCTGCAGAACGACGGCACCCGTCCGCCATGCAGCTTGCCGATGGCGTCGAGCAGCGGCGTGACCGCGTGGCGCAGCACCAGCACCTTGCGCTTGAGGTCATACAGGCGCTCGATGTTGGCGCGCTGCGAGCCGCGGATAAAAATCCGGTCCTCGATCGTTTCGAGTTCCGTTTCGAGCGCGTCGACCACGGGAAAATAACGGTCGACCACCGCATCCATCAGCGCATACAGCACGAACGACGAGCCCTTGGCCAGCAGGTGCGCTTCGCGTTCGGCGCGCGCGCGCACGCCGAGGAAACCGCGCATGACGTTATTGCGCACCGAGAGCACGTAATTTTCGCCGACGAACATGGCCACCTGGCCCACACTCATGTCATCGCCATCCATCTCGACCGTCTGCACCACCACGAACAGCGAATCGCCGTACTCCTCGATCTTGGGGCGCTGGTGGCCGCGCAGCGCATCTTCCACCGCCAGTTCATGCAGCCCGAATTCGTGCTGCATGATCGCCAGTTCGTCCGGCTGGGCGTCCTTCAGGGCCACCCACACGAAGCAGTCGGGTTTCTGGACGTAGTCGCTGATGGCTTCGACGGAAATGTCGGACAGCTTTTTGCCTTCCTGGTAGGCGACGCAGTTGATCAGCATGGTGGTTCCAAGAATAAATTGGACAGAAGCTTACACCATGCCGCGAGCGAACGGGGCGCGCAGCGCGCCGCCCCCTACTCGTCCTTGGCGCCGTCGATCCCCAGTTCGGCGATCTTGCGGGTGATGGTGTTGCGCCCGATCCCCAGGCGCACCGCGGCATCGTTCTTGCGCCCGTGCGTGTGTTTGAGCGCCATCTTGATCAGCGCCGACTCGAACTGCCGTCCCAGCACATCCATCACCTCCGACTGCCCGGCCGCCAGCATGCCGGCCGCCTGCAGCTCCAGCAGGCCAATCCAGCCGTCCGCCGCGCCCGCGGCCGCCATGCCGGCCTGGCCGCCGGCCGCCGGCGCCGCGCTCTCGCCCACGGCCAGCGGCAGCAGCGGCTCGGCCCCGCCCTCCTGCTGCGTGAGTTCGAGCGGCATGTCCTTCACGTCCACCGTCTGCCCGGGCGCCATGACGGTGATCCAGTTGCACAGGTTTTCCAGCTGGCGCACATTGCCCGGCAAATCGAGCCCGGTGAGAAAATGCAGCGCCGGATCGCTCATGCGCTTGGCCTCGACGCCGAGCTGGCGCGCGCTCTGCACCAGGAAGTGGCGCACCAAAAGGGGGATATCCTCGCGCCGCTCCCGCAAACTGGGCAGGCGCAGGCGGATCACGTTCAGGCGGTGGTACAAGTCTTCGCGAAACAGGCCGTCGCGCACGCGCTGTTCCAGGTTCTGGTGGGTGGCCGTGATGACGCGCACATTGGCCTTCATCGGCTGGTGCCCGCCGACCCGGTAAAAGTGGCCGTCCGAGAGCACCCGCAGCAGGCGCGTTTGCAGGTCGAACGGCATGTCGCCGATTTCATCCAAAAATAGCGTGCCGTTTTCAGCCTGCTCGAAGCGCCCGCGGCGCGTGGTCTGGGCCCCGGTGAAGGCGCCGCGTTCGTGGCCGAACAGTTCGGACTCGAGCAAATCCTTGGGGATCGCCGCCGTATTCAAGGCGATGAAGGGCTGCTGGGCGCGCGGGCTGTGCTTGTGCAGCGCGCGCGCGACCAGTTCCTTGCCGGTGCCCGATTCGCCCGTGATCAGCACCGTCACGTTCGACTGCGACAAGCGCCCGATGGCGCGGAACACTTCCTGCATGGCCGGCGCCTGGCCCAGGATTTCCGGGGTATCGGTGGGGCCCGATTCGACGCTGGTCTCGCGCAGGCTCTCTTCCAGCGCGCGCCGGATCAGTTCCACCGCCTTGTCGATGTCGAATGGCTTGGCCAGGTACTCGAAGGCGCCGCCCTGGAAGGCCGCGACCGCCGAATCGAGGTCGGAAAACGCAGTGATGATAATGACCGGCAGGCCGGGATAGCCCGCCTTGACGGTCTGCAGCAGGTCCAGCCCCGACTCGCCCGGCATGCGGATGTCGGACACCAGCACTTGCGGCGTGTCGAATTCGAGCGCGGCCATCGCATCGCGCGCGTTGGAAAAGCTTTTGGTCGCGAGGTTCTCGCGTGCCAGGGCTTTTTCAAGCACCCAGCGGATGGAGGCGTCGTCGTCGACTATCCAGATTGGTTTCATGTGTTCGCGCTTCCCCGCAATATGGATCTTCAATTGATGGGACCCGGACTGTCGAAGCTGAAGCGCGGCTTATGGCAGCGGCAACAGGATCCTGAAATCCGTAAATCCAGGCCGGCTTTCGCACTCGATCACACCCATGTGCTGCTGCACGAAGGTCTGCGCCAGTGTCAGCCCCAGGCCGCTGCCGCCCTCCCGTCCCGATACCAAGGGATAGAAAATGCGGTCGCGGATCTGCGGCGGGATGCCCGGTCCATTGTCGATGATATGCAAGTCTAATGCCAGCCCGTAGCGCACCTTGGCCAGGGTCACCTGGCGCGCCACGCGGGTCTTGAAAACCAGCTCGGCATCGCCCGCCACAATGCGCTCGGACAGCGCCTGGGCGGCATTGTGCGCGATATTGAGCACGGTCTGGATCAGCTGTTCCTTGTCGCCCCTGAACTCGGGAATCGACGCATCGTAATCGCGCCGGATCGACAGACCGGCCGGGAACTCGGCCAGGATCAGGCTGCGCACGCGCTCGCACACTTCATGGATATTGACGTCGCCGACGATGTGCGGGCGCCGGTGCGGCGCCAGCAGGCGGTCGACCAGGGTTTGCAGGCGGTCCGCTTCCTTGATGATCACCTGCGTGTATTCGCGCAGCTGGGTCAGGTGGCGCGCCGGCAGTTCGAGTTCGAGCAGCTGCGCCGCGCCGCGGATGCCGCCCAGCGGGTTCTTGATCTCGTGCGCCAGGTTGCGCACCAGCTCCTTGTTGACCTGGCTCTGGTCGAGGATGCGCTCTTCGCGGTCGAGTTTCAACTGCTGGACGTTCTCGCGCAGTTCGATCACGATGCCATGCTCGCCCGCCTCGCTGACGATGCTGTGCACATGCAGCGGTTCG
This sequence comes from Massilia antarctica, assembly GCF_015689335.1. Taxonomy (GTDB): domain Bacteria; phylum Pseudomonadota; class Gammaproteobacteria; order Burkholderiales; family Burkholderiaceae_D; genus Telluria_A; species Telluria_A antarctica. The sequence continues at coordinate 3,249,960 of NZ_CP065053.1, read as the reverse complement.
CGTCCGCTGCGCTCCAGGGTCAGGTCCTGGCGCAGGTCGGCGTATTTATGGGCCAGCGCCTGCGCGCACAGATTGAGCAGTTCTTCGGCGTTGAGGAACAGGGTATGGAGCTGCTGGCGTTGCAGGGCTCTGAGCGAGCTTTCCAGCAGGTTCTCGCAAGCCGCGTTGGCAAAGATGATGGTGCCGCCGGCGTCGACCAGCAGCACGGCCGACGCCAGCAGGTCGAGGCCGGCCAGGGCCTCGCGCCGCGGCACCGAAGGCGCGGCCATGGTCATTTAATGTTCGAGATTTCGCGCTTCAGCGCTTCGATGTTCTTTTCGGCGCGTGCGATGTTATCGGCCATCGACTTGACCCGCTCTTCGTACTTGGCGTAGTTCTTCTCGTTGCCCTGGCGCTCAGGCTCGCCCTTGTTGTATTCGCGTTTGAGCTCGGCCAGCTTCTTCTCTTCGGCGTGCAGCTCCTGGTTGAGGATTTCGCGCCGGTCGGCGTCGCGCGCGCGCTGCTCGCTGCCTGCCACCTTGGGAAAGTCGGTCGGCGTCGTCACCGGCTTGGCCGGGCCGCTGCTCTTGCGCCCACCCGAGGGAGCGGGGATATTGTTCGGCACGTCGAGCTGCTTGCAGCCCGGCTTGGGGTTGTCGGTCAACTCCTTGCGCCCGCTCGCATCGACGCACAAATAGATGTCGGCCCGGGCCGGCAGCTGCGCGCCGAGGCCGGCGAGCAGCACCAGCGCCAGCAAAGGCGAACGCAGCGGTCGGTGCGGGCGAATTCGGGACATCCTCGTTATCATAAGCATCAGCGTTGTTTCACGGAATTCCGTGGAGTAATTAGATTCAACCGAATATACAACATCCAATGAAAAACGCGAGGAAAGCCGTGGCCTTCCTCGCGTTTTTATACCGGAGAGATACGTTTTGATGTCTCTCCAGCTACAGATACTGCATGTTGGCAATGATTGCCAACCAAATACAATTACAGCGAGTAGTACATATCGAACTCGGCCGGGTGGGTGGTCATGCGCATGCGCTGCACGTCCTGCATTTTCAGTTCGATGTAAGCGTCGATCATGCTGTTGCTGAAAACACCACCGCGGGTGAGGAACTCGCGGTCCTTGTTCAGGTTATCGAGCGCTTCTTCGAGCGAAGAGCAGACGGTCGGGATCAGCGCGTCTTCTTCCGGCGGCAGGTGGTACAGGTCTTTCGACGCTGCTTCGCCCGGGTGGATCTTGTTGGCGATGCCGTCCAGGCCAGCCATCAGCAGCGCGGCGAAGCACAGGTACACGTTCGCCAGCGGATCCGGGAAGCGGGTCTCGATGCGGCGGCCTTTCGGGTTCGCCACGTGCGGGATGCGGATCGATGCCGAACGGTTCTTGGCCGAGTAAGCCAGCTTGACCGGCGCTTCGTAGCCTGGCACGAGGCGCTTGTACGAGTTGGTGCCCGGGTTGGTGATCGCGTTCAGTGCCTTGGCGTGCTTGATGATGCCGCCGATGTAGAACAGCGCATCTTCCGACAGGCCCGCATAGCCGTCGCCGGCGAACAGGTTCTTGCCGTCTTTCCAGATCGACTGGTGCACGTGCATGCCCGAGCCATTGTCGCCAACGATCGGTTTCGGCATGAAGGTGGCGGTCTTGCCATAGCTGTGAGCCACGTTCCAGACCACGTACTTCAGGTTCTGGGTCCAGTCGGCGCGCTCGACCAGGGTCGAAAAGCGGGTGCCGATTTCATTCTGGCCGGCGCCGGCCACTTCGTGGTGGTGCACTTCGACCGGGATGCCCAGTTCTTCGAGGATCAGGCACATTTCCGAGCGCATGTCCTGGAACGAATCGACTGGTGGCACCGGGAAGTAGCCGCCCTTGACGGTCGGACGGTGGCCGCTGTTGCCGCCTTCGGTCTTGGCATCGGTCGCCCACGACGATTCATCCGAATCGATCTTGACGAAGCAGCCCGACATGTCGATCTTCCAGCGCACGCTGTCGAAGATGAAAAATTCCGGCTCAGGGCCGAAGAAAGCAGTGTCGCCGATGCCGGTCGACTTGAGGTAGGCTTCGGCGCGCTTGGCGATCGAACGCGGATCGCGGTCGTAACCCTTGCCGTCGGCCGGTTCGATGACGTCGCACTGCATGAACAAGGTGACTTCTTCCATGAACGGATCGATGTTGGCCGTGTTCGGGTCTGGCATGAGCAGCATGTCGGACGCTTCGATGCCCTTCCAGCCGGCGATCGACGAGCCGTCGAAAGCATGGCCCGATTCAAATTTGTCGAGATCGAAGTGCGATACGGGAACCGTTACGTGCTGCTCTTTGCCACGCGTGTCGGCGAAGCGAAAGTCCACAAAGCGAACGTGCTTCTCTTTAACCATCTCCAAGACTTCTGCGGCCGTCATTGCCATGCGTATCTCTCCTAATATAAATGGGGGGTTGCCACCTTGGCGGCAAAACTCACAGGGATCATAGCAGAAAGCGTGCCAGCCAGACCATCCCGGCCAGCGGACAGAGCAGCGTTGAAAATGCTGCCAAATGACACTAAACTCCTGAGTCCCCGTGGCGACACCGGCGGCGCGCCTGATCGGGAGCGCACCGAATGAGTGCGAATTTTGCTGATTGCACCAAATTGATGCAATCTGCACCGAAAAGGGAAAAATGCCGCGCCGTGGTGCGCCGCTCCTATAATAATCGCAAACTACACCGAGGAAAACGTCATGAGTACAGCCGACACCCTGCTTGCCACCGCCCGCACCCGCGCGCCCGGCCAACCGTATGCGGGCGCGGTAACGCCGCGGGAGGCGTGGGAACTGCTGCAAAGCGAGGCGCGCGTGCGGCTGGTGGACGTGCGCACCGATGCCGAGCGCGCGTGGGTCGGCAAGGTCGCGATTGCGGCGCAGCAGCACTGCGCCGTGCAATGGAGTACCTGGCCGGACGGCGCGCCCAATCCCGATTTCGTGCAGCAGCTGGAAGCAGTGGCGCAAAAGGATGAAGTGCTGCTGTTCTTGTGCCGCTCGGGTGTCAGGTCGCGTCACGCCGCGCGGGTGGCGACGGAGAATGGGTATGCGCAGTCGTTCGATATCCTGGAAGGCTTCGAGGGCGACAAGGATGCGGAAGGTCACCGCAAGAGCGTCGGTGGCTGGTGCAAGGCAGGCTTGCCGTGGCTTGGGGCTTGATGGACTTGCCCGTATAGGTTCATAGCCTATCGGCTTCACCATCGCTCCCGCACCCGGGCCGCCCTCGGCGCGAACCCGGGTTCATGATTGAGCGCCCTGCTCCAGCGTTGCTACGTCGCGGCGGCCTTTACCCGCTGGCGCACAAAATTGATGTGACTACGTAGTCCATACAAGCCATCGGCAAACGCCAGTGGTATCGAAATCTGGTTCACCAGTTCCTCGATCTCATCGAGACGCTTGAGCAGCCCGGCGCATACCTGCGCGCGCTGCGGCCCCTGGGCGGACTCCAGCTCCTGCTCCACGGTGCGCAACTGCCCGTACCAGCGGTAGACGCGCGAACGAATGCGCCACACGTACAAGGGCGGCACCACTTTTGAGAGCGGCAGTACCAAAGCCGCCAGCGCCACCACCACGACCCACATCCGGTCGAAGAAATTGGCCAGCCAGAAGCTCATGTAGCGCTGCAGCAGCGGCGCGCCATCCTTGTAGAATTTGGCCGCTTCGCGCGCCACGGGAATTTCAGTATAGCGCGCCGACGGGAACTGCCCCTGCTGCTGGAACCAGCCGGTCCCGCCATGGATCTCGCTGGCCGCCTGCACATACAGATCGATCAGCGCCGGATGCAGATCCTCGCGCGCCACCAGGGTCGCGGTAGGCGCAATCAGGTGATAATCCTGGGCCGGGATATCGCGCCCGACATCGACAATCCCGCGCGGCAGCACCACGTGCGAGACGAACGGCAAGCGCCGCGAATACGCTTCGGCCTGGGTGAAGTCGAACAGCTTGAAGCCCGGCGTTTGCAGCAGCATCTGCACCAGCGGCGCATCCGGACCGGAACTGAAGACCAGGCCATCGATGCGCCCTTCCAGCAGCTCCACCGTGGCCGGCGTGTTCTCCAAGGTGCCGATGGTCAGGTCGCCCGGCTCGACGCCGTTCAGCGCCAGCACCTGGCGAAACAGCTTCGGCGCGCCGCTGCCTTCCGGCCCGAGGTTGATTTTCAAGCCCTTGAGCTGCGTGAGCTGGGTGACTTTGGCATCCTCACGCAGGAACAGCCAGACCGGTTCGGTGAACAGGCTGCCGAGGGAGACCAGTCCCTTGCGCTGGGCTTCAGCCTGTTCGGTCGATCCGCTCTGCACAAAAGCGATATCGACCTTGCCTTCGTTGAGGTGCTGCAGGTTGTCTTGCGAGCCGAGGGAGCGCTGCAAGGTGAGGGCGATGCCGTGCTTGCCGAGTTTGGCCGCGTATTTTTTGCCGAATTCCTCGTAGGCGCTGTTTTCCTGGCCGGTGCCGAGAGTGACCTTGCGCGGCGGCGAAGGGTCGACGAGGAAGTAAGCGAGCGCGCACAGCGCGACGATGGTAAGGACGGTGGGGCCGGCGGCGGCAACCAGGTCGCGAAACGAGAACTGGGTAAACTTCCGGATTTTGGACATCGCACGTTGCAAAGGTTTCATGGAACGGTACGATGCCAACAATCGCACAAACATGCAAGGGCAATCAGTCAGGGGTGGGATCGGCTTGCTGCATCTACCGATGCTTGCTTCCACCGTACATGCATCGACCGTCCTGCATCTACCGTCAACCTAAAAACCGTCGTTCCTGCCATTGGCAGAAACGACTTCCCGCGCAGGCGGGAACCCAATTTTGTCGAGCCGCCTGTAGCTGCAGCACGAACTTGGGTTCCCGCCTACGCGGGAACGACGGTTTTTAATGTAGCGGTTTTACTCTCGACAAGTTCAAATCGCGGCTACTATCAACGCACGCACCGCTTGGCCACACTCAACGCACGCGCGGCCCTACTCAACGCACACACTGCTTGGCCGTGCTGTCCGCCGGCGGCTCGATCATCGGCATCAGGGTCGGCGCCAGCACCGTCAGCAACTGCACCGGCAAGGCGCTGGTGAAGTCGTAGTTGGCCGACGACGGACCGTGTACATAAGCCGTCATGCTGCCGAAAAAGCGCTCGCCGATGTTGAAGACGAAGGTCGCCGAGCGGTTCACATAACGCGATTCGATCAGCCGCCCACCGGCGCCATACACCTCGAAACGCTGGTCGCCCGTACCGGTCTTGCCACCCACGGCAATGATGCTGCCATCGGCCATCTTGAACGCGGTCTTGACCCTCTTGGCGGTACCGTCCGAGACCACGCCGCGAATCGCATCGGCCACCGCGCGCGCCACTTCCGGCGACAGGATCTGCTCGCCCGGCGCGCTCTTGGCCTGCTTGACCAGGGTTTCGTACGGCGTCCCCACGGCAAAATGCAGCGAGTCGATGCGCTGCACTGGTTTACGCACACCCTTGTTGACGATGATGCCCATCATCTCGGCCAGCGCCGCCGGGCGGTCGGCCGACGCGCCCAGGGTCGTCGCATACGACGGCACCAGGGAGTCGAACGGATAACCCATCCTCTTCCACTGCGCATGGATCTTCAGGAATGCTTCGACTTCCAGCAAGCCGGCGATGCGGCGGTCCTGCGCATGCTTGCGGTGCGTGTTGAACAGCCAGGCATACACTTCCTGGCGCTCCTTGACGCTGGCCGCGATCATGTCCGAGTACGTGGCATTCGGATTGGCGCGGAAGTAACCGACCAGCCACAGTTCGAGCGGGTGGATGGAAGCAAGGTAGCCGCGGTCGGCCAGCGACATGTTGGCCGGCGCGTACTGGTCGTACATGCGCGCGATACGGTCGTCCGGCACTTCATTGGCCGACACCAGGTTGTCCTTCACGAAGGCCGTGAACTGGGCCAGGGTGGCGTTCGGGGCGATCGTGCGGTGCACGTTGGCCAGCCGGGTCGGGGTCGGACGGAAGCTCGCCAGCAGCACTTTTTCGGCGTCGGCCGCGTTCTTGCCCTTGTACTTGTTATAGAAGCGGCCGAGGAACTCGCGCCCTTCGCGGTCGGCGAAACGGGCCAGGTATTCGGCGCGGCGCGGATCGTCGGAATCGGCCAGCAGCGCCGCCGAGGAACCCGGCAGCTGGAACATGTAGTAGCGCACCACGTCGCGCATCAGGCGCACGAACACCAGGTTGGTCGAGCTGCGCAGCGCCTGGCGCACGCTCAGGATGCGAGTGTTATCGAGCTTGCTGAAGTTGCCGAAGGTGTGCATGCCGCCGCCGGTGAAGAAGCCTTCGGCCGGGCTGCCCGAGTATTTGCGTTCGATCGCCGCTTCCAGCATGGCCGGCAGGTCGCGCGCGGCACCGGCCGGCAAGGCCAGGAAGTATTCGATGCCCCACTGCGACAGCCGGTCCTTCGGATCGACCACCACCTTGCGCAGTTCGGCCGCGTTCATGCCGTTGTAGCGCTGGTACAGCTGGTCGATGATGTCCATGTAGGTCACCAGGGTGCGCAGCTTGGCGGTGGAGCCCAGATCGAGCTTGGCGCCTTCGTTGATGTCGAGCGGCTGGTCGTAGTTATCGGTCTGCACGCGCAGGTAGTTGGCTTTTTCGCCGCGTTCCATCAAGGTGAAGCTGTACACCACGTTGGCCGGGTCGCCGTTGCCCAGCATGCCCTTGCCGGTCAGGCCAGCCGCTTGCGCCGATTCGGCGTCGCGCAGCTTGCGCAGCATGGCGGTGACGGCTTTCTGGGCTTCCGAATCGAGCGTGCTGACCACCGACAGGTCGAGGCGGTCCAGGTTGTACAGGCGCGAGTCGCCCAGCAGACCCGCCAGGTGAGTGCGCACCGCGTTCGAGGCCTTGCGCGACACGAAGGCATTGGCCGCCGGCGGCGCCACGCCGGAACCCTTGGCCGGTTCCAGCTTGACGGCCAGCGCTGCGTCGCGCAGCTGCGCCGTGATCACGCCGGCCTGGGCCAGCACGCGCAGGTGGGTGTTGGTCAGGTTTTCCAGGTCGTTGGCGCCGGCACCGAGGTAGTGGGCCGGACGGCGCTGGGCAATCATCAGCGACAGCGCCTGTTTATAGACCAGCGCCGCGTCGGCCGAATGCGGTTCGTCTTTCAGGAGCTTGTTCATGGCCGCGAAATCGCGCCCGTACCAGACCCACATGCCGTCGCCGATGCCGTTGACTTCACCGTAGCCAAGCTTGGCCGACAGCGGCACCGTGTTCAGGTAATCGATGACGATCTGGCGCCGCGCCTTGGTGGTGTCTTCGCCGTACTGGTAGGCGCGCAAGGTGGCCGAGACCATCTGGCGCGCTTTTTCCGACAGCGAGCTGGTACGCCCGTCCGGCGAATGGCGGTATTTTTCGATCTGGGTGGCCAGGGTGCTGCCGCCGGCCGATCGCTTGTCGCCGCCGCTGAACACGTGCAGCGACTTGTCGAAGACGGCCTTGCTGAAGCGGTCCCACTCGACGGCGGGATTGCGTTTCGGGTAGGTCGGGTCGAGCAGCTCGCGGTTTTCGATGAACAGCAGGCTCTTGACCAGCGAGGACGGCGCGTCGTCGAACTTCTCGTAGAAACGCTCCGGGTAGCGCGCCAAAAACAGCGGCTCGCTGCGGCAGTCGAGGATTTCGAGGCCGACCTTGGTCTTTTCGCGGTAGGTCGCGAACAGGCCCTGGTCGGCCAGTTCCACCATCTTGGGCGACAGGCGCGCCTGCGAATCGATCATGAAGTCGCGCGTCTTGAGCTTGGCCAGGTAGTCGGGCATGTTGGCGTAGCCAAGCCGCTCGTCGTACGGGCTGTCGTGCGGGAAGCGGATATTGGTGCTCGGGCCCTTCTCGACCTTGTAGCTGATCTTTTTGGCGATGCCGGCAAAGTAGTTGGCCTGCATCGACGAGGTGCGCACTTCGTCGAGCACCCACCACGCGCCGCCGCCCAGCAAGACCAGTAACAGCAGCCAAAGGACCAGTTTGATGCGGCTGCGGCGGCGCGGCGGGGTGCCTTGCGGCTCGGTGTCGGGTTCTGGATTGGGCAAGGTAGCGGTATCGGTTTCTGTTTCGGTGTACATGTCTGAGGCGCCGGCGGCGCCGTCGGGGACCAGGGAAAGGTGGGGAGGCGGCGCCGCCGTGCCGTCGTCCGGCTCGGGCGGCACCTGGCCGAGTTGGGTCAATGCCGCGCGGGCGCGCAATTTGCGCACCGCGCTGGCGACAATGCGGGGCCGTCGAAAACGACGATTACTTTCCATGATGGCTCAACCGGTTCAAATCAATCGTCCCTGCAATCACCGCATCAACCTTCGCCATCGTGCAACGGGTCGCTTCGTGTAATCGGGTGGTCAATCGCATTGCTGTGGTATTAAAAATTCACTCATTACATTCTCACTGAAATCTCACGCGAGATCGGAGTGATGCACGGTCACCATTCCACCACATCGGGTGACCGTGGCGAAGGCATGTTCAAGAAAACTTGATCTGGCCGTTTGTTTTTCGCAAAAAAACAACGGCTCAGAGCGCCACGCAAAAGTGTTGCCACAAAAGACGTCACATGCCGGTCACGCCGCCGCCACGCAAGGAACGAATTCGATCTGCATGCGGGTCAGCTGCGCGCACATCTCGGCGAAGGCCGATGCGGTCAGGGCCGGCTCGCCTTTCACACCCAGTTCGATGTGGCCGCGCGTGACAGCATCGCCCACGCTCGGCAGGCTGAAGACCTTGACCGGGGCGTAGTCCGCTTCCAGCGCTACCATCAGCGGCGTGAGGGTCGACTCCATCGTGCCGTACACCAGCACCGACTGCTCGCTGTGCGGCTCGCGGTTGAACAGGTGGCTGTAGCAGTTGTCGAGCACCCAGGCGATCATCGGCCAGGCCATCACCGGAAAGCCCGGCACGAAGTGATGGGTGCCGACCGTGAAACCGGCGATCTTGTTGTAGGCGTTGGGGATCAGCGAAGCACCTTCGGGGAACTCGGCCAATGTGAGGCGGTGCTGGTTTTCCGGGGAATTGAGGTCGGCCGTGGTGCCGGCATCGCGCGCCATGTCGACGATGCGCTCTTCGATGTTAACCCGTCCCTGCGGGTGCAAGGCCAATGGCACGCCAAGCGCGGTGGCGGCGCACTGGCGCGTGTGGTCGTCCGGGGTGGCGCCGATGCCGCCGCACGAAAACACGATGTCGCCGCTGGCGATGGTGCGTTTCAGGGTGGCGCTGATGCGCGCCGGATCGTCACCCAGGTACTCGGCCCAGTCCAGCTTGAGGCCGCGCTCGGCGAGCAGTTCCAGCACCTTGGGAAAGTGCTGGTCGTGCCGCTTGCCCGACAAGATTTCGTCGCCGATGATAATCAGACCGATGGCCATGTATTTCTCCGTTTATTGCAAAAGTGGGCAGTGTGCCATGAAAGCGGATCAGGCAGGGGGCGGCGCCCCGGGTGCGCTGGCGGGAGCCACCCCGCCTGCCGCGGCGTCGGCCGGCGCCGGCGCTTCCTGTTCGGCGCGCAGGTCGGCCAGCGCCTGCATGCAGTAGTACTGGAACCACAGGGCGGTGAATACGAAGATCAGCACATACAGCCAGATCGAGATCGCCGCGAGGAAGGGGAACAGCAGCACCGACATGAGCGCGCCGCCGATCCAGACGATGCCCGGCAAGGCGCCGATGAAGCCCGAGACGGCGCCGATGAACGCCAGCTGCGGACGGTGGCGGCGCCGCAGTTCCTTCATTTCGTCGGCGCTGGCATAGTCTTCCAGCGCGTCGTAGACCATCACGCGCGCGGTCAGCCAGCCCCACAGCACCACCTGTACCAGCACCGCCAGCGGCGGGAAGACGTACAGCGGCAGGGTCAGGATCCAGACCGCCAGGAACAGCACCGCGCTGCTGACGTTGATGGCAATGCTGGCCATGAAGCTGCCGCCGTGTTTTTCTTCGAGGGTGCTGAAGTGGCGCGCGGCGACGTGCCGGGTGATGGGTGGCATGGCCGCCACGCCCATGAAGACGATGGAGGTCAGGATCATCAGCGGCAGCAGCAGGAGCATGGCGATCAGCGGCACGATCATGGTTTTCAGCGCGCCCATGCCGAACGAACCGAGCATGCCGCTGCTGGTCTTGAACCAGTCGTGGTTCTGGAACAGGGTCTGGACGTAATCGAGCAGCGGCTGGAAACCGAAGGCCAGCAGCGCGGCCCACAGGACCACCGACAGCACGAAGGGAATCACCGTCAGCAGCAGCATTTTGGGATTGGCCTGGGAGATCAGGGCGCGGCGGTAAGCGGTGGCGACGGGGCGCCAGGCGGTCTTGGTCATGGAGAGCGGCCGGATGTAGTCAAAAAGTCCACGCAGTGTAGCGCGCTTTGCGCGCGCGCGGGGATGGCGTCAATAGCGCTTTGACACGTCATGCACTACAATCGCCAATCCCACCGATTTATCAAGGAAAACCATGTCCACTATCACTACCGAATCCGGCCTCCAGTACGAAGACACCACCGTCGGCGAAGGCGCCGAAGCGAAAGCCGGCCAGCACGTCACCGTGCATTACACCGGCTGGCTGCGCAACGACGACGGCAGCGCCGGCGCCAAGTTCGACTCCAGCAAGGACCGCAACGACCCGTTCCAGTTTTCGCTGGGCGCCGGCCAGGTTATCAAGGGCTGGGATGAAGGCGTGCAGGGCATGAAGGTCGGCGGCGCGCGGCGCCTGACGATCCCAGCCAGCCTCGGTTACGGCGCGCGCGGCGCGGGCGGCGTGATTCCGCCGAACGCCACCCTGATTTTCGACGTCGAACTGCTCAAGGTTTAAGCATGCCGATAGGCGCCCTGCGCTACGCGCTGGCCTTGCTGGTGCTGGCCGCGTCGAGCGGCTGCGCGGTCGTGGCCGTGACCGGCGCGGTGGTCAGCGCCGGCGTGGCGGTCGGCTCGGCGGCGGTCAGCACCGGGGTCGCGGTGACCAAGGGCGCGGTCAAGGTGGCCACCTACCCGTTCCGCGATAGCGACGAGGAAAAGGCGGCCAAGGCCAAGGCCGAGGCGGAACGAAAAGACTAGACGCGCGACGGCGGCATCCGAGCATCTCCTCTAATCTCTTGCGCTTTTCCGGGGTTTGCCGTGCAAGCTGCGCTAAGATTCTCGTCACTGAATTTCAGCCACCCGAGGAGATACGATGAGTTTGCAGGAACAGTTTGACCAGGCCTTGGCCGATTCCAAAAATCTGTCCGAGCGTCCGGATAACCAGACCTTGTTGAAGATTTACGCCCTGTATAAACAGGCGTCCGCCGGGGACACCGACGGCAACCGTCCCGGCATGACCGACTTCGTCGGCCGCGCCAAGTACGATGCGTGGGATGGTTTCAAGGGCACCTCCAAGGACGAGGCCATGCAGCAGTACGTCGACCTGATCGAGGAATTGAAGGGCTGATCGAACCCTGCGGCACCCCGGCGCGGCCGCTTCAGGCTGCGCCGAATACCGCCTTCATCTTTTCCGTGACCTTCGCTTCGATCGCCGGCGCGAACGCACTCATCAAAAATCCCAGCCTGATATTCATCTCGACCTGGCGCGCTTCCACGGCCAGGGATCCGTGCACGCCGCTGCGCTCGAAATGCAGCACGTCGCCCTGCCACGCACATTCCAGCCCATATTCGGCGGAAATTTTGTCCGCCACTTTCTGGGCCGCCTCGCGCGCCTTGTTCGGGGTCAGGCGGTGTTCCTGAACGATGCTGATGTCAGCCATGACTTTCCTTGTTGTGTTTTTCGCGCACATGATACCTTGTCGAGCCCGGCCCGCCTAGTTTGCCGCCGGCGCTCCCCACTCGCTCTATAATGCTTTTCGGCTACTTTTTATCGGAATCCCATGAGCGACATGCACCTCATCGCCGCGATCCTGTTCGGACTCGCCCTGGTCCATACCTTCGCCACCAAGAGTTTCGAGCGCCTGGCCGACCGCTATCCGCGCCATGCCGGCCTGTTCCACTTCTTCGGCGAAGTCGAGGTCGTGTTCGGCCTGTGGGCGCTGGTGCTGATCGTGGCCATGGCCTTCGTCATGGGCGGCAGCGCCGCCATCGGCTACGCCGAATCGCGCACCTACACCGAGCCGCTGTTCGTGTTCGTCATCATGGTGGTGGCCGCGTCGCGCCCGGTGCTCGAAGCGATCCGCGCCGCCATCGCCACCCTGGCGCGCCTGGTGCCGCTGCGCACGCCGCTGGTCAATGTGTGGCTGTGCCTGTCGCTGGTGCCGCTGCTCGGCTCGCTCATCACGGAGCCGGCCGCCATGACCCTGGCCGCGCTGATGCTGGCGCCGCAGATTTTTCGCAAGGACATGCCGGAGTGGCTCAAGTACGCCGCCCTGGGCGTGCTGTTCGTCAACGTGTCGATCGGCGGCACCCTGACCGCCTTCGCTGCCCCGCCGGTGCTGATGGTGGCCTCGACCTGGCACTGGGACAGCGCCTTCATGGCCTCCACCTTCGGCTGGCGCGCCGCCGTGGCGGTGCTGATCAACGCCACGGTGGTCAGCGCCATGCTGCGCGGGCATCTCGTTGATTCGCCCGCGCCGGCGCCCGGCGCCGTCAGGGTGCCGCTGCTGGTGAGCGCGATCCACCTGGCCTTCCTGGCGGCGGTGGTCGGATTTGCCCACCATCCGGTGATCTTCATCGGCCTGTTCCTGTTTTTCATCGGCTTCACCCACGCCTACGAAAAATACCAGAATCCCCTGATCCTCAAGGAAGGCTTGATGGTCGGCTTTTTCCTGGCCGGACTGGTGGTGTTGGGCGGCATGCAGCAATGGTGGCTGCAACCGCTCGTTTCCAGCATGGGACCGCGCGCGCTGTTCTTCGGCGCCACCGCGCTCACCGCGATCACCGACAACGCCGCCCTCACCTACCTCGGTTCGCTGATCGTCGGCCTGTCCGACCAGGCCAAGTACATGCTGCTGGCCGGCGCGGTGGCCGGCGGCGGCCTGACCATCATCGCCAACGCCCCCAATCCGGCCGGCGCGGCGCTGGTGCGCGAGGGCTTCGAGGATGGATCGATCGGGGTCGGTGCCTTGCTGCTGGGCGCGCTGCCGCCGACCATCATGGCGATGATCATGTTCCTGCTGTAGCGGCGATTTTCGGCCCGGTTTGATGCGCATCAAACCCGGGCACCGGCATCAGGGCGACCATTTCTGTTCAGTTCGCTTTGATTGGCAGGAAAACAAGTCTTGGTTTTTGGGCAAAAAACGCCATGTGCGCGGCTGCAACTGCGCATTTGCTTATGTGGATTGCGTATAAGCCAAAAATTGTGGGAATAAGCGAATTGCCTTAAAATACAGTGCTTTGCCATGGTCGGCGTTTACCCTCGCCAGCGGCCCGCAGCACCCCTTTTCACTGATAGGACTGTTATGACCCACGTTGTCACCGAATCGTGCATCAGCTGTCGTTACACCGATTGCGTCGATGTATGCCCGGTAGATTGTTTCCGGGAAGGCCCGAATTTTCTGACGATCGATCCGGACGAATGCATCGATTGCGCCGTCTGCGTGGCCGAATGTCCCGTCAACGCCATCTATGCGGAAGAAGATGTGCCGGCCGATCAGCAGCAGTTCATCAAGATCAACGTTGAACTGGCGCGCGCCTGGCCATCCATCACCAAGACCAAGCCGGCGCTGCCCGAAGCGGAGCAGTGGAAAGACGTCAAGGACAAGCTCGATCAGCTGATCCGTTAAGCCAGCCAGCAGCCCTGCCGGACCGCCCTCGCGGCCCGGCATTCCAGGTTCGCGCCAGCAAGATCGTCTCCATCGTGGCACACTGTCGGCCATTCGCGGCAATGCTTAATGCATTGCCGCACGCTGCACCCCACCCCAAAATCAACAGGAAGTAAGCGCATGACTATCATCGCCAACCATGAAGCAGGCAGCCTCGCTGCCAATAGTTCCTTTGCCGGCGCCATCGAGTCCGATGCCGTGATCATCGGTGCAGGCCCGGTCGGTTTGTTCCAGGTGTTCGAGCTCGGCTTGCTGGAAATTAAGGCCCATGTGATCGATTCGCTGCCGGCCGTGGGCGGTCAGTGCGTGGAACTGTATCCCGACAAGCCGATCTACGACATCCCGGCCGTGCCGGTGTGCACCGGCCAGGAATTGACCGACAACCTGCTCAAGCAGATCGAGCCGTTCGAGCCGACCTTCCACCTGAACCAGGAAGTGACCGTGGTGCAGCGCCGTGAAGACGGCCGCTTCAACGTCGAAACCTCGACCGGCACCCAGTTCATCACCAAGACCATCTTCATCGCCGCCGGCGTCGGTTCGTTCCAGGCGCGCACCATCAAGGTCGACGGCATCGAAGCCTTCGACGGCACCCAGGTGCACTACCGTGTCAAGGATCCAAGCCAGTTCGAAGGCAAGAACCTGGTCATTTGCGGCGGCGGCGACTCGGCGCTGGACTGGGCGCTGAACTTTGTCGGCAAGGCCGAATCGGTGGTGCTGCTGCACCGCCGCGAAGACTTCCGCGCCGCGCCGGCATCGGTGGCCAAGATGAAGGCGCTGTGCGAAGCGTACGAGATGCAGCTGATCATCGGCCAGGTCACCGGCTTCGATCAAAAAGACGGCAAGCTGAGCGAAGTGAAAGTGACCGGTGCCGACGGCGTGACCCGCCGCCTGCCGCTCGACATGCTGCTGGTATTCTTCGGCCTGTCGCCGAAGCTCGGCCCGATCGCCGAATGGGGCCTGGACATCGAACGGCGCCAGCTCAAGGTGCAGAACACCGAAAAGTTCGAAACCAATGTGCCGGGCATTTTCGCCGTGGGCGACATCAACACCTATCCGGGCAAGAAGAAACTGATCCTGTCGGGCTTCCACGAAGCGGCCCTGGCTGCCTTCGGCGCGGCGCCCTACATTTTCCCGGACAAGAAGATCCACATGCAGTACACGACGACCTCGCCGAAACTGCACAAGATCCTCGGCGTCGAAACCCCGACCTTCGACTAAGCTCGATCAGTCTTACAGCCACAACACATGCCCCGCTCAGCCGGGGCATTTTTCATGCTGCGTTAGGTAGCTCATAAACGCGGCGCAGCGTTGTGTGTTAAAACGGTGTATCAAACACGCTTGGCTTGCCTGAAACTGACAGCCGCGGTGGATTTCCAACAAGAACCCTAAATTGCAGCCACGTCTTTCAAATGGCCTATAATTAATCCGCACACCTTACGCAAACGATTGCAAGGCAACGATTACAACGAAGGAATATGTATGCTTTACCAATTGCACGAGATGCAACGCTCATTCCTGACGCCACTGATGCAGTGGGCCGACGCCTCATCCAAACTCTTTTCCAATCCGGTGTCCCCGTTCGCGCACACGCCGTTCGCGCAGCGCATCGCCGCTGGCTACGAGCTGATGTACCGACTCGGCAAGGATTACGAAAAACCGGCTTTCGACATCACATCGACCGTCATCGACGGTGAAACTGTCGGTATCGTCGAGCAGGTGGTGGAGACTCGCCCATTCTGCCGCCTGCTGCATTTCAAGAAAGACTTGAACGACCAGGGCATCGAAAAACTGGGCCAGCCGAAAGTGCTGCTGGTCGCGCCGCTGTCGGGCCACCATTCGACCCTGCTGCGCGATACCGTGCGCGGTCTGCTCACCGGCCACGACGTGTACGTCACCGACTGGACCGATGCGCGCATGGTGCCGCTGACCGAAGGGGCGTTCCACCTGGACGACTATATCTACTACGTGCAGGACTTTATCCGCCTGCTCGCACCCGATCTGCATGTCATTTCGGTGTGCCAGCCAACCGTGCCGGTGCTGGCCGCGATCTCGCTGATGGCCACCGCCAAGGATCCGAAGCTGCCGAAAACCATGACCATGATGGGTGGCCCGATCGACCCGAGCAAGTCGCCCACCGCGGTCAACGACCTGGCCATCAAAAAGCCGTTCTCGTGGTTCGAAAACACCGTGATCTACGCGGTGCCGGCCAACTATCCTGGCTTCGGACGCAAGGTGTATCCGGGCTTCCTGCAGCACGCCGGCTTCATCGCCATGAACCCGGGCCGCCACGCGCAGAGCCACCGCGAGTTCTACAACCACCTGGTGGCGGGCGACGACGAACCGGCCGAAGGCCATCGCCAGTTCTACAATGAGTACAACGCCGTGCTCGACATGCCGGCCGAATACTATCTGGACACCATCAAGACCGTGTTCCAGGAACACCGCCTGCCGAAAGGCACGTGGACTGTCGGCGGCATCCTGGTGCGTCCGCAAGACATCACCACGGTGGCGCTGTTCACGGTCGAAGGCGAGCTGGACGACATCTCCGGCGCCGGCCAGACCCAGGCGGCGCATGACTTGTGCACCGGCATCCCAGCCGACATGCAGCAGGATTTCGTGGCGCCGAAATGCGGCCACTACGGCATTTTCTCGGGCCGTCGCTGGCGCGAAGTGATTTGCCCGAAGATCGGCGAGTTCATCCAGAAGCACGGCTGATTCTCCGTTCCCTCCGAAAATGCCGCGCGCGGGTTCAGTCCCACGCGCGGCATTTTTTTCGCCGGTGCCGCTGCCCCGCGCGCCGGCGCGGCCGGTCAGGAAGGCGGACGGCGACTATAATGTCGCTTTCCCACCCTGCTTGCCCGCCGCCGCCGTGACCAAGACCCTGGCCGACCACATCGAAGACCTGCTGCCGCAGACCCAGTGCACCAAATGCGGGTATGCCGCCTGCCGCCCGTACGCGGAGGCCATCGCCGAGGGCAAGGCCGACATCAACCAGTGCCCGCCGGGCGGCATCGAAGGCGTGGCGCGCCTGGCCGCGCTGTTGAAGCGCAAGGTCATTCCGATCAATCCGGCCAATGGCGCCGAGCGTGCGCGCCCGGTGGCGTTCATCGATGAAGCGCTGTGCATCGGCTGCACCCTGTGCATCCAGGCCTGCCCGGTGGACGCGATCATGGGCGCGGCCAAGCAGATGCACACGATCCTGCCGAGTCTGTGCACCGGCTGCGACCGGTGCGTGGCGCCCTGCCCGGTCGACTGCATCAGCATGATGCCGGTCACGGGCGAGCGCACCGGCTGGGCCGCATGGTCGCAGGAACAGGCCGATGCCGCCCGCGACCGGCACGACTTCCGCAGCGCGCGCCTGCAACGCGAGCGCGAGGAAAACGATGCGCGCCTGGCCGCCAAGGCGGTCGCCAAGATGCAGGAAGTGACCGCGCAGCCGACCAACACGCCCGAGGAAGTCGCCGAGAAGGAGCGCAAGCGCGCCATCATCGCCGCCGCCATGGAACGCGCGCGCCAGAAGGCAGCTCCACCCGCAAAAGAATGATCGATGAATCCAGCCAAACGTTTTGAAATTTTCAGCCGCTTGCGTGCGGCCAATCCGCACCCGACCACGGAACTCGATTACACCACGCCGTTTGAACTCTTGATCGCGGTGCTGCTGTCGGCGCAGGCGACCGACGTGGGCGTGAACAAGGCCACGCGCCGCCTGTACCCGGTAGCCAATACACCGGCCGCCATCCTGGCGCTGGGGATCGACGAACTCAAGTCGTATATCCAGACCATCGGCCTGTATCACACCAAGGCCAAGAACGTGATGGCCACCTGCCAGATGCTGATCGACCTGCACGGCGGCGAAGTGCCGCATTCGCGCGAGGCGCTCGAAGCGCTGCCGGGGGTGGGACGCAAGACGGCCAACGTGGTGCTCAATACGGCTTTCGGCGATCCGACGATCGCGGTCGATACGCATATTTTCCGGGTCTCGAACCGCACCGGCATCGCGCCGGGCAAGGACGTGGTGGTGGTCGAACAGAAGCTGCTCAAGTTCGTGCCCAAGGAGTTTTTGCAGGATGCGCATCACTGGCTGATCCTGCACGGCCGCTACACCTGCATCGCGCGCAAACCCTTGTGCTGGAACTGCATGATCGCGGATTTGTGCGAGTACAAGGCGAAGACACCGGCGCCGGCACTGAAGTAGCCGAGCGTTCCGGCGCGGGCCTGGTACGACCTTTTTTGGAGGAACACATGACGCAACACCCGGATCACCAGAGTGGCGCTGTGCTGCGCGCCGTGCGCGCCGATATCACTACCTTGCAGGTGGACGCCATCGTCAACGCCGCCAACTCCTCCCTGCTCGGCGGCGGCGGCGTCGATGGCGCTATTCACCGCGCCGCCGGACCGGAGCTGGTTCACGAATGCCGCCTGCTCGGCGGCTGCAAAACCGGAGAGGCCAAGGCCACCAAAGCGTATCGCCTGCCGGCCAAGTGCATCATCCACACGGTCGGCCCGGTGTGGCGCGGCGGCGGTAACGACGAAGCGGCGCTGCTGGCGAGCTGCTACCGGCGTGCCATCGACATCGCCGCCGCGCGCGGCCTGGAATCGATTGCCTTCCCGGCGATCAGCACCGGCATTTACGGCTACCCGCTCGCACTGGCCGCGGACACCGCGGTGGCCACCGTACGCGACGCGCTGCTCACGGCACCGAGCCTTCGTGAAGTGGTGTTCTGCTGCTTTTCCGCCGACGACCTGGCGCACTATCAGGCACTGCTCGAACCTTAGAGTTCAGGTCGGCGTGTCAACCTCGTCCCAGTCGGCATGCTGGAAGCGAATCAGCCAGTTCAGGGCATGATGGCGTTCCATGACCACGTCGGCATCGGCGCCGAATTCGGCGCCGGTTTTTTTCAGGCGGATCTGGCGGATATGCCAGTGCAGGCGGTAGGTCCGGTCGAGCGCGTCGACAATCTCGTCGGCGCCACGCAACTCGGGTCCGCGCATTTCGATCTGGCGCGCCACGGCGGCGGGGGTGTCGCAAGGCGCATCCGGATACGGCAGCTCGTCGACCATGCCCAGCGCCCACTGCAGCACGTACAGGCTCTCGTAACGCCACAGGAACTGCGCGCACTCCTGCTCGGACGGCGCCTCCAGCGCCAGGAAAGCCCGCTCCGCCGGCGACAGGCTGTCGTCCGCCAACGGCATTTTATCGAGCAAGGTGGCGACCGGCATCGGATCGCCCGCAGCCACCGACTCGGCACGCAGGGCGACCAGCAGCAAGGCGCGCGCGCGGCCGATCACCTCGTCCCTGTCGCGCAGGACCACTTCTTCTTCGCAGGCCAGCGGCGGCAGGCTCACTGGCACCTCGATGCCGCGCGCCGCCAGCATCGCCTCGGTGGCGCTCTTGCGCGTCCACGACTGCGCCGGATACGGCACGCTCGCGCCGGCGTCGGCTTGGCCGTCGGCCACGTTGATCAGGACATGACCGTCGGGATCGCGCACATGGCCATCGGGCGTGAACAGCAGCGCGTTCGATTCGCGCGCCCAGGCGTGCAGCGCGGGCAGTTCGTCGTCGGCCACGGCCATGCTCAGATGATGCTGCACACGCTGCAGGTGCAGGATCACGTGGTACTTATCGCGCGACATGGCTTCCGTACCGCGGCTGTACACATAGCCGCAAAAGGTGTGCAGGTGCGTCAGCAGCTCGCCGTCGGACAGGTCGCGCCGGCCTTGCAGTTCGTGGGCAAAGGCCGGCTGCGCGATCGTATGGCGCGTGCAGTAGACGTTGTACAAGGTGGTCGCGCCGGTGGGCGCGGCCGGGACAGGGCTTTGCGGGCGGGTGAAGAAGCGCTTGAGTGAATTGATCATGTGGCTCGGCCGAACGGTGACAAGAATGCCATGATACCGGGACAGCGCTGTTTTTGCCGGAACAACGCGCTGCGCTAGTCGTCGATGGTGAGCACGTTGCCGCTGTCGTCCACGGTGGCGGCGATGCTGTTCTCGGGCGCTGCGTTCCTGCAGAGGAAGGTGGTCCGCAAGCTCGTTGTCCGGTCACAGGTTCGTAGCTGGCCGGGTTCATCAGGGTGCGCTTGAGTTGCGCTTGAATTGCGCCCCGCCCGCAGGGGCATTGTTCCGGACCGCGCAAGATCCGGCGCACCCCTTGCCACGGCTGGCTCAGAAGTCGTATTTTTTCCCCAATCCATATTGCCGCACCTTCTGGCGCAGCGTCGCCATGGACCGATCGTCGGGCAGGGCCATGGGGCTGTACTTGACCAATGCGGCCGCCCTCTCGATGTCCGCGCGCGCCTCCTCTTTGCGTCCAAGCGCCTCGAAGGCCTGCGCGCGCTTCAGGTACACGAAGGGAAACTCGGGCTGGAGCGGGATCGCCACGCCGAATGCCTTGACCGCCTCGTCATGGCGCCCAAGTTCCGCCAAGGTCCAGCCCAGGTGGTACTGGGTCATCATGGTGGGACCACCGCCGGCGGCATCGAGCTTTTCGGCGGCCCGCAACTGGGCAAGGCTGTCCTCGTAACGCGCCACGCGCCGCAGATACAAGGCATAGTTGACGAATTCACCGGGCGTTCGCGGCGCCTCGACGGTGAACGACGCTTCCTGGTCGCGCACGGCGGCCTGGTTTTGCTCAAGGTTGAAATAGGCCGAGGCCCGCATTTGCAAGGCTTGGCGCCGTTGGCCCTTGTCCAAGCCAGGCTGACCGAGGCAATCGGACAACAGCTTGACCGACTGGGCATACTGGCCGAAGCGCCAGGCGCTTTCGCCCTGGCCGCAGGACGACGATGCCGCCGCAATCCCCGTTTGGGCGATCAGGCCGGACAGCAGCAGCAGGCGAATGCAGGAAGGCATGCAAGCTCCAATGATGGACGGACTGCCCGGCTCAGAGCAGGACCAGGTTATCGCGGTGGATCAGCTCCGGGCCTTCGAGGAAGCCGAGCAGTTTTTCGATTTCGGACGACGGCTTGCGCAGGATGCGGCGCGCCTCGCTGCTGGTGTAGTTGGACAGGCCGCGCGCCACCTGCGTGCCGTCTTCGGCCAGGCAGGTGATGACGGCGCCGCGTCCGAATTCGCCGCGCACTTCGATCACGCCGATCGGCAGCAGCGACTTGCCCTCTTTCGACAGCTTTTGCACCGCGCCGGCATCGAGCACCACATAGCCGGCGGTGTGCAGATGGTCCGACATCCACTGCTTGCGCGCGGTCAGGCGCCCGGTCTGGGCGCGCAGCTGGGTGCCGATCGCTTCGCCGGCGGCCAGGCGCGTGAGCACGTCGCTGTCGCGGCCCCAGGCGATGATGGTGTGCGCGCCCGATCCGGCGGCGCGCTTGGCGGCCAGGATCTTGGTCAGCATGCCGCCGCGCCCGATGCTGCTGCCGGCGCCGCCGGCCATCGCTTCGAGCGCCGGGTCGCCCGCGTCGCCCTCCGCGATGAGTACCGCGGCGGGGTCCTTGCGCGGGTCGGCGCTGTACAGGCCATGCTGGTCGGTGAGGATGACCAGCGCGTCGGCCTCGATCAGGTTGGCCACCAGGGCACCCAGGGTATCGTTGTCGCCGAACTTGATCTCGTCGGTGACGACGGTATCGTTCTCATTGATGATCGGGACCACGCCCAGGCGCAGCAAGGTGGTGAGCGTGGAGCGCGCGTTCAGGTAGCGTTCGCGGTCGGCCAGGTCGGCATGGGTGAGCAGCACCTGGGCCGTGCCCAGGCCGTGCGCGCGA
This sequence comes from Massilia antarctica, assembly GCF_015689335.1. GTDB lineage: Bacteria > Pseudomonadota > Gammaproteobacteria > Burkholderiales > Burkholderiaceae_D > Telluria_A > Telluria_A antarctica. The sequence continues at coordinate 3,228,554 of NZ_CP065053.1, read as the reverse complement.
AAGCTGCTTTCGTAGATCTGCGCCAGGCCCATCTGGCCGACGGCCGCGCAGGCCTGGAGTTCGTGGATATCGGTGGGGCGCTTCTCGAAGCCCAGGCGCAGCATGCCTTCGGCGATGGCGCCGGAGCTGACCATCACGACTTCCTTGCCGAGGGCGCGCAGGGCGGCGATTTGCGCGGCCCAGCGCGCGATGGCTGCGTGATCGAGCCCGCGCCCGTCGTTGGTGACGAGCGAGGAGCCGACTTTGATGATGATGCGGGTAGCGGTCTGGATGACGGAGTTCATGGGGCAGCGGCTCTTATTAGCGCGGGCGCAAGGCAAGCAGCAGAAGGCCTGCCGCCAGTTCGATCCCGCAAACGACTAACAACAATCCCTGGGGCAGGCCGATGGCGAAGGCCGCGACAAAGCGGCCGGCCGGCTGCGCCAGGACGAACAATGCGGTGATATCGCCGAGGACAGGCTGGTCGGCCTGCCTTGCTGCCAGCAGCGCCAGGGCCGCTGTAGCTGCCCTCACGCCGACATACATGGCGAAGAACTGGCTGTAGCCATTCACGCCAACAAGAAACACGCCCATGGCGATCGCCACCCGGTCCGGGTTCAGCAAGGCCGCTAATGCGGCCAGCGAACTGGCGAGGGCGATCAGGTTCAGAAGCTGCACGCGCAGCTTCTGTTTCAGCATGGGTACTGCCAATTTTAGTCGAGAATCTTGAAGCGCGGATCGTCCGGATCGATCGACGCAATGCCGCGTGCTTCTTCGGTCATCTGCGTTTCTTCGGCGCGGTGCTCGCTCTTCTTGATGGTCTCGAGGTGCAGGTAGATGGCGTTGACCAGCTCCGGGCAGCCTTGATGGTTCAGGGCCGAAATCTCGAACACAGGACCCTTCCAGGCCATGCGCTTGACGAAATCCTTGACCAGCTTCTTGCGGTCTTCTTCCGGCACCACATCGAGCTTGTTCAAGACGAACCAGCGCGGCTTGTCGACCAGCGACTCGTCGTACTTTTCGAGTTCCTTGATCAGGGCCTTGGCTTCCTTGACCGGATCGACATTGGTCTCGAACGGCGCCATGTCGACGATGTGCAGCAGCAGGCCGGTACGCTGCAGGTGACGCAGGAACTGGTGGCCCAGGCCCGCGCCTTCGGAGGCGCCTTCGATCAGGCCGGGAATGTCGGCGATGACGAAGCTCTTCTCGTGCGACACGCGCACCACGCCCAGGTTCGGGTGCAGGGTCGTGAACGGGTAGTCGGCGATCTTCGGCTTGGCGTTGGACACGGCCGTAATAAAAGTAGACTTGCCGGCGTTCGGCATGCCCAGCAGGCCCACGTCGGCCAGTACCTTGAGTTCCAGGCGCAGTTCGCGCCGTTCGCCTTCCTTGCCCTCGGTCTTTTGACGCGGGGCGCGGTTGGTGGAGGACTTGAAGTGGATATTGCCCCAGCCGCCCTCGCCGCCCTTGGCCAGCAGTTCGGTCTGGCCGTGTTCGGTCAGATCGGCGATGATTTCGCCGTTGTTGTTATCGACGATCAAGGTGCCGACCGGCATGCGCATATAGATGTCTTCCGCGCCCTTGCCGTAGCAATCGGCGCCGCGTCCCGGCTCGCCGTCCCGGCCTTTGTGCATCTTGGAGTAACGGAAGTCGACCAGGGTGTTGATGTTGCGGTCCGCAACGGCCCAGATGGACCCGCCCTTGCCGCCGTCGCCGCCGTCCGGGCCGCCGAAAGGCCGGAACTTCTCGCGACAGAACGATGCGCAGCCATTGCCGCCGTCGCCGGCGATGACCTCGATTTTTGCTTCGTCGATAAACTTCATATTTTGTGCCGCCCTAAAACTAAAAAGGCTCTACCGTGGGCAGAGCCTTTCAATGGAAGGCTTGCGCCTTACAAATGTGCGCCATGACAGCGCGGATACAACTTACGCTGCGACTGCTGCTGGAGCTGGGTCGTTAGCAACAACGGTAACGAACTGCTTCGAGCCTGCGCCCTTGACCACGAACTTCACCTTGCCGTCGACCAGCGCGAACAGGGTGTGATCCTTGCCGGTGCCGACGTTTTCGCCTGCGCGCACTGGGGTGCCGCGCTGACGGATGATGATGCCGCCGGCATTGATGGTCTGGCCGCCGTAGACTTTAACGCCAAGGCGTTTTGATTCTGAGTCACGGCCGTTGCGCGTTGTGCCGCCGCCTTTTTTGTGTGCCATTTAAATACTCCTGGATAGCTGGTTACTTTGGACTGATCTAGCCGGGCCCTTGCGGGCCTGGCACTCGGAATTAACCGTTGATCGAAACGATTTGAATTTCGGTGAAATTCTGGCGATGGCCCTGATGCTTTTGGTAGTGCTTACGACGACGCATCTTGAAAATCTTCACTTTATCGTGACGACCGTGTGCCACAACAGTTACCAGTACCGTTGCACCTTCGACCAATGGCGCACCAAACTTGATGGTGTCGCCCGCGCCTACTGCGAGAACTTGATCGATGGTGAGTTCGGAACCAATGTCTGCCGGTATCTGTTCTACTTTAAGTTTTTCGCCAGCGACAACTTTGTATTGTTTGCCACCGGTTTTTATGACCGCGTACATGATAGGAAACCTCATCAAATGTTAAAAAATTCCCTGGCCGGAGCCGGGGGAACCGCAGATTATACATGGATTGGTTTTTTTCGTCAAAAGACATGCACAAGGCCACAGGTTCGTGGTATGTCGACAACTACAGGGCGCTGCGCGGGCGGGCCGCGGGTCGTGCTCAGGGGCGCGCTTAACCGTTGAGCATGGGACGGAAACAGGCGGCGTGTCGTATAATCGCCGCACCTCATGTCCATAGCAGGTTCGCCTTGTCCGCCGCCATCTTACACGCACAACAAAATACCATCGCCCAATCGATCGCTCCGGACATGGAGGCAGTCAACACGGTGATCCGCGAACGCCTGCATTCCGAGGTCAGCCTGGTCAACCAGATTGCCGAGTACATCATCAGTGCCGGGGGCAAGCGCATCCGCCCCGTGCTGGTGCTGCTGGTGGCGAACGCCTATGGCTACAAGGGCACGGCCCACCATGAACTGGCGGCCGTGGTCGAATTCATCCACACCGCCACCCTGCTGCACGACGACGTGGTCGACGAATCGTCGATGCGGCGCGGGCGCCAGACCGCCAACGCGCTGTTCGGCAATGCGGCATCGGTGCTGGTGGGCGACTTCCTGTACTCGCGCTCGTTCCAGATGATGGTTGGCCTGAACAATATGCGGGTCATGCAGATCCTGTCGGACGCCACCAACGTGATCGCCGAAGGGGAAGTGCTGCAACTGCTGAACATGCACGATCCAGATGTGACGCAGGAAAGCTACCTGAAAGTGATCCGTTCCAAGACAGCTAAGCTGTTCGAGGCGGCGGCGGAACTGGGCGCGCTCATTTCCGGCGCCAAGGATGACGAAATCAGCAAGGCCGGCGAATACGGCCGCTCCTTGGGCACGGCCTTCCAGTTGATCGACGACGTGCTCGACTACGCGGGCGACGCCGACGAAATCGGCAAGAATGTCGGCGACGACCTGCGCGAAGGCAAGCCGACCCTGCCGCTGATCTGGCTGATGGAAAACGGCACGCCGGAACAGCGCGAACTGGTGCGCAACTGCATCGAGCAGGGCGACGAGCAGCATTTCGACGCCATTCTCGCGGCGGTGACCAGCAGCGGCGCCCTGGATTTTACGCGGCGCGAGGCGGAAATTGCCGCCAGGCGCGCGGCGGATGCCATCGCCGACTTACCGGACAGCCTGTACAAACAAAGCTTGATGCAACTATGTACCTTCGCAGTTGACAGGAACCACTAAGCGGCGCTAACTTAGTACCTACGCATTCGACTTATTCTACTACCCGTCGGGGTGTGGCTCAGCCTGGTAGAGCGCTGCGTTCGGGACGCAGAGGCCGGAGGTTCGAATCCTCTCACCCCGACCACAGTTCTTCTTGAGAAACACGATCAGAAAAGCCCCAGAAACTGGGGCTTTGTCATTTCCAGCCGTTTCGTCGCCATATGGTGGCAGTGCATCGGTTGTCGAGCCACCTTGGCGCGCCGCACGGTCAACCACCCGCACCTGCGCAAGGCGACCGTGACGGCGCGGCCGGTCCTATGGCGAATTGGCGATAACGTAATGCACTGGAGAATGATGAATTACTCATATCAAAGTGCGCCTATAAAAACTAGTAACACATCACACAATCGAAGGACGGCTAACTAGCTGCGCGGTCACGCTTGGCTTCTGCGATTCTTTGCGTTTGCGCTTGCTGTTCTGCAGTTCGATCGTCCGCATTAAAGACATTGACTGCCATCCTGTCAAATCCAGTGCCGAATTTTGCCAACTGCTGTCGAATAGACGTTACCTCAGTTGCGAGTATATTCAGCGAGTCGCCCCCAATTTCGCTAAATCCTTCATATTGAGCAAAATCAATCGCGAAGGCATTAACGTACTTATTTCCTTCAGTGTCCTCAAACTTGATGCGAATATTCACGTATGGCGTGAAGGTGCCTGCGCCCAACTCACCTTCCAGTTCTATAAAATTGAAAAGAAAGCTCTTCAATCCTTGGTTAATGCCTAGCGACTGTATGCCCAATCGGAACATGGTTAACTTGTGAAACACCTTAACAATTGGTTCACCTGCGGCGTTCGCTGGTTGATCTTGGCGATCAAGAAATTCAAAACTGATCTTCTTAGCAATTCCCTTCCCAGAGTTCGTAATTTTCACATTCATAAAATTCATACTAACGTGGCTACTGCTCAATTCAATGCCGACATTGGGCCTGATGCTTTCCAGCATAAGCTCTTTAATTTGGCGAGTTTGGGCTGCGCGAAGTCTCCATGTTTCAATAGCTAAGACTATAGTCAGGACGCAGATCACTACCGTGGCAACCGTCGTCACCCAACCCGATAAAGAGTCAGGGGCGGCCGTCGCTCTTCCAGGAAGAAGAGCACCGATAATGATGCCAAGAATTAGAGAAATGGCAATTGCTATCAGCCCGCACACTATTAATACGGGAATGTTCAAGTAACGCAAACTTTGGCTTGCCATCAGACGTACCTTTATGAAAGTGACTTTCGCACGCGATATGCGCAGGAACACACGCCCAATCTACGTCAAGAAATTCTTCCTGTCCATCCACATTAATTTGCATCGAGGCCCACCTTACCCATCGCTAAATAGGCGGCTTACCTTAAGGCAAGATGAACGATAGTGTGATTATGGTCATATCGTTATGCACATCTTTCTTCCTTAATAAAATCAATGACTTACAGCCGACATTCCCGGGGAATCGCCGGCATGGAGCGAACGTAAGATCAGTGCGTTGATACAAAATATCTACATTCTGCCTATATTTCAGGCAAAATTTCATAAAAATAGCCGCTCCGGGCGGAAATGACGCTGAGCAGAAAAAGATGTGTATAACGATATGGGTTATGGTGGGTCGAGCAAGTACGTGTCATTTTTTCATTTTTATAACAGCGCGCTTGGGAAGCCTAGCGCCAATTTTTAGACTGCATGGTCCTGAGTGAAGAATAAATTTCCATCAATAATATTTGATTCAGTGCAAGATGGGGTAACATATCGATACGTCAACATCGGGTGGGGAATTACATGAACATGGACTTTGAAGTCGTTGCAAGGCTTCTTGCACCAACCGTATCCGCGTTGCTGAGCGGAATCATTAAACGCGCTCTAGACGCCCGTGCCAGCCTAACAGAGCATATCGGACATGTGTCGACATTTGAGCTTAACGACGACATCAAGACAAAAGTGTTCACGCATTCGCTGTTTTTAAAGAATCGGGGTCGTAAGACCGTCGAAAACGTCCGGGTAGTACATAACGTATTGCCGCAAAATATTTTTATTCACCCTCCAGTAGAATATTCTACTAATGCCAGAACTAACGAAATAATTATCCCCCGACTAGTGCCGAAAGAAAGCATCACGATTTCCTATTTATACTACCCGCCTTTGACGTGCGGCCACGTACATTTGCATGTGAAATCCGACGTTGGCTTCGCAAAATCCCTTGAGGTAGTTGAAATCGTTCGCCCCTCTAGAATATTTAACTGGATGTTCCTTGCGCTATGTTTTATCGGTGCGTCTTACCTCATTTATTGGATTATTAAATTGGTTGGGTATTTAGCGAACTTGTAAAGCGTGCTCGAAATCTTCTTCGGGCCGCACTCAGTTATTTCCGGACCAAACCCGACGCTGTAAGAGCTAACGGCCTGTCGGGAAACCGGTTCCCAACCCGGCTACAGCTCGTTCCCGGGTGTCGACGCTATTCGGCCTTTTTGTTCCTTCAGACGACTTTCCGGATTGAACAAACCGTATCGAACCACGCCTGCATCCCCACCAAGGGCTGCGGATTGATCGGCAGGATCGCATTGATATTCACCCCGCTTCCGCGTCCGCCATGTTTCTCGTCCCACCATAAGCCGAACTCCAGGTCGTCGACCGCCGGCGCCGGCCCGAACGCCTGCGCCGCATCGGGCGCGAGCCCCCTGGCCGCCACTTCCACCCGCCGCCCGCGCTCACCCTCGCAAGAGCGCCCGCCCGTGATCCAGCCCAGCGAATTGGACACCGCCACGACGCGCGGATGGATGCCCTTGGTGACAAACGCCTTCACCCGCGCCGAGCCCACCACCTGCCCGGTGCCTTGGTAGGCCTTGTCCCCCACCGCGCCACTAAGCGGCCGGTACGTGGTCAGTTCCACCGTATCGCCAGTCTTGATGCCCAGCTTTTTCGCGGTCGCCGCATGAATCCACATCGGATTGTCATGCACGATCTCGGCCAGGTACTTTTGCGAAGCGGTCCTGCCCTGCGTGTGCACATTCCACTTGAACGTACTCAGGATCAGGCGATCGGCCGCCAGGCCCACATGCGATGGAACCTGATGAAAAGTCGGCAGCCCGTCGTCAACCAAACCGACCGTCGCGGCCACCTTCGCCACTTCCGGCGCATGGATCTCGAACTTGCGCGACGGCGTCGTGAAGCCGCGCACGGGCACCTCGCCCACCATCAGTCCGACCGCTTTTTCCTTCCCCTTGTCGTCGGCCTTGTAGATCACGCGGGTTTTCTCGTCCACGCGCGCCCCTTGCACCAGCGCTGCCGCCAACGGCTTGCGATACACCTCGTACGGCTTGGGCGCGGCGCTGTCGACGTACACGCCATAGTGCTTCATATAGTCGAAGCCATCCTTGAACACCTTCCCGTCCGCGCCCTTGGTCGGCAGCAGCGAACACTGGTGCCGCACAAACTCTTCGTGCGTGCCGAACTTGAAGTACCTGGCCTGCTCGGGACCGAGCCGCTTGCCGATCTCGAACAGCACATCGGCAAAGCTGGTCGCGGCGCCGGGCGGGTTCACCATCGGCTGGCGCAAGGTCACGAAATGCTGCAGCTCCATGTTGTTGCGGATGTCCAGACCCCAGCGTTCGAGGTAGGTCGCATCGGGCAAAATCATGTCGGCGTAGTGCGCCATTTCGGAATACACCACATCCGAACAGGCGTGAAAGGGAATCAGCTTTTCATCCTTGAGCACCTCGACGGTCGTGCTGCGCCCTTCCGGCCAGGTCATCGGCGCGGCGATGGTATAACTGAGGTAGACGTCCAGCTTCGCGCGTCCCTGGCGCAGAAAATCGAACACAACCTGGCCGACCTTCATCTTTTGCCAGCGGTTGGCCAGCGGCCACTCCGGCGGGTCTTCCAGGTCGGTTCTGATGATCGGCTTGGGCGGCCTTGGCTCCGGCGCCGGGTAGCGCGCCGGCGACAGCTTTTCATCGAGACCATAGCAATAGCCGCCCTCCTTGGCGACCGACCCCACCAGGGCGTTGAGCATGACCACCGCGCGTTCGGCATTAAACCCGTTGTAGTGCGCGCCCGTGCCACGATTGGTGAACGCGGCCACTGCCGGCCGCTTGCGCGCGAACTCCAGCGCCAGCCGGGTGATGTCGGCCGCCGCCACGCCAGACAGTTTTTCCGCCCACGTCGGCGTACACGGCGCCAGCCAGGCGCGGATGGTGCCGAGCCCCGGCTGCACGAATTTGTCCAGAAAATCATGATCGACTTCGTTCTCGCGCACGATCACGTGCGCCATCGCCAGGGCGATGGCCCCTTCCGTGCCCGGAAACGGCTGATGCCATTCGTCGCTGCGCCCGGCGGTGTTGGACAGCCTCACATCGAAGGTGACCAGTTTGGCCCCATGGTCGTAGCGTGCCTTGACCACGCGCGACACCAAATGCAGCCCACCCTGATGCGCTTCATAAAAATTGGCGCCGAAATTCAGGAAGTATTTGCAGCGCTCCGCATCGATCGATTCCCAGTCCGTCTCGCCGAGCGACACGTAATTGGCGGCGCGCTTGTTCGACGAACAGATCGCGCGGTGATTGAGCAATACCGGCGTGCCAATGGCGTCGAGGAAGCGGCCGATCTCCGCCTCGATGCGCGAGCGGCCCTGGTGGATGCACACCCTTTCCGGATGGCCGGCATCGACACTGGCGCGAATGCGGCGCGCGATTTCTTCATACGCTTCTTCCCAGGTGATGCGCTTCCACAGGCCCGAACCGCGCTCGCCGGCGCGCTTGAGCGGGTACAGCAAGCGCTCCGGATAATCGTTGACGGTGGGGCCGGACTGGCCCTTGGCGCACGTCATGTGGCTGCCCATGTTCGGGTCGAGCGGATTGCCACGGATCTTGATCACCTTGTTATCTTGCACAAAGCCTTCAATGCCGCACACCGTGGAGCAATTGAGGCATACGCTGGTGACGCGCGTGGCCATCTTGTAGTTGTTCTTGATCTTGCGCTGCTTGCCGTCCGCCACCGGCCGGTACGCCATGGCCTGCGCGGGGGACGGGTTAAGGAGAATAAGCTCGCCCACACCGAGCGTGGCCATCGATCCGATGCCGTTCCTGATGAATGATCTGCGGTCCATGTTCTCAGCCTTTCTTCACGGGGGCACGGGCAAAGGTCGATCGCAACTGGCTCCAGGTATCGACTTCATACGAAAACGGGTCGTGGTTGTGGCCCTTGGGGATCTTCTTTTCCATCGCCCGCGGAACGGCCGTGCCGATGCCGCGGTATTTGACGGCGGGCCCGGTCTTCTCTTCGGGCTTGAGCACCGACAGTTCCTTGCCGTGCCGCTGGTTGAATGCGTTGATGCGGCTGGCCGGGTCGTTCAGGTCGCCGAAGGCGAATACATCGGCCGGACATACTTCAACGCAGGCAGGCAGCAGGTCCGCTTCCAGCCGGTGCGAGCAGAAATCGCATTTATCGGCCAATTTGGTCACCGGATCCTGGTGGATCGCGCCGTAAGGGCAGGCCTTGATGCAGGCGCGATCGCTGTCGCACTTGTCCTCGTTGATGCGCACGATCCCGTCGGCGTCGCGCGTGATCGCGTCCTGCTCGCAGGCGGCGAGGCAGGGTGCGTCCTCGCACTGCATGCACAAGGTCGGCAAAAAAGCCCGCTTCATTGTTTCCTTCTTGTTGAAGGGATTGATGGCAGCGAAGTCGTAGTAATACACCTTGGTGCGGAAATTTCCGAGTGGAACTGAATTTTCGACTTTGCAAGCGACGGAGCAGGCGTGGCATCCGATGCAGCGTTCCAGGTCAAGCGCCATGCCCCATTTGGGAGCGGTTGCGGTATGTGCGGTCATATTCATTCCAATCGGGTCAGGGGCTCATTTAACCACAACAGCATGCGGCCAGCCATGAGCATGCGCTGCTGTCTGATTTCAGCAGCAGGTCGGCAACCGACCTGATAAAAGACGACAAGGCTTGATGATTCATTGGTATTTAAAAAAACTCGTCATCTTTTGTATTCCGATAGACAGTCACTTTACCGTTCCCAAGCAGAATCACCCAAATCGGCGGGAGCACCACGGCGCCGGCGATAGTGGCCGTCGTCAGCGCCACGCCAGTACGCGAATTTACCTGCAAGAGCGCGATCGCAATCAAGTAAAATCTGTGCCGATTTGTCGCACCAAAAAGCGCCGATATCTATGCGCACGCCTTGGCCACGCGATTTGAAGGAAACGCCAGCATGACCGAACATCCGATTGACTTCACTGCCGTGCGCGCCGAGCTACGCGCCCTCAACCGCAGCAGTCTATTAATTATTGCCGAACGCGCCGTCGAACTGATACCAGAGGCGCAATTGAGTACCTTACTGAACGACGTTGTGCGGCTCACGGCACGCCCCTCCAAATCGGGCAATGCACCGGTATCGCTGTTAGAGGAGGTGCGGGCGTTTTACGATGCCGCCATGGCTGGGAATTACTACGAAACCGTCGAGATCAACAACCGCAGCAGACAGGAACAGTCAGAGGGCACGGATGCTTTCATCGCCGAATGCCACCGGCTGCTGCATCAGTGCATCCGCGCTGCCGACCGGGAAGCGCCTTCGGAAGCAGGCGTCAGCTTCGAACTCCTCTTTGGTCTGCTCAGCCACATCGACGAAGGCAACGATGACGTACTGTTCTTTGCCAACGATGGCAGCTCGTCGGACGTCGGGGTCGACTGGCGTGCCGCGCTACCGGCGTATTTCAGGTGCTTGGCAAGGACGTCTTCGCCGGAGGAATTCGCGCGAACCGTGGAACAAGCTATTGCGGATTTTGTGATCTGCGACCGCTCATGGTATTTGGACGTGGCGCGCACTGTCGCCAACGATGCGCAACGTATTACGCTGGACACGCTCGTGACCTGACGCTCTCCTTCCCCATCCAACTCTTCACAACAGCCACCGCAAAATGCCATGGCCACAATGAACTTCTTGTTTCGAAAGCCCCAATTCCCCATCATCATTGACACCGGCAGCGGACTCATTGGCGCCAAGTCGTGGGCGGCGTGCAAAAAGCAGCTGACAACCGTCACTTTCGCAGACATGACGCCACGCGACGTCATCGACGCGACCGTCGAAGCGTTCTTCCTGCTTCCGGAGCATATGGTCTTCTCGCCCCTCACATTAAAAAAGCGCTGGACCAAGGCGGCTATCATTAAGCTCTACAATAGCCAGAAGGGACCCGGCCGCCCAGAGTATCCGACCAACTCACTCGGGAACAAGAGCCTGGAGAACGTGTTCGGGGACATCGTGGAGCTGCTCACCGCCCCAAGGAAAGTCGACGGCGCCGTCGAGCATACAACGAGGTAAATCGTTTATATCATATTTTCGCAAGGCGAAGATACAAGACACTCAAAGGCAAGTTTCGACCAATGGCTACCGCATACAAATTTCAGTTCTCCCCACGTTTCCGCCGCAACGCGTTCGGATGGAAATCAGACACCCCGGTCCAACGCATCAAGGAAGCGCTCACCGAAATCAAAGCGCTGGCCAGGAAGGAACCGGTGCTGGCGGCCGAAGGCGCCGTGCTGTTCCTGGAGAAGCTGGCGCCGGCCATCGAACAGGTTGACAGCAGCTCAGGCCGCATCGGCTCGGCCGTCAATCGCGCCATCGAGACCCTCGTACCAATCATTGCCAAGGCGGACGTCAGCCGTGCGGTGCGCGAGCAATGGCTCGACCGGCTCTGGGAGGCGGTTCAGGAAGACGACATGCCCTACCTTGAATACCTCGTGGAGTTCTGGGGCGAGCTGTGCGCGTCGCCGGACATTGCATCGAGCTGGGCTGACCATCTGTCGCCGGCGTTAACGGCAATGTGGGACCACTCTGCGCGCACGGGCGAGTTTGGCTACTTCAAGGGCACGCCGGCGTGCCTGGGCGCGCTTTTCGCGGCAGGCCGCCACGATGAACTGCTCGCCTTGATCGAGAAGTCCGAGTACCAGTACAAGTCGTGGCACAACAGGGTGTGGGGCGCCAAGGCCCTGGCTGCCACTGGCAAGGGCGCGGAGGCCATCCGCTACGCCGAGGCGGCGAAGGGACTGAATGAACCCCTGACGGCCATTGCGGCGTTCTGCGAGGGTATTTTGCTGGAATCCGGGTTGGCGGATGAAGCATATGCGCGCTACGCGATCGACGCGACGTACGCGACCACCAATCTGGCCACATTCAAGGCGATCGTCAAGAAATACCCGGGCAAGCCAAAGGAAACCATCTTGCGCGACCTGGTGGCGAGCCAGCCGGGCCAGGAGGGTAAATGGTTTGCCGCGGCCAAGGATGCCGGTTTCTTCGAGCTGGCCATTGAACTGGCGAACCGGAGCCCGTCGGACCCGCGAACGCTCACACGCGCCGCCAGGGACTTCGCGGCCGAGCGGCCGCAGTTTGCGATGGCGGCAGGCATGACCGCACTGCGCGGCATCGCCAATGGATGGGGCTACGACATCACGAGTATCGACGTACTGGACGCGTACGCAGCCATGATGGCGGCGGCCGGCGCTGCGGGCGTCGATGAGACCCTGGTCAAGGCGGATGTGCAGGCCTTGATTGCGGCAAGCCGGGGCGGTGAGTTCGTCGGGCAAGTGCTGAAACGCCAGTTGGCCTGAAAAACGCACTGGTGCGCCATCGGCGCCATGCGACGATGTCGTTCGAGCGTTCAGGCATCCCGGCTAACGACATCGCCAGGATTGCGCCCGCATTCAGGCACGTGGACGGCATCAGCACGGCAGGCACGCGCAAACTGTTGCCCTGACGGGAGGGCAGCGCGCCTGATACGCCATTCCAGGCCCGCGGCGATGGCGATCCGTTGTTATCGCACCAGTAGCGCCCGCTGCACTTGGCCGCGCACGCGTCGGCATGGCACACTCATTGTTTCGCCAGACCAACCCAACCCATGATGCGTACGATTACCAATCGCTTGCCGAGCGTTTGCCGCATGCTGTTGGCATCGCTGGCGCTCGCCTGCCCTGCCCGGGCCGCCACTGAGCTGACCTATCCGCTCTCCAGCGATGGCATCGACAGCCGTTACGACTACGACTGGGCGGTGCTGCGCGTGGCGATGGAAAAGACCGTGCCCGGCTTCGGCGCGTTCGGGCAGCGCCAGTCGCCGGTGGCGATGTCGCCCTCGCGCATCGTCCAGGAAATGTCGGTGGCGGCCGGCCGCATCAATGTTTTCGTGCGTGCCAGCTCGCCTGAACTGGAAAAGCAATTCCTGCCGGTCCGGCTGCCGGTCGACCGCGGCCTGCTCGGCTACCGCCTGCTGCTGATCCGCCAGGACGAGCGGTCCCGTTTTGCGCAAGTGAAAACGGTGGCCGACCTGCGCCCGCTGCGCGCCGGCCTGGGCCAGGGCTGGGCCGACATCCCGGTCTTGCAAGGCGCAGGCATCAGCGTGGTCGAGGGCAGCAACTACGCCGGCCTGTTCGCCATGCTGGAGGCCGGGCGCTTCGATTTTTTCTCGCGCTCCGCCGACGAGGCCCTGCGCGAATTCGATGAACGCCGCGATCAATACCGGCAGATCGCGATCGAACCGACGCTGCTGCTGCACTATCCGCTGCCGCGCTATTTCTTCCTGCGGCGCGACGCGCAAGGCACCTTGCTGGCGCAGCGCATCGAGGCGGGCATGGAAATGATGATCCGCGACGGCACGCTCAACGCGCTGTTGCAGCAATACAAAGGCGACATCATCGCCCGCGCGGCCATGAAGCAGCGGCGCGTCATCAGGCTGTCCAATCCGCGCCTGACGCCGGAAACCCCGCTGTCGCGCACCGAACTCTGGTTCAATCCCCTGACCGGAAAATAAGCGCAGCGCCGGCAGGCGGGGCCTCCCGGTTGAACGCAGTGTCGATCACCATCGCGCCGCTGTCATCCCTTTGCCCGCCATGGACCGGCGTCCTTCAGGCCCGGGAGGCGGAGATCAGTGCGAGGCCGGGCCGCGCAGGCGCGGTGCGACCGTGCCGGTTTGCGAGGCGCCGAACAGGGCGACCCGGGCCGCCTCGTAGCGTTCGATCAAGTCCGCCTCCGCCACCGATGGCATGGTCAGGCTCTCGCCCTGGTCGAGCGCGAACAGGGCGGCGTCGACCATGGCATCGGCCTGCATGACGGTCTCCGGCGCCAGCGCCGACAAGGGCACGCCGGACGGGTCCCACAGCTCGGTGGCGGTGGCCGCCGGCAGCACTGCCTGGACCTTGACGCCGGTACCGGCCAGCTCTTGTTCCAGGCCGCGCGTGAACGCCACCACGAAGGCCTTGGTCCCGCTGTAGACCGAACTGATGGCCAGCGAGTGCAGCCCCAGCACGGAGGCGATGTTGATGATCATTCCCTCATTGCGCAGCTTGAAACCGGGCAGCACCGCGTGCGTCAGCCGGGCCAGCGCCGTGATGTTCAGCGCGACCTGGGACGAAAGATCGGCAACCTTGCTGCCGTCAATCGGTGTCAGGCGCGCCACGCCGGCGTTATTGACCAGCACGCTGATTGCCGGGTTGGTGGCGAGCAAGTGCGCAACGCTCTCCTGCCCCGCTTCGGTGCCGAGGTCGGCGATCATGGGCTCGACCTGCACGCCATGCGCGGCCGCGATCGTGGCCGCCAGCGCCTGCAGGCGATCCGCGCGGCGGGCCACCAGGATCAGGTCATAGCCGCGTTGTGCCAGACGGTCGGCGTAGATGGCGCCGATGCCCGACGAGGCGCCGGTAACCACTGCGATTTTTCGGGAAGTGCTTGACATGGTGTTTCCTTTTTATTGAGCGTCGCGGGATGCTTCGCCGGGCAATAAATATGACGATCATCATATTTTAATTCAAAAAAACTGCCGAACAAACTTCATCGGCAAGAACTGACTTGGGCGTCACGGCCCAGAGGCGCAGAGGCTGGACTCCGTGCACGTGTGCCGTTTCGATTTCATGATCATCATCATATATCGTTTTCATTTCCGGTGCACGCCAGCACCGGAAATGCGCGGCACCCGGTATGCCGACACTGTGCCAACCGCGGGCACCATGCTGTCCGCACATCGATGCCTGGCGGCTGCCGCTGGCGGATTTCATAACGCGCAAACGCAGTTTTCACGATTGCGGCGCCAGCGCCCCTCTTCCAGAATGCAGGACACCTTGATCCTTACTTGCGCGGAGAGCGACACATGAGTCTAAAGCATATCGGCGTTTTCCTGCTCAGTGCCATGTTGGCCTTGCCGCTGGCGGGCCGGGCGCAAACGCGCGTGATCGAACTCGATACCAAGGCCATCGCGGGGCGCTTCGACCCGGCTTTCAATTTTTCCATCGGCGCCGGCCGCGCCAACGAGGGCTTGCGCGCCGACTGGCAGCAGCAGCTGGCCCAGGCCAAGCGCGATGCGGGATTCAAATATATCCGCATGCACGGCCTGCTCTCCGATGACATGGCCGTGTACCGGGTTGATCCTCAGGGCAAGGAACAATACAACTTCCAGTACGTGGATGCGCTGTACGATTATCTGCTGAGCATCGGCATCAAACCCTTCGTCGAACTGGGCTTCATGCCCTCGCAGATGGCCAGCGGCGACAAAACAGTCTTCTGGTGGCGTGGCAACGTCACCCCGCCGAAAGACTACGCCGCCTGGGAACGCCTGATCAAAGCCCTGGCCGCACACTTCACCGAACGCTACGGCGCGCAAGAAGTGGCCAGCTGGTATTTTGAGGTGTGGAACGAACCGAACCTGGACGGCTTCTGGGCCGGATCGCAGGACGACTACTTCAAGCTGTACCGCCATGCCGCGCGCGCGATCAAGAGCGTGGGCGCCAATTACAAGGTGGGCGGCCCTGCCACCGCAGGCGCCGCGTGGATACCGGAAATGATCGCTTACTGCGCCAGCAATGCGGTACCGCTCGATTTCGTCAGCACCCACACTTACGGCGTCAATCAAGGCTTCCTCGACGAATATGGCACCACCGGCACGGTGCTGAGCAAGGATGACGATGCGGTCAGCGCCGACGTGATCAGGAACCGCAAGCAAATCGCGGCATCGGCCATGCCCGATCTGGAACTGCATTACACCGAATGGAGTTCCTCGTACACGCCGGCCGACCCCACGCACGACAGCTACCACCAGGCCGCGTACATCCTGCAAAAACTCAAGCAGGTCGGCGGCGCGGCGCAATCGATGTCGTATTGGGTGTTCACCGATATTTTCGAGGAAGCCGGGCCGCGCATGGAAGCCTTCCACGGCGGCTTCGGCCTGATGAATACCCAGGGGATCAAGAAGCCCGCCTATTTTGCCTATCAGTTCCTCAACCAGCTTGCGCCGACCGCGCTGAAAAACAGCGACACGCAATCGTTCGCCACCACCGACCAACATGGCAAGGTCCAGCTGCTGCTGTGGGATTACACGCGCACCTTGCCGGAGGGCGTCAACAACCAGCAGTATTTCATCAAGGACTTGCCGCCCAGGGACAAGGGCAAGGTCGACGTCAGGATGAATGGCCTGAAAACCGGCACCTATACGCTCACGATCTCCACGGTCGGCTACAAGCGCAACGATGCCTTCACCGCGTACATCGGCATGGGGTCGCCGAAACAGCTGGGGAAAAGCCAGGTCGCGGCCTTGGCATCGCTCGCCAGCGGCAAGCCCGACGAGCAAAGAACGGTGCGGGTCGGCGCCAGCGGGCGCTTCACCATGCAACTGCCCGTGCGCGAAAACGATGTGGTCCTGCTGGAGCTCAGTGCCGGCAAGCCGGCCGCACGTCGGACCGTTCACTGAAACGCATGCGCTTCCCGCCGGCGTCGCACTAAAAACCCTTGCCAGACCCTCCAGGGTTTTCTATATTGCAAAGGTTGCTGCGCCGGAGAACCCGCCTTTCCTTACCTCCCCCGTCCGCGCAACGCGCCCGAGCGCACGGTGCTTCACGCCGCGCGCTTGCCCCGCAATGCCTGCCGACGCCACCGCGTCGCTCCTGAAGGATGGATCATGAATTCGCCCCGCTTGCCCGCCCTCCTGTTCGCGCTATCCGCCGCCCTTGGCGCCCCTTCGCTGGCGGCCGCCCAGTCCCCATCCGTTCCCGCCGCCAAAGCGGCCGATGCGACGACCCTGGCCGACGCCCGCAAAGGCTTTCGCACCACCCCGGTCCGCAAGCTGCGCCAGCAAGAGCCCATCCCCGCGCCGCCCGCCGACATCTTCAAGCTCGTACGTTACGAGGCCGCCCCGGGCAAACTGGGTGCTTACCTCACGCCCGATCCGAACGACGGCAAAAAGCATCCGGCCATCATCTGGATGACCGGCGGCGACTCCAACACCATCGGCGATGTCTGGTCGCCCAACCCGGTCAACAATGAGCAGAGCGCGAGCGCCTATCGCAAGGCGGGCATCGTCATGATGTTCCCCGCGCTCAGGGGCGGCAACGACAATCCCGGCGTCCATGAAGGCTTCCTCGGCGAAGTCGACGACGTGCTCGCCGCCGCGGCCTACCTGGCCAAACAAGCGTACGTCGACCCGGACCGGATCTACCTGGGCGGGCACAGTACCGGCGGCACCCTGGCGCTGCTCACCGCCGAGGTCTCGACCCGCTTTCGCGCCGTGTTTTGCTTTGGGCCGGTCGCTGACATCGACGGCTACGGCGGACGCTTCACGAGCTTCAATCCCGCCGATCCGCGCGAAGCGGCGCTGCGCTCGCCCGGACGCTGGCTCGAATCGGTGCGCTCGCCGGTGTTCGTGATCGAAGGCGCGGGTGGGAATATCGACTCGCTGCTCGCCATGCGCGGCGCCACGCACAACCCGCAAATCCGCTTCGTTCCGGTCAAGGGCGCGGATCACTTCAGCGTGCTGGCGCCGGCAAACCGGGTGATCGCGCAAAAAATCCTTGCCGACAGCGGCGCCGCCACCAGCATCACCTTGTCGGCGACAGAAATAAGTCCCCAGTAAGCGTCACGGGGCGCGCGCACCTGCCCGCCCCCCGCTGTGTCCAATAGAAATTGTCTTCCATAAGATGGTTTGTTAGAATTCATCTTGTTTTTTTAATATTGCACACATCGTCGGGAGCATATCCCGGGACCAACCTGGAACAGCCATCAGCATGCATGCCAACAAACCGCCGTGCGCCGCCACGCAATGAATGATGCCGCCCGCCTCGCCACGCTGGCCGCCTGCATGCTGACCGTGCCGATGGCGGCCGCGGCCCCCCTGCCCGCTCAACCGTTCGCACAGCAGCGCTGCCCCGCCGGCGACGCAGCCAAGGGAGCCGACAAAGCCGCCGGTGCGCCGCGCATCTTCGGCGCCCTCGGCAAGGACCGCCGCCCCGCGCTGAAAAAAATCCTCGCCGACGGCGACAATCCGAATACCTGCCATGGCGGCGTCACGCCCTTGATCGTGGCGGCGGCCGGCGGCGATGTGGACGCCATCCACATGCTGCACCAGGCCGGCGCCGTGCTCGATGCGCCGCGTGACGCGCAAGGCGGCACGGCGCTGCGCGCGGCGCTGGCCAACGGCCAGTGGCCGGCCGCCAGCGCCCTGCTCGAACGCGGCGCCGACACGCGCCAGCGCGACGACGACGGCAACACCGCCTTGCACCACCTGGCCAACAGCGCCCACAGCGCCGACCCGCGCGCGCAGGCGGCGCTGGCCGACATGATGCTCAAGCTGGGCGCCATGATCGACCAACCCGCCATCGGGGCCAGCACCCCGCTGATGCTGGCCATCGAAGCCGGCAAGCGCGATCTGACGGCGTTCCTGGTGGACCAGGGCGCCGACCCGGCCCTGCGCAACGGGCGCGGCGAGAATGCGCTGGCCATCGCGCGCCGGCGCGCCCTGCCCGACATCGTCGCGATGCTGGAGCGCTGCATCGGCCAGCGTCCGCCGCATTGCGCCGACAACGGCACGCCGCCGCGCTACTCGACCAAATAGCACCATCGCCGATTATTTTTTGATTGCCAGAAAACGGACCCAGCGCATGAGCGAGAATACAGCAGCAAACAGCACGGACCCGGCGCCCCGGGTCGGCATCCACGAAGGCAGCATCGGCCTGCCACCGGGCTATCAGGACAACACCACCAATATCTTCGTACCGGCCGACCTGCAGAACCAGCCCAACCTGAGCATCGCGCGCGACTGGCTGGCCGACGGCGAAACCCTCGCCACCTATGTCGACCGTCAGCTTGGCCTGCTCAAGGCGCGCCTGTCCAGCCACAAGCTGCTGGACCGCGCGCAAGAGCGCCTTGGCGCGCACCAGCCGGAAATGCTGGGCGAACGGATCGAGGCCCAGTACAAGAACGGGGCCCAGACGATACGCCAGCGCCAGGCCGCCTTTTTGATCGGGCCGAAGCGCGCGCTGATCCTCACCGCCGCCACCGCGCGCCCCTTCGACGAACGTTTTGAAACCCTCTGGCGCAATTGGCTCGACAGTTTTGCACCGCCCGCCGGCACCGATGGCGGCACTGCCCCTACCGAGGTGTAAAACCCGAGGCAACGCAGCCACGCCGGAAACTGCCCGCAGCGCCGCGACAGAAACGTCGAGTACGGGATCGGGGGATATCTCTGGCGGCGCGTCAAGGCGCGCCTGCCACACCCCTATAGGGCACGACGGCTGAACATGCCCCACCGATTGCGCAGGCAGCGCCCGAACGCGTGCGCGACCGCCGTCTTGCCTTGCCACGTGCTCAAGGTCACGATGCACAAGAAAGGGTCGCCCTGGCATTGCACATCGAGCGCGCGTTCCGGTGACGCGGTGTCGAACTGAATAAACACATTGGCGTCTTCCAATTCCCCCAACGCAATGCCCTGGCTGACCAAGGCGCGTTGCAAAAACATCGCATAGTTTTTGACGACCTGCGACGCGGCCGGCGTAGACGGAATGGAAATACCATCGAGCAACGACAACAGAAAAGCGTAATCAGGAGCGCTGCACTCCTTATATAGCTCGCCGAGCGCCCAGTAGCCGCCCACATCGTTGTTGCGGCTGACGAAAGACTGCGATATCCCCGCCGCGACATGTTTCAAGGTCTTCAGCTTCATCATTCATCCTTTCTGGAAGGGGCCATGCGGGCAGCATGGCGCATGCTACTTGGACAGCCATCCAGGACCTTCGTTTGCCCGTTTATTCATATTGATATACGGACATTTTATATTGCCCAGCAACATCACTGGCGCGAATAATGCATATAGGCAGAAAATCGGTGTTATTGATATTTGTGATATGAGGCATCATAAATCGAAATTTTCTTTATAGCTCGGACTCTCTTATACTGCACTGCAACAACGCAATTTAATCCCCAGGAGAGTTCCACATGAGCAGCGCCACCTACACCCAACCGACGAACCAAGGCTTCCGCCATTACCTGGCCGACGTCAGCAATGCGGCGCGTGCCTTTGCCGCAGCGCTGTTTGCAGCGCAAGAGCGCCAGTTCATCGCGCAGGAAGTGGCGGTCAAGCCGGCTCAGAACGACCGGGCGCGCATGCGCAGCCATCGCAAGCTGCTCGTCATGGCAAACGCCTACCAGCACATGCATCCGAGCCTGGCGGCCGAGCTGCGCAATCTGGCATCGCGGGGTTGATCATGGAAGTGATCGAATATCTCCCGGGCGCCCTGGCAGCCATCGCCTTTGTCGTACGCATTGCCATCTTCTTCCGCGACGGCCCTGAGCCGGAGCAAGACCAGCACGACGCATAAAACTCAACGGCCGCACTCGCGGCCGTTTTCACGTACGGCGCCGCCCCCTGCGGCGCACAAACACGCCCCTTCCCTCCAGTACCCGGTCTGCCGCTTGCAATAGTTCACGCTCAAATACTTTATTTCATGATATATTATTGAAATACATATTGAATGACGCACACGACTCATGTCCAAGCCCGACAATCCATTTGACCTTGAACGCTTCACCGAAGGCGCGGACATGGCCTGCGCCCTGCTGAAAGTGCTGGTCAACCGCGACCGCCTGCTCCTGCTGTGTCAGCTGTCTCACCATGAGCGCAACGTTGGCGAACTGGAACAACTGACCGGCATTCGCCAGCCGACACTGTCGCAGCAGCTCACCGTGCTGCGCAACGAGCAACTGGTCAGCACCCGGCGCGCCGGCAAGCAGATTTTCTACTCGCTCAGCAGCGCGCAGGCGACGGCCGTCATGGATGTGTTGTATCAGCAGTTCTGTTCGCCCACCTCGGAGAAACAAAAAAATGCCACCGCTCAATCCTGACCTTCTCCGCGCGCTGGCAGGCGGCGCCCTGATCGGCCTTGCCGCCGCCATGTTCCTGTTGCTCAATGGCCGCATCGCCGGCATCAGCGGCATCCTCGGCGGGCTGCTGCGTCCGGTTCGTAGCGAACTCGGCTGGCGCATTGCCTTTCTTCTGGGACTAGTGCTCTCGCCCTTGGTGTTCGCGCTGTTCGCGCCGCTGCCCCCGGTGCACGTCGAGGCCGGCAAGGCGAGCCTGATCGTGGGCGGTCTGCTGGTCGGACTGGGCACCCGCTACGGCGCCGGCTGCACCAGCGGGCACGGCGTGTGCGGCATGGCGCGCCTGTCGCCCCGCTCCTTGGCCGCGACCGCCGCCTTCATGCTGGCCGGCTTCCTTACCGTCTTCGTGCTGCGCCATCTGTTCGGATCGGGCGCGTGATGAAATACGCCGGCGCAGCCTTCCTCAGCGGCCTGGTTTTCGGCCTTGGCCTGATCCTGTCGGGCATGACCGACCCGGCCAAGGTGATCGGTTTCCTGGACCTTGCCGGCGACTTCAATCCCGCCCTGGCCCTGGTGATGGCCGGCGCCATTCCGGTGGCGGCGATCGCCTTCCGCATCGCGGCGCGGCGCTCGACGACCTTGCTGGGCACAGCGCTGCACCTGCCCGGCGCACGCAAGATCGACCGGCGCCTGCTGACCGGCGCGCTGACCTTCGGCGCCGGCTGGGGCGTGGCCGGCTACTGCCCGGGCCCCGCGCTGGCCTCGCTGGCGACCGGCGGCGGCGATGCCTTGCTGTTCGTGGCCGCCATGCTGGGCGGGATGCTCCTCTTTGAATTGATCGAATCGATCCGCAAGGCGCGCCGCGTCCCGTAAACACGACGGCGGCGTCGCGCGCCGGGCACGCTCGTGCACGCGGAAAACGCACGGCCGTCAAGCCGCCCACACCCCGCCGCGCCTGCGCTAGAATGCGATCCTGCAACTTCCCGCATTTCCTTTCATTTTCTCTCGAATTGTATTTACCATGCGCCTATTTGTCCTTCCCCTCCTGGCCGCGATGTGGGCGATCCCCGCCGTCGCCGCCACGCCCATCAGCCTCGATCAGGCGATGGCCCACCCCGACTGGATCGGCACGCCGGCGGAAACCGCCTGGTGGAGCTGGGATGGCAAACAGGTGTTTTACAAGCAGAAGCGCATCGGTTCCCAGCTGCGCGACATCTACCAGGCCGCGCCCGGAAAACCGCGCCTGGCCGGCGACGCCGAACTGGCCAACCTGGACAGCGACAAGGTCATCTACAACCGCGAGCACACCCGCTCCATCATGCTGCGCAATGGCGACCTGTTCGAGCGCGACCTCAAAAGCGGCGCCCTGACCCAGATCACGCGCGGCAGCAGCGGCCTGGCGTCGCCCCAATATTCCGCCGATGGCCTCAGCGTGCAGTTCCGCGTCGGCCATGAATGGCTCGGCTGGAAACGCGCCGACCGCCTGATCTCGCCGCTGGCCGCGGCGCGCGCCACCAAGGACCCCGACGCCGCGCCGGATGCCGACAACCTGCGCGATTTGCAGCTGCGCCTGATCTCCACGCTCAAGCGCCAGAAGGATGACCGCGACGCGGGGCGCGAGCGCGCCGAACAGGAACGCCGCGCCGATCCCACGCGCGCACCGGCGCCGATCTACCTGGGCGAGAAGGTCGTCATCGACGGCAGCGCCCTGTCGCCGGACGGCCGCTGGCTGCTGCTGGTGACCGCGCCCAAGGCCACCGACAAGGGCCGGATCGGCAAGCTGCCGCGCTACGTGACCGAATCGGGCTACGAAGAATTCGACGACCAGCGTCCGCGCGTGGGCCGCAACGCGCCGGTCGCGCATACGCTCAAGCTGGTCAACCTGGCCACGCGCGAGATGCGCGACCTGTCCTTCGACACCCTGCCCGGCATTACCGTCGATCCGCTGGCCGACCTGCGCAAGGCGCAAAAGCTGCCCGAGCTGAAAGGCAACCGCGTGGTGCGCGTGGACGACGACGGCGCCGCGGTCGAATGGAACCGCAACGGCACCGGCGTGGCCGTGATGCTGCGCGCCGCCGACAACAAGGACCGCTGGATCGCCACCGTCGACCTGGCCGGCGCCACGCTAAAACCCGTTCACCGGGTCACCGACAAGGCCTGGGTCAACTCGGGCAACAACGAATTCGGCTGGCTGCCCGATAACAGCACGCTGTGGTACCTGTCCGAAGAAAGCGGCTACGCACACCTGTACACCCGCGCCAGCGATGGCAGGACGCGCGCGCTCACGCAGGGCAAGTGGGAAGCGACCCGCATCCAGTGGTCGGCCGATGGCGCCACGGCTTTCATGATGTGCAACCCGAACAATCCGGGCACGTATGAAGTGTGCTCGGTCTCGGCCAGTGACGCAAAACTGCGTGAAGTGACCGCGCTCGAAGGCGTGGAGCAATTTGCGCTGTCGCCGGACGAACGCAAACTGCTGGTGCACTATTCGTCGAGCTACATGCCGACGCAGCTGGCGACCGTCGCCGTCGGCGGCGGCGCGCCGGTCAAGCTGACCGATACGCGCTCGCCCGAGTTCAAGGCGCGCAGCTGGATCGAGCCGCAGTACGTGGCCGTGCCGTCGACCAAGGGCGCGGGGCAGATCTGGGGCAAGCTGTATCGTCCGGCGACCCTGGAACCGGGCAAGAAGTATCCGATCGTGATGTTCGTGCACGGCGCAGGCTACCTGCAGAATGTGAGCAAGCGCTATCCGGTGTACTTCCGCGAGCAGATGTTCCACAACCTGCTGGTCGAGAAGGGCTACATCGTGCTCGATCTGGACTACCGTGCGTCGAAAGGCTACGGGAGCGCGTGGCGCACCGCGATCTATCGCCAGATGGGTTATCCGGAGCTGGAGGATTATGTGGATGGCGTGAACTGGATGGCCGCGAACCACCAGGGCGATTTGAAGAACGTGGGCGTGTACGGTGGCAGTTACGGCGGCTTCATGACGTTCATGGCGCTGATGCGTGAGCCGGACATGTTCAAGTCAGGCGCGGCGCTGCGGCCGGTGACCGACTGGACGACGTATAACCACGAGTACACCGCGAACATCCTCAATACGCCCGATCTCGATCCGGAGGCGTACCGCAAGTCGTCACCGATCGAGTACGCCGACAAGCTGCGCGGGCACCTGCTGATCTCGCACGGGATGGTGGACGATAACGTGTTCTATCAGGATTCGGTGCGCATCGCGCAGCGCTTGATCGAGCTGAAAAAGGATCACTGGGAACTGGCCAGCTATCCGCTGGAGCGCCACGCGTTCGTGCAGCCGGAGAGCTGGTATGACCAGTATCGCCGGATTTACCAGCTGTTTGAGCGGACGTTGAAGTAACGGTCCGCGCACTTACCGCTAACCCACGTCGTTCCCGCGCAGGTCCCAGTTTCTATGAAACTCCTCAAATCTCTTGGAACTGTGCAAAGTGCGAGGGCGCTTCCAAATGGCGCTAACCTAAGCTCCGTCATTCCTGCCATTGGCAGAAATGACTTCCCGCGCAGGCGGGAATCCATAGCACATTCGTATATCGACGGTGCTATGGGGGAAACGCATGCGTTTCCGCCTGCGCGGGAGCGACGGTTTCGAGGTTTGTAGTCGCAAAGCTGCTCAAATTAGCGGCAAAGACTAGTTCCTGGAGAGGCGGGAACCCAAGTTTTTCGATCCACCTGTCGCTGTGGTACTTGGGTTCCCGCCTGCGCGGGAACGACGTAATGGAGTGCGACGGCCTAATCGCTAACTGCAAGAAAATCCAGCAACGTCAACGCCACCACCTTGGTCGCCTTGCGCAAATCCTCCAACGCCAGGCGTTCATCCGCCTTCTTCGCATTCGATTCCGGCACCGTGCGCGGCCCCGCGCCATACAGCACCGCCGGTATCCCGTGCTCGCCATACAAACGGGCATCCGCATACAGCGGCGTGCCCTGTGCCGGAATCTCCTCGCCGATCACCTGCCTGCCATTCTTCTGCAAGCTCGCCACCAGCTTCTCCGACCCCGGCAACGGCCGCAGCGCGTGCGACAGCAGCAAGCGCCTGATCTCGACCCGGATGCCCGGCTCGCCGCGCACGGCATCCTCGATCAACGCCCTCACCTGCGCCTCCACCGCGACCGGATCTTCTTCCGGAATCATGCGGCGGTCCATCTTCATCACGACCTTCCCCGGCACCACGTTGGTGTTGGTGCCGCCATCGATGCGGCCCACCAGCATGGTCGGCGAATCGATCCCCGCCACTTTCGACTTGATTTTTTTAAGTTCCGGCAGCTGTCCGTAAATCGCATTCAGGATGCGCGTTGCAGCCTGCAGCGCATCGTGCCCGGTCTCCGGCATTGCGCCATGCCCCGACTTGCCGTGCACCGTAATTTCCAGCTGCAGGCAGGCGTTATGCGCCGTAACGATGTTGTAGCTGAAGCCCGCCGCGATGACGAAATCGGGCTTGGTCAGTTTTTGCTCAAGCAGCCAGCCCGGCCCCAGCAAACCGCCGAATTCCTCGTCGTAGGTGAAATGCAGTTCAAGCCCGCCCTTGAGCGGCACGCCCAGCGCTTCCAGTGCGCGCACGGCAAATATATACGTCGAAAAATCGCTCTTCGACACCGCCGCCGCGCGCCCGTAAATGAAGCCATCTTCGACCACGCCACCATACGGCGGATGCACCCAGCCTTCGCCCGGCGGCACCACGTCGCCATGCGCATTGAGCGCGATGGTCGGCCCGCCCGCCGCATAGGGCCGGCGCACGATCAGGTTAGTGATGCTCTCCATGCCGTAATCGCGCACCGCCTGCGCCGGCACCGCGTGCTTCTCGGCGCTCCAGCCGAATGCTTCCACCATCGCGGCCACGGCATCCGCGTGCGGCGCGTTGTTCCCCGGCGGCGTGTCGGTCGGAATCCGGATCACCTGCTGCAAAAACGCCACCTGCTCGTCGAAGTGGGCGTCGATCCAGTCGATCAGTTTTTCTTGTACTTGCATTGTCATTGCTGTTCTTCCTATTTGGCGCCGGCTTCAAACCACGCAGCGACCTGCGCGCGCTCGGAATCGGTCATGTTGGTCAGGTTCGCGAGCGGCATGGCCTTGAGTTGCACCGACTGCTGATAAATCTTCGCCGCGTTCTGGTGTATCAGTGCCGCGTTGTGCAGCATGATGCCGGCCGGTGCGCTGGCAAACCCTGGCTGGGTCGGACGCTCGGCGTGGCACGTGGCGCAGCGCTGCGTGATGATGGCCTGCACCTGCGCGAACTGCGCCGCCGGATCGGTACCGGCAACCGCAGCGGCAGGCGCCTTGGGCGCGATCGCAATGGCCACCGCCAGCAGCAGCGCCACGCCGGCCGCAGGATACTTCCACTCCACCCGGCCCTTGTGGCGCAGGTTGAAGAAATGGCGGATCAACACCCCCGCCGCCATGATCCCGGCCAGCACCGCCCACGCATGCTCGTGGCGGTACGTCATGGCGTAGTGATTGCTGATCATGATGAACAGGACCGGCAAGGTGAAGTAGTTGTTATGCACGCTGCGCTGCTTGGCCTTGAGGCCGTGAATCGGGTCCGGCTTCTGGCCCGCCATCATCGCGGCCACCATCTTGCGCTGTCCCGGAATGATCAGCATCAGCACATTGGCCACCATCATGGTGCCGATCATGGCGCCCACGTGGATGTACGCCGCGCGCCCGCTCAGGTATTTGTTCAGCACATACGCGCTGGCGACCAGGAACAGGAACATCACGATCCCGAACGGCATTTCGCGCTGACCTAGCGGGGAGCGGCACAGCAGGTCGTACACCGTCCAGCCGACCACCAGGCTACCGATGCCGATGCCGATCGCCTGCCACGAACCGAGGTCCGCCACGGCCTTATCGACCATCATCGCCTGCGCATTGAAGTAGTAGACGATGGTGAGCAGCGCAATACCGGACAGCCAGGTGGAATAGGCTTCCCACTTAAACCAGTGCAGTTCCTTCGGCAGTTCCGCCGGCGCGACCAGGTATTTCTGCGGGTTGTAGAAGCCGCCGCCATGCACCGCCCACAATTCGCCCGACACGCCTTTCCTGGCGAGGTCGGAACCGGGCGCCGGTGGGCGGATGGTGTTGTCCAGCCAGACGAAGTAAAACGAGGCGCCGATCCAGGCGATGCCGGTGATGACGTGCAGCCAGCGCACGATGAGGTTGAGCCAGTCTAGGCCGTAGGGGATCAGGTATCCGAACACTTCCATGGGGTTCCTTGTTGCGTGGGCTGCGGCGATAGTAGCGCGATTTTACCCAAGATAAACTGATTCAAGTGCGACAACATGAAATATGGCGTATATTCGACATACTCGAATTCATATACATACCGATGTCCAGCCTTCCCCAACACCTCGACCTGCACCTGATCCGCATTTTGTACCTGCTGCTGGTCGAAAAAAACGTTTCGCGCGTGGCGCTCAAGCTCAATCAGCCGCAGCCCTCGATCTCGGCATCGCTGCGCAAACTGCGCGAACTGACCGGCGACCCGCTGCTGGTGCGCGGCGCGCGCGGCATGGTGCCGACCCAGCATGGCGAGAGCCTGCTCAAGCCGGCCAAGCGCATCCTCGACGAAACCGAGAGCCTGTTTGTCAAAAAGTCGCCCTTCGTGCCGCAGGAAGAAGCGCGCACCTTCCACATCGCCGCGCCGGATTACCTCGACAGCCAGTTTTTGCCGAACGTGGTGGCGGCGCTGCGGCGCGGTTCGCCCAACAGCCGCGTGGTCATCCACAGCCTGGGCGGCGGCGTGGATTACATCCGCATGCTGTCGGACGGCGACATGGATCTCGTCATCGCCAACTGGGACGAACCGCCCGCCCACCTGCACATCTCCAAGCTGTTCGAAGACCCGATCATCTGCACCATGCGCGCCGACAGCCCGTACGCCAAACGCACGGCCAGCGACGCGATGACGATCGAGGACTACCTGTCCCTGCCCCACGTGGCGCCGTCGCAGATGCTGCCCGGTTACCACGGCGTGATCGACTCCTTCCTCGAACGCCAGGGCATGCAGCGTACGGTGGCGGTGGAATCGGCCTATTTCGGCCTGATTCCGTATATGCTGACGCAGACCGACCTGGTACTGACCACCGGCCGCCAGTTCATGCGTTTTTACGAAAAGACGCTGCCACTCAAGAGCTTCACGGTGCCGGTCAAGTTCCCGCCAATGCGGTTTTATCAGTTGTGGCACGAGCGCGTGCACCAGGCGCCCGAGCACAAATGGCTGCGCGACCAGGTCAGCGCGGCGGCCAAGGCGCTGGTGCAGAAGTAGCGATAGCGGTTATCAGCTGGTTCGTATGTGCATAACGCGGCCAGCACTTATGATCGATCATCAAGGATGGAATACCGAAACATGACTACATTGACGGATTTGAACAGCTGCGATGCGGCGACCTTTGTCGGCACCCTGCACGGCATTTACGAACACTCGCCGTGGATTCCGGAACGCGCATTGTCCGGGCGCCCTTTCGCCACCGTCGCGGCGCTCAAGTACGCGCTGCAAACGGCGGTGACCAAGGCCAGCGTCGACGAACAGCTTGGCCTGATCCGCGCCCACCCCGAACTGGCCGGCAAAGCGGCCATCGCGGGCGAGTTGACCCAGGAATCGACCAATGAGCAAGCCAAGTCCGGCCTGAACCTGTGCAGCGCGGAAGAATACGCCACCCTGCACAAGCTCAATGCCGACTACAACGCCCGCTTCGGCTTTCCGTTCATCCTCGCGGTCAAGGGCCCGGACGGCAACGGCCTGACGCGCCGCGCCATCATCGAGACGTTCACGCGGCGCCTTAAAAACCAGCGCCCCGACGAGATGGCCGAATGCCTGCGTCAGATTCACCGCATCGCCGAACTGCGCATCAACGACCTGCTCAAGCTCACGCCCATGTTCGGCCCAACCGTGATGCAGTGGGCCGAGACCATCGGCGCATGGAGCGAAGCGGATGATGGCCTCACGTGCTCGTACATGACCGGCGTGCACCAGCGCACCGCCGCGCAACTGGCCGAATGGATGCGCGACGCCGGCATGGAAACCTATATCGACGCCGTCGGCAATGTGGTCGGGCGCTATCTGTCGGCTGACCCGGATGCGAAGACGCTGATGACCGGTTCGCACTACGATACCGTGCGCGATGGCGGCAAGTACGACGGGCGCCTCGGCATCCTGCTGCCGATCGCGGTGGTGCGCCACCTGCACGAGCGCGGCGAACGCCTGCCCTATCATCTCGAAGTGGTCGGCTTCGCGGAAGAAGAAGGCGTCCGCTTTCGCAGCACCTTCCTGGGCAGTAATGCCGTAATCGGCCAGTTCGACATGGCGCTGCTGGAGCAGGTCGACGCCGACGGTGTGTCCATGCTGCAGGCACTGACGGCCGCCGGCCACCATCCCGCGGCGATTGACGGCATCGCGCGCAATCCGGCCGATCTGCTGGGTTTTGTGGAGGTGCATATCGAACAGGGGCCGGTGCTGCTGGAGCGCGGCCTGGCGGTGGGCGTGGTGACGGCGATTGCCGGCAGCTCGCGCTACCTGGTCGATCTGATCGGGCTGGCCAGCCATGCGGGCACCACGCCGATGAACATGCGCAAGGATGCTGCTGCGGCGGCGGCGGAGATCGTGCTGCTGGTGGAGCGGCGTTGCAGCGGGGCCGGATCGCTGGTGGGCACGGTGGGACAATTGCAGGTACCGAATGGGTCGGTGAATGTGATTCCCGGCCACTGCAAGCTGTCGCTCGACATCCGCGCGGCGGACGACGCCGTGCGCCACGCGGCCGTCAAGGAGATATTGGATGGCATTGAGGCGATCTGCGGGCGCCGGCATGTGGAAGTGGAGATTGAGCAGATTGTGTCGGCACCGGCGGCGCCATGTGCGCCGGCGCTGATGGATCAACTGGGCGACGCAATCGAACGCGCCGGCCTGCCGCGCTACGACCTCGCTTCAGGTGCGGGGCACGATGCGATGGCGATGGCGAAAATCACCGACGTGGCGATGTTGTTTACACGGTGCGGGAATGGAGGCATCAGCCATAACCGGCTGGAGACGATGACGGGCGATGATGCCGAACTGGCGGCGCAGGTATTGCTCGATTTTTTGAAGAACCTACTATAGCGTCGTTCCCGCGCAGGCGGGAACCCAAGTCCGTCGAACAGTTAACGGCTCCAGATGTAACTTGGGTTGCCGTGGGGGCGCCTAGCCCTGCGCGGGAACGACGGAGCCTCTGCAAGCAGCGAGAATGACGTTCTATGGCGTCAGCACGACCTTCCGGCATTCATCCTCCTTCTTATCGAACATCCTGTACCCCTCCGCCGCCTGCGACAAATTCAGGCGATGCGAGATAATCGCATTCGGATGCAGCTCGCCTTCCTCGATGAACTTGAGCAGCTCCGGCATATGCTTCTGCACGTGCGTCTGCCCCGCCTTGATCCCGATCCCCTTCTCGAAGATATCGCCAAACAGGAAGCCGTGAATAAACCCGGCATACAAGCCAGGCACGCTAACCGTCCCACCGCGCCGCACGGCAGCGATGCACTGGCGCAGCGCCTTGCCGCTGCTACCTTCGAGCTTCAGGTTGGTCATGACGGTTTCCACCGCACTTCCCTTGGCCTCGAAGCCGACCGCCTCCACCACGCCATCGACGCCGCGCGCATCGGTGTGATCGAGGATGAACTCCGCAGCGTCGCAATCGTCGAAATTGATCGGAATGACGCCATACGTCTTGCGCGCGAATTCCAGCCGGTAGGCATGATGGTCGACCATGAAAATCTTTTCGATCCCAAGCATGCGCGCACTGGCCGCCGCCATCTGCCCGACCGGCCCGGCACCGAAAATCGCCAGGCTGCCGCCCTTGCCCACGCCCGTATTGAGCACGGCCTGATAACCGGTCGGCAGAATATCGCTTAAAAACAGCACCTGCTCGTCGGCCAAGGTGAGCGGAATCTTGATCGGGCCGACATTCGCCTTCGGCACCCGCACGTATTCGGCCTGCCCGCCCGGCACGCCGCCATACAAATGACTGAACCCGAACAGCGCCGCGCCAGAGCGCAGGCTTTTCTTGTTCATGATCGAACCACGATCGGGATTGGTCGTCTCGCAGGCGGAATACAGATTCATGTCGCAGAAAAAGCAGCTGCCGCACGCGATCACGAACGGCACGACCACGCGGTCGCCCTTTTCCAGCTTGGTGACGCCGGGCCCCTTCTCGACAACTTCGCCCATGAACTCATGGCCCAGGATATCGCCGCTTTTCATCGCCGGGATCTTCCCGCGGTACATGTGCAGGTCCGATCCGCAGATCGCGGTGGCAGTCACTTTCAGGATGATGTCGTCCGGCTCCTGCAAGATCGGATCGGGAACGTTGTCGACCTTGACGTCGTTGCTGCCGTGATAGGTTAAAGCGCGCATGAACTGTCCTCCTCGTGGAAAAGGACAGCGTAACAAGCAAACTCCTACACACGAATCAGCAGAATTCGAGAGTATTAGTAGGAGGATGCCGACGTGATTTCTTAACTGAAATTATGTGGACACGATTTTCGCGCGCTCCAGCATGGCGTGCAGCAATACATTGCAGCCCGCTTCGAGGTGGTCGGACTTGGCGTCCTCGATCTCGTTGTGGCTGATGCCGTCCTTGCATGGCACGAAAATCATCCCGGCGGGCGCCAGGCGGGCGGCGTAAATGGCGTCGTGGCCGGCGCCGGACACCACATCCATGGTGGAGTATCCGAGTTTCGCGGTCGCTTCGCGCACCGCGCCCACGCAGTCCGGATGGAACGGGCAAGGCGGATAGTACGATACGCGCTCGATCGAAATGACCAGCCCGGAATCGCTGCGGGTCTTGTCGATAAAGGCCAGCATCTCTTCATGCATGGTGTTGAGCAGTTCATCGTTCACGTTGCGCAGGTCGATGCTGAATTTGACCTCGCCGGGAATGACGTTGCGGCTGTTGGGGAACACCTGCACCATGCCGACCGTGCCACGGCCATACGGGGGATAGCGGTTCGCGATCTTCACCACCTCCTGCATGATGTAGGTGGAGACCTGCATCGCATCCTTGCGCAAGCCCATGGGCGTGGGGCCGGCGTGCGCCTCCATGCCGGTGACCACGCAGTCGTACCACGACAGGCCCATCACCGCCGGCACCACGCCAATCACCTTGTCGGCGTCTTCCAGCACCGGGCCTTGTTCGATATGCGTCTCAAAATAGGCGCCGATGGGATGCTGGCCGGGCACCTGCTCGCCCATGTAGCCGATACGCGCCAGTTCATCCTTGACGCTCTTGCCTTCGGTGTCCTTGGCGGCGTAGGCCGTCTCCAGGCTGAAGGCGCCGCAGAAGACGCCGGAACCCATCATCACGGGCACGAAGCGAGAGCCTTCCTCGTTGGTCCAGAACGCCACTTCGACCGGCGCTTCGGTAGCGATGCCCTCGTCATTCAGCGTACGCACAACTTCCAGGCCGGCCAGCACGCCGTAGTTGCCATCGAATTTGCCGCCGGTGGGCTGGGTGTCGATATGGCTGCCGGTCATGATTGGCGGAAGCGACGGATTGCGGCCTTCGCGGCGCATGAAGACATTGCCGATCTGGTCGATCGCAATCGACATGCCGGCTTCCTTTGCCCAGCCGACGACAAGGTCGCGCCCTTGCTTGTCGAGGTCCGTGAGGGCAAGGCGTTTGACGCCGCCTTTTGGCGTGGCGCCGATTTTAGCCAGTTCCATCAGCGACGCCCACAGGCGCTCGCCGTTAATGCGCAGATCGTTCATTGATCACTCCAAAAATTGAAGACATGCGACGGTAGGTCAAGCATGGGTCTTGGTGAATGCGGGCCGGTCGACATGCCGCCCGGCGCCCGCTACCGCGCGCAGCTCGCCCCTGGCGAATACCACGTTCCCGGCATGCAGGGTATGCGATGGAATGCCCTTCACGGTGCGGCCTTCGAACACATTGAACCCACCCTTGGCAAACTGCGTCTTGGCCGAAATGGTGCGCGTGCCTTCCGGGTCCCACACCACCAGGTCGGCATCCGCACCCACCGCCACCACGCCCTTGCGCGGGTACATATTGAAAATCTGCGCCGCATTCGCGGACGTCACGCGCACGAACTCGGATGGCGTGAGCATTCCGGAATTGACACCGGCGTCCCACACCACCGACATGCGGTCCTCGACACCGCCGCAGCCGTTCGGGATTTTGGTAAAGTCATCCTGCCCGGCCGCCTTCTGCTCCGCGCAAAAGGTGCAGTGATCGGTCGCCGTCGTATGCAGGTTCCCGCCGCGCAGGCCCTGCCACAGAGCCGCCTGATGGTGCTTGCTGCGAAACGGTGGGCTCATCACGTGCCCGCGCGCGAAATCGAGGTCGGCGCTCTGGTACACGCTGTCGTCGATCACCAGGTGCCCCGCCAGCGCCTCCCCGTACACGCGCTGGCCCTTGGCCCGCGCACGTGCAATCGCATCGAGCGATTCGGCGCACGACACGTGCACGATGTACACCGGCGTCCCCAGCACGTTGGCGATCGCAATGGCGCGGTTGGCCGCCTCCGCTTCCACCTCGGGAGGACGCGAGAGCGGATGCGCGCTCGGGCCGGTGATGCCTTTTTTTAGCAGGTCCTGCTGGAGCTGGAAAACCAGTTCGCCATTTTCGGCGTGCACGGTCGGAATCGCACCCAATTCCAGCGCGCGCGTAAAGCTGCGCACCAGCGTTTCATCGTCCGCCATGATGGCGTTCTTGTATGCCATGAAGTGCTTGAAGCTGTTCACGCCATGATCGCGCACCAGCACACCCATTTCCTCGTGCACCTTGTCGCTCCACCAGGTCACCGCCACGTGAAAGGTATAGTCGCCCGCTGACTTCGCGGCCCAGCCGCGCCACGTGTGGTACGCCTCCAGCAAGGACTGCTGCGGATTGGGAATGACGAAGTCCATGATGGTCGTGGTGCCGCCCGCAAGGCCGGCGGCGGTTCCGGTAAAGAAGTCGTCGGCCGTCACGGTGCCCATGAATGGCAATTGCATGTGCGTGTGGGTGTCGATCCCGCCCGGCATGACGTACTGGCCGCTGGCATCGATCACCGTCGCATTGGCGGGTGCATCGAGGTTCTCGCCGACGGCGATGATCTTGTCGCCCTCGCAAAGCACATCGGCGCGAAACGCGCGGTCTGCGTTGACGACCGTGCCGCCGCGGATAATCGTGGTCATAAATCTCTCCTGTAAGGCAAACAGATATTCAGGTACGGGCTGCGGTGCTCAGGGTGGGCAGCGCCTTCCCCTTCATCATCACGCCGTACACCAGTGCGGAAATGGCGATTCCGACGAACCACGCATATGTGTACAGTGTCTTGAACAACGCGCCCACGTCCGGGAATGACGCCGGAAAGGCCGCATTCAGGAAGCCGGGAATATTCGGCACCACGCCCACGACGAAGGCGACAATCGCGGCCATGTTCCAGCCGTTCCCGTACGAGTAGACGCCGTCGTCGCGGTACAGGTGGGCGACATTGAGTTCCGTCTTGCGGATGAAGTAGTAATCGATGATCAGGATGCCGGCGATGGGCCCGAGCAGCGCCGAGTAGCCGATCAGCCATGTGAAGATATAACCTTCGGTCGATTCGAGGATCTTCCAGGGCATCATCACCAGCGCGATGCCCGCCGTGATGTAGCCGCCGGCGCGGTAGGTGATGTGCTTGGGCGCCAGCGACGAAAAGTCATAAGCCGGGCCAACCAGGTTGGCGGCCAGGTTGACGCTGACGGTATCGACCAGCAGCACGATCAGCGCAATGAGCACGGCGGCGCCGGTCATGCGGCTGGCCAGGTCGACCGGATCCCAGATCGCCTTGCCGTACAAAACCACGGTGGCCGACGTCACGATCACGGCCAGCGCTGCCAGCAACCCCATTGGCAACGGCAGGCCGACCGACTGGCCGATAATCTGGTCGCGCTGGGTTTTGGCGAAGCGCGTAAAGTCGGGAATGTTCAGTGCCAGGGTGGCCCAGAAACCCACCATGGCCGTGAGCGATGGCCAGAAGGTGCTCCAGAACTGGCCCGCTTTCTTGCCGCCTTCGACGAACTGGGATGGCTGTTCGAGCAGTGGACCGAATCCGCCGGCCTTGTTATGGACCCAGCCAAGCAGCACGAAGCAGATGACGATCTTGAGCGGCGCGGTCCAGGTTTCGAGTTTGCGGATCGATTCCATGCCGTGCACGATGTAATAGAACTGGATAGCCCAGAACGCGAGAAAGCACAGGAGCTGCATGCCGTTGATGCCCAGGCCCGCGATTTTGGCGCCGCCGATTTCAGCTCCCAGCAGCACGCCGAGCAGGGTGTAGATCATGCTGCCGCCGAACCAGGTCTGGATGCCGTACCAGCCGCAGGCGACGATGGCGCGCATCAGGGCGGGAATGCGGGCGCCCGTGGTACCGAACGATGCACGCGCCAGCACGGCGTAGGGAATGCCGTACTTGGCGCCTGCGTGGCCGATCAGCAGCATGGGCAGAAGAACGATGGCATTGGCGATGAAGACCGTGAGCACCGCCTGGTAGCCGGACATGCCGCCTTCGATCAGGCTGGCCGACAGGGTATAGGCCGGGATGCACATGACCATGCCGACCCACAGGGCGGCGAAGTGGTACCAGCGCCAGGTGCGCTGCGCGTCGGAGGTGGGCGCGAGGTCTTCGTTCCAGAGCTGCGTGTTGGCGGACAGGTCGTTGCTCACAGTGGGGTTCTCCAATTTGGTAATGAGGACGGTACGTCGTTCCCGCGCAGGGCTCGGCGCCCCCGCGGCAACCCAAGTCTGTCGATCCGTCTGTGGCTACGGACCGAAATTGGGTTCCTGCGGGGGCGCCGAGCCCTGCGCGGGAACGACGGTTCCAAAGACAGTGGCCGTTGTCGTTTTCCAGTTAGCCTAGCACTTCGGCCCTTGGATTCCTCGGATCCTGCGTCCAGTTCATATACGGTTTCACGGCCGGCTGCGGCACCATCGTAATACACGCCTCCACCGGACAGGTAATCTCGCACAGATTACACCCAACGCACTCGGACTTGATCACTTCATACGTGCGCACACCCGCCGCGTCGATCAGCTGCGCGATCGACTGGTGCGAGGTATCCTCGCACGCCACATAGCACTTGCCGCACTTGATGCACTTGTCCTGGTCGATCTGCGCGATCACCTGGTAGTTCATGTCCAGGTATTTCCAGTCCGTCGTATTGGGCACCGCCTTGCCCGAAAACTCCGCGATGGTCTTGTACCCCTTCTCGTCCATCCAGCGCGACAGGCCGTCCTTCATCTCCTCCACAATGCGGAACCCGTGCAGCATCGCCGCCGTGCACACCTGCACCGAGCCCGCGCCCAGTGCGATGAATTCGGCCGCGTCGCGCCAGTTGCCGATGCCGCCGATGCCCGAAATCGGCAATCCGTGCGTCTCGGGATCGCGCGCGATCTCGGCCACCATGTTCAGCGCGATTGGCTTGACCGCCGCGCCGCAATAGCCGCCGTGCGTACTGGCGTTGCCCACGATCGGCAGCGCCACCATGCGGTCCAGGTCCAGGTGCGTGATCGAATTGATGGTATTAATCAGCGACACCGCATCGGCCCCACCCGCCTTGGCCGCACGCGCCGGCTTACGCACATCGGTGATGTTCGGCGTGAGCTTGACGATCACCGGCAGCTTCGAGTGCTTCTTGCACCAACGCGTCACCATCTCCACATACTCGGGCACCTGCCCCACCGCCGCACCCATGCCGCGCTCCGGCATGCCATGCGGGCAGCCGAAATTGAGCTCGATGCCATCGGCGCCGGTCGCTTCCACCTTGGGCAGGATCTCGGCCCACAGCGCTTCCTCGCACGGCAGCATCAGCGACACGATCATGGCGCGGTCCGGCCAGTCCTTCTTTACCTGCGTGATTTCGCGCAGGTTGATCTCCAGCGAGCGATCGGTAATGAGTTCGATGTTATTGAAGCCGATCACCTCGCGGTTCTTGCCGTACAAGGCGGAGTAGCGCGACGACACGTTTACTGCGGCCGGATCTTCACCGAGCGTCTTCCAGACCACCCCCCCCCAACCCGCCTCGAAAGCACGCACCACGTTGTAAGCCTTGTCGGTCGGCGGCGCGGAGGCCAGCCAGAACGGATTGGGGGACTTGATGCCGCAAAATTCGATGCTCAGGTCAGCCATGGGAAACCTCCACCTTGAATTGGATGTCATTGTGAATGGCCATCGCCGCCAGCTTGCCATGCTGGACCGCCTGAACCGTCAAATCCTGCCCGGGCGCGATGCAATCGCCGCCCGCATAAATGCCCGTCAGCGCCGTGCGGAACTGCGCATCGACGTGAATCTTGTCGCCTTCGCGCGTGATCTGCTGCGCCATCTCGTCCGACAAGCCGACCGGGTCGATGCTCTGGCCGATCGCCTTGAACACCGCTTCGGCGGCGATTTCGATGAAGGCGCCGGTGCCGATCAGGCGTCCGCCGTCGAGGCGTGTTTCTTCGAAGCGCATGCCGCGCACGCGGCCCGCCTCGTCGAGCAGCACTTCCAGCGGCGCCGCCCAGGTGCGGATGCGCACCAAATTGGCCTTGGCGATATCCTGTTCGTGGTGCGTGGCGGTCATCGACTCGAAGCCGCGGCGGTACACCAGGGTCACGTCTTGGGCACCGAGGCGCTTGAGCTGCACCGCCATGTCGATTGCGGTGTTGCCGGCGCCGATGACGATGGCGCGCGCGGGCACCGGCAGCGCCGTCAGGTCGCTCGCCTGGCGCAGGTCTGCGATATAGTCGACCGCCGCCATCAGGCCGGGCGCGTTCTCACCCGTCAAGCCGAGCTGGCGGCTGGCGTTCAGGCCCAGGCCGAGGAACACGGCATCGTACTGGGCATGCAGCTCGTGCAGATGGAGGTTCACGCCGAGCGTGCGACCATGCTGCACTTCGATGCCGCCGATACTGAGCAAGAACTCGACCTCGCGCTGGGCGAAGTCGCCGGTCAGCTTGTACTTGGCGATTCCGTATTCGTTCAGGCCACCGGATTTTTCGCGCGCCTCGTAGATGACGACATCGTTGCCCAGCATGGCCAGGCGGTGCGCGCACGACAGGCCGGCCGGCCCCGCGCCGACCACCGCGATCTTTTTTCCGGTGCGTTCGGCGCGCTGGAAGGGATAGGACTTGAAGGAAGCGTGATCGAGCGCGTGCCGCTGCAGCAGGCCGATTTTGACCGGCTGGCCTTCCTCGTCGTGATTGCGCACGCAGGCGTCTTCGCACAGGATCTCGGTGGGACACACGCGGGCGCAGCTGCCGCCCAGGATGTTCTGCTTGAGGATGCCCGCCGCCGCGCCGTTGATGTTCTTGTCGTGGATATTGCGGATAAAGCTGGCCACGTCGATCTCGGACGGACAGATGCGGGTACACGGCGCGTCGTAACAGTACAGACAACGCGCGCTTTCGATTGCGGCCTGGCGCTCGGTCAGCGCCGGGGCGAGATCGGTGAACTGGTCGGCCAGTGCGCTGCTGGAGCCGGCCGCATGCGGCAGGTGCTTGAGAGAGTCGATCATTTTACATCCCTGTTTTTATCATGTTTTCGCCAACACCCTTGCGTTATCCCGAGCCGTCGCCCCCGCGCAGGCGGGGGCCCAAGTCCGATGATCAGTCGTTGGCAACGGAGGGAACTTGGGCCCCCGCCTGCGCGGGGGCGACGGTCTTTAAGCTAACCGTACGCATCACCCGCTTACAGGGTCTTTTACTTCATCTGTGGAAAAGCAAATTCCACGCCAGCACTCGCCGTATTCGGCCAGCGCTGCATTACCGCCTTATGCCGCGTGTAGAACCGCACGCCTTCCGGGCCGTACGCGTGGTGGTCACCGAACATGCTGCGCTTCCATCCACCGAAACTATTGAACGCCATCGGCACCGGCAGCGGCACGTTCACCCCCACCATGCCAACCTGGATCTGGCGCACGAACTCGCGCGCGGTTCCACCGTCGCGCGTGTAGATCGCCACGCCGTTGCCGTACTCATTGGCGTTGATCAGATTGACCGCAGTAGCCACATCCGGCGCGCGCAGCACGCACAGCACCGGGCCGAAAATCTCTTCCTTATAAATCGTCATA
Source organism: Massilia antarctica (assembly GCF_015689335.1). Lineage (GTDB taxonomy): Bacteria > Pseudomonadota > Gammaproteobacteria > Burkholderiales > Burkholderiaceae_D > Telluria_A > Telluria_A antarctica. The sequence goes on along the minus strand of NZ_CP065053.1, from coordinate 3,189,516 downwards.
TCGGGCGTCACGTGATCGAACAAGGTGCCGCCCACGAAGAAGCCCTTCTCGCGTTCCGCCACTTTGCAGTTGCGCCCATCGACCACCAGGGTCGCGCCCTGCTCCACGCCCTCGCCGATCAAGCGCTCGATGCGTTCCTTGGCCGCCGCGCTGACCACCGGTCCCATTTCGGCGTCGGAGGCCATGCCGTCGCGGATCTTGAGCGCGGCGGTACGCTTGCCCAATTCGCCAATCAGCTTGTCGCCGGCGTCGCCCACCGCCACCACCACCGAAATGGCCATGCAGCGCTCGCCGGCCGAACCGAAGGCGGCACCGATCAGGGCATCGGTCGCCATGTCCATGTCGGCGTCGGGCATGACCACCATGTGGTTCTTGGCCCCGCCCAGCGCCTGCACGCGCTTGCCGGCTGCGCTGCCGCGCGCGTAGATATATTCGGCGATCGGGGTCGAGCCGACAAAGCTGATCGCCTGCACATCGCGGTGATCGAGCAGCGCGTCGACCGTGACCTTGTCGCCCTGGACCACGTTGAACACGCCGTCCGGCAACCCAGCTTCCTTGAGCAGCCGCGCGTGCAGCAGCGACGCCGACGGATCGCGCTCGGAAGGTTTCAATACAAAGGTATTCCCGCAGGCGATCGCCACCGGGAACATCCACATCGGCACCATCACCGGAAAATTGAACGGCGTGATGCCGGCAACCACGCCGAGCGCCTGGCGCATCGACCAGGCATCGATGCCGCGCGAAATCTGGTCGGTGAACTCGCCCTTGAGCAGTTGCGGAATGCCGACCGCAAATTCCACCATCTCGATGCCACGCGCCACTTCACCCTGCGCGTCGGAGAACGTCTTGCCATGTTCGCGGGTGAGCATGGCCGCGAATTCGTCGGTATGCGCCTGGCACAGTTGCAGGTACTTGAACAGCACCCGCGCGCGCGTCAGCGGCGGCGTGGCGGACCATGACGGAAACGCCGCGGCGGCCGCGGCGACGGCGGCATCCACATCGTCCGGCGTGCCCAGCGCCACCCGCGCGCACGGCTCGCCCATGGCGGGGTTGAAGACATCGGCATAGCGCCCGCTCGCCGTATCGACTTTGGCGCCGTTGATGAAGTGGGCGATTGTGTCCAACTTTGTATCGAGATTGCTCATAAGGTCAGTCCAGGTTTTTGAGGATGGTGGCGAGCTTGCCGAACAACTCGTCGATGTGCTTCTTCTCCAGCACCAGCGGTGGCGACAGGGCGATGATGTCGCCGGTGGTGCGAATCAGCACGCCGTCGGCAAACGCCTTTTTGAAGGCGCTGAACGCGCGCGCGCCCGGCTTGCCATCGATTGGCGCGAGCTCGATGCCGGCCACCAGCCCGATGGTGCGGATATCGATCACGTGCGGCAGCCCTTTGAGCGAATGCACCGCGTCGGTCCAGTACTCCTGCACGGCCTTGGCGTTGTCGAGGATTTTCTGTTCCTCGAACACCTCCAGCGTGGCCAGCGCCGCAGCGCAGGCAAGCGGATGGCCCGAATAGGTATAGCCATGGAACAGCTCAATGCCGGCCGGTCCATCCATGAACGCATCGTGGATATGCTGCTTGGTGAACACGGCGCCCATCGGCACCATGCCGTTGGTGAGGCCCTTGGCGCAGGTGACCATGTCCGGCTCGACGCCGAAATAATCGAACGCGAACGGCGTGGACAGGCGCCCGAAGCCGGTGATGACTTCATCGAAAATGAGCAGGATGCCATGCTTGGTGCACAGTTCGCGCAGGCGCTTCAGATATCCTTTTGGCGGAATCAGCACGCCGGTGGACCCGGCCACCGGTTCGACGATGACGGCGGCGATGGTCGACGCATCATGCAGCGCGACGATGCGTTCCAGTTCATCGGCCAGGTTGGCGCCGTGTTCCGGTTCGCCGCGCGAGTAGGCGTTCTTTTCCAGGTTGTGCGTGTGCGGCAGATGGTCGACACCCGGCAACAGCGGCCCGAAGGTGCGGCGATTGCCGCCGATGCCGCCGACCGAAATGCCGCCGAAACCGACGCCGTGATAACCGCGTTCGCGCCCGATCAGGCGCGTGCGCCCCGCCTCGCCGCGTGCGCGGTGGTAGGCCAGCGCCATCTTCAGCGCCGTGTCCACCGCTTCCGAACCGGAGTTGGTGTAGAAGACGTGGCCGAAGCGGCGGCCGGTGTAGTCCATCAGCTTTTCGGCAAGGTCGAACGCGGCCGGGTGGCCCATCTGGAAGGTCGGCGCGAAGTCGAGCTGGCCGACCATCTCGCGCACGGCGGCGACAATCTTCGGCTGCGCATGCCCGCAGGGCACGCACCACAGGCCGGCGGTGCCGTCGAGCACGCTGTTGCCGTCGACATCCTTGTAGTACATCCCCTCGGCGGACACCAGCAGGCGCGGGTTGGCCTTGAAGTCGCGATTATTCGTAAATGGCATCCAAAACGACGACATCGATTCTGGTCTGGACTCGTTCATGCGACTCTCCAAGAATTTTTACAACTAAAAAAATTATTTACCAGTTGGCAAAATGATGATGCAATAATAGTCAGCAGATCAACTATGGCACATATACACAAATCGCAAAACCCGCCAACCGTATCGGTGGCGCAAACAATACAGTTCGCGGCAATGCAACAAAGGAATGTGGATGGATGATAGCGACGTCTTGCATGAGGAAGTGCCTCCTGGCAATTGCGGAGATGGCTGGCCGGTGCTGGCGATCGAGCGCAGCAAGCGCGGCGGCCTGGTCGACCAGATCGTCGCGGCCATCACGCAGATGGTAAACCGGCGCGATCTGCGCGTGGGGACCAAGATGCCCTCGGTTCGACGCTTCGCAAAATGTAATGGGGTGAGCACCTTCACGGTGGTGGAGTCGTACGACCGCCTGCTCACGCTTGGCCTGTTAAGTTCGCGCCGCGGTTCGGGCTTTTTTGTCGCCCGCAGCGAGGCGGCCAGCGCGCCGCAGCAACTGGCGCTGCAGGCGACACCGGCCGCCATCGACGCCCTCACCCCCGAACTGTATTCCGGCGTGTCGGACGCGCTGCCGGTCGGCGCGGGCTGGCTGCCGCCCGAATGGTACGGCGACGACACGGTGCTCGACGCCGTGCGCCACGCGATGAAGATTCCGGCCAGCCGCCTGCGCGGCTACGGCCATCCGCTCGGCTTTCCCACCCTGCGCCAGCACATGGCCGCCACCCTGGCCGACGAACTGTTCGCGGCCAGCCCGGACCAGATCCTGCTCACCCACGGCGCCACCCACGCCTTCGACCTGATCCTGCGCACCCTGACCAAGCCGGGCGACACGGTGTTTGTCGAAGACCCGGGCTACAGCAACCTGCTCTCGCTGATCCGCCATCATGGCTGCATCGCGGTCGGCATTGCCCGCGGGCCGGACGGACTCGATATGGAGCTCTTGACGGCGCAGGCGGCCGCGCTCCAGCCCAAGCTCATGTTCGTCAACACCGTGCTGCAAAATCCCCTGGGCACTTCGCTCACCCAGGCGCAGGCGCACCGCCTGCTGCTGGCGGCCGAGCAGTTCGATTTCTGGCTGGTGGAAGACGACATCTACCGCGAACTGGCTACCGGCGGCGACGCCTCGCTGGCCGCCATGGACGGTTTGCGGCGCGTGATCCGGGTCGGCAGCTTTTCCAAGACCCTCTCGCCGGTGCTGCGGGTCGGCTCGATCTGCGCATCGAACTCGCTCATTCCCGAACTGCTGCGCGTGAAAATGCTGACCGGGCTGACCACCTCCGAAATCAACGAGCGCGCCGTGTACCACGCCATTTCCGCGCGGCCCTACAAGCGCATGCTCGAACGCCTGACCGACCAATTGCAGTCGGGCCGCGAGCGCACCATCGAACGCCTGTTCGAGGCGGGCATGGAGCCGCTGGCGCGGCCGCGCGGCGGCATGTTCGTCAGCGCCGGCTGGCCCGATGCGCCCACGCCGGAGTTCAACGGCAAGGTCATTGCCGACCGCGCGCTGCGCGCCGGCATCCTGCTCTCCCCGCACGAATTTTTCATGCTGCGCCCGTCCCCGAGCATCTGGTTCCGCTTCAACGTGGCGTACGCCGCCGATGCGCCCCAACTGGTCCAGTTCCTGCAATCGCAACGCTGAAAGCCACCATGGCCACCATCAAGACCGTCACCGCACCGCACAGCGCCGCCGTCAAGCGCCGCCTCCTCAACCGCGACAAGCTCGAAGCCGACATCACCGACGTTGCCGTGCGCGTGTTCGCCGAATGCGGCTACGAAGGCACCTCGATCGCCACCATCGCCGAGCAGGCCGGCCTGTCGAAGCAGAACCTGATGTACTACTTTCCGACCAAGCAGGCGCTGTACGAAAGGGTGCTCGATGGCGTGCTCGATGACTGGCTGGCGCGCATGGCGACCTTGGGCGACCCGACCCAGGAACCGCGCGACGTGCTGCGCGCCTACATCCAGGCCAAGCTGCGTTTTTCGCGCGAACAGCCGTGGGCCTCGCGCGTGTATGCGATGGAAGTGATCGGCGGCGCGCAGTTGTACGGCCAGCAGATCCAGAGCCGCGTGGTGCCGCTGCTGCGCAAGGATATCGAGGTGTTCGAACGCTGGATCGGCGAGGGGCGCATCGGCCCCATCAACGCCACCCACCTGCTGTTCGCCATCTGGGCGATGACCCAGTCGTACGCCGATTTTTCGGCGCAGATGGCGCTGGTGCTGAACCGCAAACAGCTTTCGCGCAAGGACTTCGACGATGCCGAGGCCATGATCACCCATATGGTGCTGTCGGCGGTGGCCGTCGCGGACCCGCGGCCGGCTCACGTATGATTGCGGCCCCGGACCAACCTCCTGAAAGCAGAACGACACCACCATGGATTCCTATATCGAAGTAATCGGCCAGTCCTCGCTGGTCGAACAAGTGACGACCTACCGTGCCGACCTGTCGCTGTCGGTGCGCGCCGCCCACGCCGACACCGCCATCAGCGAAGCCGGCGCGCTGCGCGACGATTGCATTCGCGTCCTCAAGAGCTCGGGCATCGATCCCGACGAAATGAGCGAGGGCGGCAACGCCATCTGGCAACCCTGGTTCTGGAAAAAGGGCAAACCGGGGCAGGAACGCGCATTCAAGATCCTGATTGCGTGTTCGGACGCGAAGCGCCTGTACACCGCGCTCGACGCGCTGCAACCGATTTTCGAGCACCAGCGCTACACCCTGAGCGTGTCCATGCTCAAGCCGCAATTCGAGGCGTCCGACGCCGAACGGGCGGCAGCCCACGCGGCGGCGCTGGCCGATGCGCGCGGCAAGGCACAACTGATTGCATCGGAATCCGGAGTGCGGCTGTCGTTCGTTTGGCAGGTCGAGGAATTAGGGATAGCGGTCGGTCGTTCTGGCGCCTATGGCAATGAAGATTGGGGGTACGCCATGCGTGGCGGCGGCACTGGATCGGGTGGCGATGAGGAAGCGGTCTACGTCGAGCTCGAAAGCGCGAAACGGATCAACACAATACGCTATCGCGTGCGCTTCGGCATTGTTGCTGCTGAGACTGACAAGCCCGCCGTTTAAGGCGTCCCCATCAATCGCGCCGCCTTTGCGATGCCACAGGGCGGCGTGGTAGCGCAGGTCTACCGTTACAAATGCAGACGACAAACCAGTGAACTGGTTCCGACCGACGACCGCATTTGTGGAGGGCATCATGCCCGGACCGTATATACACATGAGCGCCATGCGCGCAACCGCCCGTGCGCTCGGGCGCGGCAGTTTCCGACCCGCCGCCAGCGCCCGCATCAACCCCGAATGGACCGGCGCCGACACCGCCGAACTGGCGCGCATCATGCAGCGCCATCCCAACTTCGCCAGCCTGGGCGCGATCGGCCCGGATCTGTTTTTCTTCCTGCCGGATTTTCGCGACCAAGGGCCGTTCCCGCTATCGAGCGCCCTGATCGGGGTGCTGCGCGTGCTCGAAGGGCTGTACGACGCGCTCGATCCCTACATCGAAAAATACGAACGCTATCTCGGGCCGATTTCGGAAAACACCGCCGAGGAACTCAGTCGCCTGACCGGCGGCCTGTCCGAAAGCGTCGGCAATATCGCCGGTGAACTGTCCGGCATCCTGATCACGGCGCTCGAAAACTTCGTCGTCACGCGCCTCGATCTGTTCGAGTTCTTTTCGCTGGGCCTGAACAAGGGCTTCGATGAACAGGCATTCCTCTGGTCGGACATGCTGCACTACCGCCGCACCGGCCAGTTCGCGCGCGAACTGTGGAACCAGGCGGCCAAATTCGAGTCGCAGGACGAGCAGGACAAGGCGCGCGCCTACGCGCTCGGCTACATGACGCACGTCGGCACCGATGTCACCGGCCATGCGCTGGTCAACGCCATTTCCGGCGGCCCGTTCCGGCTGCACTGGCAGCGCCACCACCTGGTGGAAAACCACATGGACGCCTTCCGCTACCTGCGCGACGGCGCCGGGCCGGCGCGCGGCGGCCAGTATCCGCAGCTGACCGAATCGGCCCTGTACTTCGACATCGCCTTCCGCGAAAACGATGGCGCCGGGGTGGCGCGCCCGGCCTACCCGGGCGGCAATACGCTGCGCGAGAACTGGACCCGGCGCCGCCTGCTCGATGTCGATTCCGAGCTGGCCGACCCGATCGCGAAACTGCTGCACGAGACCATTACCACGATCTATTACAAGGACGGTGCGCACCCGCGCATCTTGCGCGAGGAAGACGGCAAGCCGGGCGAAGACCTGATCGCCTCCTGTTACCGCCTGCTGTTCGCCTTCCTGAAAATGACCACCGTGGATGGCTTCGCGCACGAACCGCCACCACCGCCCGACGTATTCCCCAACCTGCAGTTCCCCACCTTTAACGATCCGCAGGCCAGCGCCCCCGGCGCCGGCGGCGACGACAGCAACTGGTGGGACGACCTGCTCGACTTCATCCTCTCGATCATCAAGGTGCTGCTGTATATCGTGCAGGTGGCGGTGTACCTGGCGACCCTGCCGTGGGCGATCCTGGCCGACATCGTCACCTATCCGCTGCGCCTGGGCCTCTACTACGCGCTCGAACTGCCGCTGTTCCACTTGCTCAAATCGTTCCGCGCCGTGCTGGTCATGTCCGGCTACCTGCTGCCGATGGACGATGAAATCACGGTCGGCCTGATCACGGTCGGCTTGCCCGATGCGCAAGCGTTCGCCGGGGTGCTGAACGATGTCGGCAACGTGCTCCCTGGCTTCGACACGCCGGTGCTCGACCTGACGCCGTTCCGCGACCGGGCATACCCGCGCCGCCATCCGGAGGACGAATTCAAGCATCCCTGGCAGTATCCGTCTGACCAGGGTGTCGAACTGGCGCCGACCTTCGCCGGGCCGCATCCGCGCCGCGCCAACCCGGATGTGCTGTTCCAGAACGTGGGCGCGGACCCGCAGATCCGCGATGACCTCGAGAACGCGGCCACGCCGCAAGCGGCCGACGCGGTCGGCCCGGCCCTGCGCGCGAATCGCCACCTGGGCGACGCGGTCGGCTTTTCGAGTTATCTGATCTGGCTCAATTCGCGCCAGAATCCGCAGCCGGGCGGTGGCGCCACCGTACCGTTGGTCGACTGGAACCTGGACGCGGACCGTGGCTACGGCTACCACACCTGGGACTTCGCGCGCAGCCTCACCCCCGGCGGGATCAAAGATCCCGAAGGCTTCGAGTTCCAGCCGCCGTGCACGTGGCCATCGCAGGCCGAACCAGCAACGCTGCACAACCCGTCGGTGCCCTTGAATATCTACTTCCTCGAAGCGGGCGTAAGCAACCCCGGCTGCGGCGTGGATGTGGGCAGCGGCATCCTGGCGGCACTGGCGCGCGGCGCCGCGCGCGCCGCCAGCGGCAAAGACAGTGACGACGACAGGGGGACATCATGAAACCATCCGACCAAGACCGCGCCTGCACCTGCACCTGCCATGCGCAGGGCGCACCGCAAGTGCCCTGCCGGCAGTGCCGCTGCGGCCACGATCCGTGCCAGCCGCCGCACGGGCCGGTGTGTCCGCCGCCGCCGCGCTGCCCGTTCCCCGGCACGGTGGAACTGCCGCAAGCCGACCTGCCCCCCCCGGTCAAGACAGCGCCGCAGCGGCCCGAAACCGTCAACCGCCCACCGCCAGGCAGCCCGGCCGAAATCCCATGGTTCCACGGCCAGGTGCAGGGCATCCTCCAGAACGGTCCGACCTTCGGTCCGCGCAAGGATGAATTCCTGCCGTTTCTCCTGATCCGCGCCAACGGCGGCGACAACGGCGCGCGCCCGCTGAACGGCGTGTTCTGGGAGTCGCCCGATATCTACGTGGTGCCCAGCCAGGACGCGGCCAGCGCGCCGGTACAGCCGGCCACGGTGGGCGGTATCGCGCGCGCCAACGCGCCCAACACCTTGTATGCGCACGTCTGGAACCTGGGCAAAGCGCCGGCGCTGCGGGTGCGCGTGGAATTCTACTGGTTCGACCCCACCCTGGGCATCTCGCGCGCCGACGCCAATTTCATCGGCGCCACCTGGGTCGACCTGGGCAACCGCTTCAACAACAGCACCGAATGGCGAATCGTGAATGGCCCGGACGGGCGCTACCTGAGCCACGGCTGCCACGCCATCGTCAAGTGTCCGCAAAGCTGGGTGCCGGCCTTCGTCAACGGCGGCCACGAATGCCTGGTGGTGCGGGTGCATGAACCGATACTCGATGCCGTCTCGCCCGACCAGTTCTCGGCCCCGGCGGACCGCCATATCGGGCAGCGCAATATCGCCGTCATTCCATCATCTTCGCCGGCGGCGATCGACCTGGCGCTGAACCTGGGCTATCTGGCCAACCCCGGGCCGGCGCGGATCGAAGCGACCCTCGACGCACCCGACACCATGGACTGGCTCAAGCTGTACACGGGCCTGGCCAACCCCGGCCTGGTCACCCCAGCCAATCCGCTTGCCTACGGTCTGCTGCCGGCCACGGTGGGCCAGGCGCGCAGGCAGCGTTTGAGCGATATTCCGTTCGATGCGCGGAGCAAGCTGCTGCTGCCGGCCGAGGATGTGCTGCGCGGATGCGAGCGCCAAGCCATCCCCTTCCACGCCAGCATCGCCGACATCAAGCGCGGCGAGGCGCAGGTGCTGCGCGTGCGGCAGAAAATCGGCGGCGAGATAGTCGGGGGATATACGGTGGTGCTGATCGGGCGATGAACGCGCGCCCCGCGTCGCCGGATGACGAAGCGGGGCGCGGCGCTCGCCGGAGCGAACCGGCTTTTAGCGGACCGGCGGCACCGTGGGCTTCTTGTCGGTGCCCGAGGTCCCAGTGGCCGCGCCGGTGCTGTCCATGCCACGGTCGCGGGACGTGCCGGTGACCGGCGGCTTGCTGCCGCCGGTGCTGCCGCTGGTGCCGGACGAGCCGCGCATCTCGGTGCCGACGGTGGTCCCCGTCATGTCCGCATCGCGCGCCGGGTTGGTGTTGGCACTGGTGCTGCTGTTGGTCGTGTCGCGCGGATCGGTGATCACGTCGCGCTCTTCCTGCGACTTGTCGCGGTTATGGGGCGTCTTGATGCCGCTGCGCGGCTGCCGGTCGGGATTGGCGGACGTAGCGCGGTCGCGCGTGGTGGCGCCGGTCGCATTCGTGCCGCTGGTGGTGCCGCTGGTGGTACCGCTCTGGTCTTGCGCCCATGCTGCGCCGCCGACCATGAGAGCAACGAGGGAAATCACAAGTCTGGTTTTCATGCCTGTCTCCTGAAGAAGATAACGAACAGCTATTCTTGCATCGCAAGCCATCCGTGCGGGTAGGACCATGCCTCGGGTCCGCGTGGGATCAGGTCGTGCTGTTTTTGTCGCCCGGAAAGAAGCAATGCCGAGCGACGACAGCGCCATACCCCAAACGCGGCATTGGTGTATTCTTGCCAATTGCCCATCCTGCCCGATTGCCCATGCCAGAACTTGCTCCCATCACACTCCAGACCGAGCGCCTGACCTTGCGTTTTCTGCACGCCAGCGATACCCAAGCGCTCTACACAATCCACTCCGACCCGGCCGTGATGCGCTACTTCAGCGGCACCGCCTGGACCGATCCGGCGCAGGGCGACGCCGACATCGCGCGCGCGCTCGACGGCTACAGCAGCGGCAACGGCATGCAACTCGCTCTTGTCCTGCGCGACACGGGCAAGCTGATTGGCACCATCAAACCGCACGCCTTTCACGCGCAGAACCGCCGCTGCGAAATCGGCTACGCCCTGGCCAGCGCTCACTGGGGCCAGGGCTACCTGAGCGAAGCGATGCGCGCCACCCTCGACTACCTGTTCAAGGAAATGAACATGAACCGCATCGAAGCCGATATCGACCCGCGCAATCTCGCGTCGGCCAAGCTGCTCGAGCGCATGGGCTTTCAAAAAGAGGGCTACATGCCGGAGCGCTGGATCGTCAACGGCGAAATCTGCGATACCGTCTTCTACGGCCTGCTTCGGCGCGGCTGGGAGAACAGCTGATGGCCAGCCTGCGCTATGCGGCGGCGCAATCGGCGTCCGTGCCGTTCGATATCGCGGCCAACGTGGTGCGCCATCTGGCCTTTATCGATACGGCCGGCGAGGCTGGCGTGCAGTTGCTGGTATTCCCCGAACTGTCGCTCTGCGGCTATGAGCTGGCCGGCATGGGCGCCTGCGCGCTCAAGGCCGACGACGGCCGGCTTGCGCCGCTGCGCGAGCGCGCGCTCAAGGCCAAGATGACCGTGGTGGTGGGAGCGCCGCTGGCCAACGCGGGCGCGCTGCCCGGCATTGGCGCCATCACCTTTCATCCGGACGGGCGTACGTCCGTCTACCGCAAGCACTTCCTGCACGCGGGCGAAGAGCGGCACGTCACGGCCGGCAGCGCGATCAGCCAGCTGCACGAGGTGCGCGGCGTGAAGGTGGCGCTGGCCATTTGCGCCGACACGGGCCAGCAGCAGCATGCGCACGCCGCCGCGGTGGCCGGGGCCGAACTGTATGTGGCCGGCTCGTTGATCTCCGCCGGTGGCTACGGCAAGGACACCACGCAACTGGCCGGCTACGCAAAGCTGTTTCGGATGGGCGTCTTGATGGCCAATCACGCGCACGCCTCGGGAGGATACGAGAGCGCCGGCCGCAGCGCGATCTGGGACAGCGGCGGGGAGCTGATCATTGCCGCGCCGGGACCGGGCGAGATGCTGGTGATTGCCGGCGACGATGGCGGCACGCTCGTCGACGTGGCATAAATCTGCGGTTTTCGTTGGTAAAACAGCAATCACCAGCCTTTTATCGCGTCCCCAAACCGGTCACCACCCCATTTATGCACTTCATCGGACAGCGGTGGAGCATTCGCGCGGCACTTGTTAAAGTCTCTCCATCGACAACCCTCCTCTGGAGCAGCAAATGAACAACCCTGCCTTTACGTCCTTTTTTGCCAGCCTCGAAGACCTCGGCCGCACCCTGGTCAAGGCAGCGCGCTACGCCGTCGGCGCGATCGCCACGATGTCCTGGCCTACCCTGCTGCTCAGCGCCGTCGGCCTGGCCTTGCTGCTCACCATCGTGCCGCTGGTATTGACCCTGTTCGTGCTGTTCATGGTCATCAAGCTGGTGCATGGCTACATGTCGGACCGCGCCACCCGCGGCCCGGCCACGCCCTGCACCCCCGTGAAGCCCGAAGGCGAGTAAGAACGTGAATGCAAGCCAGCTGAACAAGGCGATGGATTTCCTGCGCGATTCCCTCGCGCAGGCCACGGTGTTATGGTGGAACTTCTTCGACTGGCTTGCATTGGTGGAATGGCGGCAACTGTTCATCACCTGGTTCCTGGCCATGGCCTTCGGCCTGATTTTGACCCTGCCCGAACCGGCGGTGTGGTACGTGATCCTGTCGTACGGCGTGAAAGTGCTCGCCGGCGGCAAGCGCAAGGCCGAACTGATGGCCAAGGAAGCGACCGCGACAGCCAGCGTCGCCGTGCTCGAACGGCGCCTGCTCGAAGCGCAGATGGCGACCTTGCAGGCGCAGGTCGAGCCGCATTTCCTGTTCAATACCCTGGCCCTGATCGGCCAGTTGATCGAAACCGACCCGCCGCAGGCCGCGCGCATCCACATGCACCTGATCGAATACCTGCGTTCCACCCTGCCGCAGATGCGCGCGGCCGGCGGCGGCACCCTGGGGCGCCAGGTCCAGCTTTCGCGCGCTTACCTGGCCATCATGCAGGCTCGGATGAAAGAGCGGCTGACCGTCAGTTTCGACGTGCCCGTGCAACTGGAGCACCTGCCCTTCCCGCCGATGATGCTGCAGATCCTGATCGAGAACGCCATCAAGCACGGCCTGGAACCGAAAATCGAGGGCGGCCGCATCGATGTCGGCGCGCGCCTGGTCGGCGACACCATGCATGTCGATGTGCGCGACAATGGCGTGGGCTTCAACATGCACGCGGGCGATGGCGTGGGCCTGGCGAATATCCGCGAGCGCCTGTTCCTGCTGTTCGGGCCGCGCGCCGAGCTGGTGATCGAAATGCCGGCCGACGGTGGCGCCCTGGCATCCTTGCGCGTGCCCCGTACATCGAAGGAGAGCAACTGAAATGGCCACTGTCAGCGCCCTGATCGTCGACGACGAATCCCCCATGCGCGACCAGTTGCGCGCGCGCCTGGCCGAGGTGTGGCCGGAACTGGCGATCGCGGGCGAGGCGTCGAACGGCCTCGATGCGGTGGCCATGGCGGCGCAGCTGCGGCCGGACATCGTGTTCCTCGACATCCGCATGCCGGGCCAGGGCGGCATCGAGGCGGCACGGCAGTTATACAACCAGTGCCACATCGTGTTCGTGACCGCGTACGACCAGTACGCGCTGGACGCCTTCGAGCAGGGCGCGATGGATTACCTGCTCAAGCCCGTGGTGGCCGAGCGCCTGCGCGTGACGTGCGAGCGCCTGCGCACGCGCCTGACGAAAGCGCCCGAGAACATCGGCGAGCAGTTGCGCCGGCTGACCCATATGTTGCAGCAGGGCGAATCGAAAAAGCCCGCCTACCTGCGCTGGATCCAGGCGCAGGTAGGCAGCAACCTGCGCATGATCAGCACCCGCGAAATCCTGTTTTTCCGGTCCGACGAAAAGTACACCGTGGTGCAGACGGCGCAGGCCGAACTGCTGATCCGCAAAACGCTCAAGGAGCTGGCCGACGAACTCGATCCGGACGAATTCTGGCGTATCCACCGTTCCACCCTGGTGCGGGTCGACGCCATCGCCGAGGTCACGCGCGACGAGCGCGGACGCCAGATGCTCAGGGTACGCAATCATCCGACGCTGCTGGAAGTGAGCCGCAATCACACGCATCTGTTCCAGCAGATGTAAGGCCGGTGCCGGCGCACGAGGCGGCGGCGACGCGCACCCCGATATCGCATAATCCAGTACCATATACCCTGCTTTTCCGATCACCTACCCAGGAGAAGGAACATGTCAGCCACACCCAAGCAAACCCGCGCCAATATCATCCCCTGCTTGCGCTACCGCAACGCGCCAGCCGCCATCGAATGGCTCTGCAGTACTTTTGGTTTCGAAAAACAACTGGTTGTTCCCGGCGACAATAACACCATCCTGCACGCGCAATTAGCGTTCGGCAACGGCATGGTGATGCTCGGCTCGGCCTCGGCCGTCGATTCCGAGTACGGCAAACTGATGAAGCAACCCGACGAAATCGGCGGTACGCAAACCCAGACCATCTGCGTGGTCGTCGCCGACGCCGACGCCGTGTACGAGCGCGCCATCGCGGCGCGCGCGCCCATCGTCATCGACATCAAGGATGAAGACTACGGCGGGCGCAGTTTTACCTGCCGCGACCTGGAGGGCCACGTCTGGACCTTGGGCACCTACGACCCCTTCGAATAAATCAGCCATCGAGGAGCACACCATGTCACGTGCAGTCCACTTCGAAATCCAGGCATCGGACCCGCCGGCGATGATCGACTTTTACCATGGCCTGTTCGGCTGGACCTTCAACAAATGGGAGGGTGGCGACTACTGGATGGTGCACACCGGGCCGGAAGACCAGCCGGGCATCAACGGCGGCCTGCTGCCGCGCCGCGGCCCGCTGCCCGAGAGCCAAGCCGCCGTCAACGCCTTCGTCATCACCGTGGACGTGGAGGATCTTGACGCCTCGCTGGCGAAAGCCGCATCGGGCCACGTGCACGGCGTGGTGTGCGTGCCCAAGATGGCGGTGCCGGGCATCGGCTGGCTGGCCTACGTCAAGGACCCGGACGGCAATATCTTCGGGATGATGCAGGCCGATATCACGGCTGCATGAGGGGCGCGGTTTCGGCCAGCGCCGCCACCAGCGCCGGGTCGGCCACCTGCACCGGGCGGATGCGGATGATGTCGCGGTACAGCGGCGGCATGTGCGCGCAAATGGCATCGAGCTGCGAATCGGGCAAGGATGCGCTCACGTACTGGAACTGGGCCGGGTTATCCGGCGGCAGCGGCCCTTCCATGGTCGAACCGTAGGCACCCAGGTTCATGAAACTCTGGGCGCTCGTGTCGGGCCCGCGCGCGAAAACGAAGGTGCCTTCTTTCGGATGGGCGAGGTACTGGCGCACCACGGCCTGCGCCTGCGCGTCCAGGCCCTGCATCAGGGTGTAGCGCAGCTGCGCGTACTGGCGCGTGCATTCCATGAACGCGGTGCAGATTGCGGACAGCGCGCGCCGACCCGGTGAGCACAGCAGCAGGTTGCCGAAGGAATCGAGCAAGGCGACCGCATCGCCCTCCCCGCCCTGCTGGCGGTCGCGCGCGATGGCCTCAAGCAGGTAGGGCGCCAGGCCCGCATCCGGCAGGTAGCGCGCGCAGCGGTAGGCCAGCGCGTGCGGGTACAGGGTCTTGAGCCGGCGCACCAAGGGATGGTCCGGCGCCAGTTGGGCGGGGTCTTTCAACTGCGCGCGCGGCAGGTCGCTATTGAGCAGAACCTGCACCTTTTCCGATGTGGCCTCGAACACCAGTGAGCAAAGCGCCTGCGTCGCTTCGGCGATGGTTTTCCCGATGAAGAACGACTTCGGCGCGGCGCCGGCGCTCGCGCGCGCGAACGTCGAAGCACCTTTTACGGCAGGGTAGAAAAAACTTGCGCCGGCCCGGCTGCGCAAGCCCTCAGGCAGGCACGCGAACGTAAAACTGGCGTCGTGGTTGATGCCGGCATTGGCGTCGCGCGCGGCGACCACCACGTTAAAGCCCGCCGACAGGATCGCGCCGGTGCACATGGCGCAGGGGTCGAGCGAAGTGACGAGGGTGATTTCCTCGGGCGCAGGCAAGGCACGCCCTTTGGCGCGTTCGGCAAAATACCAGTCGATCAGCTGACGCTCGCCGTGCGCGGTCGGATCGAAAATCAGGCCATCGCGCACCACGTTGTTTTGCAGGGATTTGAGCACATTGCCATGCTGGTCGAGCAGCACGCCGCCGACCCCGAAGGTTCCCTGGGTCTTGGCGGCGATGGCCTCGTTGGCCGCGAGGGCTACCGCGGCCTGTACATCGATGGTTTTTTTCAAAGCTTACTTCTTCAGGTCCCGGCCGCCGAACGCGTTCGGAAGCTGGGCGCCCGCCGTCGTTTCGAGAATGTCGCCATTCAGGTTGGTCAGCACGATGGGCAGGTCGTTACCGCCCAGTTCCAGGATCACCTGGCGGCAGGCACCGCACGGGGCGATGGGGCCATCGGTCTGGCCGATGACGGCCAGCGCGGTGAAGTCGCCGGGCTTGTAACCGTGAGCGACCGCGCTGAAGAAGGCGGTGCGCTCGGCGCAATTGCACAAGCCGTAGGAGGCGTTTTCGACGTTACAGCCACGGAAAATGCGGCCGTCCTTGCATTCGAGGGCGGCACCGACCTGGAAGTTCGAGTAAGGGGTGTAGGCCAGCAGGCGTGCTGCGGTGGCTTCGGTGATGAGCTTTTCGTATTTCATGGGTAGTCCTCTTAATGCCCCGCACCTTAAAAACCGTCGTCCCCGCGCATGGCTAGGCGCCCCCGCGGTGACCCAAGTTCGTTCCGGAGCCGGTAGTTACAGAACGAACTTGGATCACCGCGGGGGCGCCTAGCCATGCCCGGGAACGACGGGGTTAGCGCAGTAATACATTTATGGGCGGATCGTCCGGTAGATGATCGGATTCGCAGCCGGCTTGGTGTCGCCAACCTTGTACGCAGCCTGCACCTCACGCACCGCCTGTTCGGCCGCAGCCTGCGTGCGCGCGTGCACCATCGCCAGCGGCTGGCCAACCGCAATCGCGTCGCCCAACTCCACCAGCCCGGTCAAACCAACCGCAAAATCAATCGCATCTTCCGGCCGGCGACGTCCGCCACCCAGGCTGACCACCGCGAGGCCAAGGCCACGGCAATCGGTCGCGGTCGCAAAACCCGCCTGCAGCGCCGGTACCGGCACGATGATCGGCGCCTTTTCCAGATACGCATCCGGACGCTCGACCAGATCGGCCGGGCCGCCCAGTGCCGCCACCATGCGCGAAAAGCGCTCGGCCGCTTCGCCGGAATCGAGCCCCGCCTGCAGCTTGGCGCGTGCTTCGGCTTCGTTGGCGGCCAGCTTGCCCAGCACCAGCATCTCGGCGCACAGCGCCATCGTCACTTCATGCAGGCGCGCAGGGCGCGAACGGCCGGTCAGGTAATCCATCGCCAAACGCACTTCCAGCGCGTTGCCGGCCACGGGACCCAAGGACTCGTTCATCTCGGTCAGCAGCGCCGACGTACGCGTCCCCGCGCCGTTGCCGACAGCGACAATGCTCTCGGCCAGTTCAACCGATTTGTCGTAACTCGGCATGAAGGCGCCGGTGCCGACCTTCACATCCATCACCAGCGCGTCCAGCCCGGCCGACAGCTTCTTCGACAGGATCGAGCCGGTGATCATGGCCACCGATTCCACCGTCGCGGTGGTGTCGCGGATGCTGTAGAAACGCTTGTCCGACGGCGCCAGTTGCGCGGTCTGGCCGATGATGGCCACGCCAACGTCCTTGACGACGGTGCGGAACAGTTCCGGATCGGGCACGGTGCAGTAGCCGGGAATCGAATCGAACTTGTCGAGCGTGCCACCGGTGTGGCCAAGGCCACGGCCGGAAATCATCGGCACGAAGCCGCCGCAGGCTGCAATCATCGGTCCGAGCATCAGGGACACCACGTCGCCCACGCCGCCGGTGGAGTGCTTGTCGACCACCGGGCCTGGCAGGTTCAGCGAACGCCATTCCATGACCTGGCCGGAATCGCGCATGGCCAGGGTGAAGGCCACTCTTTCGTCCATGTTCATGTCGTTGAAGAAGACGGCCATCGCGAGTGCCGCGATCTGGCCTTCGGTGACGCTGCCGTCGGTGATGCCGCGTACGAAGAACTGGATCTCTTCAGCCGAGAGAGCGCCGCCGTCGCGTTTTTTGCGGATGATTTCCTGATTTAAGAACATGTGCTGCCTTATAAATAGTTACATCGTCGTTCCCGCGAAGGCGGGAACCCAAGTTCGTCGATCAGCCCGTGCAGCGCAGAAAACTTGGATTGCCGTGGGGGCGCCTTAGCACCGCGCGGCAACGACAGGGGGTTATTAAACGCCGTACGGAATCCAGACATTCTTGACCTGGCTCGCGTGCGCCAGCACTGCGCGCCCGCCTGCCTGTTTCGTATCGTACCAGTCGCGTCCCTTGCCGCCGCCCACCCAGGTGCGCTTGAGCGATTCGGCCGACAGGCGTTCGACTTCGGCGCAGCCCTCGGCCGAACCGTCGTGGCGCCACACGGCGTCCACGTCCGAGTGCGATGCCAGGGTCTTGGCCAGTTCGTTGGCGCTGCCGGTGATGATGTTCAGCGCGCCGCCCGGCAGGTCCGAGGTGTCGAGCACCTGATACAGATCGGTTGCCGCCAGCGGATACGCTTCCGACGGCACCGCGATCACGCGGTTACCCAGCGCCAGCGCAGGCGCCACCAGCGAGATGAAGCCGAGCAGTGGTGACTCGTTCGGGCAGATGATGCCGATCACGCCAACCGGCTCGTTCAGCGCCACGGTGATGCCGTGCATCGGCGGCTGGTGCGCCAGGCCGTCGTACTTGTCGGCCCACGCCGCGTAGTAGAACAGGCGTTCGATCGACGCCTGCACTTCTTTTTCAGGGTTCTTGGCCCCGGTCATCGCAGCGATGCGTGCCGCGAATTCGTCGGCGCGGATCGCCAGGTTCTCCGCGATGTAGTACAGCACCTGCGCACGGTTGTGCGACGTCGCCTTGGCCCAGCCGGACGCCTTGTGCGCCGCTTCCACGGCATTGCGGATGTCCTTGCGGCCGCCTTCGCCGACGTCGCCGACAAACGCGCCATTGGCGCCGGTGATCGCGCGGGTGTAGGCGCCGTCGGGGCGGGCCTGTTTTCCGCCGATGTACATCTTGGCGGTGCGGTCGATGGCGAATGGACCCGGCGCTTCGGCCGGCTTGGCCTTGCCCTTCGATTCCACCAGCGGTACTGCCGGACGCGCATCTTCGGACAGCGCCGTCATGTACTCGTACATGCCTTCCTTGCCGCCTTCGCGACCGAAGCCGGACTCGCGGTAGCCGCCGAAGCCGCATGCGGCGTCGAACTGGTTGGCGGTGTTAATCCACACCACGCCAGCCTTGATCTGCGGCGCCACGTCGAGCGCGAGGCTGATCGACTCGGACCACACGCAGGCGGCCAGGCCATACACGGTGTTGTTCGCCAGCTGGACCGCTTCGACCGGGGTGCGGAAGCTCATCGCCACCAGCACCGGTCCGAAGATTTCGGTCTGGGCGATGCCGGCCGAGGTGGATGCGCCGGTAATCAGGGTTGGCGGGAACCACGAGCCGGTGGCCGGCAGTTCGCACACCGACTGGTAAATGGTGCAGCCTTCGGCGCGGGCCGCTTCGACCAGGCCTTCGATGCGCTGGCGCTGGATCGGATCGACCAGCGCGCCGATGTCCACCGATTTCTCGATCGGCGAACCGAGACGCAGCTTGTCCATGCGCGCGCGCAGCTTGGCGAGGAAGCGCTCTTCGATCGATTCCTGCACCAGCAGGCGCGAACCGGCGCAGCAGACCTGGCCCTGGTTGAACCAGATCGAATCGACCAGGCCTTCGACGGCGGCGTCCAGGTCGGCGTCTTCGAACACGATGAACGGCGACTTGCCGCCCAATTCGAGCGAGAGCTTCTTGCCGCTGCCGGCGGTCGCCTTGCGGATGATGCGGCCCACTTCGGTGGAACCGGTGAAAGCGATTTTATCGATGCCCGCATGGTTGACGATGGCCTCGCCCACGCGGCCATCGCCGGTGACGATGTTGACCACGCCGGCCGGCACCCCAGCCTGCTGGCAGATCTCGGCGAACAGCAGCGCGGACAGCGAGGTAAATTCGGCCGGCTTGAAAACGACCGTGTTACCGGCGGCCAGCGCCGGGGCGATTTTCCAGGCCAGCATCAGCAGCGGGAAATTCCAGGGAACGATTTGCCCCACCACGCCCACGGCGCGGTAGTCGGCGAATTCTTCCGACTGCAGTTGCGCCCAGCCGGCGTGATGGTAGAAGTGACGGCTTGCTAACGGCAGGTCGGCGTCGCGCGTTTCGCGGATCGTCTTGCCGTTGTCGAGCGTTTCGATGACCGCGAACAGGCGCGCATGCTTTTGCAGCAGGCGCGCGAGCGCGTACATCACGCGCGCGCGGCCATGGCCGCCCAGGGCCACCCAGCCCGGCTGGGCGCGGCGCGCCGCTTCCACTGCGCGGTCCACGTCGGCGCCACTGGCCTGGCTTACCTGCGCCAGTTCCTTGCCGTCGGCCGGATTGGTCGTGGCGAAGGTGTCGGCGGGTTCAAGCCAGGCGTTATCGATGAACAGGCCAAACCGGCGCTCATGCTGGTCCAGCCATGCTTGCGCTTCTTTGGTGCTCTCGGGTGCAGGGCCGTAGTCCATAGTTTGAAGAATCTCGTTGATTGTTGGCATGACGAATCCGTTGATGTTTATGGTTGCGCGTGGCGATGGTTGGCCGAGTAGTTCCCGGTGACGTAGTGTTCGAGCTGGCGCTCGATGTCGGTCAGCAGGCTCGATGCACCGATGCGAAACAGATGCGGCTCCAGCCACTCGCGTCCCAATTCTTCTTTCATCAGGGTCAGGTACTGCAGCGCGCCCTTGGCGGTCGCTACGCCGCCGGCCGGCTTGAAGCCGACCTGGAAGCCATACTGCTCATGGTATTCGCGAATCGTGCGCACCATCGTCAGGGCCACGGGAATGGTGGCATTGACGCCTTCCTTGCCGGTGGAGGTCTTGATGAAGTCGGAACCGGCCATCATGCACACCCACGAGGCCTTGGCCACGTTTTCGAGCGTGAGCAGGTCGCCGGTGGCGAGAATGGCCTTGACGTGCGCGTCGCCGCAAGCCTTGCGGTAGGCGACCATTTCGTCGTACAGCGCCTGCCAGTTACCCATCAGGACGTGCTGGCGCGTGATGACGATATCGATCTCGGTGGCGCCGGCGGCAACCGACAGTTCGATCTCGCGCACCTTGGTTTCCATGCTGGCCAGGCCCGCCGGGAATGCGGTCGATACCGCGGCGATCGGCAAGCGGCCCTGCAGAATCTTGGCCGCTGGCGTGATCATCTCGTGGTACACGCACACCGCGCCGGTGGTCAGGTTGGACACGCCCAGCGCTTCCATCAGGTCGGTGCGCAGCGGGCGCAGGGCCTTCATGCACAGGCGCTCGACCCTGCCCGGCGTATCGTCGCCGCCGAGGGTGGTCAGGTCGATGCATTGCAGGGCCTTGATCAGCCACGCGGCCTGGTATTCTTTTTTGACGGTGCGGCGATTGGCCAGGCTGGCGGCGCGGCGGTCCGACGCGTTGCGGTTCACTTTGATCTGGTTGACCCAGCCGAGGTCGAGGCCAACCGCCTCGTTGCGTTTGAATGCGGGATTGTGAGTCATAGCAGAGCGGTTCCGTTGGAAAGTGGTTTGACGCCGAGGTGCTTGGCCAAGGTGGCGCCGATGTCGGAGAAGGTGTTCGAGACCGGCAGCGCGCGCGGGGCGACACCCGGTCCGAAGAAGATCATCGGAATGTGCTCGCGCGTGTGGTCCGAGCCCGGCCAGCTTGGGTCGCAGCCATGGTCGGCGGTGATGACGACCAGGTCGCCCTCTTTCAGCTTGGCCATGAATTCCGGCAGGCGCGCGTCCATTTCGTGCAGCGCGTTCGAGTAGCCGGCCACGTCGCGGCGATGGCCGAACGCCTGGTCGAAGTCGACGAAGTTGACGAACGTGAGCGACTTGTCGCCCGCTTCGTCGGTCACTTTGAGCAGCGCGTCGAACAGGGCCATGTTGTCCACGCCCTTGACCACGCGCGAGATGCCCTGGGTCGCGAAAATGTCGCTGATCTTGCCAAGGCCGATGACTTCTCCGCCCTCGTTCTTCACGTGGTCGAGCAGGGTCGCGCTTGGGGGTGGAACGGCATAGTCGTGGCGGTTGCTGGTGCGGCGGTAGTTGCCGTTCTCGCCCAGGAACGGACGCGCGATCACGCGGCCGATGTTGTATGGCTTGACCAGTTCAAACGCGGCTTCGCACACGGCGTACAGGCGATCCAGACCGAAGTGTTCTTCGTGCGCGGCAATCTGCATCACCGAGTCGCCCGAGGTGTAGACGATGATTTTGCCGGTGGCGACATGTTCGTCGCCATGCTTGTTGATGATGTCGGTGCCGGACGCGTGGCAGTTGCCGAGGTAGCCGGCCACGCCGGTCAGTTCCTGAAGCTTGTCGGTCAGTTCGGCCGGGAACGATGGCACGGTGCGCGGGAAGTAGCCCCAGTCGAATTCGACCGGCACGCCGGCGATTTCCCAGTGTCCGCTTTGGGTGTCCTTGCCGGTGGAGCGCTCGCGCGCTGCGCCGTAGGCGCCGGTGAAGCCGTCGCGCTGGTTGAAGCCCCGGGCCCATTCGCCGCTGGCCAGATGGGCTGCGGCGGCGAGGCCGAGGCGTTCGAGATTGGGCAGCTGCATCGGCTTGCCTTGTTCGGCAGCCCAGCTGGCGATGTGGCCGAAGGTGTTGGCGCCGACGTCGCCGAATTTGTCGGCGTCAGGGGTGGCGCCGAGGCCGAAGGAATCAAGCAGAAGGATAAATGCGCGTGACATGGGATCGCTCGCTTTACAAAGGTTCAGATACGGTGAAAGACCACCGTCGCCCCCGCGCAGGCGGGGGTCCAAGTTGGTTCCACAGCCCGAGACTGTGCGGAGAACTTGGGCCCCCGCCTGCGCGGGGGCGACGGTTTTGAGGTTAGCGGGTTCGCGTTAGAAGCATTGGCACAGCGTCGGTCTCCATATCAGGCAGCGGCGCGCGGTTGTGCGGCGACGCGCTCCAGGAATGCCGGAATCAGCGCCACCAGATCCTTGGCGCCAATCGCGGCGTACTTCAGGGTCTGCTCGTGCGACAGCGGGAACGGCGACATGCCTTCCGCCAGATTCGTAATCACGGACACGCCAACCACCTTCAAACCGCAGTGGCGCGCCGACACCACTTCCGGCACCACCGACATACCCACCACGTCGGCGCCCAGCTTGGCCATCATGCGGATTTCGGCGGCGGTCTCGAAGTTCGGACCCGGATACGCAATGAACACGCCTTCATGCAAGGTGATGCCCTTGGCGGCGGCGGTTTCCTTGACCACGTTGCGGATGTCGCTGTCGTAGGCATTGGCCATGCTGAAAAAGCGCGGGCCGAAACGGTCGTCGTTCGGGCCGACCATCGGCGTGCCAGGCAGCCAGTTGATATGGTCGGTCAGGGCCACCAGGCTGCCCGCATCGACTTCGGTGCGCAGCGAACCGGCGGCATTGGTCACGAACAGCATCTCGCAACCGAGCAGCTTCATGGTGCGCACGGCGCTGGTCATCACGCCCATGCCGTAACCTTCGTAGAAGTGGCCGCGGCCCTTCATGCACACCACGTTCACGCCCGCCAGGGTGCCCAGTACCAGTTCGCCGGCGTGACCATGCACGGTGCTGATCGGGAAACCAGGCAGCTCGTCGAATCCGATCGAGACCGCGTCAGTCATCTGCTCGGCCAGCACGCCAAGGCCCGAACCCAAAATCATCGCCACGCGCGGCTCGAAACCAGGTTTGCGGGCGCGGATGATATCGGCGGCTTCGAAGGGGGTATTGTTCGACATGAGGATTCCTTATCTGTTCGGGGAGGGCGCTGCCACGCGACGCAAAGGATGCAGGCGGCGTGGAGAATGGGTTCGCTAACTATTATAACTATGCATGATCGGGGATATGTATGGCAAATACCATTTTTCTTCCTCATTTATACGCGTAACGTATAAATACGCGCTAGAATCGGTTGGAACCCGGTCGCCGATCAGGCACACTATAGGAGAGCGGGACACAATCATTGATTGACAGCATTAAGACAATTGTCTACTATCAAAAACAATTGTTTAATGATTGCTTATTGTGACCGAACTCTCCAAAAAAGCCCAGTTGTACGAACTGATCCGCGCCAATCCCTTCATCTCGCAGCAGGATCTGGCGGCGGTGCTGGGCTTGTCGCGTTCCGCCGTGGCCGGCTATATCGCGGGCCTGATCCGCGACCGGCGCCTGCTCGGGCGCGCCTACGTGCTGCCCGATAACCGGCCCATCGTCTGCCTCGGCGCGGCCAACCTCGATCGCAAGCTGCGCTCCCTCGCCACCCTGAAAATGGGCACCTCCAATCCGGCACGCCAGGACGAATCGTTCGGTGGCGTGGCCCGCAATATCGCCGAAAACCTGGCGCGCCTGTCGGCGCCGGTGGCGCTGATCACGGCCATCGGCGACGATTCGTCCGGCAAGACCTTGCTGGCGCATGCCGAAGCGCTTGGCATCGATACCCGCGCCACCCTGCACCTGACGGGCGTATGCAGCGGCACCTACACCGCGGTGCTCGACGACCATGGCGAGATGATGCTCGCGCTGGCCGACATGGCCCTGTACGATTCGCTCACGCCAGCTTTTCTGGCGACGCGCCAGCCGCAGCGCGCGGCCGGCGCCCTGACCGTGGCAGATCTGAACCTGCCGCGCGACACCCTGCGCACCCTGCTCGACGACGCCGCGCGCGATTCGGTGCCGCTGGTGCTGGTGGCGGTATCGCAGCCGAAGATGGCGAACCTGCCGGACGACCTGCACGGCCTGCGCCTGCTCATCCTGAACCAGGGCGAACTCGAAACGCGCATCGGCGCGCCGCTCAAGACCGACGCCGACTTCCTGGCGGCCTGCCGCGGCTTGCAGGCGCAGGGCGCGCGCGACGTCATCGTCACGCGCGGCGCCACCGGCGTGATTTACACCACCAGCGACGGCATCGAGCACCTGGACGCGCCACCGGCAAAGATCGTCGACGTCACCGGTGCGGGCGACGCTTTTGCCGCTGCGGTATGCTGGTCCCTGTTCCAGGGCAGCGACGACATGACACTGGCCTGTCGCCGCGGCCTGCAGCTGTCCGTCATGACCTTAGCCAGCGAAGAAACCGTATGCCCTCACCTGACGGCGGAAGTTCTCGCCGAGATTCCACATCCCGACGCCCTTCCCGGCGCCCAGCAGCCGTTCAACGCACTTTACCAGGACTGATCATGCACCAATACCTCTTGTTCTCGCCCGAAGTCGCCGCAGCCCGTTCCGCCGGCAAGCCGATCGTCGCCCTGGAGTCGACCATCATCTCGCACGGCATGCCGTATCCGCAAAACGTCACGATGGCGCAGGAAGTCGAGCACGTGATCCGCGCCGCCGGCGCCGTGCCGGCCACGATCGCCATCATCGAAGGAAAAATCTGCGTCGGCCTGGTGGCCGAGCAGCTCGAACTGCTGGCCGCGTCGCCGGACGCGATGAAAGTGTCGCGCCGCGACCTGGCATACGTGCTCTCGCAAGGCCGCCTGGGCGCCACCACCGTGGCCGCCACCATGATTTGCGCGCAGATGGCCGGCATCCATGTGTTCGTCACCGGCGGCATTGGCGGCGTGCACCGCGGCGCCGAGACCAGCTTCGACATCTCGGCCGACCTGCAGGAACTGGCCCGCACCAACGTGGCGGTGGTATGCGCCGGCGTCAAGTCGATCCTCGACATCGGCCTCACGCTCGAATACCTGGAAACCCATGGCGTGCCGGTGATCAGCGTCGGCCAGCCAGCCTTCCCGGCCTTCTTCACGCGCGACAGCGGCTTCAAGGCCGACTTCCAGCTCGACTCCGCCCTGGAGCAGGCGGCCTTCATCCAAACCAAATGGCAGCTGGGCCTCGATGGCGGCATCGTCGTCAGCAATCCGGTGCCGGAAGCGTTTGCGATGCAAAAGGAAGAAATCGACGGCATCACCGAACAGGCATTGCAGGAAGCGCGCGACGGCGGCGTGACGGGCAAGCTGGTCACCCCGTTCCTGCTGGCCCGCATCAAGACCCTGACCGAAGGACGCAGCCTGATGACCAATATCGCACTGGTCAAGCACAACGCACAGGTAGGCGCCGAACTGGCCGTGGCCATGCGCAACCTGCCAGGCCTGCAGCCGATCTAACGCCATCCACATATCCACATGTCCATCGACCTGAAACAGCTCAAGTACTTCCTCGCGGTGGCTGAAGAGAAGAGCTTCAGCCGCGCCGCCGAGCGGCTGCACATTTCGCAGCCGCCTTTGAGCCAGCAGATCATGAAGCTCGAGAGCGAGTTGGGCGTGCGTCTGTTCGCGCGCACCACCCGCACCTTCGAGCTGACCGTGGCCGGCAAGGCGCTGATGGGGGAAGCATCGGACCTGCTGGCCAGGATGCGCATGACGATCGACACCATCCGCCAGATCGACCGCGGTGAAGTCGGCCGCCTGCGGGTGGGCATTGTCGGTTCGGCCATGTGGGGGCCGATTCCCAGCCTGCTCGAAGAATTCCAGACCAAGTTCCCGAGGGTGACCTGGACCTTGCACGAATCGGGCCCGAACGTGCAGTACGAGGCGCTGCGCGCGAAACAGATCGACGTGGGTTTCTGGCGCGAGCCGAAACTCGATGAAGATGAGCTCAAACACGACAACCTGCGCCAGGAACTGTGCTTCCGCGAGAACGTGTGCGTGGCGGTCAACGAGCATCATCCGCTGGCCACGCAGCCGTGGATCGAGCTGACCGACATTGCGGACCAGCCGATGCTCACACTGGCGCTGGACAAGTCGGCCTTCCCGCGCTACCTGATCCAGTGCTGCATCAAGGCCGGTTTTCAGCCGACGATTTTCCAGGAAGCGTCCGAGCCGCAAACCCTGCTGGCGATGGTGGGCGCGGGCCTGGGCGTGGCCCTGATGCCGGAAACGACCAGCCGCATCGGCTGGCCCGGCGTGATCTTCTTGCCGATCAAGACCAACCCGCCATCGGCCAATCTGTACATCACCTACACCACGCTCGACGATGCGCCGGTGGTGCGGGCATTCCTCAACATCCTGAACCCCGGCCCGATCTGAATGACGTTGCGCTGACCAGGCAGGCGTTACAAGCCGTCCACCAACATCAGATCGAAACTGGCGCCGCCCTGACGCAGCCGCCTGAGTGGCGCATGCTCAGGATCCTCGTTCCAGGCCAAAGCCTGTTGCGCAGTGGGGAATTCAATCATGACGACGGTCCCTGGCAGCAGGGACTGGCCTTCCAATCCTTGCGCCGCGGCCTTGGCCAGGACTTTGCCGCCATGCTTGTGTATCAGCGCGGGCATTTTCGCCCCATATTCCTGCTGCCATTGCGTCGTGTGTACCGTTAACGAACCGATTGCATATGCGGCCATGGTGAAACTCCTCCTGCGGACAGCGACGAACCCACGCCGGCCACCGTGGCCGCCATGCTCGACATGCATTCATTATCGATAAAACCAGCCATGCCGGAAACGCCGCTGCGGTTCGCTCACTCCTAATCGGGAATTACGAATACGGGCGATCCGGGCGCACGATCTCAGGACAACATGCCGCCTGTGGCGCGCACATCGGCATCGGTACGCAGCGACACCTTGACCGCGGTGCGCAGCGCGCGTACCACCTCGCTCAGAGCCATGCTGGGCGCACCCGGATGGCACGCCGCCTGCTGGGGCAGATACGGAATGTGAATGAACCCGGCCCGCATCGGCATCCTTTCGGCCGCATGCATCAGGCGGTAAAACACATCGTTGCATACGAAGGTGCCGGCGCTTTGCGACACCGATGCCGGCAGGCCTTGCGCACGCAAGGCAGCGACGATGGCCTTGATCGGCAAGGTGGAAAAATAGGCGGCGGGGCCGCCCGCGACGATCGCTTCATCCACCGGCTGGTGCCGCGCATTGTCGGGAATCGGTGCATCATCCACGTTGATGGCGATCCGCTCCACTGAGATATCGACCCTGCCGCCAGCCTGGCCGACGGCGATCACCAGGTCCGGCTTCAATTCCTCCAGCGCGTCCCGCAACACTGTGCCCGCCAGGCCGAACACACAAGGAAGCTGGCGCACCACGACCGCAAAATCGTCCTCGCGCCAGCCGGCCAACTCGCTGACAGCCTCCCAGGCTGGGTTGACGCTCTCGTTGTTGAACGGCTCGAAACCGGTCAGCAGCACTGTTTTGTTCATTTCTGGCCCATCAAAAAATACAGCAGGAAGATATTCGCCACCAGCAGCGGCAGCGCGGTCGGTATCTGCGCCTTGATCACCGCGTGCTTGTCGGGCAGTTCGAGCAGCACCACCGGCACCACGTTGAAATTGGCGGCCATGGGCGTCATCAGGGTGCCGCAATAGGCGCTGAACATGCCGATGGCCGCCATCACCGCCGGGTTGGCGCCGTACCGGCCGATCAGGATCGGAATGCCGACGCCGCCCGCCATCACGGGAAAAGCAGCGAAGCCGTTGCCCATGATGATGGTAAACAGCGCCATGCCGACGCAGAACACCACCACCGCCACGAAGCGCGAATCCATGTTGATGTACGAGGTGGTGATGTGTGCAACCGCCTTGCCCACACCGGCTTCGGCGAACAGCAGCCCGAGGACCGCCAGCATGTGCGGCAGCACCACCGCCCAGCCCACCGCGTCGACCAGGCGTCGCCATTCGCGCATGCCCTGCAACGGCGTGGCGCGCGTCAGCCAGCAAGCCGCGCCCACCGCCAGCACCGAAGCGCAACCGAGGCTGACCAGGGTCAGGTGTCTGGTTTCGAGCAGCAGCAGGCCGCCGATATGGACGTCCTTGAGCAGGGTCGACCCGATCATGGTCACGACCGGAATGATCAGCGCGGGAATGAACAGCAGGTGCCCGAGGCGGCGCGCGCTCGACGTCTTTTCCTCAGGCGTGCGCACGCCGTATTTGCCCAAGGTGACGCCGCCGCAGCCGGCGATGAGGGCCATCACGATCATGATCACGCCCACGTACGCCGGCGGCAGGCGCTCGCCGGCCAGGTAGACGGCGGCGTACAGGGCCCAGAACAAGGCGCTCGCATAGCGGCGCGGATTGTCCTTGTCGCGCAGGGACATGACGGCGGAAGCGGCCAGCATGGCGCCCAGCGCCAGGTAAAAATAGTCGAGGAGGATGATCATTGGCCGGCTCCGTCGCGCGCGATCTCGGCGTCGAAGCGGTGCAAGCGCCACGCATGGATGATGAAGGCGGTGACCGCAGTGGGAAGGCCCCACAGCGCCATGTGCAGCGGGTTGACCAGGATGCCCTCGGCGGCGAGGATGGTTTGCATCAGGACGATGGCGCCGAAGGCGACAAAGACGTCCTCGCCGAAAAACAGGCCGACGTTATCGGTGGCGGCGGACATGGCGCGGATGCGGTAGCGCAGTTTGTCGCTGATGGTGCCGTTGCGCGCTTCGGCGGCCGCTTCGGCCATCGGCGCGACCAGCGGGCGTACCATCGACGGGTGGCCTCCAAGGCTGGTCAGGCCGAAGGCGGCGGAGATTTCGCGCACGAACAGGTAGACGATCAGCAGGCGGCCGGTGGTGGCAGATTTGATACTGGCGATGGTCGCTTGCGCGTGCTCCTTGAGGCCGAAGCGTTCGAGCAGGCCGATGGCCGCGAGCGGCAGCAGGAGGATCATCGGCAGGTTGCGTGTTTTGATGAAGGCGGTGCCGAGCGAGGCGAGCAAGGTTTCGACCGGCATCGACACGGCCAGGCCGGTGGCGCCGCAGGCCGCGACGACGACCAGCACCGGATGGACGCGCAGCACGAAGCCGACGATGATGACGGCGACGCCGATGAGCGGCCACAGGTTGACTGCTGATTGCATGTATTCTCCGGATGACCCGACGGCGGTGGATGTAGCGCCTTCAATGAAGGCCGTGGAATCTTACCCGATGTCCGTCCACAAAAGAAAACCCCGCACATCTTGCGACATGCGGGGCTTCGTGCGGCGCCACCGTCGTCGTTTCTGCCATTGGCAGAAACGACTTCCCGCGCTGGTGCGGAAACGACGCGGCTTGTTAGAACGTCGCCTTGAGCTGTACGCCCAGGCTGCGCGGCTCGTTGACCATGCCGGTCAGATTGTCGAAGTCGATCGCGCCGACCGACTGTACCTTGTCGGTGATATTGCGCGCGAAAGCCGCCACTTCGTACTTATCCCACTTGTAGCCGAAACGCAGGCCGCCTTCAACCAGCGACTTGGCTTTATATTCCTTCGCTTCGTACAGGAACATATTGTAGGTGCTGCGATACGCCCAGTCGGTGTACGCAAAGAATTCACCATCGGCTACAGGCACGCTGTAACGCAAGGTGAAGTTGCCCTGCCACTTAGGTGCGCGCGGCAGAGGGTTGCCGTTCAGCTTTTGCGTGTACGCGAAAGGACCCGCCACGCCGGTCGGCGTGCACCCGTTCACACCCTTGGTATTCGGCTCGTTGCCGCAGGTCTGGACGAACAGCTTGGAATCCTTGATCTCGGTGTCGTTGTAGCTGCCGCCCAGGGTCATGCGCAGCGCGTCCGACAGGTTGGCCTGGAAGTCCAGTTCCACGCCCCGGCCGGTCACGCGGTCGGCATTGATCAACTGGTTCATGTTGATCTGGCCCGAACCGGCGGTCAGCTGCTTGTCCTTGACGCGGTACTGGAATACGCTGGCCGACAGGCGCGCACGGCGATTGAACAGGTCTTGCTTGATACCGGCTTCGTACGACAGCGCCTTTTCTGCTTCGGCGAACGATGGACGGTCGGCCAGGCCGTTCAAACGACCCTGCATGCTCGGTGCCCGGTAGCCCGTGGCCACGCGCGCGAACAGGTTGGAATCGGGGGTGAGCGCGTAGGTGCCGGACATATCCCAGCTGACGTTTTTCGACTCGTTGCTGATCCCGAAAGGACCGGCGGTGGTCAACTCGACGCGCTTGGCCGCGAAATCCTTCTTGTCGTTGGTGTAGCGCAGGCCGGCACGCAGCTTGAACTTGTCGGTCACGGTGTAGTTCATCGAACCGAAAGCCGCCCACGATTTGGTGTGCTGGGTCTGGGTCGCGTAGAACGGGTTCTGCGGATTGCCCGGCGCCAGCGAGTCGAAGCTGATGCTGTCGATCTGGATGTCTTCGTTGAAGTAGAACAGGCCGGCGATCCACTGCAGCGGGCCGCTGTTGACCGATTCGGCGCGGAACTCCTGGGTGAACTGGCGGTGATTCGGCAGCACGTCCGCCGTCTCGACCACGAAGGGGATGAACGCGGCCTGGTTGGTGTAGCTCGGGCCCATCGGCGGCGCGTACACGGCGCCATAGCCGCCGTCGACGTCGGCGCGGCTATAGAAGTCGGCCGACTCGTAACCGGTGATCGAGTGCAAGGTGACGCCGGACAGGTCCAGACGCAGGCGCATGCTGGCGCCTTCGGTCGAGAGACGCTGTTCGTTCACGCCGTCGCTGTCGTAGCGGCCGTACTTGAAGCCGTCGACCAGCTCATTCGTGCCCTTTTTAAGGATATTGGCGCGGAACAGGGTGGCGCTGCCATCCATGTCGCGCGCGTGCACGTTGAACAGGGCGCTGAAGTTACTGGTCGGCTTGACCAGTACCTGCAGGCGCAGCGCGTCGTCGTGGTAACCCTCGAAATCCTTGGTGCCGTTGCCGGGACGGTTGTTATGTACGCGGTCGCCGCGGTTCTGCGACTGCGCCGACACGCGCGCGGCGACGGTGTCGCTGATCGGCAGGTTGACCGCGCCTTCGAAGTTCTTGCTGCGGTAGTTGCCGATGCCGACCGTGGCGTAGCCGTCGGTCTTGCCGATCTGCGGCTTGGCCGAGTCGAACTTGATCACGCCGGCCGGGGAGTTACGGCCGAACAGCGTGCCCTGTGGGCCGCGCAGCACTTCGACCTGGTCGACGTCAAAGACCGGGAAGCCTTTGAGCATCGGGCTTTCCTGCACGATGTCGTCGACCACCAGGCCGACCGGCTGCGATGCGTTCAGATCGAAGTCGGTATTGCCCTGGCCGCGGATGTAAAAGCGCGGGAATGAACGGCCATAGTCGGATTCGACGTTCAGGCTGGGCGAACGGCCCGACAGGAAGCGGATATCCTGGCCGCCGGCGGTGAGCACGTCGAGTTTTTCACCCTTGAGCGTGGTGATCGCCATCGGCACGTCCTTGATGTTCTCGGAACGGCGCTGCGCGGTCACGATGACGGTCTCCAGCTGGCCGGCTTGCGGCTTGGCTTCTTCGGCTGGCTTGTCCTGGGCCATCGCAACGTGCAGCGGAAAGGCGCTGGCGACTGCCAGGGCGATCAGCGAACGGGTGGCGAACTGCTTGCTTTTTATTGTCATTTAAGTAATTCCTTAGATCGATTAACCATCTCATGAATCCTGCCTTCCGGTTCGCATCGCGCTCTGGCGACAGGTACCGCCCGGACGCCTTGCAGCGCACAAAACAGTCTTCATCACCCCGCTGCGACTACGCTCCCGTCTGAATCTTGATAGTGCCTGGGCATCCTAGCATGAAAAGAATTGACCCGAAATCATGACAATTACGTTTTCATTTATATTTCGATCATATAAATGACGAAGCAAAATCGTATTTGCCATACATATTAACGGTGATGCATAGTTCTAAAGCTGTGCCTGTCTTATATGGCGCGGCGCAATATTACCTAGCCTTACGCACTCCCGGGCGTAGCGAACAATGGCGACGATACGGGCCGCGCGCACCGGGCCTGGACGAGCAAAGTTCAACACGTAAAGACGCGTGATTTTCGCCACATGAATTGTTGCAACAATACGACATAGCCCGCCAGGAAAGTTGCCATGAACCAAATTAGTGCATCCGCCAGCCGTCTCAAGGCCGTAGCCGCCCTGGGCCAGCAAATCTGGCTCGATAACCTCAGCCGCGAACTGATCGCCTCGGGCGAACTGGCGCGCTGGATCGCCGACGACGGCATCCAGGGCGTCACCTCGAACCCTTCCATCTTTTATAACGCGATCCGCAGCGATGCCGCCTACCAGGCCGCGCTGCCGGCTTTGCGCGCCGCCCACCCCGACCCGGAAGCGCGCTTCGAAGCGCTGGTCCTGCCCGACGTGCAGGCCGCGTGCGACCTGTTCGCGCCGCTGTACGCCGACAGCGACGGCCATGCGGGCTTTGTCAGCTTCGAGGTCTCGCCGCGCCTGGCGCACGATGCCGCCGGCACCGTGCTTGAAGCGCGCCGCCTGTGGGCCGCGATCGGCCGGCCGAACGCGATGATCAAGATTCCGGCCACCGAGGCAGGCATCGCCGCCGTTGAAGAAGTGATCTACGCCGGCATCAACGTTAACGTCACCCTGATTTTCAGCGCCACCCAACTGGCCGCCGTGCGCGCCGCGCACCGGCGTGGCCTGGCGCGCCGCCTGGAAGCGATGCTGTCGGTGCAGCGCATCGCCAGCGTGGCCAGCGTGTTTATCAGCAGGGTCGATGCTGCTGTCGACGCGCTGCTGCCGCAGGGCGCCGACGCCCTGCGCGGCAAGGCCGCCATCGCCGCCGCGCGCGTGGCCTATCACGACTTCCGCAACGACAGCGGCTTCGCCATCTTTGCCGCCTTCGGCGCCACCCCGCAATGGCTGCTGTGGGCCAGCACCGGCGTGAAAAATCCGGCCATGCGCGACGTCACCTATGTCGAAGAACTGATTGGCGAGGCCACCGTCAACACCGTCCCCGATGCGACCCTGGCGGCCTTCCGCGACCACGGCGAAGCGCGCCGGTCGCTGGAAGAAGACGTCGATGGCGCGCGCGCCGTATTGACGCAACTGGGCCGCCACGGCATCGGGCTCGATACAATTGGTAACGACCTCTTGCGCGCCGGCCTGACACAATTCGAGCAAGCACACGCCAATTTGCTGGCTTTGCTCGCTTAGTGTCGTTAAGCTTACGCATTCCTTTCGCCCCATCGCAGCCGGTGTGCCGGGTACAATATCGCTTTCCAGGAGTGAACTCATGAAATTTAAGCAACTTAGTATCACGATCGCGGCGCTCTGCGTCGCGGCGAGCGCCACGGCTGCCGACCCGAAACTGGGCATCGTGTACGACGCCGGCGGGAAGTTCGACAAATCGTTCAACCAGTCCGCGTTTGAAGGCGCCGAGCGCTTCAAAAAAGAGACCAACATCAAATACATCGAGGCGCAGGCCAGCAGCGATACCCAGGCCGAGCAAGTGCTGCGCGGCCTGGCGCGCAAAAAGCTCGACCTGATCGCCGCCGTCGGCTTCTCGCAGACCCAGGCCGTGCAGAAGGTCGCGCAGGAATTCCCCAACGTGCGCTTCGTGCTGATCGACGCCGTGGCCAAGGGCAGCAACATCAACTCGATCCTGTTCAAGGAAGAAGAAGGCTCCTACCTGGCCGGCGTGGCCGCCGCCATGGCATCGAAGTCGAAGAAAATCGGCTTTGTGGGCGGCATGGACATTCCGCTGATCCGCACCTTCGCCTGCGGCTATGTCCAGGGCGCGAAAGCGACCAATCCGAAAATCGAGACCATGCAGAACATGGTCGGCACCACCAGCGCGGCCTGGAACGATCCGGCCAAGGGCGGTGAGCTGGCGCGCGCGCAGTTCGACCGCGGCGTGGACGTGGTGTTCGCCGTAGCCGGCGGCAGCGGCATGGGTACCCTGCAGACGGCCAAGGAAAAAGGCAAGCTGGCCATCGGCGTCGACTCGAACCAGAACTATCTCCATCCGGGCACCATGCTGACCTCCATGGTCAAGCGGGTCGACGTGGCCATCTACGATTCGTTCATGCAGATGAAGAACGGCAGCTGGAAAGCCGGCGTGACCTACAAGGGCCTGAAAGAAGGCGGCGTCGATTGGGCGCTGGACAAGGATAACCGCGCGGTCGTCACGCCGGAAATCGAAAAACGGGTCAACGAAGCCAAGGCCGCCATCATCGGCGGCAAGATCAAGGTCGTCGACTATCGCGCCGGCAGCAGCTGCCCGGTCTGATTTTTCCCGCTTCTCAGAAAAGCGCGCCGCGCCGGTTTTGACTGGTCCGGCGCGCTTTTGAACTCATCTACCTTTACTACTCACCACTGACCGCTATGCAGCCAGCTGTAGAATTTCGCAATATCTGCAAAGCCTTCGGGGCCGTGCAGGCGAACGCCGACGTCAGCTTCTCCATCGCCAAGGGCTCGATCCATGGCGTGATCGGCGAGAACGGCGCCGGCAAGTCGACCCTCATGAGCATCCTGTACGGCTACTACAATGCCGACAGCGGGGCGCTGCTGATCGACGGCCAGGCCCAGGACATCCGCACCAGCCAACAGGCGATCGCCCTCGGCATCGGCATGGTGCACCAGCACTTCATGCTGGTCGAGAATTTCACGGTGCTCGACAACGTCATGCTCGGCACCGAGGGGGGCTTCAAGCTCGCCTCGCACCGCGCCGCGACGGAAGCGAAGCTGCGCGAGATCTGCACCCGCTACCGCCTCGACGTGGACCCGCTGGCGAAGATCGAAGACC
This sequence comes from Massilia antarctica, assembly GCF_015689335.1. Taxonomy (GTDB): domain Bacteria; phylum Pseudomonadota; class Gammaproteobacteria; order Burkholderiales; family Burkholderiaceae_D; genus Telluria_A; species Telluria_A antarctica. Next base: position 3,154,759 of record NZ_CP065053.1, on the reverse strand, counting down.
TGTCGGTCGGCGCGCAGCAGCGCGTCGAGATCCTCAAGCAGATCTACCGCAGCGCCAACATCCTGATCCTGGACGAGCCGACCGCCGTGCTGACGGCGCAGGAAACCGCGTCGCTGTTCGAGATCCTGCGGCTGTTCAAGGAACAGGGCAAGACCATCGTCCTGATCACCCACAAGCTGGGCGAAATCATGGAGATCACCGACGAGGTGACCGTGATGCGCGCCGGACGCGTGGTGGGTGCGGTGCAAACCGCGACCACGTCGAAGGAAGAACTGGCCAACATGATGGTGGGCCGCCCGATCCAGGGCGAACTGCCGCGCGCGCCGTACAACCCCGGTGCCGCCGTGCTGGAAGTGAGCGGCCTGCAGTTGCAAGACGCCGCTGGGGTGCGCCTGCTGGCCGACATCGACTTCACCTTGCGCGCGGGCGAAATCGTGGCCATTGCCGGCGTGTCAGGCAACGGCCAGAGCGAATTGATGCAGATCCTGTCGGGCATGCGCCTGCCGAGCGGCGGCAAGGTCGCCTTGCTCGGCACCGAACTGCCCTACGCGAAACGCTCGGATGCCGACGGCTTGCCGGCGACGTTCCGCAAGCTGGGCATCGGCCATGTGCCGGAAGACCGCCTGCGCGATGGCGTGATCAAGGATTTTTCGGTCATGCAGAACACCGTGTTCGGCTACCAGGACCGGGTGTGCAACCGCTGGGGCCTGTTCGACTTCAAGGCCATCGCGGCGCGCTGCGGCGACCTGCTCAAGGCCTTCGACGTGCGTCCGGCCAATCCGGACCTGCGTATCGGCCTGCTCTCGGGTGGCAACCAGCAAAAGGTGGTGATCGCGCGCGAAGTGTCGGCCAAACCGAAGCTGATGCTGGTCGGCCAGCCGACGCGCGGGGTCGACATCGGCACCATCGAAAGCATTCACACGCAGCTGCTCAAGATGCGCGACGAAGGCGTGGCGATCCTGCTGGTATCGGTGGAACTGGAAGAGGTGCGGGCGCTGGCCGACCGCATCATCGTCATGTCCGGCGGACGCATCACCGGTGAACTCAAGATTGAAGAATTCGACACAACCCGCATCGGGCTGCTGATGGGCGGGATGCACAAAACATGAAAACGACCGAACTCCCACGCTGGGCAAGCGCGTTTGTCCTGCCTGTACTGAACCTGCTCTCGGCTTTGCTGGTGGCCGCACTGGTGATCCATCTGCTGGGCGAAAGCCCGACCGAATCGCTGCGCATCCTGATCGACAGCGCCGTCATCAATCCGGAGGGGCTGAGCTACACCTTGTTCTACGCCAGTACCTTCATCTTTACCGGCCTGTCGGTATCGATCGCCATGAAGGCCGGTCTGTTCAACATCGGCAGCGAAGGCCAGTTGTATGTCGGCGGCCTGGGCCTGACCGTGGTCATGCTCACGCTCGACCACTCGCTGCCCGCCTGGCTGCTGATTCCCGCCGCGATGCTGGGCAGCGCGGTGTTCGGCGCGGCCTGGGCATGGCTGCCCGGCTACCTTCAGGCCAAGCGCGGCAGCCATGTGGTGGTGACGACGATCATGTTCAACTTCATCGCCGCCAGCCTGATGAACTTCATCATCGTCAAGTACCTGATCCCGGAAGGCCAGCAAAATCCGGCCAGCCGCGTGTTCGCGGACGCCGGCGCCATGCCGCGCCTGAATACGTGGTTCCCGGTGCTAGGCGACACGCCGCTCAACGTCAGCTTCCTGCTCGCGATCGCCGCCCTGGCCGTTTATGGCGTGATGGTGTGGCGCTCGTCGTGGGGCTACAAACTGCGTGCCACGGGCCTCAATCAAAGCGCGGCGCATTACGCTGGTGTGTCGATCAGCCGCATGATCATCGTGGCGATGCTCATTTCGGGCGCGCTGGCCGGCTTGGGCGCGGTCAATTCGATCATGGGATCGACCCATTATCTGAGTCTGAATTTCCCGGCGGGAGCGGGTTTCGTGGGCATTGCGATTGCGCTGATGGGGCGTCAGCACCCGGTCGGCATCTTCCTGTCGAGCGTCTTGTTCGGTGCGCTGATCCAGGGCGGGTTCGACCTGTCGCTGGAAAAACCGAACATCCCGCAGGAGACGTTTGTCTTCATCCAGGGGCTGATCATTCTGTTCTGCGGCGCGATGGAAAATCTGTACGCGCCCGCTGTCCTGAAGCTGCTTAACATTCGCAAAGGATAAGCCATGTTCGAAGACCTCCATTTAGCCAGCATCGTGGTGTCCACGATCCGCAACGCGCCAGTGCTGATTTTTGCAGCGATGGCCGGCCTGTTCGCCGAACGCAGCGGCGTGGTCGACATTGCGCTGGAAGGCAAAATCCTCGCCAGCGCCTTCGTCTCGGCCGCTGTCGCCTTCACCACGCAGAACCCCTGGTACGGCGTGGCCGCCGGCGTGGCCGTATCGGCCGCACTGGCGCTGCTGCAGGGTTACGTGAGCATCACCCAGAAGGGCAACCAGCTGGTGGGCGGCATTGCGATCAACATCGCCATGAGCGGCCTGACGTTCGTGCTGGCCCAGTTCTTCTACCAGCAGGGCGGCCGCACGCCGGATCTGGGCCAGGCGCGCCTGTTCGACATCGTCTTGCCGGGCACTCAGGCGCTGGAAGGCATTCCCTTCATCGGCTGGTTCTACGGGCACGTGATCGGAGGCCATTCGGCGCTGGTGTACCTGGCGTTCGCGCTGATTCCGCTGGTGCACTGGGTGATCTACCACAGCCGCTTCGGCCTGCGCCTGCGCGCCTGCGGCGAGAACCCGCACGCGGCCGATGCCGCCGGCGTCAGTGTCGCTACCACGCGCTACATGGCGATGCTGGTGGCCGGTGTCCTGTGCTCATTCTCGGGGGCTTACCTGGCGATCGTGCAGAGTGGCTTCTTCCTGCGCGATATGTCGGCCGGGGCCGGCTACCTGGCGCTGACCGCGCTGGTGTTCGGTAACTGGCGGCCGATGTACACGGCGCTCGGCTGCATGATGTTCGGTTTTTTCAGCGCCGTGCAGATCCAGATCGAAGGCGTCGACTTGCCGGGCATCGGACGCATTCCGGGCTCGCTGATCCAGATGGTGCCGTATGTGGTGACCGTGATCGTGCTCGCTGGCCTGATGGCCAAGTCGGTGGCGCCGAAAGCGATTGGCAAGCCGTTCGTCAAATCGCGTTAATGTGGCCATAAGGCGCATGGCGAAGCGCGGCCTGATCGCCTTCGCCTGTCTGTTATTGCTGGGATTGGGCGCGCTGTTCGGCGCCGGCGAATATCTCAGTTCTCCCGCGCGGCGCCAGATCGGCGCCGCGCCGGCCGACTTCCCCGCTTCCTCCGTTACCATCAACACTGTCACCGGTCCCGTTATGGGCTGGATGGTGCGCGGCACGCCCGGCGCCGGTATGGTCTTGCTGCTGCACGGCGTGCGCGGCAACCGCTTGCATATGCTGGGACGCGCGCGATTCTTGTCGCGCCTTGGATATGGCGTGCTGCTGATCGACCAGCAGGCGCACGGCGAAAGCGCGGGTGAGCGCATCAGCTTTGGCGTGCGCGAGGCCGACGGCGTGCGTGCCGCGCTGGCTTACCTCAGGCGCGAACAGCCCGGTGAACGGATCGGCGTGATCGGCATGTCGCTTGGCGCCGCCGCGCTGGTGCTGTCGAAACCCGGACGCGGAATCGATGCGCTGGTGATCGAGGCGATGTATCCGACGATTGAGGAAGCGATCGAGAATCGACTGCGACTACATCTCGGCAGCGCGGGCGGTGCGCTGGCACCGCTGCTGCTATGGCAGGTGCCGCCGCGGCTGGACCTGACCTTGGACCAACTGCGGCCGATCGACGCTGTGGGGGCGCTGGCCTGCCCTACCCTGGTGGTAGGCGGCGAGAAGGACGAGCACACCAGCGAAGCCGAAACGCGCCGCATCTATGCCGCCGCGCCCGAACCGAAGCAGCTGTGGATCGTGGCTGGGGCGGCGCATACCGACTTTCATGGCGTGGCGACGGGCGAGTATGAAATGCGAATCGGTCAATTTATGTTGGAGCATCTCCACGCATCACGTAATTCAGCTATGCAGTAAGGGCGTTAGTGGCCTTACTGCATAGAATTTAACCAACGCGAATAAAAAATAACCCTTTAACAATCCTCAAATTGCGTTCATGAGCTTTGCTCTTACCATCCCTAAAATGGAACGAGGGCCGTCGATAACTATTCCCTCCGGATTTCGTCGCACCCTCACCTCCCCCTCCCTCCAACGAAGAAATCTTGGGAGTTTTTGCCGATACACAACGACATCAAGGATTCGATAGCTTTCAACGTAGCGCATATTTTCCAGTGCCAGCAACACATTTTTTATGGATTCCACATTATTAGAAGCGATCCTGAACTGTGCAGGCACGACCATGACAACAGACGTCAACGAGCCAAATGCAACACCAAGCAAGAGCCCCGCGAGCGGTGGCGATTCTTTTAGCCCCCCTAAAAAGCTGTAAATTGATAACGTCGTTAATAGAACAATTAGCAGCCATGAACCCAATTGCGACCATGACTGAAAAAGCAGGGCATAACGCCAAAACGGCTGAGGATAAAAAATAGGCGAAATACTTTTGCTGGTTTTTTCGCTATGCGGCATGGAATTTCCTGTCGAGCCGAGAATATGCTAAGTCAATCTGGGCGGTGACGATTTCGAATCGCCGCCGCCCAGTACGGGTTTTGCTGGCAACGGGTGTTTCGCCGTTATGCTAACAATCTCGCCTCATCGCCGAAGCTATAGTGCCGAGCAAGACCTAATGCGACTGTTCAGCGTGGGGCAAGTTGAATCGGAATTCCGGCGAAGGCATGGCGCAACCGTTCATGCTGAACAGTTACGGCGTATCGGGCAATTCATGGCGCGGTACCTGCGAGGTGTCAAATAACGCCGCCATGTGATACGAGACTGAGTGACGCCGTATATTGAGACCGCAAGCACATTTTCGAGTAACAAACAAGCGCGGTCATGCCGATCGCTAGTAGCGCAAGTTCAGGTAACCAGTAGTCGATCGACCCAATGCGAGTCCTTTCGGCAGTCAAAAAAAAGCCGTAGTATTTCTCCATAAAAAAAATGATCGCATTGTATCCGACGTGAACAAAAATCGGCGCATACAAAGAAGAAAATTTTATAGCAACAAGTGCATAAATTACCCCATGCAAAGAACTACCAAAAAAATTATTATTAAGATGAAAAAAACCGAATATCAGCGATGAAATTGTAATTGCAATGCCAACACTGTGCTTTTCCTGTAGACGGCGCAGTACGAAGCCACGGAAAACAATTTCTTCCACAATTGGCCCAAGTATGCTCGTGGTAATTGCATTAATGACAATCAAATTCAGTGTCCAGTTTCCCCTGTTAAAATCCGACGACACAGCAAAATGCCAATATCGAAATGCCCAATCCATATCAATCTGAGCGCTAAGGAGGACGAGTACGGCCCAGCAACCAATACCCAGGCAGACGCATGCAATCGTTACCGCAATCATTTCGACCAAAGCTCGCCTTGAAAAGCCCCTTCCCAACAGTTGAGCAAAATTGCGACCTTCTCGTTTAACGAAATGTTTACTTAAAACAATCATAGTCGTCGAGATCGCCGCCCACTTTAAATAAATAAAATAGTCAATATCGCCGCCAAAATTCTCAAATATGGCACTCCATCCAAACATCACAAGCAACCAAATAAATATAATTTCGTGAACCTTGATCGGCGCACAATATCTAATACGACCAGAAGAATTATTAAAAATTTTAAACATACTGCATTCCGATCTGGATTACTACTATTTTAGCAGGACGGAGCGTCCGCGAATTATACGCTCCGTCGCTTCATTTTAAGAAATTACCAAACCCGGCAATACGATGCGGGGCCTGTTAATCATGGACCATGTCGTACAGCCAGCAACCCAACCTTCCACCCAATTTCTGCAATTTCCCGGCTACCTCACCTGCAGCCTCATAATAGTCCTGCAGGGACCCTTCGCAACTAACTCCTGACGTGGACACTGTACACTTGATATTTTTTGCACCACTGCCGCCAATCATTTCGAGAATTTCAAATTTATCGATTACTTGCATGGCTGCTCCAAGCTAGTTATTCAATCGCACGAATTTTGTACGATCGAGTCATTTCCGGCCCTCCACGACTCGATGGGATTTGACCGGCTCCGATGATAAGAAGGCTAATTTTCGGCTCAACCCGCTTATCTGTCATTATTATCAGATACCTTGTCCTTCCGCTTATTATTAAACCGCAAGGAAAATCTGCTCTCAGCGAAAGATCAAGCGGATGAGGTACATGGACGAAGTTCCACTGTCTTACCTGAACTTAAACTCACTACCCGATCAGCAGAGTTAATCGTCTCAGGCCGGTGCGCAACCATAATGCGCGTGAGTTTCATTGCACTCAACGCCGTATTGACAAGCTGTTCGTTTTGAATGTCAAGATGGCTGGTGGCTTCATCCAGCGCAAGCACTTTGGGCGATTTGTACAGCGCCCGGGCCAAAAGAATCCGCTGCTTCTGCCCGCCCGACAAACTGCTGCCCATATCGCCCACCAAGGTCTGATATCCCATCGGCATGGCACCAATTTCATCGTGCACAGCCGCCAGCCGGGCGCAACGCTCCACATCGGCATATTCGCATTTACTGTCGAAAAAACTGATGTTGTCGATAATCGACCCCGCCAGGAGAACGTCATCCTGCATCACCGTGCCGACCAGTTGCCGATACGCCTGCATGCCAAGCTGCTGAATCGGTATTCCATCAATCATCACCTCCCCTTCGGTCGGCGCGAGCAAGCCGAGAAGGATCTTGCACATCGTGGTCTTGCCGCAGCCGCTAGGACCAACCAAGGCCACGCTCTGCCCCGCCGGTATATGCAGATTCACGCCGTCGAGAATCCACGGCTCACCGTCCGCATACCGAAACTTCACATCGCGCAGAGTAATGCTGGGAGAAATCCGGCTCACATCGCTCTCCCACATGCTCGTCGGTTCAGCCGGTTCCAGAACGATATCGGACAGGCGCTCCGCATGCAGCCCGAGCATTTTCAGGTTGATCAGCATGTCCACCAGGCTGACCATGCGGCCGGCGAACGTGGCTGCATAACTGATAAATGCCATCAGCATCCCTACCGTCAGCGCGTTTTGCAGCACCAGCCCTGCCCCGACGTAGAAAACGATCAGACCCTGCAAACCGATGATCGTACTGTTCGCCGCCTTGATCAGGATGGTGAGTTTCTCGGTCCTGGCATCGCGGTTGGCGACATCCTGCTTCAGGTTTTGCCAGCGCGCCTTGCGCTCGGCATCCCGCCCGAACAATTTGAGAGGAACGATGGCGCGCACGGTTTCCACAAAATGCGTGTTTTCTTTCGCCGCGAGAATCAGACGCTCCTGCGATGCCGCCCTGAGCGGCTGGTAGAAGATCCACCGTAACGCCGCATACAGCACGACGCTGAGCGCTACGATGAGGGCAAGCTCCGCGCTGTACATCAACATCATCCCCAGGGCCAGCAACGCCATCAAACCATCCAGCGCGCTCTCTACGAATACACTGGTTAATGTCTGCTGGATCGCGGCAATACTGCCGAAACGCGATAGCACGTCGCCCAGGTGACGCTTTTCAAAAAACACCGTAGGCAGACTGATCAGATGCGAGAACACACGCGCCGACCATTGCAGGCCAACGTCGATACTCCATCTCATCAACACCATGCTGCGCGCGATCCCAATCAAGGTCTGCGTCACCAGCAGCAGAGCAAAGCCGGCAAGCAGTATCTGCAGCAACTGGTGATCGCCGCTGACGATCACTTCATCGATCACATACTGATTAAACAGCGGCGATACAAGCGCAAACACTTCCAGCGCCAGTGCCAGCGCAAACACTTGCAATAAGGCCCGGCGCAATCCCACGACCGGTCCGGTCAGCTGCTTGATCGACATCCTCCGGGTGGCGTCTTTTTGCTCGAATTGCGCCGTCGGCAGAAGTTCCAGTGCGACCCCGGTAAAATGGTCCGACACCTCCGCCATCGTGAGGATGCGTTCACCGACGGCCGGATCGAAAATGACGACGGTCGTGGCGCCGCGCAGGCTGCGCTTGATCTTCTTGAGGACCACGAAGTGATTCAGATTCCAATGCAATATGCAGGGGCACTTCAGGGCACCCAACTCCTCCAGCGCCAGTCTTAATGGCCGCGAGGCCAAATGCATCGCGCCGGCATGGCGCATCAATTGGGCCAGGCTTGCACCCTTGAGACTGATCGAAAAACGCCGTCGCAAATCCGCCAGATCCATATGACTGCCGAAATGGCTGGCCACCATGGCGAGGCAGGCCAGGCCGCATTCGCTCGATTCGGTCTGTAGAATGGGTTTCATCCCGGTCCCCTGTCAGATTGGTTTAACGCTGCGCCGCCGCCAGCAATGGCGCGGCGATCCATTCCCAGATACGGCGCCGGTCTTGTACGATGTCGGCTTCCAGGGTCATCCCGGCGCGCAGCGGCTGCGCCACGCCATACACATCGATGCTCTGGCGCGACAACTGCACTCTGATCCGGAACAAGGCCTCGCTGCTGTTGCCGCCCGGCGCGCTTTGCTGGGCATTGCTCAAAATCGTACTGGCCAGATGAGGGGGCAGATCATTGGGCGCAAACGGCGCCTTGCTGATATCGACAATGCGCCCGCGCTGCAGCCCGAATTTCTGATAGGGATAGGCCTGATACCGAATCAAGACCGTCTGCCCGGTGGCGACAAAACCCATCACCCGGCTTGGCGCATATAGCTGAACCTCCAGCGGCTCCACGGTTTGCTTGCCATTCGCCGCGGGTATCAATAGCGCCAGGGACTGTGCTGCCAGCACCGCTTGCCCGGGCCGATAAGTGATCGTCGCCACCGCGCCCGCCTGTGGTGCGAGTATCAGACTGGTTTTCCGGCTTTGATTTTCGGCGATCTCCTTGTCGACGCTGGCCTCCGAACGCTGGAGTTGGGCGATCGTGTTGTCCAGCTCGCCGGCGCTGGCCTTGCGTTCCGCCGTCAAGTTCAGCCGGCTTGCTTGCAGCTGCAGTTTTGCTCTCGCAAGCGTACTCACCCGTGCGCCAAGATCGATTAGCTCTTCCTGCTTTTGCTGCGTCTGCGCGGCGGAGACGAAGCCATTTCCTTGCAGCGTTTCATACTTGGCGAGGCTGGCCTTGGCGAGGTCGCGCCGTCGCTGCGCTAACGCAATTTCCTGCTCCAATTCCAGCGCTTCCGCATTGATGTTCAACAAACGTTCATCGATGGCGGCCGTCTTGTCGCGATGCTGTGCCATCCGCGTGCGACGCTCGGCCACCAGCGTGTTCTTCTGGATCGTCAACTGTTGGGCCACCAACATGGAAATTTCTCCGCTACCTCCCTGGCGCTCCGTCGACACCTCGAACAGCGCTTGCCCGGCGACGACAGCCTGACCTTCGGTCACGAAACTGCGAGAAAGAATTCCGGGGTTCATGGCGGAGATCGTCAAGCTGCCGCCGGCAGGCAAGGTCATGCCGGTCACGCGCGCCTTTCTGGTCACGGTGCCGACGAATATGTAGGCAAAAACACACAGCGCAATCGCCAGGGCAACACAGGCAACGATTCTCACCGACATGGGCTGGGCCAGCCGGATCGCACCCATCCATTGATTGGCATGCGCCAGCGCCACCTCCTTGCGGAAGAAAGTGTCGTTGACGGCGGCTGGATGTTCGGCAGGGGCGGCCTGCGGACTATCCGGCGAGGCGCTGGTGAGCGTATTCTGACAAATGGTCGACATTGGACAAGGTCTCATTTCACGGTAAGCAGCGCGCGTCGCCTTTCAGCGGCGCGGTTTGAGTGAAGAAACAGAGTCTCAAAGCCTATCGAACATCAAGTCCTGGCTAATGACTTAACGTAAGTTTTCCCGACAATCTATTTAATGCATGACAGCTTGCGGTAGAACAAAACCGTGGTCGCAACATCAAAGGCGGCCGCGCTGAGCCGACCAGTGGCAGCGCTTGCAAAACCGCTCAGTCGCCGGCCAGGCGGATCGAACGGCCCAGGGTCCAGGCGACCGCCACGCCGGCCGATGCACCGGACTTATTCTTCATCAGTGGACTGTCTTCGTTGGCGGCACCCGCATAACTCTCAAGCCGCACGAAACCCAAAACCCGCACATCGTCATTGAGCATGCGCGACGCGCTCGCGCCCACCCGTGCCAGCACCAGCCCCGCGCTGGCCTGATAGGCGGGCCGGGAGGACGTGGCATAGCGCGGCTGCACTTCGTAGAAATAGCGGTTGACCTTCTTGTCGCCGATGGCCACGCCGGCATTGGCATCGAAGGTCCACAAGCCGTCGGCGCTGCGCATTTCGTACACCACTTTCGGCTCGAACGTGAAGCCCTGCGTGCGCATGCCGGCGCGCGCTTCGATCACGGCACGCAGCGGAATGTCGAGGCGGATGCGGCTCGATGCGCTCGGTTCGGCGATGCGCACCTTCAGGCGCGGCCCGAATTCGAGCAAGAGGCCCAGGTTGGGCATGCCGGCGCGCGCGGCCACGTCGTCGGAGCGGGCCGGCAGCGATCCCGCCAGGCCCACATCGAGTTCGACCGCCTCGCGCTTGAACAGGCGCGCGCCGATGCCGGTTTGGTCGGCGCGCAACACCAGGCCGCGGTAGATCAGGAACGGCAACACCAGGCCGCGCGATGAGCGGTCGGCCGCGCCGGGATACGCAGGCGTGGAGGCGATGCCGCCCAGGATGCCGGCTTCCCACAGCGGGAGCGGTTTGTCTTCGGCTGGCGCGGCGAAAGCGGCAATGGGGAGGGCCAGAAGGATGGCGGCAAATGTTGCGGCTGGTTTCATGCGGATGCTCACGGGTGGATCAGGGAACTTGGATCCCCGCCGGCGCGGGGATGACGTGGGTGGCGCGCAGTCTGCTTGCCAACTCTCGGGAATACACACGGAGGTGTCGCAACGATAGTTACGGCCAGATGGTTTTCAGCAGCGCCGCCAGATGGTAGCCGCCCTTGATCAGCTGCGTCTTGGCCAGCGCGGAACTGGGCACCGGATAATTCGATCCCATCTCCAGCCCGAAGGTGTAATAGGTCTCGCCCTTGCGGTTTACCTGTTTGCTGCTCGCGCCAGGCGTCACGTCCGAATAGGCCAGCTTGGACGCGGCCAGCGCGTCGTCCGCCCACTGGTAGGGCCAGGTCGTGGCCTCGCCCGTGTTCATCGTCACCGATGGATTGCCGTCGATGACCTTCTGCGCGAACTGTTCCGGCGTTTTGGTGCTGATGCGGCGCATCGCGTAATCGACCACGGTGCTGTCCCAGTACGAATGGAACGGCTTGGTCGCCCACTTCTGTGCGCCGGGCGGCAGCGGCTGCGCTTCGCCCGGAATCAGGGCGGCGCTCAAGGAGGTCAGTTTATCGTCGTCGAGCAGCAGGCTGTTGCCGCCGCGCGAATCGTAGATATTCAGGCTATCGATCTCCTCGTGCTTCTTCGGCACCACGAACTTGCCATCCTTGCCGACAAACGCCGCGCCCACGTGCAGCGGCTGGTGAATGTCGCCGGTCATGTGCGCCACCAGCAGCAGCGCCTGGCGCCGGGTCAGCTTGTTGGGATTGAGCGCCGGATCGGTCTTGCCCTGCAAGACTGCGATGGCTTGCCTGAGCGTTTGCACGATATCGACATCGGCCGTACCTACCGCGCCATCATGATAGTGCTCGTTCTGGAACGGGATGTCGGTGTAGTGGTATTCGCTATGGCGCGGATTGGCCGCCGTGTAGGCATTCATTTCCTCCGTCGGCGGCGTGTAGCCGGCGCCGCCCTTGGCGCTGTCGGCCCACACGGTGATCGATTCGAGGCTTTCGCCCGGCAGCAGCAAGGCCGCGACCTGCTTCTCGGCGTTGCTGCCCTTGATCAGTTTTTCGGCGATGGCGCCGACCGCGCGGTGCCCCTCGGCGCCCCACGCCAGCGCGTCCACCGACACGAAGGCGCCGGACAGCGCCAGTACACAAGCCAGTTTCTTCATCATTCGTTTCCCTTGTTCGGTTTTGGATAGTCTTTGGCGATGTCGATCGGCTGGGCGTAGGAGGAACTCCACGTCTGCTCTTGCAGCGCGCCAAGGCGCTGCGCCATCTTCTCGTTGCGCAGCACGACTTCGAGGTTGCGCGACTTGTCGAAGTAGCCGCCGGCCCAGTTGCTGGTGCCGACCCAGGCCAGCTTGCCATCGATCGTCATGGTCTTGCTGTGGATGACGCGCGCGAACGGAATCGGTCCGCTCGCGGCAAGCGGCAAGGTGACGATGCGCACCTCCACATTCGGCAGCAGCGCCAGGCTTTTCAGGTAGGCGATGCCCGGTTGCTCGGTATTCCAGTTCGAGACCATCAGCTTGATCCTGACCCCGCGCGCCGCCGCCGCGCGTACGGCGTTGTCGATCACGCTGTAATACGGACGCGTGTTCTCAGGCCCGTAACCGAGCGGCGCATAATCGAGCAGCTGGATGCGCACTTCATGTCTGGCGTCGGCCAGCAACGCCGGCAGCACCACTTCGGAATCGGCCACGCCGGGCGGGTTGAAGGCGGCCGGGCTGGCGACCAGTTGCGCGGCCTGCGGCGCCACCGCAAGCGCCACGGCGCGCGGCACCGCCAGGTTCGCCGCCAGCAGCGACTGCGCCTGCCAGTCACGCTCGAACACGGCATGCACCTGCGCCACCATGGCCGCATCGGTGATCAGCAAACCCGTCTCGTGAATGTGGGTGAAGGCGCGCCAGTCGAAATTCTGGCTGCCGATAAAGGCAGCCTTCTTGTCGACCGCGATGTACTTGGCGTGGATGATGCCGGTGCCGGTCAGCTGTGCGTAATCGAGCACGCGCATGTCGAGATTGGGGATCTGGCGCAGACGCGCCAAGGTGGCCGGATCGGACAGGCCGACGCCCTTCTTGTCGAGCAAGAAGCGGATCTTCACGCCGCGCTTGCCGGCCGCTTCGAGCCGTTCCACCACCTTGTCGAATGGCGTGCCAGCCTTGCTGATGGCGTAGAACTGGCCGATCACGATCTCGCTGCGCGCCTCGTCGAACAGCTGCGACCACACAGCGGCGCTGCTGCGCAAGTCGTCGTTGACGAGCGTGGTTTCCACCGGCGCGGTCTGCACCAGTTCATAACCCGGGATGGAAAACCCGGCCTGCGCGTGCGGTCCCAGGACCAGCGCAAGCAGCGCCGCCAGGGCGCGCCGGAGCGGCGTCATTGCACCGTCCCGATGCGCCCGGCCGGAGCGGTGGCGCCCACCGGTTTGCCCGCCTTGTCCTGCTTGATCAGGAACTGGACCACGGCGTCGATATCGCGGATCTGCGTGTTGCGCTTGTTGGCCGCGGCGGCGAACGCCGGGAAGCTGTCGCCGCCTTCGGCCAGGAAGTTATTGCCCGCCACCCGATACACGGCGGCGTCGTCGAGCACCTTGCCGTTCAGGGTGACGCTGTCGCGGATAACGCGCTGGCCGCGCGGCGCGGCCGGGTTCCAGCGGTAGCGAAAGCCCTCCGACACCTGCAGCACCGAGACGGTACTCGCCTCCGGACGCGCCCACTGCTGCTCCAGCAGCGCGCGGATCTGGGCTCCGGTCATGTCCATGACGACGATCGTATTGCCGAACGGGAGCACGATCTGTACGTCGCCATAGGTGGCGGTGAGACTGGCGCCGACATCGAGGTCCTGGCGCATGCCGCCCATGTTCATGAAGCCGATCTGCGCCCCCTGCGGTTTGGTGGCCGCCAGCACGGCGTCGGCGATCAGGCCACCGAGCACGGTTTCGCCGCCGGCGCTTTCCTTGCGGTCGATCGAACGGACGGCCACGCGCGCCACCGGCCGCGCCAGCGCCGCCTCGCTGCGCTCCCTGGCCTGCGTGAGGTAGGCCGACACGCGCTCGTCGGGCGGATACTGGCCCGGTTTCATGACCACGTTGCGTACCCCGATCTCGCCCACCGCGCCGCTGGCCGGATCGACCATCATCTTGATGCGCGAGAGGACATGGCCGCCCATGTCGCCCTGGGTCACCACGCGGCCATCGACCTTGCACTGGAAGCCCGTGTGCGAGTGCCCGCTGACGATCACGCGGATAGCCGGATCGAGCTTTTTGACGATGTCGACGATCGGGCCTTTCAAGGCACTGCAATCGGGCTTGTCGAATGGCTCTGGTGTCTGCCCGCCTTCGTGGATCAGCACCACGAACACCTGCGCGCCCTGGGCGCGCATGGCGGGAATGACGCGGTTGATCGCGCTCGCCTCGTCCTCGAACGTCAAGCCCGCGATGCCGGACGCCAGCACCACCGAGGCGGTATTGCGCAGCACGGCGCCGATCAGGCCCACCTTGACGCCCTTGATGTCTTCGATCCGGTAGGCCGGCAAGAATGGCTTGCCGGTGGCATCGTCGATCACATTGGCGGCCAGGTAGGTAAAGCCGGCGCCGCGGAAGTCTGGCGTGAACTGGCAGGCTTTTTCGGGACGGGCCGACTCGCAGCCACCCCGTTGCTGGCGCAGCAGTTCGGCGCGGCCGTTGTCGAATTCGTGATTGCCGACCGAGGAGATGCGCATGCCCGCCAGGGTCAACGCCTCTAACGCCGGTTCGTCGGCCCACATCGACGACATGGCGGGGGACGCGCCAATCAGGTCGCCGGCGCCGACGAACAGCAAGTCCTTGTCTTCCTTGCGCCAGGCCTGGACGGCGGCGGCGATGGTGTCGATGCCGCCGGCCTGCTCGGTTTGCTGGCCGCTGGTATGGATGCTGTTGTACTGGAATTTGGTGGAGTCGAGGTGGCCGTGGAAGTCGTTCAGGGCAACCAGGTTGATTTCGATCGGGGCCGTCGGGCGCGTGGCGCAGCCCGCCGACAGGAAGGCCGCGGCGAGCGCGGCGCAAAGAGGCCTTGAGAGTAGTGTCATAGGGTATAGGATAACCGAAGAGCGCAGGCCGCAGCGGACGCTACGTCCTTTCAAATGTATCGGGAATGTATCGGTCAAGGCAAAAAATCACGTACGGGCGGGACGAAAAAAAACGGCCAGTGTCGCCACCGGCCGCTCCTTAAACTACCTCAGCCACGCATCAGAATTCGTACTTGACGGTCGCTTGAATGGCCCACTGCGATTCGCCCTTGGTCTGGCGAACGTCGAGCACTTCAACGTTGTCGCGTACTTTGTAGATGTACTTGCCGTTCGCATCGAGACCGACGTAGTCGACAAAGCTGCGCGCCTGTGCGCCCGCGCCCTGGAAGCCGACTTCATTGATACGGCCCCATTTCTTGTTCAGCAGGTTGCCGAAGTTGAAAAAGTCGAGGCTGAACACGGCCTTGTTCTTGGCGAACAAACCTGGCAATTCCTGGGCGATGCGCAGGTCGAAGCTGTTGGTCCATGGCGAGAAGTCCGTGTTACGGCCAACCACGCCGCCGGCGGCTTTCTTGAGCTCCTTGTTGCTGTTGACAACACCCCAGAACTTGTCTTCGTTGGCGTGGTTGCTTGCCGTGTCGCCTGCAAACACCACCTGGCCCGAACCTGGCGCCGACGGGATGTACATCAGGTCGTTACCACCCGAACCATCGCCGTTCAAGTCGTTGTTGACGGTCCAGCTGTACGGCTTGCCCGAGCGGCCTTCGTAGAACATGCCGAAGCGGGTCTTGTAAGCACCGAAGAAAGCCTTCTGGAAGTTGACGATGGCATTCACGCGGTTCTTGACCAGGTAGCTCGAATTGGCGTTGACTTCTTCATTCGGATTGAATACCGACCGGCCGGTGAAGTTCGAGTTCGAGGTCGACGAGGTCAGTGGCGACACTTCCTTGGCGTCGGTGTAGGTGTAGGCCATCGACCAGCCCAGGCCGGCGGTCATCGGACGGCTCAGCGAAAGGGTCGCCATGCCGCTGCCGCCCTTGTCGGTCTTTTGCGCCAGCAGCACGTTGGCGAACGATTCGTTGCTCAGTGCCTTGGTGCGGAAGCCAGTGCAACCAGGGCCGCTGGTGATCGCGTTGCCGGTCGCATTCCAGCAATCCTTGTTGTAACCCTGCGCGGTGTAGTACAGGGCGCGGCCATCGCTGCCCTGGCGGGTTGGCGCGCCGAGGTTCAGGTTCTGGTAATAGATCGCGTCCTTGGACTTGACGTGCAGATATTCGGCGCCGAAGACCAGGCCATACCATGGCAATTCCATGTCGAAGGCGATGTTGGCTTTCCACACCGATGGCTGGCGCAAGCCTTGCGCCAGGATGTCGACGTTAGCCGCCGGCAGGGCGGCGTTGCCGCCGAAGCTGCTCTTCTGCTGGTCCGGATTGGCGCTGAAGATGGTCGCGCCGTTGCAAGACGCAAAGTTACCGGTGCCGCAACCGACGGTGGTGGTTGCCACGCCTGGGTTGGAGAACGGGTTCGACAGCCAGACAGCAGCGGCGTTACCCTGGAACAGGCCGGCGCCACCGCGGATTTGCATCTTGCGCGGGGAATCGAAGTTGTAGTTGATGCCGAAACGCGGCTGCACCAGGTTCTGGCCGTCGAAGGTGTTGGTGTTGTCCATGCCATAGCCACCCTTTTCGCGCAGGCCGGTAGCGGCATTGCCTTCGATCTTGGGTGCGGCGACGGCATCGTTGCGGCGCGGACGGTCGCTGATGCGGGCGGCATCGAGGCGCACGCCGGCGCTCACTGTCAGGCGCGGGCTGATGGTCCAGGTGTCCTGTACGAAGGCACCATAGTTTTTCAACGAGAAATTGGCGACGGCATCGTCCAGGTTCACGCCAGGGGCGGCAACCTGCAGCTGGTAGGAGCTTGGACGGCCCTTGCTGAAGTTTTCCAGGATCGCGCGTTCAACGTCGGCCGGGTTGGCGGTGCCGCAGGTGATGGCGCCGAAGCTGTAGGTCCAGGCCGTGCTGCTGTTCTGGCAGCTGAACGTGTAGTTGCCGAAAATGTTTTGCTGGAAGGCGTTATAGACCGTGTTCTTGCTGTAATCGCCGCCGAACTTGACTTCGTGGTCGCCCAAGGCCCAGTTGGCGCCCAGATAGACGTCGTCGGTCTTGGTGGCGAGAATATTGCGGTGACGGCTGTTCTCGGTACCGAAGTTGATCGAGCGGTTGGAGGTCGGCACGCTCGCCGGCGTACCGGCAGGGTTGGCACCGGTCATCGACAGGCTGATCGACGGCAGGCGCGAATTCAAGGTCGGCACGCTGTCATAGTCGCGCTGCGACACTTTGAATTCGGTCGAGAAATTAGGGGTCCAGTCCGACGTCAGCTGGGCCACGAAGGTTTCGATCGTCTTCTCTTGCGAATACCACTGGGAGTTAAGCGACAGGCCGGTGGCGGAAATGCCGGCAAACTGCGGCTCGGCCTGCGAGGTTTTGGCGTAGCGGAACATAGCGCGGTGGTCGTCGTTGATGTTCCAGTCGACCTTGACCAGCACGTCTTCCACGTTCAGCTTGGCGCCGCTCGGCACATCGGTGGTGCCGGCGTTGATGCCGTACTTGTCCTTGGCGATGCCCTGTGCGGCCGAAATCAGTGCCGGGGAAATGCCGACGTTGGTCAGCGAGCTGCCCAACGGGCCGAAGGCTGGCGCGGCGCGGCTCGATTCGAGCTTTTCATAGTTCGCGAAAATAAACAGCTTGTCCTGGATCAGCGGGCCGCCCAGGGTCACGCCCTTGGTGGTTTCCTTGAACGACGGTGGCGCGTAATAGGTATCGTTGGCATTGTTGTAGCGGTCGCCGGCCATCGCATCGTTACGGAACACGTAGTAGACGCTGCCCTTGACGGTGTTGGTGCCGGACTTGGTGACGGCGTTGATATTGCCGCCGGTGTAGCCTTTTTGCGTGACGTCGTAATTGGCCACGTTCACCTGCACGCTCTGGATCGCTTCGATCGAGATCGGCTGCTTGGCGGTCGGGCTGCCGTTCGCTTCCAGGCCGAAGGTGTCATTGACGGCCACGCCGTCGATGGTCAGCGAGTTGTAGCGCGAGTTCTGGCCGGCCACGGAGATTTCGCCGCGTTCCTTGTCGGTCTGGGCCACGCGCGGGTCGGCACGGGCGTAGTCTTGCAGGTTGCGCTGGATCGATGCCTGGGTGGCGATCTCGGTCGAACCGATGCTGGTGCCGGCGCCCATGGACGATTTCGAGAACTTGTCGGAGCGGGCAGCCGAACCGGCGATGGTCACGGTTTGCATCGGTGCGCCCAGGGTGGCGTCGATGGAGGCGGTCTCGGCCAGCTGGATGAAGACGTTCTCGCGCTTTTCGGTGATGCCGCCTTTGGTGATGATGATCGTGTACGGACCGCCCGAACGCAGGCCGCGCGCCACGTAGCGTCCCTCGCCGTCGGTGACGACGTTGCTGACGGAACCGGACTCGGCGTGGACGATGGACACGGTCGCGCCGCTGGCAGGCTTGCCGTCGGCAGCGGAAATGCGCCCGCCGATGGCCGACGTGGTGTTCTGCGCCATGGCCGGCAAGGTCGCCAGCGCGATCGATAGCGCCAGCGCCAGCTTGGTGACCTGCATCCGATTATGATTGATCATTGTGTAACCCCAAAAAAAGACATGTTATGGTGGAAAGCGGCGAAGCCTTCCCTCTGTACTTTGTTGCAAATCTGCGCTGGCGGCGCTTGTGGCGCCACCACGAAAAACCTGTCAAATGAAGCGAAACCGTCCTGATTGTCATCCGTCCTGCCCGCCTGGCGAGAGCGCCCGGGCGCGGCATGTTGCTGCGCAGCGCGCAAGTCTACTTGCCGAATGTGTCATCACCATGACCGGGTGGCAACAGGCGCTACCATGTTTCCGGGAACATCCTCAACCAACTATGCAGCAGCGCCTGCGCGGCTGACAAATACCATTTCGCTTATGCATTTATATATCGATCATATAAATTCATGCATAAAGTAGTGCTAGAACGGCTGAGAGAGGCATTTTTCCGGGGCGTATTGCCTTGACGGATTATAAATCTTCCCTTCCGACGTGAATTCCTTTCATAGGGAATTTCGACAAAGGTTTGTCCGGACGCGCAAATGTGTAGCGGGATGGCCACAAACTTTACATTACGTAAATCATTTTTTATAACAAACGAGGGATGTTTGGTGCCGCACAAGGCAGCACAGCTGAAATTGTGCAGCATTTGCGAGGAGGAAGCGGGAAAACGGCAGAATTGGGGCTAAAAACGGGTAAGGCGAGCCCGGGCCGGTGCCGCTCGTTGCCGCCGGTGGCGGAAACGAACGGGCTGGACAGATCAGCGAGGTCAGCGGAGGCGTGGTACGGCGCTGGCGGCCGTCGGCCAGGCTGCCACCTGCGCCTCGAAGCGCGCAAAGCGCTCATCGAGCTGGCGCATCAGGCGCTGCTTTTCCTGCTGCGGCAGGAAGGCGTAGCGCACGCCGTTGTACGAGACCTTCTTGATTTCCGCGTACGACGGCTGGTAGCGGCTGGCGAACAAGGTGTATTCCTGCGACAGGTTGTGACGGGTCACGCCGGCGTCGTCGGTCGAAATCACGTACGGCACGCCGAATTTGCGGTACAAGGTCACCGGATGGTTGGCACCCTTGATGCCGGAGATGAAGGCATTGCTGGTCAGGTTGATCTCGACCGGAATATCCTTCTCGCGCATGAATTTCATGATCGCCGGCGCGTTCGATTCATGCGCCAGGTCGATGCCGTGGCCGATGCGGTCGGCGCCGGCCACGCTCAGGGCCTGGTCGATGTGGAACTTGAGGCCTTCGGGCGGCACGTCGCCCAGCGCCAGTTCGCCCGCGTGCAGCGCCAGTTTCACCTTCGGATAGCGGGTTTTCAGGAAGCGGAACATCTTCATGTGCAGCGCGTAGTCGCGCATCGACGGCGCCAGGCTTTCCTGGCCGACGATATTGACGCCGACGATCAACTCGCTCTGGCTGGCGGCCTTGAAGCCGGCCAGCATCGACGAGAACACCATCGACGGGTTCACCAGGCGCAGTACATACGCCTGGTAGCGCATGGTGAACTGCTCGTCGTCGACGTTGGCGTGGTTGGTCTTGATGCGTGCGACGTAGTCTTCCACGCCCTGGTTGAAGGCCGGGGCTTTTTCCAGGGTCTCCATCCAGTCGCGCATGGCGGCGGTGAGGGCAGCATCGTCGCCGGCTTTCCACATGGCGCTATCGGCATCGGCGCTGCCCGTCATGGGCGCGAGCTTGAACATGGTTTCGATGTAGCCGACGTTTTCGGCGACGGCGCGCTTTTTCAGCTCCAGCAAGCCGTCGTTGTAGTTGGCGTTCGAGACCGGACCGAAGAAGCCGAAGGTCTGGAAGAACTGGCGGTCCGGCGGCGGCTGGAGCGCGCCATGGTTGTCGAAATCCTTGCTCGACCAGCGCTGCAGCAGCTCGCGGTAGGTGAAGTCGTCGGCCAGCACGTCGGCCGAGGACAGGCAGGTGCGCTCGGCGGCTGGGAGCGCGCGCTGGGCGTCGATCACGGCCTTGGTCGTTTCGATGCGGTAGGTCTGCTTGTTGACGCACAGGCCCTGCTTGTCGAGGAAGTCGACGTATTGTTCGGCGTAAAGGGCGCCCGAGTAGTGGTGGTGCAGGTCGGCGCCCTTGGGCATCTGCGAGAAGAACAGGGTCAGTTCGGACAGTTTCGGCTCGGCGCCGGCGATCAGGCCCGCCAGATGGCGCGCGGTGGCCGCTTCGTTGGCCTTGGCTTTGGCGCTCGGCGCGGCGGCGTGGGCGTTGGCGACATACGCGTTCGCGGCAAGGGCCAGGGCGATCAACAAGCTGCTCGATTTACGGATCATGGTTCGTCTTCTCTCGATTAATGTCCGTCGCTCCCGCGCAGGCGGGAGCCCAAGTACATGCCGCAGCTGAGCACATAAACTTGGACTCCCGCCTGCGCGGGAGCGACGGTTTTTGGTGTAGCGGTATTTACAGGAACTTACAGGCACTTACAGTGTCATCGCGCCTGCGCACTCGTGCACCTTGCGGCCGGCCGCAAAAGTCGCACGGATACACCGGTCATCGCCCAGCAGCGCCAGCGCAAACAACAGCTCCTCGAGATTATTGCAGCGCTCCGTGCGGCGCGCCAGCAAGGGCGTCGCTTTCGGGTCGAGCACGATGAAATCGGCCTCCGCCCCCGCCACGAAACTGCCGATGGTCCCTTCGAGTTGCATGCTGCGCGCCGCGCCCAGGGTCGCCAGGTAAAACATGCGCGCGGCCGGCAGGTAGCTGCCCTTCAGCCGCGCTACTTTATAGGCTTCATTCATAGTTTGCAACATGGAGAAGGAAGTCCCCGCTCCCACGTCGGTCGCCAGCGACAGCGATACCCGCGCCGCGTCGGCCTTTTCAAAGTCGAACAGGCCGCTGCCGAGGAAGAAATTGGAGGTCGGGCAGATCGCCGCCGCCGACCCGGTTTCGGCCATGCGCGCGAAATCGCGCTCGTCGAGCCAGATGCAGTGGCCGAACATGGCGCGCTCGCGCATCAGCCCATAATGGTCGTACACGTCCAGATAGCTGCGCGCTTCCGGAAACAGCGACTTGACCCAGCTGCACTCGTCCGCGTTCTCCGACACGTGGGTCTGGATAAATGTGTCCGGATACGCCGCCGCCAGCTCGCCCGTCAGCTGCAATTGCGCTTCGGTGGACGTGGGCGCGAAGCGCGGCGTGATCGCATACATGGCGCGGCCCTTGTTGTGCCATTTTTTGATCAGGTCTTCGCTGTCGCGCGCCCCGCTTTCGGCGGTATCGCGCAAGAACTCGGGGCAGTTGCGGTCCATGAGTACCTTCCCCGCCGCCATGCGCAGGTTGCGCGCTTCGCTGGCCTCGAAAAACGCATCGACCGATTCGCGGTGCACGGTGCAGTACACCATGGCCGTGGTGGTCCCGCAGCGCAGCAGCTCGTCGAGGAAGAAGTCGGCCACTTCGCGCGCGTGCGCCGGGTCGCCGAACTGGCGCTCGGTCGGGAAGGTGTAGGTTTCCAGCCACGGCAACAGGCCAGGCGCGGGCGAGGCGATCATGTCGGTCTGCGGGAAATGCAGGTGGGTGTCGATAAAGCCCGGCATGATCACCTTGCCCCGGTAATCAGTCACCTGCGCGCCGGCCGGCAAGGTCGGGAACAAGCGCGCGTAATCGCCGGCAGCCTGGACGATGCCGCCGGCGACGATCAGCAGCCCGTCTTCGTGCCACAGGCAGGCGTCAAGGCTGAAGGCCGGGTCGGCGTGAAAATGCAGCAAGCTGGCTCGGTAGGCTTGCACGGGGGTTGGTGGTACGGTAGACATCAGACTCTTTCGGTGATTTTAGCCGGGGGTAAGGTGAACGCCGGGGGCGTCCCTTGCATGGCTTCCCACACGGTCAGTAATTGCGCGCAGACGGATGCGGCGATGACCGCCGGCGCTTTGTTGGTGATGCCGGCCAGCCCGATCGGGCAGACCATGGTGTCGATGCGCGCCGAATCCACGCCGCGCGCGCGCAGCCGGTGTTCGAACTGGCGGCGCTTGGTTTTCGATCCGATCAGGCCGAACCAGCCCACATCGGACCGCGCCATGATCGCTTCGGTCAGGCGCTGGTCGAGCGCGTGGCTGTGCGTCATGACGAGGAAACTGGCATTCGGTGGCGCCGCAGCTACCAGCGCTTCCGGCACGTCGGTCGCTTCGGCGGTGACGTTGGCCGGCAACTGCGGCGGGAACATGTCGTCGCGTTCGTCAACCCAGGTGACGTGGCACGGCAGGTGCGCCAGGGCGCGCACGATGGCCGTGCCCACATGGCCGGCGCCGAACAGCACCAGGTGCGCGCGCGGAGCGAACACCGGATCGACCAGCCAGCGCCGCCCGTCCGGCTCCTGCATGACGTAGGCGCCGCGGTCGCGCGCGAACACGGGCGGACGCGCGCCAAGCAGCCAGCGTCCATCGCCATCGAACAGCGCGCTGTCAGGTGCGCCGTCGATGGCGACCATCCTCCAGCTGTCGTCCTGGCGGCGCTGTCCGAGCAGCGCGGCCTGCGCCGGATCGAGCAGTTCGAACGCCAGGTGCACCACGCCGCCGCAGCACTGGCCGAGACTGGGGCCGAGCGCATAGCGCTCGAAGTGGCGCGGGCGGGCGTCAAGCAGCATGGCGCGCGCGGTCTCGATGGCGCGGTGTTCAAGGTGGCCGCCGCCGATGGTGTCAACCACACGGGTGGCATCGACCAGCATCTTGGCACCGCATTCGCGCGGGCCGGAGCCTTCGACAATGGCCACGGTCACCAGCACGGCTGGACCGGTGGCGCTGAGCCAGTCGCCCATCACGCCGCCTTGAGCGCCGCTTCGACAGCGGAAATGGATTTGAGGATTTCTTCGCTGGTAGCCGGAGCGTTCAGCGGAGGGTTGACCTTGTGCCCGCCGACGCTGGAAATCGCATCGCGGATCGCAAAGAACACCGAAAACGGCAGCAGCAGCGGCGGCTCGCCCACGGCCTTGGAGCGGTGGATGCTGTCTTCGACGTTGCGGTTGTCGAACAGGCGCACGCGGAAGTCTTCCGGGCAGTCGGACACGCCGGGAATCTTGTAGGTCGACGGCGCGTGCGTCATCAATTTACCGGCCGGGTTCCACCACAGTTCCTCGGTGGTGAGCCAGCCCATGCCCTGGATAAAGGCGCCTTCGACCTGGCCGATGTCGATGGCCGGGTTGAGCGACTTGCCGGCGTCGTACAGCGCATCGGCGCGCAGCAGCTTCCATTCGCCGGTCAGCGTATCGACCACCACTTCGGCCACGGCGGCGCCGTAGGCGTAGTACGAGAACGGGCGGCCGTTCATGGTCTTCGGGTCCCAGTGCAGGCCGGGCGTGGCGTAGAAACCGTCGGACCACAGCTGCACCCGCGCCAGGTAGGCTTTTTGCACCAGCACCGGGAAGGCGACTTCATGGCCGTTGACATACACCACGTCAGCGGCGAACACCACCTCGCCAGCCTCGCCGCCGTACAGCTTGACCGCGTAGGCGGAAAGGCGTTCACGGATCTGGCGCGCCGCGTCCTGGGCCGCCTTGCCGTTCAAATCGGCGCCGGTCGATGCGGCCGTGGCCGAGGTGTTCGATACCTTGCTCGTGTCGGTCGCGGTGGCGCGCACATTGGCGATGTCCACGCCCAGTTCATGGGCGACGACCTGCATCACCTTGGTGTTGATGCCCTGCCCCATTTCGGTACCGCCGTGATTGACGATGATGGACCCATCGACGTACACGTGCACCAGCGCGCCGGCCTGGTTCAGGTGCGTGACATTGAAGGCGATGCCGAACTTGACGGGTGTGAGCGCCAATCCTTTCTTGAGCACCGGGCTGGTGGCGTTAAAGGCGGCAATCGCCGCGCGCCGCGCGCGGTAGTCGCTGCTCTCTTCCAGTTCGGCGGACAGTGCGTGAATCACGTTGTCGACCACGACCTGGCCGTACGGCGTGACATTGCGCTCTTCGCGCCCGTAGAAATTCAATCGACGGATGTCGAGCGCATCGCGCCCCAGCTCACGCGCGATTTCATCGATGATGTATTCAATGGCAATCGCGCCCTGAGGGCCGCCGAAACCGCGGAAGGCGGTATTGGACTGCGTGTTGGTCTTGCCGCAGGCGGCGCGGATGTCGACGTCGGACAGATAATAGGTGTTATCAAAATGGCAGACCGCGCGCGTGGCCACAGGCCCCGACAGGTCGGCCGAATAGCCGGCGCGGGTGACCATGTCGACCTTGGCGGCGACGATGCGGCCGTCGTCGTCGTAGCCGACTTCGTATTCGTAATGGAAGCAGTGGCGCTTGCCGGTGACGAGCATGTCGTCGTCGCGGTCGGCGCGCAGCTTGACCGGGCGCTTGAGTTTCGAGGCGGCGATGGCGGAAGCGGCCGCCCACAGCGCCGATTGCGACTCCTTGCCGCCGAAGCCGCCGCCCATGCGCCGGCATTCGACCACGATGTTATGCGAGTGCAGGCCGAGCGCGTGCGCCACCACGTGCTGCATTTCGCTCGGGTGCTGGGTCGAGCAAAGCACCAGCATGCCCTTGTCTTCCTTGGGAATGGCGTACGAAATCTGCCCTTCCAGGTAAAACTGCTCCTGCCCGCCCACATACAATTCGCCCTTGACCGAGCGCGGCGCCTTGTCAAAAGCGGCCTGGTAGTCGCCGCGCGCCAGCCGCATTGGCGGCAGCACGTACGATTGCGCGGCGCGGGCAGCTTGCGGCGTCAGGATGGCGGGCAGTTCCTCGTACGTGACGTGGCCCAGGCGCGCGGCGCGGCGCGCATTGTCGTGCGTGTCGGCCACGACGATGAAAATCGGCTGGCCGACATACATGACCAGGCCATCGGCCAGGATCGGATCGTCGTGGATGATCGGGCCGCAGTCGTTGGTGCCGGGGATGTCGTCGACCGTCAGCACGGCCACCACGCCCACGCTGGCGCGCACGGCGGCCAGGTCGACGGCGGTGATGTTGGCGTGCGCCTGGCTCGACAAGCCGAGCGCCGCGTGCAGGGTGCCCTGCACTTCCGGGATGTCGTCGGTGTAGGTGGCCTGGCCGAGCACGTGCAGCGCGGCCGATTCGTGCGCGCGCGAGACGCCCACGCCGGTCCACGCCGCCGCTTTGAGCGCTGGGGTAGCTGCGTCGTTCATGGTGTTCTCCTTACGCGCGCACGGCAAAGGCGTTGACGGCATCGGCCGCCAGCGGGTTGTGTTGACGGGTCTCGAACCAGTAGCGGCGCAGCAGGTTCTGCGCGGCCTTCATGCGGTATTCGCTGGACGCGCGCATGTCGGACAAGGGCGCGTAATCCTGCGCCAGCATGGCCATGGCAGCGTCCACCGTGGCCTCGCTCCACGGCTGGCCGACCAGCAGGGCTTCGGTCTGCGCGGCGCGCTTGGGGGTGGCGGCCATGCCGCCGAAGGCGATGCGGGCCTCGGCCACCACGTCGCCGTCGAAGCGCAGCGCAAAGGCGGCGCACACGGCGGAGATGTCCTGGTCGAAGCGCTTGGCCAGTTTGTAGGTGCGCAAGCGCACGCCGTCGCGCGGCAGCGGCACGCGCACGGCCTGGACGAACTCGCCCGCCTGCATATCCTTTTTCTGGTAGCCGAGGTAGAGTTCTTCCAGCGCCATCTCGCGTGCGCCGGCCCCGCCGCGCAGCACCACCCTAGCACCTAAGGCGATCAGCCACGGCATCGAGTCGCCGATGGGCGAACCGTTAGCGACGTTGCCGCCCAGGGTGCCGGCATTGCGGATCGGGAGCGAGGCAAAGCGCTGCCACATGGCCGACAGTTCGGCCGGATAGTGCGCGGCGACGGCCTTGTAGGCTTCTTCCAGGGTCACGCCGGCGCCAATGTCGATCATGCCGTCCTGCTGCGTGACCTGCTTGAGCGCGTCGACGTGGCCAAGATAGATGATGTCGCCCAGCTCGCGCATCTGCTTGGTGACCCACAGGCCGATGTCGGTGGAACCGGCCAGCAGCACGGCGTTGGGCTTGTCGGCGCGGATGCGCACCAGTTCATCGAGCGTGCGCGGGGCGTGGAAGTGCGCGCCGGCGGCGCTGTAGGTGGCCATCGCGCCGCGCTGCAGGGGCGCCAGTCGGGCCGCCAGCGCGGCGCGGTCGAAATGCACGGCGGGCAGTTCGCCCATGCGCTTGGCGGCGTCGATGATCGGGCGGTAGCCGGTGCAGCGGCACAGATTGCCCGAGAGTGTATCGTCGATCTGGCAGCGGGTCGGCTCGCGCGTCGCATCGCGCCCGTCCTGCTTGAGGTACATGCCCCACAGGGACATGACGAAACCGGGCGTGCAAAAGCCGCACTGGGAGCCGTGGCATTCGACCATGGCTTGCTGCACCGGGTGCAGGGTGCCGTTGGGCTGCTCCAGGTCTTCCACCGAGAACAGGGCCTTGCCGTCGAGCGTAGGCGTGAGCTGGATGCAGGAATTGACGGCCTTCATCTCGACCTGGCCGTCCGCGCCCAGCGAGCCGATGACGACCGTGCAGGCGCCGCAGTCGCCTTCGGCGCAGCCTTCCTTGGTGCCGGTGCAGTGCAGGTCCTCGCGCAAATGCTGGAGAATGGTCTGCGTCGGCGCGGCCTGCGTGACTTCACGCACGGCGCCCTGATAGTAAAAACGAATCGGTTCTGACATTGTTGCCTCGGCTTTGTCCCAGTGTACAAGGCTAACACCCAAGGCATCCGTAATTATATCTATTCGAAGATGTCGGTTATCAGCAAAAAGCACTATGCCGGATGAACGGCCTTCCAGTGCTCGGCGATATCGATGCGCCGGGTGATCCATACCTTGTCGTGACTTTGCACGTAATCGAGAAAGCGCGCCAATGCCGCCGCGCGCGCCGGACGGCCCACGATGCGGCAGTGCAGGCCGATCGAGAGCATTTTCGGCTGGTTCAGGCCATCCGGATCGCCTTCCGCGTACAGCACGTCGAAGGCATCTTTCAGATAATCGAAGAACTGGGTGCCGGAGTTAAAGCCCTGCATGGCGGCGAAGCGCATATCGTTGGTATCGAGGGTGTAGGGCACCACCAGGTGCGGCGTGACGCCGCCCGCGTGTTCGACGTTCTGCCAGAACGGCAGGTCGTCGCCGTAATAATCGGCGTCGTAGGCGAAACCGCCATGCTCGACCACCAGCCGGCGCGTATTGGGCGAGTCGCGCCCGGTGTACCAGCCCTGCGGCGCCGCACCGGTCAGCTCGCGCATGATTTGCACGGCTTGCGCCATGTGGGCGCGCTCGGTGGCTTCGTCCACATTTTGGTAGGAAATCCACTTCAGGCCATGGCAGGCGATTTCGTGGCCCAGTTGCTGGAATGCGGCCACGGCCTCCGGATTGCGCTTGAGCGCCATCGCCACGCCGAACACGGTCAGCGGCAGCTTGCGCTCTTCGAACAGGCGCAGCAGGCGCCACAGGCCCGCGCGCGAGCCATATTCGTACAGCGATTCCATGCTCATGTGGCGCATGGGAAACGCGGCCGCGCCGATGATCTCGGATAAAAACGTTTCGGAGGCGGCATCGCCGTGCAGCACATTGTTTTCGCCGCCCTCTTCATAGTTGAGCACGAACTGCAGCGCCACCCGCGCCTGGCCCGGCCATTGCGGATGGGGCGGGGTGCGCCCGTAGCCAATCAGGTCGCGCGGGTAGTTGTCGTAAGTCGTCATGAATGGGCTCGGGATGGAAGGAAATACATGGAGGGTATAGTGCGGATCATATATTGGCGTTCGCACGCCAGTATATGATCAGCCAGATAACAAAGGTCAATATCGACATATAGGGAAGGATTATGGGAAAACTTAGTACGCATGTGCTTGACACAACGCAAGGCAAACCCGGGGCCGGGGTGGTAGTCGAACTGTACGCCGTCGCTGCCGGCGCGCGCACCCTGATCAAGACCGTCACCACCAACCGCGACGGCAGGATCGATACACCCCTGCTCGAAGGCGATGCCATGCAGGCCGGACGCTACGAGCTGGTGTTCGCCGCCGGCGATTATTTTGCCGCCCAGGGCGTGAAGCTGCCCGAGCCGCGCTTCATCGACCAGGTCACCCTGGCCTTCGGCATCGCCGATCCAGCCCAGAACTATCACGTGCCGCTGGTGGTCACGCCGTGGTCGTATTCCACTTACCGGGGTAGCTGACACACCAAGGAAACCGTGCAGCGGGCAAAAACTTGCTATTCTTGGGCAGACAGCTACAGGAGAGAGTATGTCCCTGCACATCGTTCACTTTATCGGCCCCATCAATCACAGCGCGGTGTGCACCATCCGCAACCTTTGCCTGCAAGCGCTGCAAAGCGGCGCCAGCGAGATCGAACTGCACATGTCGACCGAAGGCGGCAATATGACCGCCGGCTTCGCGCTGTATTTCTTCCTCAAGTCGCTACCCCTGCCGCTGACCACCCACAATATCGGCAGCGTTGAATCGGTGGGCGTGGTGATATTCCTCGCGGGCGGCAAGCGCTACGCCTGCCCCGGCACGCGCTTCCTGGTTCATCCCCTGCATTGGGGCTTCGGCAGCCTGGTGGCGGCCGACCATTCGCGCGTGAGCGAATGGCGCGACTGCCTCGACTTCGATGCCGAGCGCTATGCCTGCATTTTCGAGGAAGCGACCAAGGCGGCCGGCGCCCAGGACGATATCCGCGCCAATCTGTTCGGCAATGCGCGCATCTACGACGCCGATCAGGCGGTGGCGGCCGGCATCATCCACAAGGCGACGCAGGCGCGCCTGCCGGGTGCCGGCACCACCTCGCACTGGTGGAACGGCTGACGGGGCGCTACCGGGGCGGCAAAAACTGGCGCACTACGTGACGCACTACGTGACGCACTACGTGACGCACTGCGTGAAGCACAAACTCATGGTCAAACTTGCATGGAGACGGGGCTTGACTTAAAATCAGCAGCTCTGCGGTTGCCGTTCCGGCGAGCGCGCCATTCTGGGCTTGGCCCGCTTTTCATGCTCCCCTGTTTTTCCTCCACCGCGGCACCTTGACCCTTGGATACCGTGTCGCCCTGGGTGCTCGTCGCCGCACTTGTCTTCCTGATTCTGTGTTCCGCCTTTTTCGCCATGGCGGAAACGGCGCTCATGGCCGCCAACAAATTCCGTCTGCGCAGCCTGGCCAAGCGCGGCCACCGCGGCGCCATCACCACCCTGTGGCTGCTCGAGCGCACCGACAAGCTGCTCTCGCTGATCCTGATCGCCAATACCCTGGTCAACGCCATGGCGACGGCGCTGGCGACCGCGATTGCGATCTTGCTGTTTGGCTATGAAGAGAGCGTCATCGCGATCGCCATCGCGCTGCTGGTGTTCGTGCTGATCGTGTTCGCCGAAATCGCGCCCAAGTTCATCGGCGCCACCTATCCGGAAACCATTTCGCTGGTGGCCAGCACCCTGCTCAAGCCGATGATGGCCGTGTCCAAGCCGCTGATCTGGTTCGTCAACCTGTTCGTGCGCCTGTTTTTGACGATCCTGCGGGTCAAGCCGGCCGACAGCGCGGCGCAGCACCGCGTCTCGCCGGAAGAGTTGCGCGCCATCGTGCTCGAAAGCAGTAATTTCATTCCGCAAAAACACAAAAGCATCTTGCTCAACCTGTTCGATCTGGAAACCGTCTCGATCGAAGACATCATGACCCCGCGCTCCCAGATCGAGGCCCTCAACCTGGCTGTGCCGGTGGCCGAGCTCAAGGCCCAGCTGACGACTTGCTACCACAACAAGCTGCCCGTGTACGAAGGCGAGATCAACCGCATCATCGGCATCTTGCACGTGCGTCACGCGGTGGCCCTGCTCAACGAGGAAGACGAACTGAGCATCGCTCACTTTCGTGAACTGCTGACAACACCCTATTTCATCCCCCAAGACACGAGTGTGTTTACTCAGCTACAATATTTTCAGGAAAACAAGGAACGCCTGGGCATCATTGTCGACGAGTATGGCGAAGTCCAGGGCTTGGTCACGCTCGACGATATCATCGAGGAAATGATCGGCGATTTCACCACCTCGGTGCCGGGCGCGGCGCGCGGCGACAGCTTTTGCTGGGATGCGCACGGCGAATGTCTGCTGGAAGGCACGGCGCCCCTGCGCGAGATCAATAAACGGCTCGGCCTGGCCTTCCCGCTGGACGGTCCCAAGACCGTTAACGGGCTGATGCTGGAGCAATTGCAAGAGATTCCCGATGCCGCCATCAGCCTGAAAATCGGCAATGTTGTGATCGAAGTCATCCAGGTAAAAGACCAGGCGATCAAGGTCGTCAAGCTGACCCGCCCGGCGCCGCCCTAATCAGACTGTCACCAACATTTTCACTTCAGCCATACAAGTTCCAAACCACAATTGAACGTTCCATTTTGGCTACGTGGTATGGTTGCCTCCCCTATGCAGCAAACACTTTACAAATGTGATGCTCGGAGGCATGATCCAAGGCAGCTCGCCGCAACAGTCACTACTGAACGGCGCTTTGTCGTTCTTCGTACCACTTAAACCACGCGCGCATATGGCAGCAGTCCTCCCCAACACGACCTCCGGAACGCCCATGCCGGGCCTGGCCCGCGCCTTGATGCAGGCTGGCCGCCTCAGTGCGCAGCAAGCCGATACCTTGCACAAGAAATCGCTGACCGACAAGAGTCCGTTCATCGACACCTTGCTGCTGACCGGCACCTTCGACGCGCGCACCCTGGCCGCCTTTTGCGCGGAAACCTTCGGCTACCCGCTGATGGATTTGCAGAGCTTTAATATCGATTCCCTGCCGCCGAATGCCATCGACGGCAAGCTGATGCAGGCCCAGCGCGTGATCGCCCTGGCCAAGCGCGGCAACAAGATGTCGGTCGCCATTTCGGACCCCACCAATATCCAGGCGCTCGACCAGATCAAGTTCCAGAGCGAAGCGTCGGTCGAGCCGGTGATCGTGCTGCACGACGCCCTGCTGACCCTGCTGGCCAGCTTGGGCCGCAACGCCGAACAGAATCTGAACGAGATGGTCGGCGACCAGGAAGATATCCAGTTCGGCGAAGACGATGCGCCCGCCGTGGTCGACCAGGCCGCCGCCGCCGACATCGAAGACGCGCCGATCGTCAAGTTCCTCAACAAGATCCTGATGGACGCGATCAACCTCGGCGCGTCCGATATCCACTTCGAGCCCTTCGAAAAGTTTTACCGCATCCGCCTGCGCGTCGATGGCATGCTGAAAGAACATGCCCAGCCGCCGATCACCATCCGCGACAAGCTGGTCTCGCGCATCAAGGTGCTCTCCAAGCTCGACATTTCCGAAAAGCGCGTGCCGCAGGATGGCCGCATGCGCCTGATCCTCTCGCCCACCAAGGCGATCGACTTCCGGGTCAGCACCTGCCCTACCCTGTTCGGCGAAAAGACCGTCATGCGGATCCTGGACGCCACCCAGGCCCAGATGGGCATCGACGCGCTCGGCTACGATCCGGACCAGAAGGAATTGCTGCTCGAAGCGATCCAGCGTCCCTACGGCATGGTGCTGGTGACCGGCCCGACCGGTTCCGGCAAGACGGTGTCGCTGTACACCTGCCTGAACGTGATCAACAAGCCTGGCATCAACATTTCGACCGCGGAAGACCCGGCCGAGATCAACTTGCCGGGCGTGAACCAGGTCAACATCAACGAACGCTCGGGCCTGACCTTCCCGGTCGCGCTCAAGTCCTTCCTGCGCCAGGATCCGGACATCATCATGGTCGGCGAGATCCGCGACCTTGAAACGGCCGACATCGCCATCAAGGCCGCCCAGACCGGCCACATGGTGTTCTCGACCCTGCACACCAACGATGCGCCCTCGACCCTGACCCGGTTGATGAACATGGGCGTGGCGCCGTTCAACATCGCCTCCTCGGTCATCATGATCACGGCGCAGCGCCTGGCGCGGCGCTTGTGCACCTGCAAGAAGCCGGTGGAAACCAGCCGCGAAATCCTGCTCGCGGCCGGCTTCAAGGAAGACGAACTGGAAGGCGGCTGGAAGCCTTACGGACCGGTCGGCTGCGACCGTTGCCTGGGCGGCGGCTACAAGGGCCGGGTCGGCATTTACCAGATCATGCCGATTACCTCGGCGATCGAAAAAATCATTCTGGCGCACGGCAATTCGATGGAAATTGCCGCGCAATCGGAGCTGGAAGGCGTCAAATCCCTGCGCCGTTCCGGCCTGATGAAAGTAAAACAAGGCTTGACCAGCCTTGAAGAAGTTCTTGGCTGCACCAACGAATAGGAAAATACAGTATGGCACTCGCTCAATCGAAAAACTCCGCCGCCGTCAAGGAGTCGGTCTACGCCTGGGAAGGCAAGGACAAGACCGGCAAGACCGTGCGCGGCGAACTGCGCGCCGGCGGCGAGGCCGTGGTCAATGTGACCTTGCGGCGCCAGGGTGTCATGGTGACCAAGGTAAAGAAAAAGACTTATCGCAGCGGCAAGAAGATCACGGACAAGGATATTTCCCTGTTCACCCGCCAGCTGGCCACGATGATGAAGGCCGGCGTGCCGCTGCTGCAATCGTTCGACATCGTCAGCAAGGGCCACTCGAATCCATCGATGGCCAAGCTGATCCAGGAACTGCGCTCGGACATCGAAACCGGTACCAGCCTGAACAATGCTTTCCGCAAGTATCCGCTCTACTTCGACCCGCTGTTCTGTAATCTGGTCGGCGCCGGCGAACAGGCCGGTATTCTGGAAGACTTGCTCACGCGCCTGGCGATCTACAAGGAAAAAACCCTGGCCATCAAGGCCAAGATCAAGTCGGCGCTGATGTATCCGGTATCGATCCTGGCCATCGCCTTCATCGTCACCGCCGTGATCATGATCTGGGTGGTACCGGCATTTAAATCGGTGTTTACCAGCTTCGGCGCCAACTTGCCGACCCCGACCGTGGTCGTGATGGACATTTCCGACTTCTTCGTCTCGTACTGGTGGGCGATTTTCGGCGGCCTGTTCGCCGGCCTGTACTTCTTCTTCCAGGCCTGGCAGCGTTCGGCCAAGATGCAGCGCTTCATGGACCTGACCTTGCTCAAGGCGCCGATTTTCGGCAACGTCATCCGCAAGGCGGCGATCGCGCGCTGGACCCGGACCCTGGCCACCATGTTCGCGGCCGGCGTGCCGCTGGTCGAAGCGCTCGACTCGGTCGGCGGCGCGGCCGGCAATGCCCTGTACCTGGAAGCGACCAAGCGCATCCAGAACGAGGTGAGCACCGGCACCAGCCTGACCGCGGCGATGCAGAACGCCAATGTGTTCCCGCCGATTGTCACCCAGATGGTCGCCATCGGCGAAGAGTCCGGTGCGCTCGATTCGATGCTGGGCAAGGTGGCCGGCTTCTTTGAAGATGAAGTCGACGAAGCCGTCGCTACCCTGGCGTCGCTGATGGAACCGCTGATCATGGTGATTTTGGGCGTGCTCATCGGCGGTCTGGTGGTCGCCATGTACCTGCCGATCTTCAAACTGGGCGCGGTGGTATAACACGGGCCGGGCGGCCATGCGCCGCCCGCCTGCAGAAGCAGCGCCGCAGCAGCCGCTTGCCCCGCCGGCAAGCGCCTGCTGCGATTTTTTTGGTGCCCGCCCGGGGCCCGCTTCCCCGGACGGCGGTTCCCCAAAGCGGGCGCAAGCCCTAAAATAGATCGGTGCAGCACACTGCCGCGATCACCTCTTACCTTGGAGCATCATGCTACCGGAAACACTCTTGTTCGCCGCCCCCGGCTCCCTGGGCCCGGCCCTCGCCGCCGGCCTGTTCGGCCTGCTGATCGGCAGCTTTCTGAATGTCGTCATCTACCGCCTTCCCAAGATCCTGGATCGGGAATACAACGATTATCTGGCCGGCGAATACGGCTGCGGCTGCGGCACGCGCAAGGTGCACACCGATAAATTCAGCCTGTGGGCGCCGCGCTCGGCCTGCCCGCACTGCGGCCATCACATCGGCGCGCTGGAAAACATTCCTGTGATCAGCTATCTGGTCCTGGGCGGCAAGTGCAAAGGCTGCAAGGCCAAAATTTCGCCGCGCTATCCGATCATCGAACTGGTCACCGGGCTGATGTCGGCCTTGCTGGTCTGGCATTTCGGCAGCGGCTATACCGGCCTTGCCACCCTGGTATTCGGCTACCTGCTGCTGTCGATGACCTTCATCGATGCCGATACCCAACTGCTGCCCGACGAACTGACCTATCCGCTGCTGTGGATCGGCCTGCTGATGAATATCAATGGCAGCTTCGTGCCGCTGCAGGACGCCGTCATCGGCGCGGCCGCTGGCTACCTGTCGCTGTGGTCGGTCGCGACCCTGTACGAGAAGCTGCGCGGGCAAGTCGGCATGGGCCATGGCGACTTCAAGCTGCTGGCCGGACTGGGCGCCTGGATGGGCTGGACCGTGCTGCCGAGCGTGATCCTGATTTCGTCGGCGGTCGGCTCGGTGGTCGGCATCTGCCTGATCGTGTTCGGCGGGCAGGCACGCAATGTCAAGATTCCCTTCGGTCCTTACCTGGCCGCGGCCGGCTTCATCGTGATGCTGTATGGCAAACCGATCGGCGCCATGACCGGCATCTTGCTCCAGTACTGGATCCACTAAGTGGACAGTGCGCGCGCCCCTGACGGCGGCAAGTTCAAGGTCGGCCTGACCGGCGGCATCGGCTGCGGCAAGACGGCCGTCTCGGACCGCTTTGCCGCGCTGGGCGCGAGCATCATCGATACCGACCTCATCGCGCATGCCCTGACCGTGCCCGGCGGCGCCGCCATGGATGCCCTGCTGCACGAATTCGGCCCGGCGTTCATCACCGCCGACGGCGCGCTCGACAGGGTGCGCATGCGCGAACTGGTGTTTTCCGACCCGGCCGCCAAGGCGCGCCTGGAAGCGATCCTGCACCCGCGCATCCGCGCCGCCACCGCGGCCGCCGCCGCCGTGGCCACGGGTGCCTATCTGATCTATGTGGTACCGCTGCTGATCGAGTCCGGCGGCTGGCGCGAGCGGGTGGCGCGGGTGCTGGTCATCGATTGCCCCGAGGAACTGCAAATTGCGCGCGTGATGCGCCGCAACGCCATGAGCGAAGCCCAGGTGCGCGCCATCATGGCCAACCAGGTCAGCCGTACCGAGCGGCTGGCGGCGGCCGACGATGTGCTCACCAACGATGGCAGCCTGGAAGCGCTGGACCATCAAATTGCTCTATTGCATGCCAAATATCTGGCATTTTCGGAGAGAATGGCACTATTCCCGGTGCAGCGTTTGTAATTTTGCCTCGCTTGGTTCAGAATCACGGGATTCTTCTCCTGCCATGTAAAGGGATGTCATTTTGATCGTCTACGAATACCCTTTCAACGAGCGCATACGCACGTTGTTGCGGCTGGAAGACCTGTATGAGAAATTCAAGTTCTTTGTGCACCAGGAACATGCGATGCAGCATCACGTCGCCCTGGCCACGATCTTCGACATGCTCGAAGTGGCTGGCCGGGCCGATCTCAAGAGCGACCTGCTGCAGGAACTCGAACGCCAGAAGCAAAGCTTGCTGAGCTACCGGTCCAATCCGAATGTCGCCGCCGACATGCTCGACGCCGTCCTCGCCGAGGTCGAAACGGTCAGCGGCGCGCTGGTCGCGGCCCAGGGCAAGACTGGCCAGAACGTGCGCGACAATGAATGGCTGATGAGCATTCGCGGGCGCACCATCATTCCCGGCGGCGCCTGCGAATTCGACCTGCCGTCGTATTACGCCTGGCAAAAGCGTCCGGCCGAACAGCGCTTCAACGATATCATCAACTGGTTTGCCCCGCTGGCGCCGCTGTTCGACGCCCTGGCCCTGGTGCTGCGCCTGCTGCGCGACTCGGGCGGCCCGGTCAAGATGATCGCCATCGCCGGCAGTTATCAGCAAATGCTGCAAGGCAAGGTCTACCAGATGCTGCGCCTGACCATGGATGAAGCGATGGGGGCGATCCCCGAGATTTCCGCCAACAAGTATATGTTGTGGGTGCGCTTTACCACGCAGGGTGGCGATTTGAAGCCCAAGCCGCTGGAAGAAGACGTCCCGTTCGAGCTCACGCTCTGTAATTTTTAGATTTCACGTTGCCATGACCGTCGTTAGCTGCCCCACCTGCGCCAAGAAAGTCGAATGGACCGAGGCGAACAAATTCCGCCCGTTCTGCTCCGAACGCTGCAAACAGATCGACCTGGGCGCCTGGGCCGAAGAGAAATACACCATCCCCGGCGCCGCGCCATCCGACCCCTTGCTGGACGACGACAACCTGCCCCAGTAGCTGCCTGCATCCTTCGCCGTGGCGGCGCAAAAACGCTTACAATGAGCGACCGCCCATCATGCAAAGGATGCAACCACATGTCAATGTCACGGGCAGTGCGATGAGACTCGACCGTTTCATCAACGAGCGCATGGAAGAAATCCTGACGGAGTGGGAAGCGTTTGCCCAGACCTTGCTGCCGGCGGCGAGCCAGATGACCGACCTGGCCTTGCGCGACCATGCGCGCCAGATCCTGCAGGCGATCGCGATCGACATCGAAACCTTCCAGGATCCGGAACAGCAGATCGCCAAATCGCAGGGCCTGGCGCCCGACACGGTTGACGGCGAAAGCGCGGCCTCCATCCACGGCGCGCTGCGCCAGGCCAGCAATTTTTCCCTGCTCCAGCTCAGTGCGGAATACCGCGCGCTGCGCGCCACCGTGCTGCGCCTGTGGCTGCCGCAAGTCAATCGCATGACATCCGACGTTGCCGACGAAATGGTGCGCTTTAACGAAGCCATCGACCAGGCCCTGGCCGAATCGGTGGTGACCTACTCGGCGCGCGCCGACCACATGCGCGAACTGTTCCTGGCCATTCTCGGGCACGACTTGCGCGCGCCGCTGTCGAGCATGTCGATGGCGGGCGACCTGCTGACCCGCAAGCAGGTCGACGCCACCCAGGCGGGCGAGATCGGCGCCCGGGTCAAGCGCGGTGCCCGCCTGATGAGCAGCATGGTGGATGACCTGATCGGCTACACGCGCACCCAGCTTGGCGGCGGCATGCCGACCCAGCTGCGCGCGGTCGACCTGGGCGACGTGTGCCGCGCGGCGCTGGCCGACGCCCACGCCACCCACCCGGCCACGCGTTTCGAGATCGAAACCGACGAAGGGCTCGGCGGCCAGTACGATGCCGTGCGCCTGCACCAGTTGCTGACCAACCTGATGGTCAACGCCGCCCAATACGGCACGCGCGGCGCCGCCGTGCGCATTGAGGCGCGCGCCCATCCGGATGCGGTGACGGTGGCCGTGACGAATGACGGCCCGGTGATTCCGCCGGCCTCGCTCGAAAGCATATTCAGTCCATTGATCCAGTTGCCGGGCGCGGGCGAAGCCGAGGAACGGCCGCGCACCAGCCTGGGACTGGGTTTGTTCGTCGCGCGCGAAATCGCCGTGGCGCATGGCGGCACCCTGACGGTGACGTCCAGCGCGGAGTGCGGCACGACCTTTACGGCGCACTTGCCGCGCGCGCCGAAGAGCGCCTAGGGCTGATGACAGGTGGCGCTTCCGCGCCACCACCGTCGCTCCACCACCATCGCCACCACTGCGCCACCACCGTCGCCCCCGCGCAGGCGGGGGCCCAAGTTTTTTGCTCAGTTACTGGCTACGGTACGAACTTGGGGGGAACGCATGCGTTCCCGCCTGCGCGGGGGCGACGGTAAAGGTGCGCGGGGGCGACGGTTGGGGCGACGGCGCCTTCAGCGCCCGTAGCGCGTCATCAGCAAGCCTTCGGTATCGATGTCCGGCGCGCGCCCCGACACCAGGTCGGCCAGCACCCGCGCCGAACCGCACGACATGGTCCACCCCAAGGTCCCGTGCCCGGTATTGAGAAACAGGTTGCGATACGGCGTCGGACCGATCACCGGCGTGCCGTCCGGCGTCATCGGACGCAGGCCGCACCAGAAGGT
The DNA here is from genome assembly GCF_015689335.1 of Massilia antarctica. GTDB lineage: Bacteria > Pseudomonadota > Gammaproteobacteria > Burkholderiales > Burkholderiaceae_D > Telluria_A > Telluria_A antarctica. The sequence continues at coordinate 3,116,477 of NZ_CP065053.1, read as the reverse complement.
GGCCTTGTCCACATCGCCCCCGCCCGGGAACAACTCGGTCACCGCGTGCACCAGGGTGGCGCGGCGCGACGCGTGCAGGCGCAGGTCATAACCGGCGATTTCGGCCGTGCCGCCGACCCGGATGCGATCACCCAAACGCGTGATGCCGACCTTGTACGTCTCTTCCATGATGGTCGACTCGGGCGCGCTGGCCGCATCGATGATCGGCAAGGTGATCGAATAGCCCTTGACCGGATACACCGGAATCCTGATCCCCAGCGGCGCGAGCATCAGCGGCGAATAGCTTCCCATCGCCATCACGAAGGCATCGGCCCTGAGCTCCCCTTGCGAGGTCTCGACGGCGGTAATCGCGCCGCCCTCGGCCACTAGGCGCCGGATCTCGACGTTATTGCGGAAAACGACGCCTTCCCCGACCGCCATCTGCGCCAGCGCCTGGGTGAACTTGAAGCAATCGCCCGTTTCGTCGCCAGGCAGGTGCAGGCCGCCGACGATCTTGCCGCGCACCCGCGCCAGCGCCGGCTCGGCCACTTCGCAGCCGGCCGGATCGAGCAGCGCATACGGCACGCCATAGCGCTTGAGCACCGCGATATCTTCCTGCGCTTCGTCGAGCTGGCGCGGATTGCGGAATACCTGCAAGGTGCCCTTGCTGCGATGATCGTAGGCGATGCCGGTCTCCTTGCGCAGCGCAATCAGCGAATCGCGGCTGTACTCGGCCAGGCGCACCATGCGGCTCTTGTTGACGGCGTAGCTGGCCGGATTGCAGTTGCCCAGCATCTGGAACAGCCAGCGCCACATGCGCGGATCGAAGGAGGGACGGATCACCAGCGGGCTGTGACGCATGGCCAGCCAGCGCAGCGCCTTCATCGGCACACCCGGCGCGGCCCACGGCGCGGCCATGCCCGACGAGACTTCACCGGCGTTGGCGAAACTCGTTTCCAGCGCGGCGCCGCCCTGGCGCTCGATGACGGTCACTTCATGCCCGGCTTTCGCCAGGAAATAGGCCGACGTGGTACCGACCACGCCACTGCCCAAGACAATAATTTTCACGAACTTCCTTGCGGTGCGTTAGCTTGCGTAAGGGAGGGAAAAAGAACGTCGCTACGGATAGCGCAGCTGGTCGAGCCATTCAAGCAGCGGAATGGTGGCCGGCAGCAGCGGCGACACGCCGACCACGCCCTGCCACGCAAAGGCCTGTCCTTCCAGGCTTTGCGGCTCGCCGCGCCATTCGCGGCTGATAAAGAAGTGCAGGCGGACATGCGCGTGTTCATACACGTGCTCCACCCCGCACCATTGGCTCGCGCTCAGGATATGAACGCCAAGCTCCTCGACGAATTCGCGTTTGAGCGCGTCGAGAATGGCTTCGCCGGTTTCCACTTTCCCACCCGGGAATTCCCAATAGCCGTCGTACGGTTTGCCGGCGGGACGCTGGCCAAGCAGCACGTCGCCATTGGGTTTCATCAAAATGCCGACCGCGACATCGATCGGCTTTTTGTTTGTCTGTTCAGTCATTCAGGCAGCTTTCCCGCGTAATCCCTGGCGAACTGCCACGCCACCCGGCCCGAGCGCGAACCGCGCTGCAAGGCCCATTGCAGGGCCTCAGCGCGGCTTTGCTCGATCTGCTGCGCGCTGCAGCCGTAACTGGCCAGCCAGTGCGCCACGATGCCGAGGTAGTCGTCCTGCTTGAACGGATAGAACGACAGCCACAGGCCGAAGCGCTCGGACAGCGATATCTTCTCTTCCACCGTTTCGCCCGGATGCAGGTCGCCGTCGCCGTCATGCCTGTAGCTGGCGTTGTCGCTCATGCGCTCGGGCAGCAGGTGGCGCCGGTTCGAGGTGGCATAGATCAGCACATTGTCCGACTGGGCCGCGATCGAACCGTCGAGCGCCACCTTGAGCGCCTTGTAACCGCCCTCGCCTTCTTCGAACGACAGGTCGTCGCAAAAGATGATGAAGCGCTCGGGGCGCCCCGCCACCAGGTCGACGATGTCGGGCAGCTCGGCCAGGTCGGCCTTGTCGACTTCGATCAGGCGCAGGCCGTCGGCGGCGAACTGGTTCAGGCACGCCTTGATCAGGGACGACTTGCCGGTGCCGCGCGCGCCGGTCAGCAGCACGTTGTTGGCCGGACGTCCCTGCACGAACTGGCGCGTGTTGCGCTCGATCTGCAGCTTTTGCGGCGCCACGTTGTGCAGGTCAGACAGCGCGATGCTTGATGCATGCAGCACCGGCTGCAGGTAACTCACGCCGCTGCCGGCGCGCTTGCGCCAGCGGAAAGCGGTCGACAGGCGCCAGTCCGGTTCGCGCGGATACGCGGGCGGCAGCACCGCCTCAACCCGCTGCAGCAGCGCTTCGGCGCGCAGCAGGAACTGTTCGAGTGGGGTCGTCAAGGCGCGGCTCAGGAACGGTAATCGGCGTTGATGGTCACGTAGTCGTGCGACAGGTCGCAGGTCCAGACGGTGGCGCTGTGGGCGCCGCGCCCGAGGCGCACACGGACCGTGATTTCGCTCTTTTGCATCACGCGCTGGCCGTCCGCTTCCTGGTAGGCCGGATTGCGCCCGCCGCTTTTCGCCACCAGCACGTCGTCGAGGTACAGATCGAGCTTGGTCACGTCCAGGTCGTCCACGCCGGCGTAGCCGATCGCGCACAGGATGCGGCCCAGGTTCGGGTCGGACGCGAAGAACGCGGTCTTCACCAGTGGCGAGTGGGCGATCGAGTAGGCGATCTTGCGGCATTCATCCATCGAGCCGCCTTCTTCCACCGTGACGGTGATGAACTTGGTGGCGCCTTCGCCGTCGCGGATGATCATCTGCGCCAGCGAACGGGCGATGTCGGTCACGGCGGTTTTCAGTTCGGCGTATTCGGTCGAATCGGTGTTGGCGATGGCCAGGCTGCCGGTGCCGGTGGCGATCAGCATGAAGGAATCGTTGGTCGAGGTGTCGCCATCGATGGTGATGCAGTTGAACGAATGGTCGGCCGCGTGCTTGACCAGTTCATCGAGCACGTCTTGCGACACCTTGGCGTCGATCGCCAGGTAGCCCAGCATGGTCGCCATGTTCGGCCGGATCATGCCGGCGCCCTTGCTGATGCCGGTCATGGTGACGCTGTGGCCGCAGATGTCGACCGTGCGCGACGCCGCCTTCGGCTGGGTGTCGGTGGTCATGATCGCCTCGGCGGCGTTGAACCAGTTATCGGCCTTCAGGTTGCCGATGGCCGCCGGCAGGGCGCTGACGACTTTCTCGAGCGGCAGCGGTTCGAGGATCACGCCGGTCGAAAACGGCAGGATCTGGTGCGGCTCGCAGTCGAGCAGGCGCGCCAGCGCGGCGCAGGTGGCGTGGGCGCTGGCCAGGCCGGTTTCGCCGGTGCCGGCGTTGGCGTTGCCGGTGTTGACCACCAGCGCGCGGATCGGCGCACCGCCCGCGGCCACGGCCGCCAGGTTGGCTTTGCAGACTTGCACCGGGGCGGCGCAGAAGCGGTTGGTGGTGAACACGCCGGCCACGGTGGCCGTGTCGGCGAGCTTCATCACCAGGATATCCTTGCGGTTCGGCTTCTTGATGCCGGCTTCGGCAAAACCGATCTCGATCCCGTTGACGGGCTTCAGGTCGGCGGCGACGGGCAGAGGGGAATTAACGGCCATGGCGGATTCTCTAGCAGTGAAGTGGGAAGCCGCTATTGTAACGTTGAAACGATATCCGCAGATGCAAGCGCCAAGGATCGTGCGTTGGCCGCATCCGCCCGGGGCCTGGCACGCCATGGCAGGGTCGGCACCGATTGGCGCGCTTGCGCTTTCAAGCAGCCATGTCACGACGCCAGCGCCGCTGACGGCGCAGCGGGAAACCGGGTCGCGCTCAGCGGCGCTGCATGAGACGGACATCGGGACGCCGGCCGGGCGCGCCCTCCAGCGCCCGCAGCACGGCGCCGCCTTGCTCATCGGCCGGGCGCAGGTCGAGCCGGGTGCCGCCGTCAGTCCAGCCGGCCACGGCGAACACGCGCGGCGTATCGGTCGGGACGAGCATGGCGTCGCCGGTATCCTGTTCGGTGGGGGCGTCGACCAGGATCAGCGTGTTACCGGGATGCGCGCGCAGGGCACGCGGGAAATACGCGAGATCGGCGCTGAACGCGCGCCACTTGCCTGCGCTAAAACGCAGGAAGCGCTGCTCCAAGGTGCGCATGCCAACCGAGGCGCTGCCGCCCAGACGCGCGATCCAGACGTCCATCAGCACGCACCGGCCACTGCCGTCGAGATCGAGGAAGCGACGCTCGATGTTGTAGGCCGCGTAGCTTTCCTTGGGTAGCGGCGGCGGGCGCTTGAGCGGCTTGGTGCAGGCAAGCGGATCGAGCGGCTCGTAGACGGGTTCCGGCCCGGCCGCGGCCACCGCTGCGCAGGGGCACAGCGCGGCGATGGCGAGGACCGTGCGGATAAGGTGCTTCACTGGATCTGCTCTTTCATGGTGGGAGCCTGGGGGCCGATGGCCATCGGATGTATGTAAAATATCAGTCTAACATCGCCCGCACATTCTCGATCCGAAGGACTGCCTTGACTCTCCCGACCTTGTTTCCATCCGCGCTACGGCGGGCCCGCTTTGCCATCCTGCTGGCCTGCCTGACCACGCCCGGGTTCAGCCACGCCGGCGCGCAGCCGCTCGCCAAGTCGGCGGCTGCCGCCCAAGAAAGCGCGGATGGCGCCGACATGCGCGCGCGCGAAGCGATCGCCAGCGAAACGAACCGCTACCTGGAGGCCGGCGATTACAAGGGCCTGGAAGCGCTGTATCGGCGCATCCGCGGCCCCGGCCAGCGCACCCCGAGCGGCATCTGGAAGCAGGCGCTGTTGTACAACCAGCTGCGCGGCTTCGGCCAGTGGCGCACCGATGCGGCCTATTGGGACACGGTGCAGGCCCGGGCCAAGGCGTGGCAAAAACAATATCCGACGTCGGTGCCGGCGCGCCTGTTCGAGGCCTATATGCTGTTAAAGCGCGCCGAAGCGAACCGCGGCTCGGGCTTCTACAACACGCTCACGGAACAGCAGCGGCGCGACCTGAGCCTGGGTTCGGCGGCGGCCATGCGGGTGCTGGAAGATACCCAGGCGCTGGCCGCCAAAGCGGCCGACCCGGAGTGGCATCGCGCCATGCTCAATGTGTTCCCGTACACGAACCAGTTCACGCAAGCGCATTACCAGGAAAAGATCGGCGCGGCGATGGCGCGCTATCCGAATTACCACGAAGCGTATTTCACGGCAGCGGGATTCTCGATGGCGCACTGGAACGGCGCGCCGGATGCGGTCGAGCAGCTCGCGCAAGAGCTGAACAAGGCCGCCGGCAAGGAACAGGGCGCGATGTATGCGCGCCTGTACTGGTACTTGGACCAATCGGCCTACAAGGGGAAAATCTTCGAGGTCAGCCAGGCCGACTGGCCGACCATGCGCGCCAGCTTCGAGGTGCTGATCACGCAGTATCCGGACCCGTGGAACCTGAACGCGTACGCCTATTTCGCCTGCCTGGCGAACGATGTCGGTGCCATGGCGCCCGTGCTGGCGCGCCTCGGCCAGCAGATCGACCTGCGCGCGTGGGGCGAGAACGGTGCGGCGACCCATGCGCGCTGCGCCGCCGCCACGGTGGCCGACCCGCAGTTCGACAGCAAGCAGGCAGCCGCGCGCAAGGTGCGCCTGCGGCGCCTGCTCGGCGAAACGATGCAGCACGCCGCGGCCCAGCGCGCCCGCAAAGAGTACAAGGAAGAACTGGACACCTTGCACAAGGCCGAGGATCTGGACCGCGCCCTGGGCTGGGTCAGCATGCCGGTGCAATACAACCTCGCAGTCGCCTTCTTCACCTTGAAACGCTATGAGGAAACCGTCGGCGCCATCAGCGCCGGCCTGGCGGCGCAGCCCGCGTTTCCGGACGCGTACTGGATGCGCGGGCGGGCGCTCGAAGCGCTGGGCCGCAAGGACGAGGCCCGCGAAGATTTCGACAAGGGCGCGCGCTACCTGCGCAAGGCGCTGCCGGGCGCGTGGGCCGGACTGAACCCGACCCAGCGCGCCAACGTCGCCGACATGCAGCGCAAGTTCCTGGAATACGGCTTCGAGACCCCGACCTTCCCTGAAAGCTGAGGCCCGGCCCCGCATTTCGTTGCTTAATCACAACCGTAAAAATGCTTGATGACAAGGAAAGTCATTTGCTTGATAATGTTAAAAATTAACTATTTATCAATCAATCCCGTGAAAAAACTTCTCCTCTGCACAGCCCTGCTGGCCTCCTTCCCCGTTTTTGCCGCGCAACGTCCCGTCCCCGCCAAGGCGCCGGTGGCCAAGATCGAGTCGAACATGGGCGACGCGGTCGCGGCGGCGGCGTCCGAACTCGAACGCAATTTCGCCTGGGCCAAGGGCAATCCGATTCCCATTTTCGACAAGCTGGCGGTATTCGAGTTCTCGGCGCCGACTGCCGCCAAGCTGAAAACCGTGTTCGGCTCGGCACGGCCCTACACCATGGCGCGCGCACCTGCGGCGGCCGGCATGGTCGCCTTCGATATCTCGGTGCCGGCGCACAGCTACGCCGATTTGAACGAGCTGAACTGGTCGTGGAGCGCGCTCAAGGCGAATCTGCTGACCGACGAGGCCGGCCGCACCCTGACGGCCACCGGCAGCTGGCCGCGCTTGACCATCGATGCCAAGGCCGCCAACGTGGTCTTCAACGACATGACCGTCGAGAGCAACCAGCGCCGCAACGGCGACGATGTGTGGCTCGGCACGGCGCGCGCGGACGTCAAATCGGTCGACGTGACCGGCAAGGAGCCAGCGGTCGCCATGAAAATGGAAGGCTTGTCGGGCACCTCCTCAGTGGCCGAGAATGGCAAGGAATACGACATCGGCAGCGATTTCAGCATCAAGCTGATCACGGTCATGGATGAAAAGATCGACGACCTGCGCATGTCGCTGAAGATGAACAAGCTCGATCTGACATCGTTCGAGCAGTTGAGCAAGGCTATCCAGAAGACGACCAAGCCGGGCGCCGAGCCGAAGCTGGACGATATCGGTCCGCAGCTCAAGGCCTTCGTCAAGGGCATGGCGGCACACGGCACGGCGGTCGAGATCACCGAGATGAGCGCCGGCTACCACGGCCATCGTGCGCTGATGAAGGGCAGCCTGGCCCTGGGCACGACGGTCGACAAGGATTTCAAGACGACCAACGCCCTGATGAAAAAGCTGGACGGACGCTTTGAAATGCGCGTGCCGGTAGCGCTGATCACCGCCATCGCACGCAATGTGACGCAGGCGCAGGCGACCCGGAAAGGCGAAACGCCGACGCCGGAGATGCTGGACTCGACCGCCAAGAGCCTGTCCGACATGGCGGTGGACAAGGCGACGGCCGACGGCTACGCACGTCTGGACGACGGCGTGCTGGTATCGATCGTTCAATTCAAGGCGGGCAAGCTGACCGTCAACGGCAAGGCGGTCGCCCTGCCGACCGGCAGCCAGAAGCCGGCGGCCGGCGCCAAAAAGCCGGCCAAGCGCCGCGCCACCAAGTAAGCAGCAAGCACCAGGCGGCGGCCATCGTCCGATGGCCGCCGCCCTCCCATCATCTTCTCAATCCATCACCGCGGCGGCTGCGGCGGCGCCACGGCAGCCATCGCGCGCCCTGAGCTGGACCACACCTGCATGCATTGCGCCCCGGTCCAGCTGGTCGCTTCCGGGCAGGTGCACTGGTTTCCTTCCAACTTGCTGTTAGCCGGACACTGCAGGCTGCTGCGCTGAACGTCCGCGCCCGGGTCCGCCGGTGGCGATGACGACGGGACCACGCCTCCGAGCACCGCGAGCAGCAAGCATGCCGAGACAGCGACAGCGGCGAAAATGGCTTTCATAACGTCCTCCTGGTTGGCAATGAAACCTAACCATTGCAGGAAGCGCCCTTGCTATTGTTGCGTGTTATCAACTGAAATCATTCTTACCTATCAGCAATGTCACCACCGTGGCGCCGGCACGACACGGCCCCTGCAGTTACCCGCCCGCGCCCACGGCACAGCTGTTGCCGATGCGGGTCCAGCGCACCCGCTGGCGCGCCTGCGTGGCCACCGCTTTGCCCGACTGCACCATCGTCGCGCGCACTGCGGCCGCGGCGTCGGGCGTTTTCGCTTCGCGCAGCGCCTTTGCGTACTGCACGTTGACCGCCACCTGTTTCTCCGCCAGTTCGCGCTGCAGGCGCGGCAGGTCAAGCAGCTGCTGCGCCGCCTTGGCGCGCGCCTGCGGCGTCTTGCCTTCGGCCGCTTCGCGCTCCAGCACGGGACGCATCCATGCCAGGTCCGCAGCGGGGTCGCCGGTGCGGGTGGCGCTGACGGTATCGTATTCCCAGGTCAGCTTGTCGATGCGGCGGATGGTCAAGGTGACCACCGACGCCGGACAGTTCGCCGTATGCACCACCACCCCATCCGCGCCGACCTCGCTGGACTGGTCCGGGCAGGACGCCAGCGCCACCGCCGACGAATACAGCGCGTCCGCGATGCGGCGCGGCCGGATGCAGTGCGTGACCGGCCCTTTGCCTTCAAACACCTGCTCGCCCGAGTCGGCCCCGGCGACGCGCTCGCGCCGCACGATGTCGCCGTTCGCGCCATCGACCCGCGTGTCGACCCGGTTGGCCGGCGCGGGCGCCGGGATGCTGCTGGTCGATGCCGAATCGAGCCGGTACAAGCCGGCCGGCGGCAGGATTTGCTCGAGCGCCGGGGCGGCGGCGGCGCCACCGGCCAGCAGGGCGCCCAATAACGTCAATGGGATGCGCATCAACGCACCACCATTTCAACGCGGCGGTTACGCGCACGCCCGCTGTCGTCGGCATTGTTCGCCGCCGGCGCCAGGTTGGCCACGCCATGCGCCTGCATGCGCGCTGGCGCGATCCCGTACTGCGTGCCGAGGGCATCGACCACCGCCTGCGCGCGCTTGCGCGACAGTGCAAGGTTGGCATCGACCGCGCCCTGGTTGTCCGTGTGCCCGACGATGAACACGTTCACGCCAGGGTCGTTCTTGAGCGACCTGGCCATCTGTTCGAGCGTGTCCTTCGATTCCGGCTTGATCACCGCCTTGTTGGTATCGAACAGAATGCCGTACAGGGCGATGCGGCCATCCTTCCTGAGCGCGGCACCAATGGCGCTGGCGTCGACCGTCACATTGCCCTGCTCTACCCCGGCAGCCTCGATCACCTGCATGAACTGCTGCGCGCGGCCCTGGACGTTGGCGTCGCTCTCCTCGCCGGTGCGCAACGCAATCTGCACGTCCACCGCGCCCGCCTGGGCTTGCTTGCGCGCGTGGATGTAGTGGAAGCCCGGCTTGTATTCGAACAGGCGGATCACATAGGCATCGCTCTGGCCATTGTCGACCCATTGCGCGCCTTGCGCCCAGCGCACGATCTTCGACTGGGTGCGGTCTTTCTCGCACTGGGCCGCCTCGCATTCGTACAGGGTGTCGAAGCCGGCGCCGCGCAACGCGGCCTGGTAATTGCGGAAGATCTCCAGCGAGCCGCGTCCCTTCGGTCCGAAATAGAGCCGGTTCGAGATCTTGCCTTCGACCGTCTTCTCGACCGGGCCGTTTTTACCGGCAACGAGCGTGCGCGCACTGGCGTAGTTTTCTTCGCCATGCAGGTACAAGGTGGAACCGGCGTAACGCGACAGCAGCGGATGATCGGCGCCGCCGGGGCGGTCGGCGTCGTATTTTCCCGCCTGCGCCAGCGGCGCGAACAGAATGAGTGCGAGCGCACACGCCGTCAGGGCGCTGCGGTGGAGCGGATGGGGCATGAGAGGCTCCTTGAATGGATAGCGATGTAATCTGATGCGCATGGCCGTAAAAAAAGGGAGGCGGAACATCACGTTCTGCCTCCCTTGTTGGTCATGCCGGGCGCTTTATGCGAGCTTGCCGTGGCATGCCTTGAACTTCTTGCCGCTGCCGCAAGGGCATGGGTCGTTGCGGCCGACCTTCGGCCCGAGCATCTCGTCGTCGCCAGGCGTGCCGACGGGCGCGAGCAAATCTTCCGGCGCCGCGTCCGGATTGAAATCCGCGTGCTGGTAGCTGACGTTTTCGACGTGCGACTGGTGCATGGCCGCTTCGGCGTCGATTTCCTCGCGCGACTGGATGCGCACCGTCATGATCATACGGATCACTTCATTCTTGATCATGTCCAGCATCGATCCGAACAGCTCGAACGCTTCGCGCTTGTACTCCTGCTTCGGGTTCTTTTGCGCATAGCCGCGCAGGTGGATACCCTGGCGCAGGTGGTCCAGCGCGGCCAGGTGCTCGCGCCAGTGGCTGTCCACGCTTTGCAGCATGACATTGCGCTCGAAGCCGCCGAACGATTCCTTGCCGACGATGGCGATCTTGCTGTTGTACGAGGCGTCGGCCGCAGCCAGCACCCTTTCGAGGACGTCGTCGTCGGTCATGTTGGTATCGGTCGCCAGCATCTGCGCCAGCGGCACGCTGAGCTGCCACTCGTTGGCCAGGGTCGCTTCCAGGCCGGGAATGTCCCACTGCTCTTCGACCGATTCTTCCGGCACGAACGCATGCACCACGTCGGTGAACACGCCGGCGCGCAGCGATGCAATCAGTTCGCCGATGTCGGTCGTTTCGAGCAGTTCGTTACGCTGGGTGTAGATCACCTTGCGCTGGTCGTTGGAGACGTCGTCGTATTCGAGCAATTGCTTGCGAATGTCGAAGTTGCGCGCCTCGACCTTGCGCTGGGCCGACTCGATCGAGCGCGAGACGATGCCCGCTTCAATCGGTTCGCCTTCCGGCATTTTCAGGCGGTCCATGATGGCGCGCACGCGGTCGCCGGCGAAGATGCGCAGGAGCGCGTCGTCGAGCGACAGGTAGAAGCGCGACGAACCCGGATCGCCCTGGCGGCCGGAACGGCCACGCAGCTGGTTGTCGACCCTGCGCGATTCATGGCGTTCGGTGCCGATGATGTGCAGGCCGCCGGCGGCCACCACGTGCTCGTTGAGGGACTTCCACTCGCTGCGCAGTTTTTCCGCCTGGGTGGCCTTGTCGTCGCTTGATAAGGCCGCATTGGCTTCGATGATCTGGATCTGCTTTTCGACGTTGCCGCCCAAAACGATGTCGGTACCGCGGCCGGCCATGTTGGTGGCGATGGTGATCATCTTGGGACGGCCCGCCTGGGCGATGATCTCGGCCTCGCGCGCATGCTGCTTCGCATTGAGGACGTTGTGCGCCAGCTTGGCCTTGTCGAGGATCCCCGACAGCATCTCGGAGTTTTCGATCGAGGTGGTACCCACCAGGACCGGCTGCCCGCGCTCGTAGCAATCGCGGATATCGATCAGCATCGCGTTGTATTTCTCGGCCGAGGACTTGTACACCTGGTCCTGGCGGTCCTTGCGCTGCGACGGACGGTTCGGCGGAATGACGACGGTTTCCAGACCATAGATTTCCTGGAATTCGTACGCTTCGGTATCGGCCGTGCCGGTCATGCCGGACAGCTTGGTGTACATGCGGAAGTAGTTCTGGAAGGTGATCGAGGCCAGGGTCTGGTTCTCGTTCTGAATGCGCACGCCTTCCTTCGCTTCGACTGCCTGGTGCAGGCCGTCGGACCAGCGGCGCCCGGTCATCAGGCGGCCGGTGAATTCATCGACGATCACCACTTCATCGTTCTGCACCACGTAATGCTGGTCCTTGTGGTACAGCGCGTGCGCGCGCAGGGCTGCGTACAGGTGGTGGATCAGGGTGATGTGGGCGGCGTCGTAGAGCGAAGCGCCTTCCGGCAGCAGGCCCATTTCGGTGAGGATCGCCTCGGCGTTCTCATGACCGCGTTCGGTCAGCAGCACCGAGTGCGCCTTCTCGTCCTTGGTATAGTCGCCCGGGACCGAGACCTCGCCCTTGCCGTCCGGCGTTTCTTCGCCGATCTGCAGGGTGAGCTTGGCCGGCAGCGAATTGATCTGGTGATACAGCTCGGTATGGTTTTCAGCCTGGCCCGAAATGATCAGCGGCGTACGCGCCTCATCGATCAGGATCGAGTCGACTTCATCGACGACGGCGAAATTGAGGCTGCGCTGGACCCGCTCGCTGGCCTCGAACACCATATTGTCGCGCAGGTAGTCGAAACCGAATTCGTTGTTGGTGCCGTAGGTGATGTCCGACGCGTAAGCCGATTGCTTGACGCCGTGGTCCATCTGCGACAGATTGATGCCGGTGGTCAGGCCGAGCCAGCTGTACAGGCGTCCCATCCACTCGGCGTCGCGCTGGGCCAGGTAATCGTTGACCGTGATGACGTGCACGCCCTTGCCGGACAAGGCATTCAGGTAAGTCGGCAAGGTCGCCATCAAGGTCTTGCCCTCGCCGGTGCCCATTTCGGCGATTTTGCCGTAGTGGAGCACCATCCCGCCGATCATCTGGACATCGAAGTGGCGCATCTTGAGCACCCGCTTGGCCGCCTCGCGGCAGACCGCGAATGCTTCCGGCAGCAGCTGGTCGAGCGTTTCGCCTTTGGCGACGCGCTCCTTGAACTGCGGCGTCTTCGCCTGGAGTTCAAGGTCCGACAGCTTTTCGATCTGTGGCTCGAGCGCGTTAATCTCGCGCACGATTTTTTGATATTGCTTGAGCAGCCGCTGGTTGCGGCTACCGAAAATCTGGGTCAGTAATGACATGCTTGAATTCTTGAAAAAGGCGCCGCAAAAAGAAGCCGTAATGATAGCAAAAACATATCACCCAACGGCCGACTATGGCAAAAAGACTGTGATTTTATCATGCGATCTCGCCACACTTGGGGATATTGGCCCGGAACTCAAGAGGCAAGGGCAAAACAAAGTTAATAAAATGACTCCGGCAAGGCGATCTGGCGGGGCGCCGCGCGCTGTGCTATGTTGCGGCTTATGCATATCTACGGAACCAAGACGCGCCGCACCTCGATCGTCGCTACCGATTTTCTCAAGCGTAACGACAAGATGGCGGCCCTGCTGCCGACGGCGATGCGCATGGCCAGCCTGCAGAGCGACTGCGCCAAGGCGCTGCCGCCGATGTTCGGCAACTGCGACGTGCTCTCGTTCGAAGACGCGCGCCTGGTGCTGGCCGTGCCCAGTTCGGCCGTCGCGGCCAAGCTCAAACAGCAACTGCCCAAGCTGCAGGGCGCCCTGCAAAAGCGCGGCTGGCATATCGACGAGATCAAATTGAAAGTGCAGGTCACGCGCAGTATCGCGCCGGTGGTGCACACGCATCAGCTGATTTTGCCCGGCACGGCGCGCTCGGCGTTCGAGGCGCTGGGCGACGCCCTGCCCAAGACAAAGGCCAACGCCACCCTGATCGCCGCCGTCAAGGCGATGGCGGCGCGCCAGCGCTAGGCGACGATGGATTTAAGACGGTGCGTTTAACAGAGCGGCCACCAGCCCCGAAACCGTCGCCCCCGCGCAGGCGGGGGCCCAAGTTCGATGCGTAGCAAGCGGCTGCTGAAAACTTGGATCCCCGGCGAGGGCCGCCTTGGCGCGGGGACGACGGTTTTCAGGTAAGCGCTCACTCGGTTTTCAGGTCAGCGCCCACTCGCGCGCCATCTGGCGCACATACGAGGGCGGCGCACTGCCGGGCGTCTCGAACGCCACGATTTCGTAGGCATCCGGATGCTTGAGCAATTCAAGCAGCAGCAGGTTGTTGAGCGCATGGCCCGACTTGTGCGCCTCGTAGCCGGCCAGCAGCGGGTGCCCGACCAGGTACAAGTCGCCGATCGCGTCGAGGATCTTGTGGCGCACGAACTCGTCGTCGTAGCGCAGGCCATCCGAATTGAGGATGCGGTACTCGTCCATCACGATCGCGTTTTCGAGCGACCCGCCGCGCGCCAGGCCCATGCCGCGCAGGCTTTCCACATCCTGCATGAAGCCGAAGGTGCGCGCGCGGGCCACGTCGTGCACGTACGAGACGTCGCCGAAGTCGACAAACGCGCGCTGGGTCGTGCCGTCGACCGCCGGATGGTTGAATTCAATGAAAAAATCGAGCTTGAAACCGTCGTACGGGGTCAGGCGCGCCCATTTTTCGTTGGCGCCGCTGCCCTGGCGTACCTCCACGTCTTTCAGCACGCGGATGAATTTTTTCGCCGCGCCCTGCTCCTGCACACCCGCCTGTTGCAGCAAAAAGACAAACGACGAGGCCGAGCCGTCCATGATCGGAATCTCTTCGGCCGACACGTCCACGTACAGATTGTCGATCCCGAGCCCGGCGCAGGCCGACATCAGGTGCTCCACCGTCGACACGCGCGCATCGTCCTTGACCAGCACCGACGCCATGCGGGTGTCGCCCACCACGCCTGCGCTGGCGGGAAACTCCACCACCGGGTCGAGGTCGACGCGGCGAAACACGATGCCGACATCGATCGCGGCCGGGCGCAGGGTCAGTTCGACCTTGGTCCCGGAGTGCAGCCCCACGCCGATGGTGCGCACCAGTTGTTTGACGGTTCTTTGTTTTAACATCCGGCGATTATAGCGAACTTGATGGGTCAGCGCTGCCGGGCGTCTAGGGGTGCTCGGCCTGCGCATGCGCGCGCTCGTGGCGCACCAGATAGATGCCGCTGCCGATGATGATGGCCGCGCCGATCAGGGTGTAGCGGTCGGGCAGGGTACGCCACAGCAGCCAGTCCAGCGCCACGCCCCAGGCCAGCCCCGAATACTCGAACGGCGCCACGCGCGAGGCCTCGCCCGAATTGAACGCTTCGGTGATCGCCAGCTGGCCCAAAAATCCCGTCAGGGCCAGGCCGCACAACAGCCAGAAATCCTGGGCGCGCAGCGCCACCCAGTTGGGCGCGGCCAAGGCCGACGCACCGATGGCCAGGAACACCATCAGCCACAACACCATGTGCTCGGCGCGGTCGGTGCGCCCGACGAGGCGCGAGGCAATCGCCGACACCGCGTAGCAGGTGGCCGCGCCCAGCACCGCCAGCCCGCCCAGGGTCAGCATGCCGGTCCCGCTCGGGCGCAGCACCACCAGCACCCCGCCCATGCCGACTGCGATGGCGATCCAGCGCGCCAGGTCGACCGACTCCTTCAGGAACACCACCGACAGCGCGGTAATGAGGGCCGGGGCAATGAAGAAGATCGAATACGCTTCGGCCAGCGACAGCTTGCGCAGGCCGAAGGCAAACAGGGCCAGCATCGTGATGCTCAAGCCGGCGCGCAGCAGATGCATCGGCCAGCGCACCTGCAGCGCCGTGCCGAACGCGCCGCGCCAGCCGACATAGGCAAACACCAGCGGCAGCGACGACAGCCCGCGCATGGCAGCCACCTGCAGCGCCGGATAATGCGCCGACAGCAGCTTGAGCGCCGTGTCCATCAGCGAAAACATGACCACCGCGATCAGCATCGCGTAGATAGCGCGCAGGTTGCCTTTGCCAGCCATCAGAGGCGCTTGACCATGAACAGGCTCAGAGGATCGGGCTGATAGTCGCCGAACGGCGCGCAGCGGATAAAGCCGTCGCGCTCATACAAGCCGATGGCTTCGGGCTGGCTGATGCCGGTTTCGAGCATCAGCGACGGCAAGCCAGCTGCCCTGGCGCGCTGCGCGATCTCGGCCAGCAGCCTGCCGCCCACGCCCTTGCCGCGCGAGGCCGGGTCGACATACATGCGTTTGACTTCGCCGTAGCCGCCACGGTCGACATAGGCGCCGCAGCCGAGTGCGCGGCCGTCAGGGTCGCGCGCGACCAGGAACACCACATCGGATTGGGTCAGCGAGTCGACCTCCATCAAATGGTTGCTCTCGGCGGGATACAGATCGGCACAATACGCGTCCAGCCGTTCGAGCATGGCGATGATATCGGGCTGGCGCGGGGTTTCGGTTTGAATATGCATGGCGATATAAAAAACGGCGCCGCGGCGCCGTTTTTGCGGAAATGGTTACGGGTTGGTTTTAAGCGACTTGCTTGAGCAAGGTTTCGGCATTCGACACTTCGAACGCACCGCCCTGCTCCACGTTGAGCTGCTTGACGACGCCGTCGTCGACCAGCAGCGAGTAGCGCTGCGAGCGCGTGCCCATGCCGAACTTGGAGAAGTCCGCATCCAGGCCCAGTGCCTTGCTGTAGGCGGCGTTACCGTCGGCCATCATGCGCACGATGCCGGTGGCTTTCTGGTCGCGGCCCCAGGCGCCCATGACGAAAGCGTCATTGACCGAGATGCACCAGATTTCATCGACGCCCTTGGCTTTGAGTTCGTCGGCCAGCTTGACGTAGCCCGGCACGTGCTGTGCGGAGCAGGTCGGGGTGTAGGCGCCCGGCAGGCCGAAGATCGCGATCTTCTTGCCCTTGACCAGATCAGCTACCTGGAAAGTGTTCGGGCCGAGCGAGCAGCCTTCGGTTTCGGTCTCGACGAATTCAGAGAGGGTACCTTCAGGCAGGCGGTCGCCGATTTTAATAGTCATTCGAGGCTCCATGGTATGAGGTTGATAAGACGGTTAGTATGCCTGATCCTGTCCGACCTTGCAGGCCGGCGCCTCCCTGGCGCGCGGTCGTGCCGTCCGCGCGCGGAAAAAACGGCGTAAAAAAAGCCGGGGATCGCCCCGGCTTTTTCAACGATAGCGGCCGTTTAATCGGCTTGCTTGCGCAGGAAGGCCGGAATGTCGTAGGTTTCCACGCCATTGCGCTGCATCGCCTGCACCTGCTCGGAGGCCTGCTCGCGGCGCCACACAGCTGGCTGCTTCATGCCTTCCATCGCATGGCCGCTGGCCGCGCCGGCACCCATCGACACGCCCACGGTGGCACCCGCGCCGCCCGACATCATCGGACCGTTGTGGGTACCGGTGCGCAGCATCGGCTGCTGCACCAGCTGCATGGCCTTCTTGGCCTTGCCCAGGCCGGTCGCCACCACGGTCACGCGGATGTCGTCGCCCATGTCGTCGTCGTACGCGATACCCTGCGCGATCGATGCATCCGGCGCCGCGAACGCGCGCACCGCCGCCATGACTTCCTTGATCTCTTTACCCTTGAGACCACGGCTGGCGGTCACGTTGACCAGCACCCCGCGCGCGCCCGACAGGTCGATCCCGTCGAGCAGCGGCGACGCGACTGCCTGCTCGGCCGCGATACGGGCGCGATCGACGCCGCTGGCGGTCGCGGTGCCCATCATGGCCTTGCCCTGCTCGCCCATGATGGTCTTGACGTCGTTGAAGTCGACGTTGATGTGGCCCGGCACGTTGATGATCTCGGCGATACCGGCCACCGCGTTGTTGAGCACATCATCGGCGTGGCGCATCCACTCGATCATGCTTTCGTCTTCGTAGATCTCTTCCAGCTTTTCGTTGAGGATGATGATCAGCGAATCGACGTGCTGCGACAATTCTTCGAGCCCGCTTTCGGCCACGTCCATGCACTTCTGGCCTTCGTACGAGAACGGTTTCGACACCACGGCCACCGTCAGCGCGCCGAGCGACTTGGCGATTTCCGCCACGATGGGTGCTGCGCCGGTACCGGTGCCGCCGCCCATGCCGGCCGCGATGAAGACCATGTGCGCGCCGCGCAGCGCGTCTTCGATGCGCGCGCGCGATTCTTCGGCCAGCTGGCGGCCGACGGTCGGCTTCATGCCGGCGCCCAGGCCCGACTCGCCGATCTGGATGATGTTGTGGGCGCTCGACGCGGCCAGTGCCTGCGAATCGGTATTGGCCGCGATGAATTCAACGCCCGACACACCTTTGTTGATCATGTGCTGAACCGCATTGCCACCTGCTCCGCCGACGCCGACGACCTTGATGACGGTTCCTAGTGCTGCGTTATCGACCATATCAAACTCCATGATGAACTCCTAATCAAAGTGCGGTTTCCAAGCGCCAGGACTCATAGTCGTATGAAACCTGGAGGTTGAAAACTGCGTTAACCGTTAAATAACAAGTACCCGTGTGCGATGTATTCCAAACCGTGCCGACTTAAAAATTCCCTAAAAACCATTCCTTCATGCGCTGCCAGACCGCCTTCACCGAGCCATCCTGGCGTGTGACGATATGCCCGCGCAGATACTGCTTCTTCGCTTCGAGCAGCAGCCCGAGCACGGTCGCGTAGCGCGGACTGCGCACCACGTCGGCCAGCTGGCCGCGATAATCCGGCGTGCCAAGGCGCGCCGGCTTGAGGAAGATATCTTCCGCCATTTCGACCATGCCGGGCATGATCGCGGTGCCGCCGGTGAGCACGATGCCCGACGAGAGCACGCCCTCGTAGCCCGACTCGCGCACCACCTGGTGCACCATCGCAAACAACTCTTCGACCCTCGGCTCGATCACCGCCGCCAGCGCCTGGCGCGACAGGTTGCGCGGACCGCGGTCGCCCAGCCCCGGCACTTCGAGCGACTCATGCGGGTCGGCCAGCACCTGCTTGGCCACGCCATAGCGGATCTTGATCTCTTCGGCCTCGGAAGTGGGCGTGCGCAGCGCCATGGCGATGTCATTGGTGATCTGGTCGCCGGCGATCGGGATGACCGCCGTGTGCCGGATCGCGCCGTCGGAGAACACCGCAATGTCGGTGGTGCCCCCGCCAATGTCGATCAGCACCACGCCCAGTTCCTTCTCGTCGAGTGTGAGCACCGCGTCGGCCGACGCCATCGGCTGCAGAATCAGGTCCGACACTTCAAGGCCGCAGCGGCGCACGCACTTTACAATGTTTTGCACGGCTGATACCGCACCGGTGACGATATGCACCCGCACTTCCAGGCGGATGCCGCTCATGCCGATCGGTTCGCGCACGTCTTCCTGGCTGTCGACGATGAATTCCTGCGGCACCGTGTGCAGCAGCTGCTGGTCGGTCGGGATATTGACCGCCTTGGCCGTTTCGATCACGCGCGCCACGTCGGTGGCCGTCACTTCCTTGTCCTTGATCGCGACCATGCCGCTCGAATTGAACGAGCGGATATGGCTGCCGGCGATGCCCGCGTACACATTGCGGATTTTGCAGTCGGCCATCAGCTCCGCTTCTTCGAGCGCGCGCTGGATCGATTCGACGGTCGCCTCGATATTGACGACCACCCCTTTTTTCAGTCCGCGCGACTCGTGCTGACCCAGCCCGATCACCTCGTGGCGCCCGTCGGACATCACCTCGGCCACCACGGCCACCACTTTCGAGGTACCGATATCGAGGCCGACGATCAGGTTTTTCGCGTCTTTTGTCATGTGCTGTCGCCTACTGTCTTTGCTTTATCTTGCTGCTGGTTGATCTGCTGTTCGGTTTTACTGCTTTTCTTACTGCCGCCTTCACAGGCTTGTGCGGATCGCTTGGCAGCACCAGGGCGGCGGCGGAAAGCGCCAGGCCGTTCTGATACCGCATGTCGATCGTGTCGATCCCGTCCTGCAGGCGACTGGCCAGTTGCGGATAAATCCCCACCAGCCGCTGCACCCGCTTTTTCAAGGTCGTCTTGTCCTGCTCCCGCCCCAGCGCCACGCTCATGCCGTTATCGAGTTTCACGGTCCACGCGTAACGGCTCGACAGGTCCAGCTTTTCCGGCACCAGCGCGACCGGCGCAAACAGCGTGCGCAACTCCAGGAACCGCGCCAGCACTTCCTTCTCGCTGCCTTCCGGGCCATCGAGCTCCGGCAGCGGATGATCCTCGTCCGCCTCGGCCAGGTTGGCGGTAAACACATCGCCCTTGACCGACAGCAGGCGCCCATCCTCGCCCCAGGTGCCGAGCGCCTCGTGCTCCTCGACTTCCACGATCAGCTGGTCCG